>JBKJNB010000061.1:0-9255 GCA_046595995.1 Candidatus Kapaibacteriota bacterium
AACTCGACAACGGGTGGCACATTTAACTTCCCAACATACGGCCCAACAACTGGCCCATTCAACGTTGTAGCTACGACGGACATGGGTACGGTAGGCCAGATACCGATCGTTCAAGCAGACGGTACCATCACATGGGAAGACAATCCTGTTGCTAATGCACAGCGTGGCATTGCAGACCCAACGGATGGGGCTTTCTCGTTTGGTATCACGGTTGTCGGTACACCTGATTTTGCGAATGACTTGATTCTAGTAACGTCCGTTGACAACGGTGGCAACACGGGTAACATCCTTGCAGTCACGGGTGTTGCTTTGAGTACAATCACAGTGTCAGCATCTGGTCCGTTCACAGGCACAGAGCGCATCACTTGGTTGTGGATTCCTATACCTTAATTTGGAATACTTGAATCAGGATTAGTTGGTCCGGGGGCATTGCCCCCGGCCGTCAGAAGAGGTAACACACCTCTTCTGACGGCCGAAGGATCGGTCGAAGGAAACATGCAATTGTCATCTCTACATATTGTAACGAAATCACGTATTGCTCTCGCAATCGTGCTTGCGCTTGTCTGTACCAATGGTGCCGTGGATACGCTTGCACAATTGCCAGTGCGAGCTCGCGAAGTGCGGCTGCTTAGTAACAACAACACAAACTACGTGCGGCTGCAGGCGCCGAATGGAATGGTTGCTGACTGGACATTACTTCCTCCGTTAACAGTTGGAACGTCGAACAGCATTCCTGTTTCGACTGTCACTGGCTCCAGCTCGCAACTAAACTGGCTTGCACCGGGTGCAAACGGAACTGTACTATCCATCGTCGCGGGGGCTCCGACCTATACATCATTAGACCCAGTCGCGTGGCTACTTGTTGGAAACTCTGGTGCAATTGCATCGAGCTTTGTAGGTCCGACAACGGCTAGTATTCCTTTGAATTTTGCGACGGCGAATGCCACCCCAGGTTCGATGAACTGGTACCTTGGTACGGTGGCAGCTGCGAATCTTCGCATGTCGTTAAGTACAGCATCTGGATTCCAGATCGGTAACGCAACGAACGCTGTAAATACATCCGTAACTGGAACCCTTAGCTCTACGGGAACAACGACACTCGCAAGCGCAGCCTCGTCGAACGTAGCGATACTGAACGCAGCTACTCCGGGCACGTTTACCGTGAACGGTACAGCGCTGACTCCGAACGTGACGATGACGTCGTTAGGTGGCGTTGCGAAAGCCACGGTTCCGGTTGGCTACGATCGCATCGTTTTGGCGAATAGTACGGGCTCGTTGGATGAAGCCTCATTATCGGCTATCGTCAGCGCTGCAGGTTGGGCACTCATTGGTAATTCGATTACGGCGGCTTGGACCGGCGCAGCGGGGTCGTTTTTGGGCACTACGAACGCTCAGCCGCTTTCCATTGCAACCACGAACATTACCCCACAAGACATCGCGTTCTACTCTGGTATTGCTGGAGTCAGCAAGCGGATGGAGATTGATGGAGCGACGGGGTTTGTTGGGATCGGCAACATCACACCAGCCACCTCGATGGATGTAGATGGGGGACTTGTGATGCGGCCGGGCGCGAATGTTCTCGTTACTGCCAACGGACAAACCGTGGTACCGGGAAATCGTAGCTATATTGTCCTAGACCCTGGTGGCGTAGCCCGAGTTGGCCTGATCCTAGCCAACGGCTTACAGATTGGACAGATCCTCGTCCTTCGAATAATTGAAACTGCAGCACAGCCGGTTACCCTTCCGGACGCGGCTGCGAATAACGTAGACCTTACAGGAAACTGGGTGGGTGCTGCGAACGACATTATATCGCTAATTTGGACTGGCGTCGACTGGGTCGAAACCAGTCGATCAAACAACTAGGAGTTCCGAGCTAAACGTGATGACCCCTCACCTACAGCAAATCGTCCCTAGGCTACTCGTCGCCGCGCTCATTGGCCTGGGCGCTGGACCATTAGCACTACACGCGCAAGACACCACGGATATCCGTACGTTTCAAGGCATTAGCTTCGAACGGCCAGAAGCACCGAAAACGTACATGTCGGTACTGCCTCCGCTGACGACGTTAACGCCGTACACATTGATCTTACCCGCAGACCAGCCAAGCATCCTCGCGATTCTAGCGATATCTGGAGTAGAGCCGTTCCAGTTATACTGGTACGCCGGTCAAACAACAACTCTTGAGTTGATTTCGAATACATCGCTTCGACGCCCCGCCACATCAGTAGAGGGTGGCGACCTCGGTGGTACATCGTTCTATTCAAACAACTTTCAGGGCAGTTTCCTGGGTGTCAACGGGACTACCGGACCAATGTCGACGTCGATTGGCGGGTCTGATAATTTGGCCAGTGGCAGCCACAGTACCACGGGTGGCGGTGACAACAACGAGGCCAAGGGATCTACCAGTACGATCGTTGGCGGTTTCCAAAACCTCGTGACAGGTAACGATGGCGCCATATTCGCAGGTACCAACAACAGCGTTACAGGGACTTACTCGGTCGTACTTGGTGGCAACACAAATAGTGCAGGTAGCAACTTCGGTTTTGTTGGAGGCGGTGCCAATAATTCAGTTACGACCATTAACGGCACAATCTTTGGTGGTATGTATAACACCGGTGCATCGAACTCAGGAGCAATATTTGGCGGCTATGCCAACACGAATCCTGGCACCCAGACGGTAGTCGGTGGCGGAACCAATAACTCTGTAACTAGCGCGCAAGGCGCAATTGCAGGGGGCTTCTCGAATACTGTCGGTGCCGGCTCAGCCGGAGGCTTCATTGGCGGCGGTGCTTCGAATACCCTAAGCGGCGGATCATCCGCATCCATACTTGGCGGAAGCAGTAACACAATTGGTGGTAATTACGCTGCGATAGGCGGCGGACAAACAAATACTGCGTCAACAAGCCACTCAACCGTGGGCGGTGGGCAGAACAACACTGCATCGGGTGGCACACATGCACTCGTACTCTCAGGACTTTCGAACAGTGCAACCGCAAGCGCTGCAGTGTCGCTAGGCGGCTCTGCAAACGCTGTGTCGGCCTCGCACTCTGTGGCATTGGGCGGTCGGTCGATGACAGTCTCTGCACAAGGCACGTTGGGCATGAATGCTGGCTCGTCTTCGATGGCGATCTCGAACGCGAGCGTGGCCGTGCTAGCCAACATGGATGTCTGGCTTGCGGATAACAACAACACGCCTTCCTCGTTGCGCTTGTTCGAGGCGTACAACTTGAGTGGTTCAATCGTCGGTGTAAACATTAACTATGTTGCCTTCCAGGCTCCCACGACTACCTACAACGAATACTCGTCCACATACACGCTACCCGATCGCGTGGGAGCCGACGTCACGTTCCTGTCCGTTGCAGCGTCACCTGCGCCGACGACAGAAACTGGCACACTCGAGTGGCTTGCCATCCCGACATATGATGTTGTTGCACATGCGTCAACGATCGCCGCGGCATTCCCTGCCGCAACCGATAATGCCGATATCATTCGCGTAACGTCAACAGGCACGGCTGCCACACGCGTTATGACACTCCGCAACGGTATTACCAACGGCATGATCGTAACCGTTCAATTTTCTGGTGCAAATGCAATTCGTCTAAGTGACGCCGACCTCAACCTCGATTTACAAGGTGCCGCGGATTTTGACATGGATGCAAATGATACACTCACACTTGTCTGGGACGCAGCCAGCGCTAAGTGGATTGAGATAGGAAGGATGGTACAAAACTGATGCTTACACAAAAAACATTTTTGCGCATTGTTGCGTTGTTTACGGTTGCCATTGTTTGTGCGTTAACCGTATCGGCACAATCGATAACGACATTTCAGGGTATCCGATTCGAACGATCGGCTGCACCGGGAACGTTTATCACACTCCTGCCGCCTTCAACCTCTATAACGCCATACTCATTGATACTTCCACCGGGTAAGCCAACAGATGGTGACGTACTTATCGTAAGAGGTACTGGTCCGTATCAGCTCGGATGGGAGACTGGCACGCTGGCAGTTGTTGAGGTATTGCTTTCCAATGGGGGCGGACTTCGCCGTATTGCAGCGAACACACAAGGTGGCATAGCAGGCGACGTCGGCGATTGGGCGAATGACTTTCAGGGTAGTCGTGACAACCCTTCACAATCAGCTAGCGGCGATTACTCACTCATCGGTGGCGGTCAAAACAACACAGCGAGTGGAAATTGGTCATCGGTAATCGGGGGCTATGGCAATACTGCGAGTGGACAATACGCTACAGTTGGCGGAGGCACTAGCAATGTTGCTACGGGTACGGGCTCTGCTATCGTGGGTGGGGCTAATAACACCAACGCAGGCACGTTCGCAATCATAGGTGGCGGCCAGTATAATACTATTACCGTAGGCGGCACGAATGCATTTATTGGGGCTGGAGATCAGAATACTGTATCGAGTCTCGGTGGTGCGATTGGCGGCGGAAAGTTAAATAAGGTTAGCGGTGCGTACGGCACAATCGGTGGTGGAGACAACAACATAGCATCTGACACGGGTGCTTTTGTTGGTGGCGGCCAGTCGAATACGGCCAGCGGTAATCGATCGGTGGTCCTTGCAGGTACTTCGAACATCGCCTCGGGATCACGTTCGTTCGTTGGCGCTGGAACAAGCAACACTGCCTCTGGTATTTCTTCGGTTGTGGGAGCTGGTGCCAGCAACGTAGCAAGCGGACAATACGCAGCCATCATTGGCGGACAATCGAATACAGCCTCGGGCAATCATAGCTTCATTGGCGGAGGCCAGAGCAATACCGTTTCCACAGCAACACACAGCGGCATTGGTGGCGGACAAAGTAATGTTGTAACAGGCGGCTGGTCGTTTATCGGCGGGGGAACGACGAATGCCGTAAATGCGGACTATAGTGTCATTCCTGGCGGTCGCAACATGACGCTTGCATCTGGAGCGACTGGCTCATTCGGGTTCAACTCGGGTACTGCGGCTATGAGTGTTTCTTCGCCAAATACATTTGTACTCGGAAACACGGACCTTTGGCTTGCAAATAACGACAACGTCCCACGCGAACTCCGCTTTTACGAAGCCCACATCGGTGCTGGTGCTTTCCCAATTGGAAACACCGATTACGTGGCATTCAAAGCACCTATAAGTACAAACTCGAACAGATCGAACACGTATACACTTCCGGATCGCATTGGTTTGGCTGGACAGGCTTTGCGTCTGGCCACAGGCGTAACAACTACAACGGGTACGTTCGAGTGGGCTGAAACGATGACGGCCACTGTGGGCACGGTGAATGTTACGGCCGATGGTCAAGCAATTACTGCTGCACAAACTGACCGTGTCACGTTTCTGCGTCTCGACGGCAACGATGTTCCTGCCAACCGCACAATCACTCTCCCGAACGGCATTATTGACGGCATCCGTCTGGTTGTTCGCTGTATCGCCGGTGTTGCCGGCAACGGAGTTCAGCTCGCCGATGCTGGGAATTTGGTACTGAATGGCGATGCCAACCTGCTCGACAGCGACACGATTACACTCATGTGGGATAACACGAGTACGGTCTGGGTTGAAGTAATGCGGAGCGACAACTAAAGTATTGAGGAACGCAACGAACCATATTTGTGGTTGCCTCGCCGCGCTGCTCGTCTTTGTGACTTGTAGCGCTTTTTCGGCTTCGGCGCAAACCCTCACAAACAGCGGCGCACAGATTCACATCCGTGAGAATGCGCTACTGGTTGTGAACGGAAGTACGTTAAACAAGGCTGGTGACATCCGTGTGTATGACAATGCAGTGGTTCGCTTTCGCGGTGACGTTACGTTGCGGTTAGGCGGATTGTACATGGAGAAAAACAGCTTGGCCGTGGTCTCGAACAACCTTACGATCGAGGTCGACGCTGTGCTCTGGCGATATGCGCCTGGTACGCTTGACGTAGAGGGCACAATTACCAATTATGGCGATCTGAATAACGAAGGCGAGATAAACATTGGACGACCATGATGTACGCATCACGATATCGTGCGGTGTTTCTTGCCGGTGCTCTGTTCGTGCTTGCACTCTCGGCAACAGCGCAACATCTCGAGAACAACGCGACAGGAACGGTTAACAACCTCGGCACCATACGCTTCAAGAGCGACACCGGGAAGTTCAAGAACGCAGCCCCTTACACAGCAATTACGAATACTGTAATCGAGTTTACAGGTTCGAACAACAGATTTACCGACCTCGCAGACACCGACAAGTACACAACGGCGCTTGGGCAAGACCGCGCTTGGCGTATTCCGGGCCTTGTGCGCTATAAGCGTGCCAGTGGCTCGCAACAACTACATGCACGCTCCTACACAGACCTTGAAGTTGCCGATGACGCACAAAAGCTTGTACCAGATAGTGTACTGGTAGGGGGCTCTTACACAATAACGGCGTCGGGCCCAAGAGAGTACACAGGCACGTTTTTGTACGACGGTACTCAACCGCAGTTCATAACCTCTGAGCGGGGATTGAGTGGTAACGTCGATCGCTACCACCACCTGTCGCTGGTGTTAGGACCGAAGACTTTACTTCAGACTGAAGAAGTGCGAATGGATGGCGAGTTTAACAGCGACGTCGCTTCAACACTTGATGTTGAGGGCGATTTCTTCTGGGGCACGCGATCATTTTCACGCGCACCGATTCGTGTCGTGAAGGGTGGCTCGCTTACAACGGGCTCTGATATTTCCGACCTGCACGCAAATGTCGATGTTGTAGACGGCAAACTCATTGTCGCTGACGATGCTGATACTGTCTCCATCATGACAACAGCGATTCTTACGGTGCATGCTTCAGACCAGGCCGAGCTGTTTGTTGGGCGAAACACTCGCGTTGATGTATATGGCGGCTTCACGAATCGGAATGCACCGCTTACGAACACAAATTTTGATGCAACGTCACTCGTCCATTACGTTGGCGTTCAGCCGCTGCAGATTATTCAAGCAACTGCATCGACGCATCCATACGGAAGTGTACAGACGTCGCGCGGCGTTAAAGGAGCAAGCGGAGACGTTTACGTTGCATCGGCGCTAACAGTACTAGACTCAAACGTAGTAATGATTCCGCACACGATGAGCCTGCTTCTCGGTGATGCATCATACACAAACAATGCCGAAGTGATCGGAGCGTTCAGACGCCAGCTCGCTGGTGCCGTTCAGGACGTGGCATACGTCTACAACAACGAAGAGACTCTTCTGCGCTTTCGGACGATACCAGGCAATCTGACGCTAGATGTACGACCCAACACACGTCCGAATGCCTACGATCCGCTGACCGATATTCATCGCAAGGTCACGCTTACGGCCTCTGGCGATTGGATGGCAACGGTACGGGTTGGTTACAAGGCTTCTGATATTCCGAATACGTGGGCGCCAACAACGACCGAGACTCTCCTGAAGATGTACAACGCGTACGGCCCGCCGAATGAACGTGCGCTAAAACTTACACCAACACTGCCACCAACATACGGACGCCGTGCCCTGGCCCAGAGTACTGGCATTGCGTACCTCGAGCTGTTCGGAATTCGAAGCGCCGGGCCTGATAATATTCGTGTAGATAATGGCAACGACATCCTACTTCGCGGTAGCCGTGATGTGCTCCGCGCGATTGCGTCTGGACGCTGGAGCAATCCGTTTACGTGGGATGAAGCACGCGAGCCGGAACCAATTGACCGTGTTATTATCGATGGCTTCACTGTACATGTAGGCTACATTCGCGCGAATGACAACTATGCAATCCAGGAATTTTATCCAGATAGCCTCTCTTCTGCGGTTACGGTAAATAACACTGCAAACTCTGCACTGCTCTTCGGAAGCACGAGCACGTTTAATGCATTCTCGTTTGTTCCGAGTGGAACTGTAAACATTGCAATTCTGCGTCAGGCCCCGTCGAACCCGCCCATGTTGTTGCAAGACATTTCAGCCGCAAACATCGAAGGTGGTCTTCTCGTGTATACCGGGTCGTCGGTTATCGTGCCAAACCTAACAGTGGGTCCGGGTGCTACCGTGTATAACGCCGGCACTCTACAGGTAGGCACACCATGAGGTTGCCAATTCGCACCTGCACGCGTTACTCTGCTTCTCTTGTGCTGCTACTGAGTAGTGCATGTATTGCATTCGCGCAACAGCCAAGCATACTAAATAGTCAGGGCGTGATTCATAACACTGGTCTAGTGAAGATTTATGGCGACGCTGCTTTAACTCAGGATACAATTCTTGGCCGTGTCGAGTATTTGCGCAATCGCACAGCCGATACGCAGATGATTGCGCACTTGACGTATTTCGACGTGCACTTCGAAGGTTCGTCGAGAAAGCTCCTTCGCGACATTGTCCGTCCTCTCGTTGCAGCCAACCTGTTCTCATCAGCAGACACAGCCACCCTGTTCGATATGTTGCCAGCAACGCGTATCGAGGCACATGGTACCATGCGTCACGATGGCCTGATCAATCCTGGTCAGCGCTATGGCCTTGTACGCATCAACGGTACGACCACGCAGGATATCTCCGGTACGGGTCTCATTCCAATTGGTGAAGTCGATAACTCACAGGGCATCACGATCACTCGCGGTGGCGGACTACGATTTGCTGAGCGGTTGGATTTGCAGAACGGACGTATCGACAACACCACAAACGACAACGTGCGCATTCTTCGCTCTGCGTGGGTATGGCGTGACGATGGCGGGTCGATTGCGGTAACACCATCGGTAGACGAACGCGTAAACGTACGTTACTACGGAACGTCACCGCAGCTCGGTGGCCCCGAACTCGTGACTACGAGATCGGAACTGCGTGTGCTGCAGCAGGATAATCTGACAGGTATGACGTTGCCGTGGGACGCTTGGGTGAACGACTCGCTCGTGTTGCGCGGTCATATTTTTACTGAAGAAGCTGACAGTCTGCGACACATTCTGTACTACACACCTGCAAATCCTCCGCTGTACATCACCGGCATCGAAGAGGTGAATGGTACGCTTGTGCGTACGAGTATGTCTGACGGACAGCGTTTGATCATGAACAACAGACACACGTCTCTGCGTTTTGCAGACGCTGCATCTCGTGGTCCGGTCGAACGCGTGTCTCTGCGCGTAAAGCCCCTTACCATTCCTCAGCCAATTGCTATTGGCGTGGATAAGGTAAAGCGGTATTTCCAGTTCGAGGCGCAAGACGTTGTAGGATTGAAAGTCGTCGACAGCACGTTCCGCGTTGAATTCGGCTATGCGTGGCGTGCTCAACGTCGCGACTCTGCCGAAG
>JBKJNB010000018.1:0-23843 GCA_046595995.1 Candidatus Kapaibacteriota bacterium
CTTCAATAACGTCCTGCGTGAAGCTCTTCGGAATTGTGCTCGTGCCAATGAGAATCGTTGCCTTCGTCGAACGCACAGCCTCTGCAAGTGTGATGCAACACACATGCTCGTGCGCGTAGTTCTGCTTGCCTTCGGGTAACTCTGTGCGCGTACTCTCGACAAGACCTTTACTATCCACAAGCCACACGCGCTTTCGCGCCTCTTCGAGTGTGATGCCATCTTCTGAGATGACGATGCTTAACAAGTCGGCAATACCAACACCGGCAGACCCTGCGCCAAAAAAGAGGATCGTTTGGTCTTGCAAACGTTCGCCTTTGAACTTCATCGCTGCGATGATGCCCGCTACGCCAGTTGCTGCTGTTCCTTGAATGTCGTCATTGAACGATGCTATGCGATTGCGATATCGTTCGAGCAACGGTACTGCATGATGATTAGCAAAGTCTTCCCACTGAATGCAGCAGTTTGGAAAGACTGTCTGCACTGCGGTCACGAATTCTTCGACGAAGGAATCGTATTCCTCGCCCGTTAGACGGGGCTCTCGAATGCCAATGTAGAACTGATCGTTCTGCAGCGTTTCGTTATTCGTACCAACGTCGAGTACTATAGGAATTGAATATTCCGGCGGAACCCCAGCACACGCTGTGTAAAGAGCAAGCTTGCCGATTGGAATGCCCATGCCTTGTGCGCCAAGATCGCCAAGACCTAGAATGCGTTCACCGTCGGTAACAACGATAAAACGAGGGTTCTGTTCGGGCCAGTTACGCAGTACATCTGCAATGCGTCCGCGCTGACGAGCCGAGACGAACAGCCCCTTCGGTCGTCTGTAGATACGTCCGAATGTTTGACATGCAAGACCAACCGTTGGCGTATACACAACGGGCATGTAGGCGACCGGATCCTTCATAAGGATGCGATAAAACAACGATTCGTTGCGTTCTTGCAGATCGCTGAAATACACATAACGATCGAGGTCTGTTGGAAGCGAAATAATATGCGCTTCGATACGCTCTAGTTGCTGCTCGACCGTTGCAACCACATCCGGTAGCAGACCGGTGAGTCCGAATTCCTCGCGCTCTTCAATCGTAAACGCTGTGCCTTTGTTCAGATGCGGCTCGCGGAGGAGATCGAGGCCGCGAAGATTGGTTTTGATGTCGGGCATAGGCGGCAAAGATACCACGTATGCATGCTCGACTAGGTCTGTGGCAATTGTCGTAATTTAGACCCAATCCAAATAACACTCGCTTAGGAATAAAACAGATGATTCGCTCGATTCTCACCTTTCTCATAGCGGCAACAACACTAAGTGCGGCCGTCGATTCCGTTCAAATGGGCGCTGGTTATGCAAACCAAGTTTGGTATCAGCCAAACACCCTCTCTACAACGTCGCCCCAAGCATCGTGGCACCTCGGTTTCCAGAGCGGCATGTCTGCAACGATTATTGCAAACGATGCACTCGCACAAACTGTTGGTGGCGAACCGAAGCCATTCAAGATTTTCGTCGTCCCAAACTCAACACCATCGACATACGCAGTTGTCGATACTGCTGGAATGTCGACATGGACGCGTCTGTACAACCAGACCGCTTCGTGGACCGGTGCGCTGAACACCGTTGCCGATCCGTCAAACATGTTTGACTATGGTTGGGGCACGTACAACACTACGTCGCATTCGTTGAAGGGCGAACGCGTCTACGTGCTTGTGATGCCCGATGGTACAATGTGGAAGCTCTTTATTGAATCGTGGACCGGATACAGTTACAAGTTCAAGTATGCTCACATCGACGGCTCAGAAGCGCACACCGGTGAAGTAGATCTTAACGGCATCGTTAACAAGTCGTTCATCTATTGGTCATTCACCGAACACGCTTCAATCGACCGCGAACCACCTGCTGATCGTTGGGATCTGACGTTCCTTAGGTACATCGAGAAGGTTGCACTAGGCCCTGGCGAACCTGTCCCTTATCCTGTTGTTGGTGTACTTGCACGTCCGGGCATCAAACTTGCAAAGGTTATAGGCCCCGATCCATCAAGCTTGCAAGCGCCTTCTATCGCAGCATTTGACTCAGCTTCAAACGTTATCGGTTACGATTGGAAGGCGTTTGCCGGTGGGAAGTTTACAGTTGCGGACTCTACAGCGTACTTCATACTGCGCCGCGATGGATCGATGTGGAAGATGGTAATGACTGGTTTTACAGGTTCCTCTACTGGCACCACGACTTTCAATGCAGATGTCGTGATAACCTCAGTCGCAGATGCAGCAACACCGAACTCCAACGTGCTCGGCGTTCACCCAAACGTTGTTGGTAGCAGCGACGCAATCAATGTCGTCGTCGATGCATCAACACATATTCAATCGGTAAGCATTGTTGATATCACCGGACGTACCATCCGTAGTATCGCATCGAACCTCGACGCCGGCATGTATGCCATACCTGTGTTAACATCGGGCATGGCAGGCGGACACTACACCGTGGTCGTTCAAACAGCAACACACACAATCACTTCAGCCCTGATCGTTCAGTAATCGCTGACATTAGGAATTCGATGGCTAAGGGGCTCTTGCTCGTACTTCTAGCGGCACTACTCGTGACGGCTAGCAGTGCGTCCGATACGTCCCGAGTGTACACAACCGATCCGATTGTTGTGACGGGACAGGCCACTCCTACAGCGGCCTCTCGAAGCATTCATCGCGTAAGGGTACTCGACTCGACCCGGCTGCAGGGACAACAAGCAGTGTCACTGAGTAATGTGCTTGCCACAGAGATGAACGTCCGCCTTGCGCAGGACAACATCCTGGGTACGGGCATGTCGCTGCAAGGCCTTGGTGGACAGAATGTAAAGATTCTTATTGACGGCGTTCCGGTTATCGGACGCGTGAATGGCAACATCGACCTTTCGCAGATACTGCTAAACACAGCCGAACGCATTGAAATAGTAGAAGGTCCGATGTCGGTTCAATACGGCACGGACGCCCTCGGCGGCGTAGTAAACGTTGTTACTAAAAAGTCGTTTGCCCCTTCCTTCCGCTTCTACAGCGAGAGCGTTGGTACGTATAACGTAGACGTAATGGCAAAAGGATCGTTCGACAACGTCACATTAACACTCGATGGCGCGCGCAACTTCTTCGACGGATGGTCTGCCGATGAGTCGCTGCGTAAACGCAGTGCCCAGTGGAAGCCACGCGAGCAGTATGCTGCGCATGGGAGTGTCGCTTGGACAGATTCGGCATGGACGCTACAGTACGATGCACGATTCTTTCGTGAGTTGATCCTTAATCGCGGCGAGCCGCGAGACCCTTACCGTGAGACTGCATTTGACGACCGATACTTCACGACGAGGTGGACACATTCGCTGTCGGTCGGCACGTCGCCTTCAGAGTCGCAACGACTCGAAATTCTCGCCGGGTATTCTGACTTCGGACGTCGCAAGAATAGCGTCGTAAAGAACCTCGTTACGTTACAAGAACAACTGATAACGGAGCCTGGCTCACAAGACACAACGTCGTTTACGAATGTGATGCTTCGTGCCACCTATGGCATTGGAACGACGCGAACGACCGCACTCGATGGCATGGTTGGCATTGACGTAAACCTCGATGATACGCGAAGCGGACGCATAGCTGGCTCTGACGCTTCGATGCAAGACCTTGCCGTGTTTGGCGAGCTACGATATCGTCCGGCCGAATGGCTCACAATACAGCCCGCACTTCGCGCTGCTTGGAACAGCACCTACGGCGCACCTATTACCCCGTCGCTTAACATACTGATGCGTCCGAACGCTGACTGGACACTGCGTGCATCGTATGCTCGGGGCTTCAGAGCGCCTTCGCTGCGAGAAATGCACTTGTATTTCGTAGACATAAACCACGATATCGTTGGCAACACATCTCTGCGTGCTGAGCGTTCGCACAACATGCACGCGAGTATCCAGAAGACATGGACGTGGCTCGCTTCTGTGCTTAGCGTTGAACCCTCATTGTTTTACAACGATGTAGAGAATTTGATAACCCTAGCACAAGTCGACGAAACGAAATTCACATACGTTAATGTTGGCGCATATAGAACTGCAGGTGTTGGACTCGACGTAAGTCTGCGAACGGAGTCGGTTGATTTCCGCGTGGGTGCACTGCTAACCGGACGTGGCATTTCATCAACACGAATGGGCTTCAGTCCAGAGGCGCGTTCATCGGTGCAATACACCGACGGCTGGATTGGCCTGAACTGGAGCGCGTTCTACAAGTTCACTGGTGCTTCACCGAATATTGTTGCTGCAGATGATGGAACGATCTCAGAAGGACGCCTCGATGCATATCACATGCTTGATGTGTCTGTGGGCTCACGCTTTGTCGATGACCACATTGGCGTTACTGTTGGAATGAAGAATGCCTTTGACGTCCGCAACGTAAACTCCTCTGGTCTCGGCGGAGGCGCACACGTATCCGATGGTGCGACATCACCTGTTAGTTACGGCCGCACATTTGCCATTACACTGGATGTTCGAAGATGAGATACAGCGAAACCATTTGCGCAACTCCGTTTCGATACTTGCTTAGTGCAGTGTTCGTTGCTACGATGCTCACATCATGTATGCCAATCGATGATGCCATTGCTCCGTTCGATCGTGGTGGTACAGAAGAGTCGCGCGTAGACATGGGTTCGAACTATAAGACGGCATTGTACTACGACTTGGTAACACGCACTGTTGTCATGCAGCGTCCGATTTCGTCGTGGCACCTTTCTATCAGTGGCGACAACACCGACTCCCTCATCTACATCAACACCGCGCTCATAATGTCGGCTACGAATCTTGGTGCTGTCGCGTGGGCGTCGGTAACCACTCCAATTACGACGACGCAACAACTACGCTATGATGCACCAAGCGGCGACCCAGACTCAACGGCATTCGGCAGGTGGTGGAACACCGAAGGCACATCAAAAGGCAACGTCTATCTCGTCAGTCTTGGCATCGACGAAAACGCAGTCGATCTTGGCTGGCGCAAGGTCATGCCATTGCGTGTAGACCCATCGGGCATCAGCCTACGCATCGCAATGCTCGATGGAACGAATGATACAACGATTACTGTTCCGCGCGACCCGTTGTACGGACATGTCGGTGTCTCCTGCACGGCAAGCCCCATCGTAGTCTATTACGAGCCCCTTCGTCGCACATGGGATTTGCTCTTTACGCGTTACACCTATTTCTTCTATGCGCCGGACTTCTTAGCCTATGCAGTTACTGGTGTCTTGCAGAGCAAGGATACTCGGGTTTCACTCGTCGACTCGGTCGCATTCAAGGATGTCGTTGCAGCCGATACCGCACGATTTCAGGTAAGCATCAAGCAAGACGTCATTGGTTATGACTGGAAATCGTACAACATCACCAAGGGTGTGTACACCACCGACACGTCAAATGTTTATCTCGTGCGCGATCGTAGCGGCTTCTTGAACAAGATGCGCTTCCTCGATTTCTATAGTGAAGGGGGCTCGAAAGGGTCTCCGCTGTTCGTCGTGCAACGCCTGTAAACAGAGCGTCGTTCTAACACAATGCCTGAATCGTAATTTCGCTTATGACTCTACTACGCCTGATAAATCTTCTGTGCTTTTTTGTGTCGGTTACTGTTGTTACCGCTCAGGAAGCTCATCTCTCGAACATCAGACAACTGACGTACGGAGGTGATAATGCAGAAGCGTATTTCAGTCCGGACGGAATGCACCTGAGCTTCCAGAGCAACAACAAGGCTTGGGGACCGCATTGCGACCAGATCTTCGCAATGGACATAGCGCGGGCCGCAACGGATTCGATGTACAAGCCGCCAATGATTAGTACTGGCATGGGTCGCACCACGTGTGCTTACTACATGCCCGATAGCAAGCATGTGTTGTACGCCAGCACACACGAAGCTGGCAAAGACTGTCCACCACCTCCGGCACCTCGTAAAGATGCCAAATACCTATGGTCAGTCGACCCCGGCTACGACATCTACGTTGCCAATGAAGCAGGCAAAATTGTAAAAAGACTTACGAAAAAGAAGGGCTACGACGCAGAGGCGACCGTATCGCCGAAAGGCGACAAGATTGTCTATACGTCTACGCGTGGTGGCGATCTCGAGTTGTGGACAATGGACATCGACGGCAAACACCAGAAGCAAATAACCAATGAGCTCGGCTATGATGGCGGCGCATTCTTCTCGCCCGACGGCAAGCAGCTTGTCTTCCGCGCATCACGTCCGAAGACCGACAGCGCAAGGGCAGAATACCGCGCACTGCTAAAGGAAGGCCTCGTTGCGCCTACAGACATGGAGATCTTTACATGCAACGTAGACGGTAGCAACATGCGGCAGATTACTAACCTTGGCAAGGCTAACTGGGCGCCGTTCTTTCACCCTTCGGGAAAGAAGGTCCTCTTTGCCTCGAATCACGCATCAAAACGCGGCTACGATTTTCAACTCTACATCGTGAACGTAGACGGTACGGGTATTGAGCGCGTTACATCAGAGAGCATCTTCAATGCCTTCCCGATGTTCTCGCCAGACGGTAAAAAACTTGTGTGGTCGTCGAACCGCAACAACAACGGCACACGCGATACCAATGTGTTCATCGCGGACTGGACCGACTAGGCTATTTGCGAGTACTCGTTATATGACTCACTCTCGGTAACGAGCTCTATCGTGCGCGCAAACGAGCGCACTACCATGTCGAGCTGGCGGCAGACCTCTGCCATTTCGTGCTGGTTCACGACAATTGTTGCGGAACGTTCGCGCCTTTGATACAGCCACGAAGTAATGAGGCGCAGCTCATCCAGTTCTCTATGTGAGAAGGGGCCAACAGGGGGCTCCGATGTAAACACATCGTGTACTGCATCGTGAATGTCATCGAGGCGTGCGGCTGTGCCTACGACGCGTTGCAGTGCCAGACGTCCAGATCGTAGAAAGAACACTTCAACCGTCGAGTATCGATCAACCGTGGGAACGATAATTACAACGTTGGTATCACTTACAGCAAGCGGACGGTCCTGCGCATGCAGCGTAACGCGCTGAATCTCGCGGATACCATCGCGCAGCATGGCAGCGCGTTCGAAGTCCATGTTCTCCGCCGCAGAAGTCATCTGGTCGGCAAGCATCGACATTGCTCCACGCTCTACGTTCGATAGGTACTCGCGCGCTTTGTCAACAGAGTTACGATAGTCCTCTTTCGATTGCAGACATGCACATGGTGCTGCGCAGAGTTTGATGTGGTAGGAGAAACACGGACGTTCCTCTACACGCGGATGCAGGGCACCATTACACGTGCGAAGTCCGTGCTCTTTCACGATCATCTCTTGAATACGCTCCGCCATTCGCTGACTACGAAAAGGTCCGTAGTACTCTGCATTATCATCATCAATCCGATTAATCAACTCTAACCGCGGATAATCCTCTCTTGTAATGCGCAAGAAAGCCGACGACGCATAATCTAGAGCAGCGGAATTGTATGATGGTTGTAAGAGCTTTATTTCTCGCGATTCAAGTAACAGTGCACCAAGCTCAGTGCCCGTTGTCTCCCAATGCACCGAGCGGACATGGCGCATCATCTTCGACACTTTGCGGTTGTTCTGTGGTGTTGCAGTGAAGTACGTTTTTACGCGACGAAGTAAAGACTTCGCCTTGCCCACGTATACGATCTTCTTTTTTGCATTTGTAAAGTAGTACACACCAGGTTCGTCGGGCAGTTCTTTAAGCTGCTCCATTACCTCGATGTGTCCTTTCGGAATTGGCTTCGGTTTCGTACGCGGACTCGTCTGCAATGCAAGCAGGTCTGTGAGCGTTTGTGCTTCGTGTTCCTGCC
Organism: Candidatus Kapaibacteriota bacterium; assembly: GCA_046595995.1. GTDB lineage: Bacteria > Bacteroidota > Ignavibacteria > Kapaibacteriales > Kapaibacteriaceae > JAWXBR01. Next base: position 7,823 of record JBKJNB010000018.1, read on the forward strand.
TAGAGCGCGCAATCATGTGTACGAGCGCTTCGGCTGTTGCCTCAGCATCACCAAGCGCACGATGCCGTGCCTGAATCTTTACTTCGTAGTACTCTGCCACTGACCCAAGATCATGCCGCGGCAAGCCAGAGCTGATGCGCCTCGACAGCCTGCACGTACACAGACGCTGAATATCTGGCACTTCTTCTCCGCAGCGCATAATCGCACTCGATACGAAGCCCCAATCAAAGCCAACGTTGTGTGCCGCAAACACCGTTCCATCAACGCGCAGCTCTTCGATAAGCCGCGGCATTACCTCATCTTCTTCCGGAGCCCCCTCAACCATTGCATTGGTGATACCTGTCATTAATGTGATGAAGTCGGGTATAAGCTGACGCGGATTAATCAACGATGTAAACCGTTTTACAATCACGCCATCTTCAATCACACAAAAGCCCAACTCCGTTATCCGGTGCGTGCCCTTCGACCCACCCGTAGTTTCTACGTCGGCAACAACGAATCGAACATCTTCTATGGGCAAATCGAAATCGGACATGCTGAAAAATACGGCTTAGGGGGCGCGAAGCGCGGGGGCTGAGATCATTGTGGACAAGTACAGTGAACGGGCTGCCTGAGGTGCGCTTACTCTACTATAACTGGGAACGTGACGGAAATATCGGTCTCGTCGCTCGGTGTTGTGCCGTTTTTTGCTGTGCGTGTCGGCCAGTGCGAGAGAGCGACGGTAAATGCACCACTACCCGGCGCCCCAGCTTCTACGTTGAACAGAAGTCCAATTGGCAGTCCGCGAGAGTCGACATCAAGCGTCAACACTGTGGCCACTGCGTTCGTCGAGGAAAAAAAGAACTGATGCTGGTCTTTGAAAGCCACGATATCCGGAGTAAGGTCTGCGACCGGCGTGACCGATGCGTTCTTGATCGTAATACTTCCGAGGTACGTCCTGCTGCTAAACAACCTAAGTGTGTCGATACGGTTCGGTGTATTGCCCCCTACTCCATCTAGATCCTCCCAAACGTACTCGGATACGACGTTTGTACTTAGGTCTCTTAGGGAAACAGTAACCGTAGTTATCACTTCGTCCTCGGCGGGGTTCACGGGTGTTTGCTTCTCACTGCAACCTGCAAGGGTTAGCGCAAAAACCATCAGGTAGAGTGAAATGTGCTTGTTCATAGCTGGGCTTTCGTGTTTAGAATGGTACGTGTTTAGAATGGTACGTGTTTAGAATGGTATATGCCAACGAAGGACAACATTGCGCCCCGGATCGTCGGCGAAATATCGATACCGACTCAAGTAGTCTCGGTATCGCGAGTCGAGAAGATTGAAAACAGAGAGAGTTAAGCGCGTCGTACTACCCAACACGTCGATGCTTCCTCCCAAATCGATATCGATTGTTGCGTACGACGGTGGTGGGGCTAGATAGTCTTCGCCAGGTACAAACCGCGCCTGACGCGCCACACCCTGTACGCTTACATCCACAAATGCATCGTGAAGGAACAGCACATCCTGCGCGTGTATGTGCGTTCCAAGACGCAGACGATCTGCCGGCATTAGGAACAGCGGGACGTTCCGGTCGAGCTCTTCTCCACGAACGATGCTCCCCTTCGCGTACACATTAAGCGCATCGCTAACAGCAACAGTTGCCGAGATGTCTGCACCACCGATAAACGCACGAGCTTGCCTGAACCGGTACGTAGGAAAGGTGCCGCGCAATGTTATTGTTGGGTTCGCCGGGTCGGGTAACGAGTAGATGTAATTATCAAATAGGTTACCATACACGCCTACTTCGATGTTCACACCAACAACGGTATAGGTTGCCGTTAGATCTACACCAACACTGCGCTCAGACTGCAGTGACGTGTCGCCTATTTCGTAGTAAGCCACGCCATGATGTACGTCGTTGCTGTAGAGTTCATTCACCTGGGGTGGGCGCCATGCAGTACCAATGTTGAGTGAGAGATTAATGGTCTCGGAAGGCGTCCATGAGGCACCGGCGACGCCACTCATTTCGAAGAAGCGACGCTGCACGTCCACGAACGTCCCCGGCGCGTCTGTTGGCAATGATGCAATCAACCACCGTGCATCGGCCCGGGCTCCCGCGCTAAATGTCCATGCGTCAAGCGTCAAATTCTCATACACATACACACCGCCGCCTTGCAATTCGTAGTCCGGCACAAGTTTTACGGCACCCGTTCTGTCGTTCACCTGACGTAGTGCGCCAATGCCGATCCGTCCGTGTACGTTCTTGGCCAGCTCATGCTCGAGTGAAGCGTCACCCGAGTACGTCGTGAGCAACAAGTTCATCGCGGGCGTTAGCAACGTTTTCTCAAGCCGAGCTATCGAGTCGAGTCGGCGTTCTTCGCTACCCTCCACACCACGTCCGACAATACGTGCGTTATGCGCATCAAACTCGCTGCGTTCATTCTGTTGCCATCCGTATTGCAGCTTCAAGCGTCCGATGTCCGATATGTCCACATGCCATTCAAGCACAAGCATCGTGTGTGCAATCTCTTGATGCGGATTCTCAATCGCATACGCGAACTCGGGGTTATCTGCAGGCCTGCCTCGGGTTATAGCGCGTTGTAAATCTGCCGAATTACCAAGGTGCGAGCCTGTAAAAATGCCAAGCGTTGTGGCAAACCGACTCACAGTTAACGTAACGCCATTGTCAGCGCTTCCAACTCCAATGGCTGCGTTTCCGCTGAACTCGCTAAAGCTCGTATTCGCAAGTGTGTAGTCTGGTGCAGACGCATTGCCTGCGCGACGTGCAGACGCGCGTGCCGTAATTGCTAGCGGCAAGTCGAAGAGACGTCCGGCCTCTAAGAGCACCGACGCAGCCCCTTGCCTATTGTTCATAAACATGTTTATCGATGCATCGCCATGAAGGCCCGCTGTTGTCGGGAGTGCGCGGGCCTCGACATCGATTACACCGCCCATGGCGTTGGGTCCGTATACCACTGCCGCCGGACCCTTTATGAGCGTTACCCGTGATGGCGAGAACGGATCAATCTCCGGCGCATGCTCAGCTCCCCATTGTTGTCCCTCTTGCACCAACCCATTATTCCGCAGCACGAGCCTCGAGCCCGACATGCCATGTACGACGGGTTTCGACATCGACGGTCCAGTTGTCATTACCGTCACGCCCGGCACAATCGTCAGTGCTTCCGAAAACGTCTGCCCGCGATGTTCATCCAGTTCAGCAGAAGTAATAACGGTTGCATTCTGCGATGGCAGGGCATCGATGCGATCATCTTCTACCAGCACACTTCCAACGCTAATATCCTGCGAAGCTAGAAGCACTTCGATGCGCACATCGGGTTTCACTGCAACACGCACGCGCTGCGAACGATATCCAATGCTTGTAATAAACAGCGTTATCGTATCCCCCTCCACCTCGTGCATGTGGAACACGCCCTTTGCGTCGGTTATCACGCCATTTGTTAACGCATTACGTCCGTCGTGCGCCAGTCGCACCGTGGCACCTACAACAGGCGAGCGGTCGGCACTGTCGCGGACGACTCCGTGAATATCGGCGTGAGGGGTTGTTTTAACATCTGCGTGAGGAGATCTATTAACCTCACTATTGGATGCATGTCCGGTTAGTACGGACAGCACCATAAGAAGTGTGAGCATGGAATGCGCGCAATAGCACCACCCTGCATTGGGAGGTGTACGACAGAACAGACTACGCGAGTTCTATCGGCGGGGCGCGCGGAGGTCCGTTGGCATACTGCGGCGCAGACGCAACGAATGTGGTGCCGCGGTACGGTGCCGCCGGTGCCGTAATGTGGCAATGGACAACTGACACTTCGGGCTCCTCGGAGAGCACGACCTTATTCAGGGTAACGTGGCAGAGCTGACAGTCGTTATGGTCTACCCCACCCGCAGGCTGCGGTTCGTGCGAGTGCAACGAAGCGGCGCACAACACGACAAAGAATACACCAAACACCAATCCTGCGATAAGGCGCAGAAAGGGGCTCGAAACATCATTGTTGGTGCGAGAGGGTGTCACGACTTGCAAACTACGAACTATCTTGCGTCCCCTATGATCTCAGCGGCACTTCTATGATCTCACCGGCCACAACATGAAAGCACTCGTTCTCTCTTCAACTGGCCTGGCAACAGGCGAATGGCCACAGCCTCCAATGCGCGATGGCTTCGCCCGCGTAAAGGTGCTCACCGCAGGCCTTAACCGACGCGACCAGTGGATACGCGAAGGCAAGTACGCGAACATTGTGTTGCCTGTTGTGTTAGGCTCCGACGCATGTGGCATTGTGCTCGATGCACCATCCTCAACTTCCTACGTGGGCGCAAAGGTTATTGTCGACCCGACGTTAGTATGGGGCGATAACTCAAAAGCACAGGGTCCGGACTTCAGCATACTCGGCATGCCTTCGCAAGGCACGCTTGCCGAAGAGATCGTTGTTCCAGTTGCCAATCTCTATCGCGTCCCCGAGCACCTCACAAACGAACAGGCCGCTGCGCTACCGATGGCTGGCGTTACTGCATACCGGGCGGTGCTCTTACAAGGCGGATGTTCACACGACTGCACGGCTGTTATTACGGGCATCGGTGGTGGGGTGGCGTTAACGGCATTCACGATGGCCCTTGCGATTGGTGCGCGTGTTTTCGTAACGAGCACCTCTGACGAAAAGCTCGCAAAGGCGCGTGCAATGGGTGCATCGGGTGGTGTGAACACAACGAACGAAGGATGGGCGAAAGATCTTGCTGCACAAGCAGGTACCATCGACCTTATCGTCGACAGTCTTGGCGGCAGCCCCTTCAACGACCTCATGAACATTATACGTCCAGGCGGACGCATCGTCTCCTACGGCGCTACACTCGGTGCAGTAGAAAAGTTTAACATGCACCGCGTCTTCTGGAAGCAACTACACATCATCGGCTCAACCATGGGCACGGCCGCCGACTTCGGCGACATGATGGAGTTTGTAAAGCTGCACCGCATCGTACCAATTGTCGATTCTGTCGTTGCACTCGACGATGTGCCCGCAGCACTCGAGCGCCTTCAGCGCGGCGAGCAGTTCGGCAAAATTGTGGTGAGCATAGCTTCTGCAAGCATTGCGCCCACAAGCATTGGTGCAACTGTGGAGAATGTTGCGTAATGAAAGGTTCTTCCCTGGTCGGTCATGCCGCTGAAGCACTGCGCATTGTGTGGAAGTCACCGCAACCCGCAGACCAAGTCGTCTCCGAATATTTTCGATCGAAGAAGTACATCGGCAGCGGCGAACGTCGCTTCTTGAGCGAACTCGTGTTTGCAGCATTACGTGTGCATTCGCTTGCCATTACGATTGTATCGCCAACCAGCACAAATGAACAGGGCGAAACGCAGACGGCAGAGGACCACGAGCGTTCAATCATTGGCACGCTTGCCCTCTCGCTTGCCGGACTAATTCCTGTTAATCTAGAGCCATCGCTCCGTCGAGCCGCAGGTGCAGACACCGACGCATTCATTGCAACACTGCCACAGCTTTCCGCAGCACAACTTGCCGCCATGCACCTCAGTGAAGACACACTTGCGTGTACGCAGCAGTGGTTAATCAACGAAACCAGACGTAAGTGGCCGGACGAGGCCGTGCACATTTGGAAGGCAATGCTTGCGCCTGCGCCATTGTGTCTGCGCGTTAACGCCCGTCGCGCAACGCGCGACCAGGTGTTAGCGCACCTCCGATCGGAGGGTGTTGAATGTGAGGCAGGCAAACACGCTCCAATGGCAATCATCATTCAGCAACGTGTTAACCTTTTACAACATCCACTAGTACAAAGTGGCGTTGTTGATATTCAGGATGAAGGCTCGCAACTCATCTCTCTTGCGTGCGAAGCGCAACAGGGCATGCGCATCCTTGATGCATGTGCGGGTGCTGGTGGGAAGTCGATGCACTTGGCCGACATCATCAACGACCAGGGCGAAATTATCGCGCGCGACATCGAGCCCATGCGGCTCAAAGAAACCGTTACGCGAGCACGCCGTGCCGGACTCCGCAGCGTCATTGCCGAATTCGACACACATCGCGGCGCCGCAAAGAACCGCGCGGACACATTCGATGTCGTGCTTATCGACGCCCCTTGCACCGGCATGGGCACTGTCCGGCGCATCCCTCTTCCTAAGTGGCGTCTCTCACCCGACCAACTAAAACGTCACACCGTCAAGCAACTGCGACTCATCCAAGAAAACTCTGGTAAGGTGCTCGAAGGGGGCTCCCTCGTCTACGCCACATGCAGCATTCTCCCTTCGGAAAACGAAGACGTCGTGCGTGCATTCCTCTCCAGCACCTCAGACTTTCGCCTCGAATACGAGGCGCAAGTCGACCCTTACCATCATGGCACCGACGGATTGTACATGGCGAGGCTGCGACGCGTTAGGTAAGCAGTCTCATTTGCCGAATTGCAATTGCGTTAAGCCGCTTAAGGCGCTCGCTTTGCGAAAGATTTATGTGGAGGAATTCTGCATTTAGAGATTCTAGATTTGCGAGCACGAGCAGTTGTGTGATGGAAGCATGATCGCGAACATTCCCTTCGAGGTTAGGATTCGTGTCTCGCCACTCTCGAGCAGTGCTGCCGAACAGCGCGACATTTAGGACATCTGCCTCTGCTGCATACGTCAATGCCGATTGTGCGGCTGTAATTTCAAGTGGAATGAGGTACGTTTTAACCGCGTCGGTGTGAATGCGATAATTCAGCTTCGCAAGAGTTCGATTTAGATTCCAGTCATTGGAGTTACGAAAGTTCTCATCGTCCTTAAGACGCTGAAACTCTTTGATCAGATAAATCTTGAACTCCGGACTGATCCACATTCCGAATTCGAAGGCGATGTCCTTGTGCGCATAGGTGCCTCCATAACGACCTGTAGTTGCGATGAGGCCAATCGCAGATGTAGCCTCAACCCATTCACGCACGCTGAGTTTGAAGTTGTTCAAACCGACACGAGTTTTAATTATGGCGAATTCGCCATAATTAAAACTCGGATTATAGACGGATTCCCAAATCCCGAGGAATTCTACGGTGTTGCGATTTCGAAGCCAGTCCGCGATGAAAAACTCTCCATCTAAGGACCTTAGCATGTCGGTCAACGAGATAAAGTCTTGTCCGTCTGACGTCACGACGGTAATGGGGATACCCCGCACTTCAATTGTCGACTTTTTCGGCTTGCTCATTGAGCGGCCGTATTCACCGGGGTCACGTACGTGACAAACCTCTAACGCATCACGCTTTGTACAGAGTGCATCACTACATACCGTCGTATTCCATACCTGCCCACACGTGATTGCCAATCACAACAATTGTGCGTACGGCACTATAGCCCGGAGCCAGAATCACATACGTCCACGTTACTCCACGATCGTAGGAGATCGACACACCACGTTCGCTGCCAATAAACAATGTGTTCTCTGTGAACGCGATACATTGAGTTTGGTAATTAAGCATCGTCGGCAGTATTTCTTTGGTTTTCCCCGCATCGTGCGACTCATGGATGTATCGGCTGCTATCCGCCACGAATCGAGATCCGCGAATTGCGGGGCAATTGCTAAACCACATGGTTTGCGTTGCTATTTCCCAAGACGAGCCCTGATCGGTGGACTTCAGGACGCCCTTCCCAATCTTCGTTACATATACCACACCATTGTCTATGATGAGTTGTCGGGTGTTCCAACCATACCCCTTAACGTCGATACTCTTGTTGATGTCTTCCCACGTGAGCCCCTTATCCGAACTACGGAAGACCCCGATGTTATTCACTTTAGCAAAAATGAACCCGCCTGTAGCGGCAACCTCCTGCACTGCGCTGTCAGGCAGGTTGCCCTTTACAGAGAACCATGACGCACCGAAATCAGTCGATCGGAACAATCCACTGTAGTTGCCAGCAGCGTACACGTCATTGCCATCGGAAGAAAACCCAGAAACCATGGTCAACGAGTCTTCAGATTGAGTGTATCTACTGCGGGCATTGATACCCACGTTCGCCGGGCGCCAAGTCAATCCTTCGTCGGACGAACGGTAAACACCGGCATAGCGGGTATCCACGAAAATGTATGAACCGTGTGACGGAATCGCAAGCACATCACCGCCGTACGGTCCGTTCGTCCGTTCCCACTCTGCAGAAGCATGCGACATGCTACCATGGACACAGCCGATTATAAAGAATGCCTTTATAAAAAAATATAAATAGGGTATCTTTAGTGGCATGTCATTGACTGTTCCACGCATCGCCAGGCATAATGCGCTTCATGAATTCATCGAAGAGTGGCACGGTAAAGGCGGTCTCACCGTGGTTCGGACTCCACACCATTCCCTTTGAAATAAGTTGCTTCCGCGTCGGACCGAATGCAGTTACGTTCTTACCTAAGACATCCGCAATATCACCGGAGCGATGCGGGCCGGGTCCGAGGTCTGCCATCGCGCGCAGGTATCGACGTTCAGATTGACTTAGTCGATCGAACCGAACTCGAAAAAAACTTTCGTCAAGCGCAGCAATTGCCGATATCGATGCTCGATGAACATCATGCAGTGTAATCGGAGACTGTGATGCAGCATCCCACGCGTGCTTGCCCCATTCTTGAAGGAAGTAGGGATAACCCTGGGTTTGATTGATAATAATATTTACTGCTTCATCATCGAATACAACGTTTTCATCGAAGGCGGGTTTGGTGATAGCCAGTTTAGCCGCACCTGGAGCTAGCGGACCAATTTCTGGGAATTCGAAGAGTCGTTCCGCATATGACTTTGCGTTGCCAATATTGGCTCGCAATTGGGGAAGGCCAGCACCGATTAATGCAATCGGGAGGTGTTTCTGATTAATGCGGTGTAAAGCTGTAATAAGCGCTTCGAGTTCACTCTCTCGCACGTATTGAAGCTCATCAGCAAACAATACTAGTGCGGTTTCTGCTCGTTTTGCGGCTTCACCAATTACTTCGAAAAGAGCCTGTAGATCGTGTTCGAGATCACCATTATCAGCTAGACCCGGCTCCGGATCATAATCGAACCCCACTTCAATATCCGAGTATGTCATTTTGAGCCCTGTGGCAAAACCTGCTAGCGCGCGTAGTGCGCGTTTAGCGAGGTCTTTCGCTTTGTCAATCCTCGAAAGTCTCAAGAGAGCGAGGCGCAATTCAGGGGCCAGCAAGGCTGGGAGCGAACGGTTCTCAGGCGCCTCGATACGCAAAGTGTGAATGCCTAAGGTTTCAGCGTCGTCGCGCATCCTATCGAGTAGAACAGTTTTTCCAACACCCCTAAGTCCTATCATTAACACACTCTTAGCCGACCTTCCGATGCGGGTCCGTTCGATTACAACTCGTACATCCTCCCTCACCTCGTCGCGTCCAGCTAGCTCCGGAGGCTGCGTCCCTGCACCCGGCGAATATGGGTTCGTAACTGGATTCATTATCGAATTTATACTGACTTTAGGAATATTACAACAGTACGATAAACTTCCTAAGATCACTCAAATTGACGCCTCGAGACCAGACTCCAATCTCGCTTGAGTCGATCGCCGTATTTTAGCCAACACTGATCCCGTAGTTCAGCTGGATAGAATGTCAGCCTCCGAAGCTGAAGGTCGGCAGTTCGAATCTGCCCGGGATCGCCAGGGTGCTATGACTTGAGTGCGCGATTGGATTGCGAGCATGTAAGCAATTAACGCAGAACACTGACCAGCCTTGTCGCTGACTGGCTACCGATATCGAGGCGACAGTAATAGAGTCCATTCGCAAGCGTTGTCATGGGGAAGTCAAGTGCGCTGGTGCCGATGTGTGCGAGCACCTTTCCTGAGCCCCATACCATAGACCCTAATGCATCGAATAGACTGATAGAAACTACGGCATCGGCAACGAGGATCATGCGAATGTGCAGTGATTCTGTAATGGGGTTCGGACGAATTTCGATGGACGCATTCTCAGTGGCATCGTCTTGAATACCGTTCACATCGGAAAGAGCACGCCCGGTGATAGGAACACCGATTCTGCGAAGTGCTGGTTCGACATTCGTAGTATCTGTTGATATTATCCAAAGCGTGGTTTGATGTTGCTCCGTTGCGTCGGCAGTGTACGTGATGTCCACAGCTATCGACTCACCGCGAGCAAGGCGGAAGTTTTCATCGCCTCCGAAGTCGACAGAAAAATTTGAAGGGGTCTGCTGAATGGGCATGATCCGGCCCGACCAGATTGTCGGTATTTCCGAATCATTTGTGATGGTTAGTCGAGCAGTCTTAGGGGAGCCGATAACACCATCATATTCGCTCTCTAACAAAATAGATGTCGGAGAAGTCTGTGGACGCACGGGGTACGGATTCGTACCGCTCTTCGTTGGGTCGTATCGGAGAATGGTACCAAAACCGACGACAGCACTTCCATGTAAAGAGTCGCTAAGGGCGATTGCATGGGCACCGTAACCTGTTACTGTAGTCTGCTTCTTCCATGACTTTCCGGAGTCTTCGGAATGCAGGATGTGATTATTCCCCGCGACGAACCAATTCTTTGCATCCGATGCAGCTACAGACTGTAATCGGTCTACCGTACCTGATACGATTGTAAGCCAGGAGATTCCCGCGTCTGTTGAACGCAGAATCGCGCCGTACATGGAAACGGCTATGCCGACAGAGCCTCCGGCAAACGCGACGCTGTACAAATCATCGCTCACGGCTGAGACAACACTATCCCAGTTAAGCCCTGCATCGGTCGTGCGAAAAATCGCGCCTCGGGTTCCTATGGCGACAGCCGTTGTTGCGTTTACAAAACAGACATCGCGCAGGAATCTTTTTGTAACACTGTCGCGCAAAGCCCATGAGACTCCGCCATCTTGGGTGCGGAGGATGGTGCCATTGTTGCCGACAATGATTCCCACGTCGGCATCGTAAAAATCTACACTATTTAGCAGTCTGCTTGACAGTACCGGTGATATCGTCCACGACGAGCCAGCGTCGGTTGTGCGTAAAAACTGTCCTGTGCCGGTTAACGCATTACCCGTGTTGACGTCCGTAAAACAAATAGAGTAAATCCGGCTAGTCGCTCCAGTAACCTGATCGTCCCATGTTCGACCGCCATCGAGCGACCGACGAAGATTGCCTGAGTCACCCGTAACAAAGATCACATCGTTGGAGGGACATGCAACTGACCAGAGAACAGTTCTTGAACCGATCGATTTCGACACCCATGTCAGTTCATTGTCTGCGGATGTGTAAATCGCGCCATCATCGCCCACAACAATTGCCTGACCACTGCCGTTAAAACAATTGCCATACAACGTACTTCGCGTGTCAATTGAGCGTAAGGTCCATGTAAGTCCACCGTTGGTAGTCCGTATCACAGTACCCATCATTCCAGATGCGATTCCATGTAACGCATCACGAAAACTAACATGGAGCAAATCTGTGTTGTTCACGCGAGTCTGTTCGGTCCACAATTCACCACCATCCGATGTATGATAAATTTGTCCGGTCACTCCCACGGTCGTACCTATGGAAGCTGTCGAAAAGCACACGTCATATAGTGGAAACACTAGTCCTGGAAGTTGCTTTCGAACCCAGGTCTCACCACCGTCTCTTGTCAGTATCAAATCACCCGCTTCACTCACGGCAACACCGTGGCTACGACTCGTAAATGCAGTTCCATGCAACTCTACCGTAGTTCCGCTCTCTTGTGGGAGCCACGTACTACCCGCATCAGATGTCCGAAGAATCACACCACCCGTACCAACTACAGTACTCGTTAGCGAGTCAATCATCGCAACGCTATTTAGAATGTGAGAAACTCCACTCGATTGTGGCAGCCACGTTGCACCTGCGTCCGTTGTACGTAGGATGAGGCCGCTAACACCCACGATGAACCCGTTACTGGCATCGGAAAAACTGACCGATTGTAAACGCAGCGATATTCTATTGGGCAAGAGTTGCCACGTCGATCCTTGATTTGTCGACTTCAGAATCGTTCCACGTGCACCAACCGCGAATTGCGTGCTCGAACCAGCATTACAAACGTCCATCAAGTCATGGGACGTCGGCAATGTACTCTGCTGTACCCAGTCGTACTGGGCTGAAGCACTCGTAGCGCACAACATGACGCAGACCAGGATTTTTACGATGTTCATGCTCACGCGCCTCAAAAAGGTTTAGTCTGTATGTTCAAGGTTGACTCACTCCTTCAAGTAAATCGTGCAGCCGACCAAAGTGCCATGTGCTGTTGGTATGTGTGGTCCTTCGGTGGTCGTCTCACTGCCGCCTGCGGGTAGTCCTGGGGTGAGGCTCTTAACATACTTGTAGCTAATGGAAGAAACGCTTGCATCAGCGGTACTGTCTACTAAGTGAACATCTAGCATACCCGGGGTCATGATGCTCCAGTCCGGCAACGACTTCAATTGCACCGACCGTGACTCACGGTCATGACTTAACGAGCCAGATATCCGCAACCTGAGTGAGAGTACTCTGTTCGCAGTGGTGTCAATTTCCATCTCTGCCGCTGTATAAGATGCGCCACCGCCCTGTTCGTTGTAGTATTCATACGTTGCGGATCCATTCGACACTTCCCACGGCACATAGACACCCAACGATGTCGTCCAGTACCCAACTGTTAGGTCGAACGAAGATGACTTGACACCCTTGTAGTGCCAACTTCTTGCTGTAGCGCCGTGTCCTTCGAAGCCATCGATGGCATACTGTACTCGTGGTGCAGTCACCGTTACATGAACCTTCCAAAGGCGGTACCACCATGGCTTAAGTTCAAGCACCAGATGCACACCTACATTCTCCTTCGTTGGGTAGATAGATGCACTTGTAGCGGGCTTATACCCATCTCGCCACGCGGTGACGCGAAGTTGGGGTATGTCAAGAATCTGCGTTCCGAACTTGCCACCGTCCGACGAAACCGCAGACAAGCGCCGTACGAACACAACGCCCAGATGGTCAACCCATTGCAAGCCCCCTTGCATGGTCGAACTGCGTTGACGTCCGAGCGCGCATCCTCGCAAGTCGAATAACTCGTATTCGATGTACTCATAGGTCAACGGACCCTCTTGATGCACGTCCGTTATCGCAGGCAATTCAAACACCGAACCCTTGACCACGGTGTCGATGCCATACTCCACGCATTCAACGCGAATTGAATCCGCCTGAATCTTTGCTCCGTCGACATCCCGTGTGCAATAGACGTAGACGCCTTGCGCGTGCGCCGTGAGCGCTGCACACAAAACCGATAGCACAATGTGGACGGTACGATTCATGAACTCAAAATAGGCAGACTTCGGTTATTCCACCGTTGCCAAAACACCGACTACCTCGTTCGCGCAAGCTCCGATTCGAGATCCTCAATCGTTGGCAGCATGCTCTGCAAATTCTTGGGTAAAGAGCGCGTGAGTTCGTACGCAGAAACGCCAATGGCCTTGTCGATTCCGCGCAGCGAATACTCTGCAACGACGCGATTCTTTTCCTGACAGAGAATGAGACCGATACACGGTGCGTCGTCGTCGTGGCGCATGTCCGCATCGATGGCATTGAGATAGAAGTTCATCTTGCCGACATGCTCTGGCTTGAACTCGCCGACTTTCAGATCTACAACGACGAAACATCTCAATTTGAGATGGTAGAAGAGTAGGTCGATGTAGAAGTCATCATCACCTACTTCAACGCGCACTTGTCTACCCACGAAAGCGAATCCTGCGCCTAGTTCCATGAGAAAACTCTGCAGGTGCCGAAGGAGTCCGGATTCTAGCTCGCGTTCTCGAAATAATGGCGCGAGTGTGAGAAAGTCGAAGATGTAAGGGTCTTTGAGAAGTTGACTCGCCAAATCGGACTGAGCTGGTGGCAAAGTGGCAGCGAAGTTGGACACTGCTGTGCCCTGGTGCTCGTGTGCATGGCTGTCGATCTGGAGCGCAAGAACGTTTCGACTCCAGCCCTGTTCGACCGCTTGCAGCGTGTACCAGAGCCGTGTAGGCACGTCCTTCACCCTTTGCATTAGCAATATTGTATGACCCCATGGCAATTTGGCAACAGGCTGTTGCCAAATTGGGAGCCCTTTGGCCACGACAGCTAATTCGGCCACAGCCTGTGGCCGAATTGAGAATAACTCCTGGTACTCTTGTCTAAACTGGATCATGAGGCGCATGTTTCTGGCCGAAAATCCCTTGACGTCTGACAGGTCATTCCGAATGTCGGTGGCAAGTTTTGGCAACACGGCCGCACCCCAGCCTTCCTCCTTCTGACGCTCCGCCAACACGCCACCGATCTCCCAATAGATCCGAAGCAAACTTTCGTTTGTCGTTCAGTGCAGACAGGAATGCCTGGTGTGACTTTATTGCGGACCTGAGTGAATGGCGTTCTCGCTTCTACCGATGACGTAGGCAATGATTGCACCAACAAGCCAACGAGATGGATTTGCTAAAGTTCATCGTACCAACACAATGCGCTGCGTCTGCATAACGCCGCCGCTCTGCATCTGCACGTAGTACAAACCCCCTGCGCCTCCGGCGCCCCCTACAGAATTCCATTCGACAGTATGCGGACCCGCTTCCAGGTGTTCGGAGAGGAGCGTTGCGATACGTTCGCCGTTGGTAGTAAAGATGTTTAGCGTTACAATGTCAGCGTGCGCCAGCGTGAATGAGATGGACGTGGATGCATTGGATGGGTTGGGATGAACACGGAGTGCGTGAACGTCTCCTGGTTCAGAGTCGACCTCTTGTACCGAGCTGATGAGTTCGGCGAGCGGACGTCGCCACACGCCGCTACCGTTCGAGCCAACATAGATGTGCGTCCTACTGAATGCAATGGATCTAAAATTGTCGTTAGGCAGGGAGCTGGTGACAGCTTGCCACGTTGTGCCATTGTCTGTTGAGCGCACTATGCCGTTATCTATAGTTGCCACGAAAACATTACTGTCCAGTACTTCCATTGTGACAACGTCACCCGTGCCCATTTCGGAGTAGGACATATGCCAGGTTGAGCCATTGTCCGTTGAGCTATATACGTAGCCCTGTCTTGTCCCTGCAAAGAGGTGTGTATTGTTCGCTGCTAGAGCTTGTATGCGTTTGTAAGAGATTCCTTCGTTAGACAAGGCCCACGTTGCACCATTGTCGGATGAACGGAATACGCCACTGTCGCCGGAACCGGCAATGAGGTAGTTGCCGCTTACTGCAAAGGATGTGATGTCTTCACCATACCCAATGTCCCTTATGTTCTCCCATGTTACACCGTCGTCTGTGGAGCGGTAAACGCCACCCCAACCAGCCACGTAATAGTTGTTGTTACGTACGACGATTGATTTCACAGACATGCCTGATTGGCGACTTAAGACAGTGTCCCAATGCAAGCCTCTGTTCGTCGACCGGTAGAACTTAGCGCCACTATAAGCAATCATGCTCGTATTGGTTGCCGCAATTGCACGCGCATGCAGGTATTCGATGTTGGTGCTTCTCGGTTTCCAACCTGGATTGCTTTCTCTAAACATGTTTACACCACCGTTTTGCGAGACAGCAAAGACGTCGGTGCCCACCACGGCAATGGCATCAACACAACTTGCTGCGAGACCGAAGTTTACTGGCACCCATGTTTCGCCCCTATTCGTCGAACGGAAGACACCACCGTAAAGCGTGCCTACGAAAACGGTCGATCCACGCACAACAACTGTGTTGACATCAATGCTCGAAAGCCCACTATTCAGCTCCGTCCATGAGCCGCCGCCGTCACTAGAACGATAAAGTCCGCCAAGCATTCCGTATGTCTGCCATTCCATGCGAGTACCTGCAGCGTATACATCTGCTCCGTTGGAAGCGAATCCGGACATCGACGTCCCCTCAGGAATGCCGTTGCGCTGCTGCGTCCACGACGCACCGTTGTCTGTCGATCTGAACACCCCATCATCAAACGAACCAGCATAAACACTGGACCCAGAAACGGCGAGACCATAACAGTAAGAAACGTTCAAGGACCTTTGCCATGTTTTGCCGTCGTCAGTCGAGACCTTCACACCCATGTCTGTACCCACAAATAGAGTAGTTCCCAGTTTTGCAAACACAAGTATTGTTAGACCTG
>JBKJNB010000041.1:0-12380 GCA_046595995.1 Candidatus Kapaibacteriota bacterium
AACGAACCTGTCGACTATTCGACTCAATGCCGAACAATTACAATCGAGTCCGGTCGAGCCTGACGCCGAGCGACGTCGGCGCATCCTGTTTCAGGTTGGCATTCTCATTCAGCGCGTGCGCGACCTCGTAAGTGTAGGTCGCTCTGAGGATCTGGAGAGGGCGCCTGTTCATAGTGCAGAGCTGTGTACGGAAATACGCCATGAGTTCGACCCTGGCATGTTCCCGCACGTGACATTTTCGATGAAGCTGCGCGGCACGATGATGAACGTCGACCGCTTAAAGCTCTCGCGAGCGGTTCGTAATGCCGTCGAAAATGGAATAAAGGCTTTAAGGGGTCAGCCAGGTCAGATCGAGATAGCCACGTGGTTCGATCGCACGTATGTGTATGTGCGCGTGAGCGACACAGGCGTTGGCATGGACGCCCACACCTTGGCGAACATGATGCGTCCGTACTTCACAACGTCGAAAGATGGATCGGGCACTGGTATTGGCACGATGATTATGCAGCACGTCGTTCACATGCATCATGGGTCGTTACGCGTTACCAGCGAGCAAGGGCGGGGGACCCAGGTGGTGTTCCGCATTCCACATGGAATGGAAGGCCCGCGCTTGCGAAATGCACGATATGCAGTTGAAGAAGGGGGGGCGTCATGAGTAAGCCCCCTGATCGACAGACCCTTGCGGGGCAGCGTATAGCCGTCCTCGACTACGGTGATGCACGGATTGGCGTTGCTGTTTGTGACGAAATGCACATCGTGGTGTCTACACGTCCGGCGATTGACAATGTGGTAGCGACGGTGTGGGATGAGCTGCTCCGACGCCTGCACGATGACCGCATTAGCGTCGTCATGGTTGGCGTTCCGTGGCTGGATGACGGACGCACCACTCCAATCATAGAGCGCATTACGGTCTTCATAGAAGAACTCAAGAAGCGCGTTGATTTGCCGATTTATGAAATTGACGAGTCGTTTAGCACGAAGAAGGCGTTTGAGGTAATGCGCACGTCGGGAATGCGAAAGCACCAGCGACAGGCCAAGGGTAAAAAGGATGAAGTGTCCGCAGCGGTGTTGCTGCGCGACTATCTCGAAGGTACACTATGAGCATAGCAAGAATTTTGAGCACTGTGAGAATTTTGAACTTCGCGAGAATGTTTCTGGTTCTCGTAGCCGTAAGCTTTGTCGCTGTAGGTGCACAAGCGCAGAGTCGTGGCGTGCAGGACCGCATGATGTTCCTTGATTATGGCGAACGATTCCATGCCGAAGCCGTTGCTATTCCGACGGAAAAGGGTGATTCTGCGCGGATTATTGTGCTCTTTAGAATGGCAAACGACTTTCTGACGTTTGTACGTAATGACGACCGCGAAGATGTGGGTGGCAATTACAAAGCAGAGATGAGCGTAAGCATAGAGGTGCGCGATACCCTTGGTGTAATTAGACAACGCTTACCCTGGAAGGACACTGCGTATACGAATACGTTTGAAGAGACGAACAGCAAGACCGACTTTCACTATGGGTGGTCGTCAGTCGGTGTTGCTCCGGGTACATACACGGTTTCTGTCGAACTCCTTGCGCGTAAAGAAAGTCAGCAACGCAAAGTCAAGCTACCCGTGGTGTCCTTCAGCCCACTTTCAGCCAACAGTCAGATTACGCAGCCAATATTTGGACAGCCCCTTACGAAGACTGGTGGCACAACAGTGCGGCCATTCATCTTCGGTGGCAACGTTGCGTTTGGTGCAACCGATGCCGTTGCTCTTCTTCTTGTGTCTGATGCAACAGCGCATACGTACGGTTACACGATTCGACAATTGCCGTATGACGCACGCGACATCCGTTGGTGGCAAGTGGTTGATATTCAGGGCACGCTGAAGTCGCGTCCAAAGCAAGCCATCGAAATGTCGCCTCGTTCCACGAACGACGCACCCTTTCTCGAAATCGATGAACGCGATGGTACCGGCAACGTTGCTATTATCGAAGTACCGATTCCGGTGACTGGCATGGTACCGGGCCGATACACGATGGCTCTTGTACGAGCGGGTACTTCGGATACCATAACAGTCCCGTTCCAGATTTTGTGGGAGAATATGCCGCTCTCACTGCGCACAATTTCCTACGGAGTCGAGATTCTGCGGTACGTGGCAAAGGAAGAGATACACGATAGGATTGATGGTGGCTCTGACGTAGAGCGCCGTGAGAAACTCATGGCGTATTGGAGAGCGCAGGACCCGACACCGACCACCACCTACAACGAACGGATGGCGGAGTATTACCATCGAGTCGACCAGGCGTTCTTTGCATTCAGCACACTCGCCGAACCAGATGGCGCACGCGGCGATCGTGGAAAAATTTATATTCTGTACGGACAACCAACGACGATTATCAAGAAGCTGACGCCGAATAACAAACCGGTAGAAATATGGAATTACGCGAATACAGTGAACAAGACGTTCGCGTTCGAAGTAGACGACAGGGGACAGTACAAACTGAAGCGCATGGATGCGCTGAAGTAGCATACATCGACGTTGTGCTGCAGACCAGCTTGCCTCTTACTTGGGCTCCCAGGCTTCGCCTTCGCACGGAGGTGCGTCAGACGTAACGTGTTCGTCGAGCACCATGCACAATTGGTTCGTGGGGTTGAAGTGTCTGCACGAACCGCATAACGTACCCTCTGTCATCTTGTCGACACTGTCGTTGAATCGTCGGTACTGCACCCACGCCGGGTACGCCCCTATGCCCCAAAGGGAAAACAACGCAACAGTCCACCACCACTTCGTCGAGCCATAGCGTTCATTCAACAGCAGTAGTACTGTTGCGATGATAGCCACGCGCATCAATGCCGCGCCTACGATAGAACCTGTAGTGTAATAGGGCCGCTCTGCGCCCTCAGGCTCACGCATCCGAAGCAGGAACAAGTCGCGTAGCTGTTCAATTCCCGAAGCCTTATCCACCACTGTCTCCTCTGAGATACGCACGGCCCTTCCATCGAACGCCCTGCTTTGAATAAGTCCAGCGAATAGAATTTAGTCCAATAAAAACTGTCCATGCTGCAGTTACGGGCTGCAAGAAAACGTGCCACCAAGGCATCCGGAATCGAAACGCAATCAGCAGACGGATGCACGCAGCAGCAGAGAGCTGGATAACAGACAATACGTACCAGCCTTCGAGCCAGAAGAACACGGGGACGATGAATGCCGTTACTACGTGCATCATAAAGAAAATCGTAAACGGCAGGTTATAGCCGGTCGCAGGAAAGAAGTTCTTTGAGAATCCTTCCGTTACTTGCCGCGCGTTCTCATACATCCGACAAGAGACGTATTGCGTTGCGTCCACGAGGGTCATGCGTAACCCAGCGCGCTTCGCGTTCTTTGCAAGAAATATGTCTTCGACGAGTGAATCATGTACGCCTACATGTCCGCCTGCTTTCGTATAGCCAGAGCGCGTAAAACACATGAATTGTCCGTTGGCGGCGGCAACCGGACTGGTGCGCGATCCTTTAATTATTCCCATCGGAGCGTAGCATAGGAACAGCACGTGAATCATCGGAATAACCACGTGTTCTCCGAACGACCCAAACACCTCATAGGGGATAACAGAGAAAAATTCGATGTCCGCATCTTCAACAAACTTCGCTGTCGCCGCAATACACTCCGGAGCGTGCTCTGTGTCTGCATCGGTAAACAGCAGGATGTCGCCTGAAGCTTGCTGTGCAAGCTGATGGCATGCCCACGACTTTCCGACCCAACCCTCTGGCAATGGGGAGCCGCTCATAACCCGCAGCTTAGGAAATTCCTGCTGCAGCCGACGCAAAATCTCCGGCGTGCCATCAACAGATCCGTCGTCAAGCACGACTACCTCTACCAAGCCGGTTGTCTCCTGGCCGGTTGCCTCCTGGCCGGCAGTCTCCCGCCCGTACGTCTGCGTACACAGCGAGCGCACGCAGGCCTCGATGCAGCGTTCTTCGTTCCTAGCTGGAATGAGCACCGAAACGCTCGGACCCGTCGTGGGTAGGGGGCTGCTGCCGCCAAGGCGCTGAAACCGCGAGAGATTCCATACGCATATCCCGAGTAGGGCGCAGAGGACAGCGGTGACAAGGAGTTGGTAGGCGAGGAGAGGAGTGAAGTCAGACATTCAAGGGGCTAACCTACGCATGCGGTGATAACTTTGCCGTAATGCCGCATACCACGATTCACCTTTTACCTGATCACCTCGCCAACCAGATTGCTGCAGGTGAAGTTGTGCAGCGACCCGAATCGGTGGTCAAAGAACTGGTGGAGAACTCTGTCGATGCCGGTGCTACACACATCACGGTTATCGTTCGCGACGCTGGCAAGACCCTCATCCACACGATTGACAATGGCGGTGGACTTGGCAAGGACGACCTCGAGCTTGCTACGGTGCGTCACGCAACAAGCAAGATTACAACGCAGGAAGATCTACATGCCATTCGGACGCTGGGTTTTCGTGGCGAAGCACTGGCATCTATTGCCGCCGTCGCCGATTTAGAAATCCGCACACGCAGAGAAGAAGAAAACACAGGATGGTTGTTGCGTTCGACACCCGGAACGTCGCCAGATGTAAAGCCGTGTTCGTGTGACCAAGGGACACAAGTCTACGTCCGTAATCTTTTTTACAATGTACCAGCGCGCAAGAAATTTCTCAAGTCAGACCTTACTGAGTTTCGTCATATCAGCGAGACCATGCAGCGCATGGCATTGTCACGTCCGGACGTTCGATTTACGTTCTACGACGGAAGCGTGCTTGTCTTCGATCTTCAGCCGACAACGCTGCAGCGCCGCTCCGCAGACGTGCTCGCCGTCGATCCGTCGCGTATGCTGCTGTCGGTGGACGGTAATGAGTCGGGCATCAGCATTCACGGTTTTCTCGGCATACCCTCAACAGCACGGCAAAGTCGAAGCGGACAGTTTCTGTTTCTGAATGGACGTGGCATTGTAAGTCGTCCGCTGGCGCATGCTGTGAACACGGCGCACGAACATCTGCTCGACCAAGGTCAGCATCCGTTATTCGTGCTGCACATTACCATAGACCCACACGTTGTGGATGTGAACGTGCATCCGCAAAAGAATGAAGTAAAGTTCGAGAACGAACATGCGGTATACCTGCTCGTGCAGATGAGCGTTGCCGCTGCTCTTCAGAAGGCGAACGTTATTCCATCGTTTATAGGCAACGCGCCCCTTGCCGCACAGCCCCTTCAGTCGCTACAGTCACCTGGTCAGGGTACTGCTTTGATTGTGAATCGCTTCACGGGCGAGATTCTGCCCAGTGGCGCAGGGCAGTCGGCGTACGGGCAAACGCCACACAACTCCTCATACGGGCAGCAGCCGTATGGTCAGGTTCAGTCGGGCATGTCGGCTGCGGCACGGCAGAATCTTGCACAGTTGTTCGGCAAGAGTAACAGCGAAGTGGCGGCGTCGACTGTTCTGCAGCTTGGCGGACACTACCTGGTTACGTCATCTGCAGAAGGCATTGTTGTTATCGATCAGCGCGCGGCCCACGAGCGTATTCTGTATGAACGCCTCATGCGCCGATCACCCGAAGAGGCTGTTACTGCTCAGGCTTTGTTATTCTCGGTAACGCTCTCACTCATGCCATCGCGTGCGGCGTTGCTGCGCGAACACCTGCGCGAATTTGAATCGCTAGGGTTTCGACTTGAAGTACAAACCAACGGCACAGTCGACGTGCATGCGGTTCCAGCAGACGTTCGTGCGGGCAGCGAAGAGCTCGTGCTCGACGAGATGCTGCAATCGTTAGAGGAGAGCGGCCGTCTACCGGCAGACAGACGTCGGGACGGTGTTGTGGCTATTTACTCGGCACGGCAAGCAATGCGTACCGCGGACACCGTTCAACCTGAAGAGGCAGCTGCCATCGTACGCGAATTGTTCACCACCTCCGTACCGCACACCACACCGCGTGGGCAGCCAGTCTACGTTGTTATCTCCTACGACGAATTATCGAAGCGATTTCTATGACGCCAAGAATACTCTCAACGACCTTGTGGCCCCCCCTTGTTCTTGCTATTGCAATGTTGCTGGCGAGTTCTACCGTCTTCGCAACAGATACCGATGTGCTTAAGCTGCACAAATGGGTACAAGGATCATTTAATAACAAACTTCAGGCCGCGCAGGACTCTGCAGTCCGCCTAAACCGACTACACATAACGCAATTCATCGATATCAGTAGCGACAGCGGATGGTTCTTCGTCGAAGAGCGCCATGCTACCGATACCTCGATGTGGAGATTCCGCTGCATTTGGCACATTCAGCGTGTTGAAGAAGGCATGATCGAGCTTCTCGAGTACGATCTTCCCCTTGGTGACCAATACGACTTGACAGACTTAAGGGGCATAGGCATAGGGGGCAAGAATTTTATGATTGACGTATCTGGCCTTCGACGACGACGCGGCTGCGAGATCTACATGCAGTTCGATGGCAGTGTTTTTGGCGGCTCGACGCATGGCACGGCATGCCAGGCACAGGAAAGTGGTGGATCGTACCGCACTGTTGAAGTGAAATTTATGGTTGATGGCATGCTCCTGCGGGAACGCAACTATGACTCAGCATCTGAGCAGGTGGGCGGCAAGCAGCGCGCCTATGAGATCTTTATCCGCGAGTAGTGCTTGCCTGCGCATGGGGTTTCCTAACTTTGCGGCCATGACTTCCAAGAATCGATACGCACTCATCCTTGGCGCCTCCAGTGGTTTTGGTCGCGCAACAGCTCTCGCGCTCGCACGCGAAGGGTATCACATCATTGGTGTACACTTCGATAGAGCCGCAGGTCTCAAACTCGTTGAAGAAATAACCGCCGAACTTTCCTCGATTGGTGTTCGGCATCACTTCTTTAACATGAATGCCGTCGATGCTGAACGTCGCGCCGACCTCATGCGATCGATCAAGGAGGAATTCAGCAAACACGAGGGAGCAACAATCCGCCTTATGCTGCACTCGCTTGCCTTTGGCACACTTAAGCCATTCGTTGCACCAGAAGGCATTGATACCATTTCTCTGAAGAACCTTGAGATGACCCTCGATGTCATGGCTAATAGTCTTGTGTACTACACCCAAGATCTTATTCGTAATGAGCTAATGGGTCCGGGCGGACGCATCCTCGGACTTACAAGCGCCGGCTCAACGCGCGTGTTACCTTCTTATGGCGCTGTCTCCGCAGCTAAGGCTGCTATGGAGTCCTATTGCCGTCAGCTCGCTCTGGAGCTGGCCCCTTACGGCATTACTGCAAATACGATACGCGCAGGCGTGACTTTTACACCCGCGCTAGCGAAAATTCCGAGCTATGCGGAGATCATGGACAACGCTCACATGCGGAATCCGTATCACAGGCTAACAACGCCCGACGACGTTGCAGACGTGATTCGCCTTCTTGTGCGTGACGAAGCGCACTGGATAAACGGTGAGGTACTTGGTGTGGATGGAGGCGAAGACTCCGTCGACTTCACTGACTGGAAGAAGAGCTGACGATTCCGCGGTCAGACTCCGGTCTAGGCTACAAATACTCTTACTCTACTGCGGTCTCGGCTACAAGTACTCAAGCACGTCGTGACGTGTAATTACGCCTGATAGGCGCCCGAATTCAGATACGACAACCATCGGCACATTACGCAATAGCGCGATGCCCTTAGAGATGTCGTCATGAGCGTCTAGGATGGGTGCTGGGGCTTCCATGAACTCCTGCACCGTGCGCGAAAGAGCCTGACGGTTCTCAATTACGGCTGCCATAAGCTTGTTTTCTCGCGCCGTTCCAGCGAGATCGTCACCATCAATTACTGGCATATCGCTAACGCCGTGCGACTGCATTAAGGAAAGGGCGTCCTGTACAGTGTCTTCCGACTTGACGTGTACAAGTGGTGGTACCGTACTGCGTGAGCGCTTCGCAGCGAGTACGTCGCGCAGCATGAAGCGGTCTTTATCGAGGAGATCGTTTTCCTTCAGCCATTCATCGCTGTGGTGTTTGGTTAGGTAACGCTCACCCGTGTCACAGATGGTAGCAACAACACACGCGTCAGCAGGCAGGAGTTTCGCAACACGAAGGGCGCACGAAACAATCATTCCCGACGAACCGCCGCAGAAGATTCCCTCTTCTCGTGCCAATGCACGTGCCGTCGCAAAAGCGTCTTTATCGGAAACGTTTATAATATCGTCGATAACGCTGAGATCGAGATTGCCGGGAATACGCTCCTGACCCACACCTTCGATGAGGTAGGGCAGTGCTTCGACGAGACGACCTGTGTCTTTAAAGGTCTTGATTGAAGAACCGACCGGATCTGCACCAATTACCTTGATGTTCGCGTTCTGCTTTTTCAGATATCGTCCTACGCCAGTAATCGTACCGCCAGTACCAATGCTTCCTATGAAGTGTGTGATGGTGCCATCGGTATCGCGCCAGATTTCAGGTCCGGTCGTAGCCTCATGAATATTCGGATTGGCCGGATTGTCATACTGGTTCAGCATGAACGCATTCGGCAGCTCCTCGCTCAGACGTTTTGCAGTGTTCCAGTAATACTCTGGCGATGACATCTTCGCAGCGCTCGAAACAATGAGTACGTCTGCGCCGAGTGCCTTAAGATACCGCACGCGTTCTTGCGAGGCCTTGTCTGTCATTACAAACAAACAGTTGTAGCCTTTGAGACGCGATGCGAGAGCAAGACCAATGCCTGTATTGCCACTTGTGGGTTCGATAATCAGATCGCCGGGTTTGATAAGGCCGTCGCGCTCTGCAGCTTCCAGCATGGCTATGCCAATGCGATCTTTCACGCTGCCACCTGGATTGCGGCTCTCTAGCTTTACGTAGATAGGCGCGCTAATGCCGCGCGTTATCGCGTGCAAGCGCACTAGGGGTGTATTGCCAATTAGGGCAAGGATATTCTCGTGTACATTCATTAGGCAATCATCCGGCAATTAGGCAGCAAGCGAGTTGCGCTTAGGCAATTAATTCTTCGAGGAGTTGGCGTTCGAACATATCTGCATACACGCCTCTGCGTGCGAGAAGGTCATCGTGGTTACCCTCCTCGATTATGCGTCCGTCATCGAGCACGATGATATTATCGCAGTCCTTTACTGTAGAGATACGATGTGCAATCACAATCGAAGTGCGACCCTTCATCACGGCTTTGAGTCCGTCTAGAATTCGCGATTCGGTGTCGGTGTCTACCGCCGAAAGCGAGTCGTCAAGAATCAGAATTGACGGACGTGCAAGGATGGCACGAGCTAACGCAGTGCGTTGCTTTTGTCCGCCAGACAACGTTATGCCGCGCTCTCCGACAACGGTGTCGTATCCCATTGGTAATAGCTGGACATCGGGGTCGAGCTGAGCAACACGAGAGGCCTCGAGGACTTCTTCATCTGTTGCATCGTGGCGTCCGAAGCGAACATTCTCGCGAATGGTTTCACTAAAGAGAAACGATTCCTGTGGCACCACAGCGATACTGCCCCGAAGCACATCGAGTGGAAGATCGCGTACATCAACGCCATCAACTTGCACGCTGCCTGCGGCAACGTCGTAGAGTCGAGGTATCAAGTTGACTATCGACGTTTTGCCGCTACCAACCTGTCCAACAATGCCGAGCGACGAACCTGCCGCAATCCGTAGGTTGATGTGTTCAAGCACCGCACGAGATCCGCCATACGTTAGCGTGACGTTCTCAAATGTGATATCGCCAGTAAGGGGGGGCGTCAGCACCGGTTGAACGTCATCAGCGTTGCGCACAACCGGAACGTGGTCGATGATGACGCCCAAGCGGCCCATAGACGCCGCGCCGCGCTGAATCATTCCGGTAACCCACCCTATGGCAGCAATTGGCCACAGCAATTGGTTGAGATAGATGAAGAACTGCGTGAGTTCGCCGACGGTAAGCGTGCCGCGCATCACAAACCAGCCACCAACACCGAGCACGATTAGGTACGTAAAGTTGAATAGCACCATCATCGAAGGCATCAGTAACGAGTTTACACGCGCCAAACGCATGTTGCGACCGTAGTAGTTACGATTCAGGTTGTCGAACGAATCGCTTTCGTGTTGTTGCCGTGAGTACGCACGTACCACACGCACTCCGGAGAACGTCTCTTGTGCATGTGTAGTAACGAGCTCATACTGTTCCTGAACCGAGCGGTAGTTCTCATGAATTTTCTTGCCTAGCCGATACGTAACGAGTGCGATGATCGGTACAGGAATGATGATGGCAACGGTGAGCCATCCGTTCAACGTAATCATCCAGGTAAGCGCGAAGGCGAACGTTGTGATGGTGTTTGCGGTGTACATCACGGCTGGACCAATAAACTCGCGAACGGCGCCGATGTCATTAGTAAACAATGCTAATAACGATCCTGTCGAGCGATCGTGATAGAATTTCTGTGCTTGCTTCTGCAGAGCGTTTACGTAGTCGTTACGTAAGTCTTCTTCGATACGACGCGACATGACGATGATTGTGCGACGTGTAGCAAACATGAAGAAGCCGCTGCCAATTGTCAGCGCAAGAATCTCTAGGAGCATGATTGTAACGTCGTCTGTCGAGATCGTCGGTAGCTTAAGCGCATCAATCACGCGTCCGATAATGCGCGGTATGCTTGTCGAGCATAAGTTCGACGCCGTAATAAAGACGAGACCCCATACTACGAGGGTCTTGTACTTTTTCAAGTACGGAATTAGGCGGCGAAGTTCTCGCAGGGCGCCTTGACGGGGCTTAGTCTCGGCCATCTCAGGCCACCGTCACATCGTCACTTAGATACACGTCCTGAATTGCATTCAGGAGCCTCACACCTTCGTTCATCGGACGCTGAAATGCTTTGCGTCCGCTGATAAGTCCCATTCCACCGGCGCGTTTGTTGATCACAGCCGTAGTAATTGCTTCGTTGAAGTCGTTGTTGCCCGATGCACCACCAGAGTTGATTAGCCCGATACGGCCCATGTAGCAGTTTGCCACCTGATAGCGTGTAAGGTCAATCGGATGATCGCTCGAGAGTTCTGAATACATGCGTGTGTCGAGCTTGCCGTAGCTCGAACCGCCCATGTTTAGCGCTGCAAAGCCGCCGTTGTTTTCGGGGAGCTTTTGCTTGATGATATCTGCGCCAAGCGTAACGCCAAGGTGGTTAGCCTGACCAGTAAGATCGGCGGACACATGATAATCTTTGTCCGTCTTGAACGCAGCATTTCTCAGATAGCACCACAGAATCGTACACATGCCAAGCTCGTGTGCTAGAGCAAACGCTTCACTCACTTCGACAATCTGACGTGAGCTCTCTTCTGAGCCGAAGTAAATCGTCGCACCCACTGCAACTGCACCCATGTCGTATGCCTGCTCCACCGTACCAAACATTATCTGGTCGTACGTATTGGGATAGGTGAGCAACTGATTGTGGTTGAGCTTTACGATGAACGGGATGCGATGTGCGTAGCGCCGTGCAACGATGCCGAGGACACCGAAGGTGGACGCGACGGCGTTGCAGCCCCCCTCCATTGCAAGCGTTACAATGTTTTCGGGGTCGAAATACACCGGGTTTTTAGCAAAACTTGCTCCGGCGCTGTGCTCAATGCCCTGATCGACGGGCAGAATCGATACGTAACCGGTGTTTGCAAGTCTGCCCGTAGAAAGCACGCGTTCGAGGTTAGCGAGTACGCGGTTGTTACGGTCGGACGGTGCGTACAGGCGCTGCACGGTGTCCCCCGAAGGCAGATGAAGCTGCTCTCGGGGAATCGTCGTGCATTGATGGTTTAGGAAGTAGTGGGCCTTATCGCCTAGCGATTCAACAATGCTGTCGATCATTGATCCCTGCTTATTAACGAATGACGTGCAGCGTCCGCGTTGCTGAGAACGGTCCGCTTTGCATGCGAAGATAATAGATGCCGCTGCCAAGATCATCGGTGTAGAGATCGAGCTCGTAGTCGGCGGACGGTACCGAGGCGGTGGTCAGTGTCCGGACAACAGAACCAACTTGATCGACGAGTTCAAACGTAGTAATCGACCCGTCGATGCCCGTGGAATATGGCACCACCGTTCGATCTGAAGCAGGATTCGGCATCGGAACGCCCATCGCGAACGGCGCGTTTCCTAAGCGAACCATTCGACTTGCGGAGTAACACACAAGCTTCATTTTAATGGAGCTAGCATCACCACTTGCAATGACACACGGCAGCGTAATAGCGGCAGTCATGGAGATAGGTACTGAAGCATCTGCTGTGAGGAACGCATCAAACACTGGCGTTACGAAAGCACCATTCACGAGTGTTGTCGATGGCAGCGTACGAGTTGCAGTTACTGTGACTTGTCCGGGGACTAATGCATTGGGCGTAAACGTCCATCCAGCCTGGACTGGCGTCGTAAACGATTTGAAACGCAGGAATTCGGTTGGGTGAGTGAA
>JBKJNB010000063.1:0-8987 GCA_046595995.1 Candidatus Kapaibacteriota bacterium
ATCTCATCGATCATGAATAATCGTGGTGAGCGTCTAGCGAGTGTCGCGGTAGATGTTGATGGCGATCTGCGCGGCTCAAGCGGTCAGCGGTACGATATTGGTGCTGACGAATTCGACGGTCGTGAGTACAACCTCGACCTCGAGGCAATGGATATCTCGAAGCCGTCAACGTATCGTAGCAGCACAGGCGTTACGAGTGATGCCATGTACGTTATGACGAAGTCACCTGTTGACATCACGGCTCTCATCCGCAACAATGGCTCGCTCGGTAGCAGCAATGCAAGCATTCGTTTGCGTATCTACATGGAAACACCAGCGTCGAATAACGCCGGGCTCGCTACACCACTATGGAATGCGACTCCGGTTGTTGATCGCGTTGTTACAACGACTCTTGCGTCGGGCGAATCGAAGGACATCCTGTTCACCGGTCAGGCTTGGACGCCGCAGACGTATTTAGGTCTACCTTCCTACGTTATACCGGTGCGCTTTTCAACCATGGCATTTAACGTCACCCCGCGCTATCGTATCGAAGTAACTACTGGCGCCGATGAGTTCAATGCAAACAACACCACGACAAAGGACATGCGCTTCTATCTACAGAAGTCGGGTATCCGTGCCATGGTTTCTGCAAGAGGTTCGGCTACTCCAATCCTCGCTGGCACACCGACATCGAATGACATCGCTGGCCGCCTGAATGCAGACAGCTTGATGAAGTACATGCTGCACATCGGCTGGGTTAATGACCCACTTGTTGGCCAGTATGCGTATGATGTATTCGAGCGGAATGCATGGGAAGAACGCGCGGTTGACTATCGCATCTGGCGCACTCTTTTCTGGTCACACGACGAAGCAGCATTCACACGCTACGAGCGCAACGACATTCGTGCATTCGTAGCAGCGGGTTCACCGGCGGAAAAGAAGAACCTCGTTCTTGCCTCGCAAGAAGCAGCTCGCAAACATGTAGGTCTGAACGTCATCAACGACCAAGCATTTGTGAACCGCGTTCTACGTGTTAGCAATGTGGCACCTGGTACACCAATACCGCCACCAATTAATTCGTACAACGGGAAGCGTATCAAAGGTGTGACGATCACTCGTGACATCATTGAGAATATTATTCGCACAGGATTCACTGGCGATGGCGATCCGATTCCAGCGTTGGTTCGCATATACTCGGACGCCACTACGAGTGGTATCGCAAATCCGACATATATCTACGTGAAGGGCGATCGCACAACGGTCGACTCCATTAGTGGAGCTGCAGTACAAGGCCTGAACTCCAACACGGTGTATCTGGGTGTCGACTGGCGCCACTACGAGCGTACGGGTATCCGCACAGGCGGTGAACGTGTGCTTCGCGGTTCGATCGACTTCATTCAGACCAACGGCGGAATCGTTCTACCGGTTGAATTGTCCGGATTCGATGCCAAAGCACGCGGCAACGACGTTGACGTATTCTGGTCAACGATGTCTGAGTCGAACTCAGATCACTTCATCGTCGAGCGCGCAAGCGTCACAGCGGCCGGCACATCTTCGTATAGCACTGTTAGCACCGTCGGTGCAGCAGGTAATGCAACGGAGCGTCGCGATTATGCAACAACCGACCTCAACCTTGCTCAAGGTGAATACCTGTACCGTCTGACAACAGTCGACGTAGACGGTAGTGTATCGACGAGTCCTGAGGTTAGTGTCATCGTCAGCGATGATCAATCAGGTCTAACAATCAAACCTGTATCACCACAACCGGCCTCGAACAACGGAGTCTTCCGGTTTACAACCCCAGCATCATCCATCGTGCTAATCGAGATTGTAAATACGCTTGGCGCACGCGTCGCTCTGCTCGCAGACGAAACGTTCGCATCAGGTCCGCACGACATTCAGATTCCTGTTAGCACACTTGCCAATGGCTACTACACAATTGTTGTAACGTCGACAGAAGGTCGCGCAACAACGCCGTTGGTGATTCAACGCTAACCGTCAAACGTCCCTGACCTTGGCTAAACGCCTCGCCTTTTACCGGCGGGGCGTTTTTTTTTGATGCCGTAGCGACTTTCATCGCGCTGCACAAGTGCGTGCTTATTCGGGACCGCCAGCACGACGCGGTGCAGTCATGCACGCCACGGAGCACGATTGGTCGAACTCGACCTGGCAGTACTGACACGACAGGTGCTGCTCGTGGCAGTCGTGGTTGGCGCAGTTTACATACTCCTCGGTCGGCTGGCCGCAATGAAGACACCGTCCCACAATCTCTCTATTCGGGTCGGCGTTGATATCAACCGCTACACGCTCATCAAAGACGTAGCAGCGCCCCTTCCACAGAGCCCCCTTCACGTCTGCATCCTTACCATACGATACGATGCCACCGTCAAGCTGGTAGACGTCGTTGTACCCTTCGGCAAGTAAGTAGGCTGTGAGTTTCTCACAACGAACGCCACCGGTGCAGTACGTTAGAATTGTCTTGTTCTTTGCATCCGCGAGATTGCGCTCTATCCACTCTGGGAATTCCCGGAACGAGGCGATGTCAGGCCGAATTGCACCTTCGAAGTGACCGATGTCGTATTCATAGTCCGCACGGCCATCAACGACCACAACGTTTGGATCGGTGAGGAGTTCATGAAACTTTTTCGGTGAAAGATGCTTGCCTGTTTGCTGTGAAGGGTTTATAGGGGTCTTGCTGCGAAAGGTTACGATCTCTTTTTTCAGCCGAACGAACATCTTTCTAAAAACATGATCTTCAACAATGTCGATTTTGAACTGCATACTGGCGAAGCGTGGGTCGGTGTGGACAACTCGCATGTATTCCTCACATGCTTCTTGTGTACCTGAAACCGTTCCATTCAGACCCTCGTGAGCAACGAGAATCCGTCCGCGCAACTGAAGCTCTCTGCAAAGCATCTCCTGCGTGCGCACAAGTTCTTCCGGATCGTCGATGGTGACGAACGCATAATAAAGTAGGCAGGTGTACACGGTATCAGGATGGGCAACGTCGGACATGCCACAAATTTACAATCATGTCGGATAGCCATCGCGCCTTCGTAGATTTGAACAGCAGCAAAGAGGACGTTGGTGACAAATCGTTATGTAGCATGGCGACTCGTCGCAAGCTGTGTTATCGCATGCAGCTGCGTTGAATCGTCAGCCCAAATCATAGAATATCCGTATCGCTCTCCCGTGCAATACGAAAGGGACGTTGCTGGCATGGTCAGCGCGGGCATGCTACGACGCGCGTATGCACACCTGCACATACTCCGCGATCGCGTCCGTGCAACTTCAGCTCAGGACGCACTGCCTTTTCATACATCCGCAATCGAACGCGCCTCCTCGAACGCCTCGGTAGCAGACAAAGCGTTGCAACAATTTCTTCATGACAGACCCACTTCGCCAGAGGTACCGTTTGCATGGATGGAAAGGGGCTTTGCAGCGATGGAATCGAATGATGATGCCATCGCCGTCGGTTACTTCGATCATGCATCGCAACGAGCCGTCGACGCAGCACTCCACCACGACCATGACACGTACACCGCGCTTGCGCATGCTGCGCGATTCTGGCAAGCAGCTGCACTTGCGCGCACTGGCCATCATCAAGAAGCAATAGTCGCATTTGAGGCTGCGTTGCATGCTGACAGTTCGGGTGTCTATGCAGATCGGTCGCTGTACGCAATCGGACAGCTTCAGGAACGCAATGGCGATCCGCGTCTTGCCATTGTGTCGTTTGCTAACGCTCGATTGCGCTATCCGCACGGACGCGTCGCCCTTGCATCGCGCATTCGTGAAGCTCAGAATCAACTAACACTTCGCAAACCTGAACTTGCACTAGATGCACTAACAGGCGTTGATGCCATACTCGCAGCGTCGACGGCAGGAGATACGTCAGTGTATTGTGAGCAGGACTATGCAGACAACGCCTCCGAAGAAGTGCTACTCCTTCGCGCGGAAGCTGCTACATATCGTGGCAAAGAACGTGAAGCGCTAGACAGCAACGAAGTCTTTCTACAGAGGTATCCAACGTCGCCATACAGATGGCATGTGCGCCTTAATGCGGGATACAACGCCCTCGTTCTTGGCTTGTCCGATACCGCTCTCGTGTATCTAAGTGCGATCGTAGACTCGGTCACGGATGAGACTGATGCCGTGCGCCAACTCGCGCTGTTGTATCATGCTGTAACACTTCAGCGAAGCGGTCGAACCGATGAAGCAAGACAAGCATTTGCCGGACTTGCGGCTCGAGCAGACTACCCGTATCAGGCATTGGCGTTGGTGGAAACCGGACAGGCCGCGTACCTAAGCGGTGAGTATGATCGTGCGCGAAAGGCGCTTGAGCGCGCAGAACGCGAAGCGCCTGACGCGTTGACCGCCGTCCGTGCACAAGTCCTCCTTGGCGCAACATTGCTCGAACAACAGGATTGGACGAAAGCAGCGCAGGCTTATGAGCGTGCTGAGGCACGGGCCCAGACGGCGGACGATGCATACATGCCGAACAAGATTCGATATCTGGCAGAGACTCGTTTAAAACGCGGCATTGCGCTAGTACAAGCAGGTGAACGACAACGCGCTATTGCCGCACTTACCGATTTTCTTGGGAATCACCCGAACGATGTCCGCCGAGACGAAGCGACGTTTTGGCTTGCCGAGTCGATGTACAACGAAAACCTGCTAAAAAATGCTCAAGAGCTGTACGAAGACATTCTAAACAAGTACACTGCAAGCATACGACGCGAAGAAGCTATGTATGGCTTGGCATGGACGTTGTTTCGGAAACGAGACTTCGATCGTAGTGTATCAATGTTTGGCACCATGCTCGATGCATTTCCGAAAACACGCTTCGCAACTGAGTCGTTCGCGCGACGCGGCGACGGATTCTACGTGCGCAAACAGTTCCGACAGGCTGCTGAGCAATATGGCGAAGCCGCCAAGCGGGGTCCGAAGACTGAAGAAGGTGAATACTCGGCGTACCAACGGGGTCAGGCCCTATATCGTGCGGGCGCTTTAGACGAAGCGTCGACGGCAATGCGCACGTTTGTACATAGTTACGGACGGTCTAAGCTGGCTGACGAGGCCATGTTCCTTATTGGATGGATAGCATTCCAGCGCCGTGAGTATTCTGTAGCCATTGCCGAAATGCGTGAGTTGTTAAATGTTCACCCTACAGGTGACCAAGCTGTTCGCGCATTGTATACCATTGCCGATGCACAGTACAACCTCGGAGAAATAGACCCTGCGTTAACAACATACCGTCAGGTAATCGATCGATATCCGTCGCATGCACTTGCTGGTGATGCTGCGCGCAGCATGCAATCTGTGCTTGTTGGCGCCGGACGTACCGACGAAGCCATCCAGATAGCGGATGCGTTGATTAATGCAAATCCGCAGTCAAAGACCGCAGAGCAGTTCAGATTTCGAAAGGCAGAGATCTTCTATACCGGCAAGAATTATTCGAGCGCTGCGGCGGAATTTGAATCGTACATGAAAAACTCGCAGTCTGCGGAACGTCAGGACGAAGCACTGTTCCTGCTTGGCAAGACGTACTTGAACATGAACGAAACCGCGCAAGCACGTACTGCGTTTTTAAATCTCGAGAAACGCTTTGCTGCAAGTGTGTACGTGCCTCAGGCTTTGCTTGAATTGGCCATGTATTACGATAGAACTGCAAATGCTACAATGGCGGATTCGTTACTCGGTGTTGTAATGGACCGGTTTCCGAACGATACTGCACACGCATCACAAGCCGGCTTTGAGCGAGCTGCCATCGTGCGCCTCGGTGGCGACACAGCGCGAGCGATTACAATTTGGACCGTTGTTGCTAACACATACCCTTCAACAGAATACGGCGACCAGTCTCGATATCAGTTGGCTGTATACAATAGGCGCGCCGGACGTGCCGATAGTGCTCGATATCACTTATCGGTACTAGCAGCACGTATCGATCAGCCATTGCTCGCGGCGAATGCTTTATACGACATCGGCGTTTCGTATGTGCGCGAAAAGCGTCATGAAGACGCAGTCGCGGTGTTCTCTCGAGTACGCACGGAGTTTGCCGGTGCAGAGGATTGGTATACGCTTAGTTTGCTCGGGCTCGGCGAAAGCCTTGAGGCTTTGCAGCGTTTGGTTGAAGCTAAAGAAATCTACGATCTTGTATTAAGCCTTCGAAGAGACGATGACTTTGGCAAGACGGCACAGGCGCGACTAAAACGATTGGCGAAAATGCGATGAGGCTATTCGCAACGATATCGATCATGCTCATTGCCCTCTGCTCTGCGTCGTACGCCCAGCAACCGGTGCCGAATCAGCCAATCGAACTGCCCGAGTTTATCGTAACAGGTAAGGAGCGCATCGAAGTTCCTTCGAGTGCAAAGCAGCCCCCTTCGAAGACCCCTAGCATGAAGGCTCAGTTACTCGATAGTCTGAATTCGACAGAAAAACATCCGCTGCCGAAGCTACCCGCACGGGCACTACCGAGTCCAATCCTTGCATACAAGATGTGGCCCGGCTTCATCGAAGCAGGTATTGGCAATTACATTACACCTGCCGTAATAGCAGGGTATTCGCTTAAAGCCGGCGGCTACAGACTCGACATTCTGGGTAGTGTCGAGGCAGCATTCGATGCTTGGACACCTAATGCGGAATACTTCAAGGCCAGTGCAGATGTAGTGAGCACGTATACCGCGCCCTCGGAGTTTCTCGTTTTCGGAGGTAGCACAACGGAAGTTGACCTTGGCTTTAATACACGGCGGTACAAGCTCTATGCACTCTCGGCTGCTCCGGAGCGGACTAACACACGTATGCGCGCGGCTGTGGCCGTAAAAGGCGCTTTCGAAGGCTTTAATTATGATGGTGGAGCATCATTTGCTTCTACGATACTCACGACCGATAGTGCTGTTGGACATTTGACGTATTCAGATGTATCGGATAACACGTTGCGGGGCTATCTGTCGCTCGAACAAAAGTGGGAACACTACGATGTGGGCGCTCGGGTCGACCTTCGTTTTCCAACTTTTTCCGGTAGAGCATATCCGTTCATCGAGGGCCTTGCCTTTGCTCGTTATTCAAGCGACCTAATTCGTATTTCCGCTGGTGCAGGTGCGCAGACGTCGACGTCGACATTGAATGTCTCGAGATTTGGTGTACTTCTCGTCGGCGAGTTGGATCTATTTCTTGGGCGCGCGCTAACGTTACAGGCGAATGTGCGGAGCGGACTCCGACCCGTTACATTCTCAGACCTACTCGAAGAGAACCAGTATACTTCGTCGACAACCATACTCGATGCTGCATATGATGTTTTCGATGTTCGCGGCACAATGGTGCTACGTCCGTCTTTAGCACTTGCTGCTACCGTCGGACTGCGACTACGGCAGACTGAACGACAGCCGGTATGGGTCGGAAATTCATCTGGTACGTTTGCACCTGTGTACAGCACTGTAACGATGCTGCAAATACCAGCAGACGTTCGCTGGATGATAACGTCACGCGATGTTCTCTCGGCGGACATCACCTTTACGACGGCGCGTATAGACTCTGTCAGCCAGCCATATGTACCTAGCATACGCTCATCTATTGCATATGAGCGTGCCTGGACTCCGTCTGTTCGATCGGTCGTTGCTGCGGTGTACATTGGTGACCGTTATGTAGACCTTGCTAATGCATCGTCTCTGTCAGGGTACGTCGATGTGCGGTTGCGGGCCGAAGTTGATATTACATCGACACTTTCTGCGCATGTACGTGCTGAAAATGTTTTAGGCAGCACGATTGTGCTTTGGAACGGTTACTTCGAGCGAAGTGCATTCATCAGTGGAGGAATAACATGGAAGTTCTAACATGAATACCTCGAACACATCATGGGATGACACCGGCTTCGATGCCGAAAGTGACGGCTTTAAGACGCCTCAACCTTCGGCGGAGCCTTCCAGTTCGGTAAGTAGTTCGCCCGAGGTGGAGCCTCTCAATCCGGTAAGTAGTTCGCCCGAGGTGGAGCCTTCCAGTTCGGTAAGTAGTTCGCCGCAGTATACGCGGGTTGAGCCGCAGACTATTGTGCCACCACCAGTTGCGGAACGGCGCAGTCGGTGGGCGATTACATTCCTCATAGCTGCATTGTTGATTATTGCGCTTGCGGGCGGCTATATCGTGTCAACATTCTTCATGCGCGATCCAACCGAACAGGAAGCATTCTTTGCAGATCCTGCGCCTGCGCCACAAGAGGCTACTGCACCGACGGTTGACACGCTCGGCGTTGCAGCACCAACCGTTGAACTACCACCGCCCATTGTGGATGCCCATGATAGTATGCCGAGATTAATTGCATCATCGATGCGACCGAAGAAAACGCCAGTAGAAAAAGTACCGGATGAGCCCACTAGTTCTCCCGCTGTCAAAAGTCCACCAGCAAATGCTCTATACGTCGTACAAGTATTTAGTAGTCCGTCACGCGATGACGCAGACGAGTGGCTGCAGATTCTTCGTGAACGCAACGTAGCCGACGGCTTCATTACCGAGCAGCGTGTTGGTGGCGAAGCATGGTACCGTGTAAGGTTCGGACAGTACAGTTCGAGGCAGGACGCCGAAGCTGCTGCTCAACAACTTGGGTTTTCTAATCCGTGGATTGCACGCGTACGATGAGTCGTTACGACGATACGTCAACGTTTCAGGTAGGCTTCCGATGGAGTCCGAATGCGATGCGCGGCTTCGTTGCATCGATGGGTCTGCTGAGCATTGTGCTTGCAATGTCGATGTGTGTGCACCCCACGCAACCCAACGTGTATAATCGACCCGATACCGGACCCTTCCTTGTCGAACTAAAGTTTGGCGATGGTGATGGTACCGGCGGTCGTAAGGGCAACCTACAGGGAGAAGGGGCGAAGCAAAGCGGACAGAAGTCGCAGAATCCACTTGAAGATGCGTCACGTGCGAAGGAGACGAGCAACGGACGCATTAACCCAACCGACCCTTCGAACCACAGTAATCTGCGCACGACTGAAGACATTGGCCGTAAGGGA
>JBKJNB010000124.1:0-2894 GCA_046595995.1 Candidatus Kapaibacteriota bacterium
GGCGGAGAGCGATTGAATGAGCGTGACATCGCTCGCTTTGCTGAGTTGCTTGATCGCCTTGGCTGCGGCAAGAGTACTTTCGTCGCTCGAGGTCAGCGTCTGCAAAAGTTTGATCGAGTCCAAGCTGCCTTCTGCCCGGACTAGTCCCTTGCCATCCAAAAAGGACAGACTGGAGAATGTGACAATGCCTACGATGGCGCATCGGATTGTTCTTGGATAATGCCTACCCATCTTGCGAAGCCTCTCTTTGAAATCCCCCAGGGTTAAGAATCTACGATTGGGATCTGCCGATCGCAAACGACGATTATGGAGGTTAATTCCACAGAGCGAAAGGGGCTGGGGTCAGAGGTCGAGCGATTCCAGCTGACGAATTTTTTCCTTAATCTGCGATCGTTTTGCTGGATCGGAGCCGACTAACAACTGCTCCGCGTAGAATCGGGCCGAATCGATGAGCGAGTTTTCTTCGGCCAGTTCCAACGCGAGTTCGAGTGCGCGTTGTCGAATCTTGTGCTCAGGGGGTGGGGCACGAAACATGGAAGCGACTCGAAAGGCGGCGAGTGCGTCCAAAGGTCGACTTAACGTCTGATAACACATACCCAACTGAAGATTAGCGCGTGCTCGCAGTTCAGGCTCGGTTGCAGCTTTGGTTAGCAATTCGATCGCTTCATCAAATCGAGCCAGCTGCCGCAACCCGATAGCCCAATTGATGAGTATTTCTTTTTGCTTAGGATGTCGACCGAATCGATCGCGGCAAACTCGAATCCGTTCATTCGCGTAGTTGATCTCTGCCTGTTCCAGTCCATATTTAGTTGCTTCCGACGGATCCTGTGCCAATGCGGTTTTGGCTAGATGAAGCAACTCGCTAGCCTGATGAAGCAGTAGTTCCTCGCGCAGGACAACAAGCGGCTCGCATTCGGGACAAAGTTGCACACCCGTTTCAAGGACACGTTTTGCGTCGCTCCAACGCTCCTGATTGATATAGATTTGCCCGAGCTCAAGATAGGGTGGACTGTGAGCTGGAGCGTTTCTAATCTCCTGTTCGAGATGCTGAAACCTCTCCAGCGGAATCGAACCGCGTTTGGATGGCTCCGCAGTGAGATTGGGTCGAGCGAACAATGCGTCTACATCCGCGAATCTCGAGAGTAGCTTCGAGCCAACTTGCGAGGGCGAAATATTGGATGCTGAGTTTGTGGATTCGGGTGCGTTGTTCATGGTAAACCCATTGTAGCTCACTCGCAAACCAAAAAAACGGCCCGTTTGGCAGTTCGCCCTCGTGGCGACAGAGAGGCTGCCAAACGGGCCGTTACACCTAAATCGTCCCAGGCCGGGCGAGTGGTCAACGGTTATTGGTCGTTAAATCACCAATTCAGGGTCGATTCCAGGTGTTGGTACCCAATATTTCCCGTCTTCTGGTTGAATCGGTGCTTCGTTTGCAAAGGAACTCATTGCGTCTGTGTTCGCAAGTGAAATCTTGCTGTTGAGGCATTGATCCCATTTGACCATCTTCCCGGAGTAAGTCGCCATGCGACCCATGATGGAGGTCATGGTGCTGTAGGCCCCATTGTCCCCTTCGTTAGGAATCAATCCCTTGCGAATGTCCGCAAACAAATCGACGTGTTCTTTCGCGTGTCCCAGTTCGTTTTTCGGAGCGGTCCAAATCACCTTGTTGTTTCGGTCGTAGATTTTTCCCGCACCGATATCGCACCAACCCAAGCTGCCGTGTGCATACTCGCTCACGGAAGACCAGCAGCCAGGGATGTGGCGGCACTGGCTTAATAGCTTGACGCCGTTCTTGTAGGTGTATTCGATCATGTGGTGGTCGAATATTTGGCCGCTGTCTGGACCTGTTCGAACTTGCCGTCCGCCCTGCCCCTGGGCCGTTTCCGGTGGACCGTCCATCAGCCAATTGATGACGTCGAGGTTGTGAATGTGCTGCTCGCAGATATGGTCGCCGCTCAGCCAATTAAAGTAGTACCAGTTGTTCATCTGGTATTCCAATTCGGTTTGATCGGGCTTTCGAGGACGCGTCCATACGCCGTCGCCATTCCAATAGCATCGTGCCAGTATAATGTCCCCGATAGCACCTTCCTTGAGTTTTGCGATGGTGGCTTGGTATCCGGATTCGTGGTGGCGTTGAAGTCCGACAGCTACGACGAGCTTCTTTTCCTTGGCAAGTTTATTAGCAGCCAGGACGCGTCGCACGCCAGGAGCATCGGTTGCAACCGGTTTTTCCATGAACACATGCTTGCCAGCCTTGACGGCGGTTTCGAAGTGCAGGGGTCGAAAGCCTGGTGGCGAGGTCAGGATGACCATGTCGATATCCGACTCGATCAAACGCTTGAATGCATCGACACCCACGAAGGTTTGTTTGGCGACGTCCACTTTATCGCCGTGTTTGCCCTTGATTCCTTTGAGAGCCTCGTCGATTCGGAATTGGAACGGGTCAGCGACGGCTGTTAACTTCAATCGATTCTCTGGACCAGCTGTATCGAGAGCCTGTGTTGCAGCGCCAGTACCACGACCACCACAGCCAACTAGGCCGATTTTGATTTCACCGCTATCAAACGAATGAGCCGCTCGCGCAATGGGCAAGGTTCCGACTAATGCGCCGCCAGCTAAGACTGTCGAAGTGGTCTTAATGAAGCCCCTCCTGGTATCTGCAGGCGTTGGGTTGGACTGGTTTTCCGAAGGGATCATGGAAGTTGGCTCCGAGGTCTGAAGTGAGATGGAAAATTGATTTACGACTTAAGCTCCCAAAATCATTTAGGGAGGGGAATGGTAGTACTTCACGCGGGCCCCGCGAGAATTGAGGCAAACCCGCGTTCGGAGAAGAAGAGTTACTGAGCACAAAGCCAACGTGAAGCACCGGTGGGCTTAGCGGGGTCGACCGGAAG
>JBKJNB010000108.1:0-3696 GCA_046595995.1 Candidatus Kapaibacteriota bacterium
AACGGATGAATCGACCAACGAGACGTTTCGGTTTTTCGACAAGGACACGCTCCCTACACGACCAATTAACATTGAAGAAAACATTCGCATCGTTCCCGGTGGCAGTACCATTCGTACAGGATCGTTCATCGGTCACGGTGTAATCTGCATGCCACCCATGTACATCAACATTGGTGCCTATGTCGGCGAAGGCACGATGATTGACTCCCATGCACTCGTTGGCACGTGCGCTCAGATCGGCGAACGCGTACACATAAGCGCTGCAGCACAAATCGGAGGCGTACTCGAGCCAGCCGGGGCACGTCCGGTTATCATCGAAGACGACGTTCTCGTCGGCGGAAACTGTGGCGTGTATGAAGGCGTGCTCATACGCAAACGCGCAGTCCTTGGCAGTGGCGTAATCCTAAACGCATCGACACCAGTCTTCGACCTCGTGAACGAACGCGTGCTTCGCAGCACTGAAGAGTCACCGCTTGAAATTCCTGAAGGCGCTGTCGTTGTTGCAGGCGCACGAACAGTGCGTTCAGACTTTGGTCAGGCGCATGGGATCTCTATTAGCACTCCCGTAATCATCAAGTATCGTGATGAACGCACGGACGCTCGAACAGCGCTTGAATCTGCATTACGGTAACGTCACAACCCATTTCACAAACTTCTCCTATCTTTGTATCTGATGTCAGCAGCAACCTCCCATAGCCAATGCAATTCCATGCACCAACAAATGCACATGATGTGTATGTGGATGCGTATGAATACGAATGGCCGAGGGTAAGCAAGCAGACTAACAAGCAGCAACCGATATCTCCGACGCCATTCTCATACAGAGGATGGCGTTTTTTCGTTTTACGCAGACGCAGTGCCAGAATATTCCGACGAGACATATGCAACAGACATTTCAACTTAAAGACCCTTTCCCGTTGGAAAGCGGGACGACCCTTGCCAATGTAGAGGTGTCGTACAACACGTACGGCGCACTGAATGCCGCAGGAGACAACGTTATCTGGGTATGTCACGCGCTCACGGGTAGTAGCGACGCGCCAACGTGGTGGGACGCATTGATTGGTGATGGCAGGGTCCTTGACACCACACGGTACTTCGTTGTGTGCGCGAATATGCTCGGCTCGTGTTACGGCACAACGGGACCAACCAGCACGAACATCTCGACGGGCGAGCCATGGTACTCTGCGTTTCCGCTTGTGACTGTTGCAGACCAGGTGCGATTGTTTCGTTTGTTGCGCGAGCATCTGGGTGTTACTGCAATCGAGTTGCTTGTTGGTGGATCGATGGGCGGACAACAAGTGCTTGAGTGGGCATTGCAAGAGCCGAATATTATTCATCGAATCGCTCCCATTGCAACAAACGCTCGGCATTCACCATGGGGCATTGCATTCAACGCCGCGCAGCGCATGGCATTAGAGGCGGACTCGACGTTTGCTAATGCGGCCATCGATGGAGGTCAGAACGGACTCGCCGCGGCGCGTGCTATCGGCATGTTGTCGTACAGAACATGGGACCTCTTTAATGCGCGTCAGCGCGAACAGGAAGAGCGTATTGATGGCTACCGCGCCGATTCCTATCAACGCTACCAGGGCAAGAAGTTAGTAGCACGGTTTAGCGCGCACGCATATCACGCGTTAACGCGCACGATGGACAGTCATGACGTTGGAAGGGGCCGCGGAGGCATAGGGGCTGCGCTGCGCGCAATCAAAGCCAAGTCATTGGTGATTGGAATTAATAGCGATTTGCTTTTCCCCGAAGTCGAGCAACACTTTCTCGCTGACATGATTCCTCACACGACGTATCGGCAGTTGCGAAGTATCGCGGGACACGACGCCTTTCTTATCGACCAAATCAAAATTGCAACGATCATTCAACAAAGTCGGATTCTGGAGTAACTATCATGTTAGCATTGTCAACATCGGCATCATCAGCTTCAGTATCACCGTCGTTGCGAATCGGATTATTTGGGTTCGGATGTGTCGGTCAGGGTTTGTGGGATGTATTACATCGTACGCCAGGCCTCCGTGCTGAGATTGCGCGTATCTGCATCAAGGATCGTCACAAAGAACGCACGCTTCCGGCGTCTGCATTCACGTTCGACAAAGACGATATCCTGAATGACCCGACCATTAATGTTGTCGTGGAGCTCATCAATGATGCCGATGCAGCGTTCGACATTGTCTCGACTTCGCTTCGCAACGGTAAGGCCGTTGTCAGTGCCAACAAACGCATGATTGCAGAGCACGCGTCTGCACTTCTCGATTTGCAAGCTGAAACATCGCAGCCGTTTCTGTATGAAGCCTCTGTGTGTGGAAGTATCCCCATCCTGCGCAATCTCGAAGAGTACTACGACAACGACATGCTCAACGGTATCGAAGGCATTGTAAACGGCACAACAAACTACATACTAACAAAGCTTACCGACGCGCATGGTCGGATTGCTGCTGACTATAACGAAGTGCTGAAAGACGCACAACGATTGGGCTTTGCAGAAACCGACCCAACGCTAGACGTGCAGGGTTTTGATGCAGCATTTAAAACTGTAATCTTGCTCACTCATGGCTTCGGCCTTGTCGTCAAACCCCAAGACGTTATTCGCCGTGGCATCACAAGTGTATCTCCGTTCGATGTACGCATAGCCGCGAACCAAGGCAAGACCATCAAACTGTTGTCCCAGTCGAGACAGCTTGGCAACGACGTAAGCTC
The DNA here is from genome assembly GCA_046595995.1 of Candidatus Kapaibacteriota bacterium. Classification (GTDB taxonomy): domain Bacteria; phylum Bacteroidota; class Ignavibacteria; order Kapaibacteriales; family Kapaibacteriaceae; genus JAWXBR01. The sequence continues at coordinate 2,707 of JBKJNB010000108.1, forward strand.
GTACGTTCTGCCCGCGTTTGTTGCTAACGATAGGGCTCTCGCCGGTGTTCGAGATGAATACAATGCTGTGTCGCTTCAGGCTGCATTCTCTGACGCGCAATTCATGTCGGGGAAGGGGGCTGGAAGCCATCCGACAGCGTCGGCGGTGCTGTCAGACATCGCGGCGTTGCGCTATGGGTATCGGTACGAATACAAGAAGCTCGAGCAAAAGAACTCGAGCCGCTTCAACAACAACATTCCTGTTCGCGTATACGCGCGTAGTGCAGACGACGCTGTACTTCTGTCCGTGCCATGGACATCGAAAGATGTAGAGTACCGCAGTAACGACGGACACTACATTATTGGCGCAACAACATTAGACGCACTTTCAGATTCTGCTGCGTTCCATGATGCGTCGACATTTATAGCTACGGTGTAGACCGATGGCGGTCCTACGAAGCATTACTGCGTAGGATCGCCCTTGTCTCTGTTCAACTTCACTGCTTGTCGCACAAAGCGTTCGAATGTATCGCGCTGCAACTCGTTCACATGTCCAATCCGCACGTGGCGCATTTTCAGAAGATCACCAACGAGCAAGTTGTCTGGGTCTTCGAGCTCAGTACCACGCCAGAATCCAAAGTTCACGTGATCTGAGAATGCCTTTACATAACAGACTGGTCCATTGTGCTCATACACAGGCTGTGACCATTTAATAGACTCTTCGATTTCGGGCGAAGCATTGCGGATGAGAGCACGGAGTGTCGTTACAACTTCACGCTGCCAGCCTCGAAGGTGACTAAGGTAGGAGTCGACGCTTGCAACGTTCGATGGCGGAGGCGCCACGACTTCAATCGGATCTGCCTGCGAACGAGGTTCATCACGCTCAATACGGTCAAGTCTGCGTTGTAGCACTGAGCCACGGGAGCCCGGCTCCGGACGCTGTTTTTGTCCACGTGCTGGACGTCCCTCCTGTGGAGGACGAGGATCCTGTTGCGGACGTCCCTCCTGTGG
>JBKJNB010000013.1:0-54279 GCA_046595995.1 Candidatus Kapaibacteriota bacterium
CATCCGTGGACTCCGCGTTCTCGAGGTACCTATGGTTGTTACCGAGCAGTACCCGAAGGGTCTAGGTAAAACCATTGCGCCAATTCGCGAAGCCGTAGTCGAGAGTGCCTGTATTGAAAAAATAACGTTCAGCTGTTGCGGCGCAGACGAAGTGGAAGCCCGCATTCTGGCAATGGCCAAACACCAAGTAATTGTAATGGGTATCGAAGCCCACGTGTGTGTCTTGCAGACCGTACTCGACCTGCGTGCACAAGGGCAAACAGCAATTGTTGTCGAGGACTGCATCTCATCGCGTCGTGAGAACGACAAGCGCGTTGCTGTCGAACGCATGAGAGATGTCGGTGCGATAATAACAACTGCAGAGTCGTTGTTGTTTGAACTTCTCGAGCGCGCAGGTACCGATCAGTTTAAAGAGATTTCTAAACTCGTGAAGTGAAAGCCGAGATTGAGAACGTGAAATCCGAGATTGAGAACGTGAAATCCGATTCGAGCATTTCTTCCGTGCTGAACGAAGCACGCGTATTCCCTCCATCCACCGAGTTCGCGTCACAAGCTCATGTAGGGGGCTTAGCTGCGCTCGCGCAGCTAAGGGACGAAGCCGACGCCGACCCCGTTGCGTTTTGGGAACAACAAGCGCACTTGCTTGAGTGGTTCGAGCCGTGGACGCAAGCGTTGAATTGGAAGCATCCGCATGCTGAGTGGTTTGTTGACGGCAAGATTAACGTCTCGGTAAACTGCCTCGATCGACATCTGTCGTCGCAGCGGCGCACGAAGCCTGCACTGATATGGGAGGGCGAGCCCGGCGAAACTCGCACGCTCACGTATGAGCAACTCCATGCCGAGGTCTGTCGTTGCGCGAACGCGCTGAAAGAGCTTGGTGTAAAAACTGGCGATGTGGTAGCCATTTACATGGGCATGATACCAGAAGCTGCTGTCGCAATGTTGGCATGCGCGCGCATCGGTGCAACACACAACGTGGTATTCGGAGGGTTCAGCGCCGATGCACTGCGCGAACGCATAACAAACTCTAATGCGGTTGCTGTAATAACGCAAGACGCCGCGTATAGGCGTGGCGACATCGTGCTTTTGAAGACAGCCGTCGATGACGCACTCGCTACGTGTCCGTCTGTACATCACGTTCTCGTATATCGTCGAACGACAACACACACACCAATGACGCCAGGCCGCGACTATTGGTGGCACGAGCTAATGCAGAACTCCGCGCCAATATGTGAGCCCGTTGTTCTCGACAGTGAGCATCCGTTGTTCATTCTGTACACGAGCGGTTCCACTGGCAAACCGAAGGGGATTCTGCATACAACCGGTGGTTACCTCGTGCAGACATCGTACACAACACGCTTGGTATTCGACATGCGTGACGACGATGTGTTCTTCTGCACGGCGGATATCGGTTGGGTAACCGGTCACTCATACGTTGTGTATGGTCCGTTGTCGAATGGTGCCACTGTGCTTATGTACGAAGGCGCGCCGAACTATCCGCACCCCGATCGGTTCTGGGATATTATTGAACGTCATCGAGTAAGCATTTTCTACACTGCACCAACAGCTATTCGCGCGTTTATGAAATGGGGCGAAGAGCATCCGCGCAACCACGATCTCACTTCGTTGCGTTTGTTAGGAACCGTTGGCGAGCCCATTAACCCCGAAGCATGGATGTGGTACCACACGCACATTGGCAGCGCACGATGTCCAATCGTTGATACGTGGTGGCAGACCGAAACAGGCGCCATCATGATAGCCCCTTTGCCCGGGGCGACCCCTACCAAACCAGGGACTGCAACGTTGCCGTTACCGGGCATACGGGTAGACGTTGTGAACCGCGATGGTACTTCCTGTAAGGCAAATGAAGGGGGCCTGCTCGTTGTTAAGCACCCGTGGCCTTCAATGTTGCGCACTGTTTATGGCGATGATGAGCGTTATCGCAACACGTATTGGAGTGAGTTCCCACAGCACGGCATCGATGCAGGTGATACAAGTGATGGGTGGTACTTCACGGGCGATGGTGCAAGGCGCGATGAAGACGGATACATTTGGATTATCGGTCGTGTGGATGATGTTGTAAATGTAAGCGGACATCGTCTTGGCACCGCTGAGATTGAAAGCGCGCTCGTTTCACATCATTCAGTTGCTGAAGCTGCAGTTGTGACGCGTCCAGATGAACTAAAGGGCAACGCCCTCATCGCATTCGTCACATTAAAAGCCGACACCGACAGAAGTAGCCTCGATTTACTCAAGGAAGAACTGCGTCTGCACGTTGCAAAAGAAATAGGACACATTGCCAAACCAGACGAAGTGCGCTTCGCAGACATGTTGCCCAAGACACGTTCCGGCAAAATTATGCGGCGACTCCTACGCGAGTTGGTAGCAGGTGGTGCTGTGCGCGGCGACCTTACGACACTAGAAGACCTCGGCGTACTCGAACAACTTCGAGCAGCGCAAGACGAATAGGAAACCATACAGTGCCCATACGCAGAACAATCCTCGATGAACTTACGAGCACCGTGCGCTCAATGCTCGCGCAGGGAGGTACGGAGCGTGTGTTGTTCATGACAGGCGAGGCAGGTATCGGGAAGAGCACACTCATACAGCAGCTTCTCGCTAATCTCGAGAGTGATGCAAAACCTCCTTTAGTAGCCGCAGCAGAATGTTCGACACCTGTTGCGGGTACCGGAGTGGGTCAAGTAGAGGCGCTGAAACCGTTTGCTGACATCATGGCCGGCCTTGTTGAAGCGGGATCTGCAGCGGCGGGATCTGCCGCAGGTGGATCTACGGACGCTGGATTTGCGAGTGGACAGAAGAAGGCGCCGCGCTTCAAACTCGACTTCGGTAAGTTCTTTGTCGACACGGCGCCCTCATGGATTGGGCTTATTCCAATTATGGGAGCTCCGATCTTTCACGCTCTCACAATTGTTGGTTCTGGCTACGATCAGTTCTATTTGCACAACAAGCTGAAATCACAGGGCGCAGGTTCTGCCTCGAACCAGGAACAGGTATTTCGTCAGTACATAAACTTTCTTAGCAAGCTGTCGCTAGAGGTGCCTCTCTTAATTGTCCTCGATGACTTTCATTGGGCTGACACAAGCTCGACGAACCTTCTATTCGCAGCTTCGCGTGATCTTGGGGCGTCGTCGGTTGTGTTTGTTGTTGTGTATCGCAACGACGATGTAAAGCGCTCATCAACGCAGGACGAGCACCCATTGATGCATGTCCGGAACGAGATCGAGCGTTACGGATTGAGTAAGCACATCGAGATACCGAGGGCTGAATTAGACGACATGCAGGCTCTGATTCTTGCCCAGTACCCCGACTACGCCTCGAATCCAGAGCTTGAGCGCTGGCTGTTGAAAATCACGGACGGGAATCTGCTCTTTGCCACGCAGTTCCTGTCTGTACTCGAACATGAATTATACCTCGAGCCCGGTTCTGCGTCGCTGTTGAAAGACCTCTCAAACGTCAGTGTTCCTTCGAGTGCAAACGCTGTGATAGCTGAACAAATTCGCCGGCTGAAACCAGACGACAAAGAGCAACTGCGATACGCAAGCGTCGAAGGGGAGACCATTACGGCACGGATGGTGTCTCGTTTTCTCGACCTGCCCATGCTAAAGATGATTCAACGACTGCGCATGCTTTCGGAGCAGCATCATGTACTCCGTTCGTTGGGCACACAATCCCTTTATGCGAAAGAGACGACAGCGTACCAGTTTGTGCACCATCTCGTACACAAAACATTGTATGATGAGCTTACCATCGAGGAACGGAAGATCCTCCATGGCATCGCATCGGATGTATTAGAAGAAGAACTTGCTTTAGCCGAGGCAGCGCAGCATAACGTTCATGTGGTAGCTGCACGGCTGGCGGCACACGCTTCGATTGCTGAACGGCATGAAACTGCAGCACGTGCACTTCTCACGGCAGCGCGATGGGTGTGGCGCAGTTATTCTGTCGATGAAGCTCTCACGCTACTCGGACAATGTGAGCGCATCGCTTATGAGCATGCGGAGCTGTCGACTACGATGCAATCCGTCGCACTCGACGCATTGCTACTGCAAGCCGGAATCCTTCGCCATCGTGCTCGGTACAAAGAATCGGCTGTGTGTTATGAAGATGCAGTGTCACGATCGAACAAGGTAGGTAATGCTTCTCAGCGATGTGAAGCGTACCTCGGCCTCTCCACCGTTAAGAGGTCTCTGTCGCGATTTGTCGATGCCGAGGCCGATGCTCATACAGCACTAGTTCTAGCTACAGAGGAGGGCGATGCATCGAATCGTGTTCGTGCCTTGCTAATGATCGGTAATGGGTTGTCGAGCCGAAGCAAGTTTGATGAAGCCGAAGACTACTATCAGCAAAGTCTTGATGCTGCAACAGCGATCGGTGATCCGCAAGGGCAAGCCGCTGCACTTGGAAATATTGGCAACCTGTATGATGATCGTGGCCTGATCGAAAAGGCCTTGGAGTTTCACCAACAGGGATTGGCCATTCATCGAGAGCGAGGCGATATGATAGGTGTGACGCGAGGTCTTCAGAACATCGGTTCCGCGCTGCATACCGGAGGCAGACTGGATGAAGCCATTGCTTGCTACGACGAGGCCTTGACTTTGGCACGCTCATCAGGCGATTTGCGTATGGAACCCACCATCCTGCACAATATGAGTATTGCGCGGAGGCAACAAGAGCGGTTCGATGAATCACTCGATCTGATTTTGCGCTGCCTTGCAACAAATGAACAGATCGGTGACAGGAGTGGTGTAGCGACTGCGTTGTGTGAAATTGGGAATGTCTACGTCGACCTCAATCGTATCGACGACGCTATGGAGTACTTCACGCGATCTGAAATACTCGCCCAAGAACTCAGTAATGATTACGCAGTTGCCGTAGCCCAGTGCAACATTGGTTACGCAAACATGTTGTCTGGTAGACTGCCAGAGGCAGTGCGCGCATTTGAATCGAGTCGCATACTCTTTGCAAACCTTGGTGTTAAGAATTGTCAGCACGAAGCTGCGTTTGGGTCAGCATGCTGCGCGCTAAGGCTCGAACGAATGCAAACCGAGGGACCGTTGAATGTCAAGTCGGCGGAATTACTCGACAGGACTCGAGCTCTTGTAAGCGAAGCTGACTTCACCCCTGCTGAATACGAACGTGTGCTCAGGCAGTGGCCTGCTAATCTGAAAAAGCTTGGCATGGTTGTGCAGGCCTGAGCCGTGCGGGAATACACGCACGGCTCAGGACGGATAGCTCGCTATATTGCCGCGTCACGACTGGCTTAACGATTCATGCACGCCTGACTGAACCGGCTTGCCAATCCGCAGAACAATTCTCGATGAAATAACTGGTACCGTGCGCTCAATGCTCGCACGGGAGTTACCCGAGCGTATCCTGTTTATGACGGGTGAAGCTGGCATCGGCAAGAGCACCCTCCTCCAGCAACTGATTGCCGATCTCGAGGGTAGTACTAAAGCCCCTATTGTAGCAATGGCAGAGTGCTCGACCCCAGTAGCCGGCAGCGGCGTCGGTCACGTCGAAGCGCTGAAGCCATTCGCCGACATCATGTCTGGCCTCGTTGAAGCAGGATCAGACAGCGCAAAAAAGGGAAAAGGCTTCAAACTCGATATCGGCAAGTTCTTTGTCGACACAGCACCATCGTGGATCGGACTCATTCCTGTTATCGGTGCTCCGATCTTTCATGCGCTTACCATTGTTGGGTCGGGCTACGACCAGGTTTACTTACACAACAAGTTCCGCACTGAGGGCGCAAACGCGGCTTCGAACCAGGAGCAAGTGTTCCGTCAGTACATAAACTTTCTGAACAAGTTGTCTACAGAAGTACCGGTTCTCGTCATTCTCGACGATTTCCATTGGGCTGACACCAGTTCCACCAACCTTTTGTTTGCAGCAGCGCGCGACCTTGCCGCATGTCAGGTGGTATTCCTCGTTGTGTACCGGAAGGACGACATCAAGCGTTCTGATCATCAGTCCGAGCATCCTATTCTACATGTACGTAACGAGATTGAACGCTACTCGATGAGCAGGTCGATCGAGGTTCCATTAGCGGATGTGAACGACATTCGAGCGCTTATTCTGCAAGCGTACCCCAAGTACTTCCCTAACGTAGTGCTCGAAAAGTGGCTCCTTCGCATCACAAACGGCAACCTGCTGTTTGCTACACAGTTCTTGTCAACACTCGAGCAAGACCTATATCTAAAGCCCGAGTCAGCCGAGTTGCTCAGGGATCTCGCAACGGTGCCAATTCCTTCAAGCGCTAATGCCGTAGTTGTAGAGCACATGCGCAGACTTAATGCCGAAGACAAAGAACATCTGCGGTATGCGAGCGTCGAGGGCGAGACAATTACTGCACATATGGTATCACGGTTTCTTGACATGCCGATGATGAAGATGCTGCAACGCCTTCGCGTGTTGGCAGAGCAACATCACGTCATCCGTTCACTGGGTAAACAGTCGCTGTATGCCAAGGAAACAACGGCATTTCAATTTGTACACTTCCTGGTGCACAAAACGCTGTATGAAGCGCTCACTGCAGAGGAGCGCGCAATTCTACACGGTATCGCCGCCGACGTGCTCGAAGAAGAGCTCGTAGTTGCTGAAGACGCACAGCGAAATGTGCACATTGTTGCGGCACGTCTTGCCGCACATGCTTCGGTCGCAGAGCGGTATTTGGCAGCAGCAACTGCGCTCTTAAAAGGTGCCCGCTGGGTGTGGCGCAGTTTTGCCGCCGATGAAGCATTGTACCTAATCGATCAGTGTCAGCAGGCTGTGAACACGCAGACGAAGCCGCCCAATACGCTTCGTGCGGTCGGCCTAGACGCTCTATTACTCAAGGCCGAGATCGCACATCATTGCGCTCGGTACGCCGACGCTGCCACGTGCTTTGAAGAGGCAATTGCGCTGGGAAATGAGGCGGGTGTCGCTAGTCCATCTCAACGTTGCTCATCGTATCTCGGTCTTGCGCTAGCTAAATGGGCCGAGGGCAGATACCCCGAAGCCGAGGCCTGCGCACGTGTGGCCTTGCAGATAGCCACGGATGCCAACGACGAGAAAAATCGGATGCGTGCACTGTGCACCATTGGCAACACCTTCTATACGCGCAGTAGTTTCGATCAAGCTCTCGATTACTATCAGCAAAGCCTCGACGTATCCATAGGCATTGGCGATGATTCTGGACGCGCATCAGCCCTTTCAGGCATGGGCAATGTGTACGAAGACCAAGGTCACGGCCTGCAGGCACTAGAGCACCATCAGGAGGCACTATCGATTCGTCGGGCACTACTTGATACGGCCGAAATAACGCGCGAACTTGTGAACATCGGCGCAGCCATGACTGCCAATCGCATGTTTGATGGTGCCATTGAGAGTTTGGCTGAAGCATTAAAGCTCGCCCGATCATCGGGGGCTTTACGGCAGGAAGCCACGATCATGAACAATATGGCAGGAGTAAGTAGGCATCAAGGACGCTTCGATGAGGCCCTTGACTTGGTGCAGCGTAGTCTTGCTATTAAGATCCTGATCGGCGATCGTAGCGGTGTTGTTCAGTCGTTAGGTACGATCGGTAACATCTGCAAAGACACAAATCGACTCGACGAAGCTATCGATTACTACACGCAATGCATGGAGGTCGCAAGCGAATTGAATAATCAAGTCGCTGTCGCCAAGTGCCGCTATTGCGTGGCGTTGGTGCACCTGCTACAGGATAAACCAAGCGAAGCATTAACACTCTTTGAAGCCAGCAGACTTTTGTTTACTGAGTTAGGTGTAACACATCTTCAAATCGAATCGGCGTTTGGTTCCGCGTGCTGCACGTTTAAGCTTGAAGCGCAAGCACCGAGTGGTGCCATAATGGTTAAGGCAAACGAACTGCTTCAAAAAACGCGTGCATTAGTGCGCGTCGAAGATTTTTCCATTACGGCTTATGAGCGTATTACCACCGAATGGCTCGGTGACATGAGCAAACTTGGTATCACTATAGAGCTTTAAGGCTTGCCAATCCGCAGAACAATTCTCGATCAACTTTCAGGTACCGTGCGTTCGATGCTCGCACGAGAAGTACCGGAGCGCGTCCTGTTTATGACAGGCGAAGCCGGCATCGGCAAAAGCACGCTCATTAAGCAGTTGATTTCCGATCTCGAGACCGATGCTAAACCCCCAATGGTCGCTATAGCAGAATGTTCGACCCCAGTGGCTGGTAGTGGTGTGGGTCATGTTGAAGCCCTTAAGCCCTTCGCAGACATCATGGCCAGCCTTATCGAAGCAGGAGCCGATAGTGGAAAGAAGCAAAAGGGCTTCAAACTCGATATAGGCAAGTTCTTCGTGGATACGGCTCCGTCATGGCTTGGCCTAATTCCTATCCTCGGGTCACCAATCTTTCACGCGATGAGCATTGTCGGATCGGGCTACGACCAGTTGTATTTGCATAAGAAGCTCAAGTCGCAAGGTGCAACTGCTGCGTCAAGTCAGGAACAGGTGTTTAGGCAGTACATAAATTTTCTTAGTAAGATTGCTGAAGAGATACCCGTACTCGTTGTCCTCGACGACTTTCACTGGGCCGACACAAGCTCTACGAACCTTCTATTCGCCTCCGCTCGTGATATGGCGGGATGTCAAGTGGTGTTTCTGGTTGGTTACCGAGATGGTGACATCAAGCGCTCGGCTGATCAAGAAGAACACCCGATTCTGCACGTGCGCAACGAGATTGAGCGATACTCCATGAGCCGCGAGCTCGCAGTACCGCCCGCGGACCGTGATGATATTCGGGCACTTATCCAAGAGCAGTACCCAGAGTACAAACCCGACGACGCTCTCGAGAAATGGTTGCTGCGCATTTCTGATGGCAACCTTCTATTTGCAACGCAGTTTCTATCTGCGCTCGAACAAGATCTCTACCTCGAGCCCCGCTCAGCCTTGTTGTTGAAAGATCTCGCAACCGTCCCAATTCCATCGAGTGCCAATGCCGTTGTCGTAGAGCACATAAGAAGACTCAACGCTGAAGACAAAGAACAACTGCGCTATGCAAGTGTCGAAGGTGAGACTATCACAGCACATATGGTCTCGCGATTTCTCGAAATGCCCATGATTAAAATGCTGCAACGCCTTCGGGTGTTAGAAGAGCAGCACCACATCCTACGTTCGTTGGGCAAACAATCGCTGTACGCCAAAGAAACAACTGCCTACCAGTTTGTCCACTACCTCGTACACAAAACGTTGTACGAAGACCTCGGTGAGGAAGAGCGAGCAATTCTTCATGGTATTGCAGCCGACGTCCTAGAAGAAGAACTTGCATCAGCCGAAGAAGCACAGCATAACGTGCACAAAGTTGCTGCTCGTCTTGCTGCACATGCATCCATTGCTGGACGATATCAGGTTGCTGCAGAAGCTCTTTTGAAAGGGGCGAAATGGGTCTGGCAAAGCTTTGCTGCCGATGAGGCCCTGTACTTCCTCGATAGATGTCGCGCTGTCGTCCAAACGCAGAAGAAGCCATCTACGAGTAGTCGTTCGGTAGAATTAGATGCTTTGTTGCTCAAAGGTGCAATTCAAACGCATCGTGCCCGGTATGCGGATGCGCTTGTTTGCTACGAAGACGCGTTAGACAGAGGCAAAGACATTGGTACACCTGCACAACGCAGTGAGACGTATGTCGGAATCTCGAATGTAAAGTGGTTCAAAGGTCAGTATGTAGAAGCAGAATCGGATGCACGTCTCGCGTTAAAGATCGCTACCAATGCAAACGATACCAAGAGCGGCCTTCGCGCATTGCGCATCATTGGCAACACGTATTATAGTCGCGGACTATTAAGTGAGGCGTACGAGTTCTACCAACAGAGTCTAGACACATCGGTGAGAATTGCGGATGAGTCCGGACGCGCCGCGGCTGTTGCCAACATAGCCAATGTTCAGCGTGACCGTGGGCAGGAAGCCGTCGCTCTCGAAAACCATCAGCAGGCGTTGGCGATTCGCCGGACGCTGCTCGATACGGCAGGCATTACACGCGAGCTCATTAACGTTGGGTTCGACCTGAACCTTAGTCGCCGCTTTGAAGAATCGATGGAGAGTTTTGAAGAGGCTTTGAAGCTCGCTCACTCGTCTGGTGCGTTGAAGCAGGAAGCAAGTATTCTGAATTCTATGGCGGTCACACGCACCGCGCAGGAACGTTTTGAAGAGGCGTTAGAGCTTGCGCAACGAAGCCTCGTTATCAAGGAGCGAATTGGAGATCGTATTGGTGTTGTGCAGTCACTCGGCACTATAGGCAATATCTATAGAGATACGAATCGAACCGAACAGGCTATCGACTACTTTACGAAATGTCTGGACCATGCGACTGAGTTAAACAATCGCGTAGCCATGGCGAAAGCGAGGCATTCAATCGCCTACACACATTGTGTGCAAAACCAGCCTAGTGAAGCGTTGCCGCATTTTGAAGTAAGCCGCCAGCTATTTGCCGAGCTCGGAGCAACGCAACTTCAAATTGAAGCCGCATACGGGACGGCATGCTGCATGTTCAAGCTCGATGGGCTAGCGCAAAACGGAGATGCACGGGTGAAGGCAAGTGACCTCCTCGAGAAAACGCGCGCTCTCGTCAGAGAAGAAGACTTTTCAATAGAAGCCTACGAAAACATCGGCCCATCATGGGGAATTGTGGTCAACAAACTCGGTATCACACTGGAGGCCTAAGTATGCTCATTTATTCCATCGTTATGGGCTTGACGGTGCTTCTCACAGTTGGCTTGCAGGCGCCGCCACCAATGGGAACATCGGTTGTTGTATTTGGAGACACTGAAGTGAGCACGTTGCTCACTGCAAACAAGGTCGTTCCCGCATCCTTCTTCACAAACTGCGTACGAACGCCACTCAATGTTGTCCTGAGTTCTCAGAGCGCTATCGACTGGATGATGACAACCGGAGTTGCAACGCCTACGTGCGGAGATTCGATTGCGACGTGGAACATGACGTCGATTCAACGCCAGTCGTGGAATGTAACGGCGTCCTCCGTAAAGACTTCGTTTGTAAATTCGTTTACTACATTCCGTAGTTATGCAATTCAGCGCCCTACAGCAGTCTGCGTAGTCTCCGGACTCACACCCTCGAGTCCCGTCTCCTATACAAGCGTGTCGGCAGCAGCCGACCCTTCTAATCCTGAACGATTTCTTATCACGTTGTCGCAACAACCCGGAGGAGCGCCGAATGGACAGGAATAGCACATCGTCACGACACATGCCAGTCGCAGCAATGCTGGCAGGGGTATTTATCGTCTTGTTGTTGAGTGGTTGTCCGAGCAAGCAGGGAGCCTGGCATAAGATCAACGCCGATAGCTTGCTGACAGCAGACAAGCCCATGATGGACTCCATGAAGGCGATTCCAGCGCTGACGCCAACGGTTATCTCAGTGGATTCGTTACGTAAGCTCCTTGGAGTGACTGCGGCAGTACATGACACAACCCTCCTAAGGTGGCTGCGTTATTCATCGCGGACTACTCAAACTGTAAGCTATTCCCCGTTGCTTTCAATCCCGTCGAAACCGACACCTATGGTCAGCGCCTTTGGCGGCGACAAATTGCCGACATTTTTTATTCATGATAACCCGCCACCGGAAACCTATTCGGTTATGCCTGACTTCTCCGATCATGAAGTCAGCACCTCGTTTAATTGTGTGAGCACGCACTATCCTTCTGGTCTGGAAATGCTCGCTGGTCAGATGGGGGCGACCATATTTTCTTGGACTCCAACAAGCTCCGGCCGACCATTCTGGTTCGCCCCATATAGCGGAGCGGTCACAGGATGCAATCCTAACGATCCATCCAGTTACGCTCCCTATATGCTAAGTGGAAATCAAACCGTGAAATGGAGTGGCACAGCCCATGAGGTAAAGAGTCAGTTTATTGGGGCGCTGAATGCTTTTGCACATGCTGACAGATCATCAGGCGTGGTCTATACCCTTCTGGTAGGCAACCTCAAATGGGGGGACGTGAGCACTATGCCATATTTGGGTGTAAGCTTTTACACAGTAACCTTTCCGCCAGCACCTCCAACATCTTCAACAGTAGTGGCGTTTGTTGTAACGCTGATCGACTAGGACTAGACACAATGCCCGCGGCATTCACGAAACCGAAAGAACAATCGGAACTTCGTTGGGTGCCGCGGGCTTATTTTTGCCCTGATGCGTAAAGCTGTAATAATGGCGGGTGGATTCGGAACGCGACTTCGGCCGCTAACGATGTCTATACCCAAACCAATGGTGCCAGTTGCCAATAGACCCATGATGCGTCACATCGTGGAGCTGTTGAAGCAGCATGGCATTCGAGAAATCGTAAGTCTTTTGTACTTCCAGCCGGAACAGATTACGTCGTACTTCGGCGACGGATCGTCCGTTGACGTAAAGATGGAATACATGACAGCCGAAGCCGACTATGGCACTGCAGGTAGTGTTAAAAATGGCGCGCAGTTCCTAGATGAGCGGTTCATCATTATTTCGGGTGATGTTCTAACAGACTTCGACATAAGCGCAGCAGTGCGATTCCACGAAGAGAAGAAGGCGATGGCGACGATCGTCCTGACGCGCGTAGCGCAGCCCCTTCAATATGGTATCGTGATGACGAATCCGGATGGACGCATATCGAGGTTCCTTGAGAAGCCTTCCTGGGGCGAAGTATTCAGCGATACGATTAATACAGGCATCTACATCCTCGAACCAGAAGTGCTCGACTTGATTCCCGATCAGTCGGAATTCGACTTCAGCAAGGATCTGTTTCCGCTGATGCTAAAGAAAGAGCTGCCACTGTTTGGATACACGGCAGAAGGGTACTGGAGAGACATCGGCAATCTAAATGAGTATCAACAGGCGAGTGCCGATGTACTCGCTGGCCGTGTTAAAGTGCAACTGGCAGGTGAGCGTTGCGATTCGTCGCAGTGTGGAGAGAACCTTGAATTGGCACCCACTGCACACCTCAACGGACTTGTTGTGATTGGCGACGATGTTACGATTGGCGAGAATGCAGCGATAACAGACTGCATCATAGGCGATCGCTGCACGATTGGCGCAAACGTCCGCATGAGTAACACTGTGTTGTGGAATGACACTGTGGTTGGTGACTTCAGCGACGTCACAAACGATGTGATTTGCAACAACGTGCACATCGGCAGCAACGTCACGATTGCCGACAACGTTTTCATTGCCGAGAGCTGTGTTATTGGTGAACATGCTCGCTTGCTCTCTGGCATTAAGCTGTGGCCACGCAAACATGTCGAGTCACATGCAACACTTTCTAGAAGTCTTGTACAGGAAGAGCGCTGGGCACGTGAACTATTTACCGACGCGCGTATTAGTGGCACGTCGAACGTAGACATGAATCCCGAGTTTGGCGCACGCCTTGGAGCGGCTCTGGGCATGGCTCTAGGCACAAACACACAGTTCGTGGCGAGCCGTGATATCGACGAAGTATCACGCATCATGAAGCGTTCGATTACCGCTGGCCTGATGAGCGTTGGTGTAAGCACGACTGACTTGCAGACTACCACAATTCCGCTTACACGCCAGGAACTGCGTACTGGCAGGTTTGTCGCCGGCTTTCATGTGCGACGTTCGCCACGACACACAGATAAGACAGACATCATCTTGTTCGGAAAGGACGGACGCGATCTGCCGCTGTCGACGACGAAGTCTGTAGACCGTTACTTCTTCGGCGAAGATGTACGACGTGTCCCGCACAATGACGTCGGACGTCTGAATTTCCCCGAACGATCGATTGGCATGTACGTCGAACGCTTCCTATCAGCACTCGACGCAGAGCTCGTTGCAAAACGGCAGTTCAAGTTGCTCGTCGATTACTCATTTGGCCTTGCCGCTACGGTGTTTCCGCAGATTCTTGGTGAACTAAAGTGTCGCGTGTTGTCGATGAACAACTACGTAGACGTCTCACATTTCGCCGATCCACTGAGCGATGCGCTTGGCGAGTCGGCGAACATTATGCGCTCGCTAGGTTATGAAATCGGCATCAAGATCGATCCAGGTGCAGAGAAAATTGCGCTAGTAGACGAACGTGGTTTCTGGTATACGGGTTTGCGTTTGCTAACTATTGTTACAAAACTATTTCTCGACACCCATCGCCATCTTGAACCTTACGTCATTGCCGTTCCAGTGCAAGCAACGCGAGAAATTGAAGACATTGCCAAAGACTACAACGTCGAAATCATCCGCATACGTAATACACACGGCGCCATGATGGAAGCCACGAAAAATGAACGCGTCCGCTTTGTAGGGGGCACGAGAGGGGGCTTCATCTTCCCTGAGTTTTTTGTGGCTGCAGACGGACTGTACAGTGCCTGCAGAATTCTGCAGATGCTGGCCCAAACCGGGCATCATTTATCCGAGATGGACAGTACGCTACCCAAGCGACACCAGATTACAAAAGAAGTACTGTGTCCGTGGGAGTCTAAAGGCACCGTCATGCGCCGCGCAATGGAATACTCAGAAGGACATTCTCGACAACTCGTAGACGGTGTTAAAGTCCTTGATGGATCGTTATCCGTACTTCTCGTTCCAGATAGGGAACATCCCTTGTTTAACGTCACAGCAGAAGCGGACACGGAAGCGCAGGCCATAGAGGAATGCGACCGCTACGTTTCATTCGTTGCGTCATGGCGCGACGGTAAATAGGAAATCACATGGACTTACGACTCAGTGACATACTCGATCCTGCCTGCATTCGGCTGGGCATAGAAGCAAACGACAAGACGCAGGCCTTATCGGCACTCGTAGACGTCCTTGCGAACTCTACGCGCGTGCGCGACCTCGCCGAGGTGCGCCGCGTTATTCTTGAACGTGAGAAGTTGATGTCGACAGGTATCGGCCAGGGTATTGCCCTGCCGCATGGCAAAACGGCTGGTGTAGAGTCATCCGTTGCAGCACTTGCTACACTTCAGACACCTGTAGATTTCGATTCCATCGACGACAAGCCTGTGTCCATCATCCTGATGCTCGTAGGCACCGAAGGCAACGTTGGCATGCATTTGCGGTTGCTCAGTCGCATTTCGCGCATGATTGGGTCAGAGGCTTTTCGCACATCACTGCTTGCAGCCAAGACGTCTGAGGAAGTGATGGAGCTATTCGCCGCACACGAAGAAGAACGCGCATGATTCAAACACTCCGGAAGCACGCATGATTCAAACAGTCCGTGGGATGCGCGACCTGTTCGGGGCTGAACTTGCAGAGTGGCATCGTGCAGAGGAAGTCTTTCGGACTGTATCGGCAGAGTTCGGTTACGGTGAGTTCCGCACTCCCATGTTGGAGAACACGGAGTTGTTTAGACGCGGTGTTGGGCTGCACACAGACATTGTCGGTAAGGAGATGTATTCCTTCGAGGACCGTAGTGGAGACAACCTCACGCTACGTCCGGAAATGACTGCACCAATAGTGCGAGCAGCCATAGAACACTCGTTGTTGCGGCACTCACCGGTAACTCGCATCTGGTATGCCGGACCGCTCTTTCGTCATGAACGTCCGCAGAAGGGACGCTACAGACAGTTCCACCAATACGGTGCAGAATGTCTCGGCAGTCCGAATCCTGAGAGCGACGCCGAAATCATTCTTCTTGCCAGTGAAATTCTACAACGCGTCGGCGTTCGTCGATACACCCTGGAGATAAACACTCTCGGCTCACCAGTGGCTCGTAAAGCCTATCGCAACACGCTCATCGATTACCTGCTGAGTCACTCCTCACGCCTGTCCGCCGAAAGCTTGCGCCGCATCGACTCGAACCCATTACGTGTCTTAGATTCGAAAGACCCGCTCGACAAACCAATTATAGACGCCGCGCCGCGCCTTGCCGATCATCTCGATGCGGAAAGTCGAACACACTTTGCAGCCGTTCTCGCTATCCTAGATGCAGCTGGTATACCGTACATTGTAAATCCTCTTATGGTTCGTGGACTCGATTATTACAGCCACACCGTGTTTGAATTTGTTACCGACGCGCTAGGGTCGCAGAATGCGATCTGCGGTGGCGGACGTTATGACCCGCTGTTCGCTCTTATCGGTGGCACGGATGCTCCCGCAGTTGGCTTCAGCATTGGTATCGATCGCGTTATGCTGCTGTTAGAAACCGAACGAACAGAACAACGCAACGCTCCATCACCCGACGTTTACCTTTGCGCCATTGGCGAAGCTGCACGTCTGCCAGTGCAACTTCTCGCTCTAAGACTTCGGCGAAGGGGCTTTTCAGCAGTGACCGATTTATTACGTCGGACTGTGAAGGGGCAGATGAAGGATGCCGATAGACAGCGTGTTACATGGACAGTCTCGATTGGAGACGACGAGCTTGCAAATGGAACACTCGTTCTAAAGAACATGCAGACCGGTGAACAGAAAACGATTGCGCAGACCGAACTGGAAACCGCACTCGCCATCGCATGAAACACGAGCACGCAGTGAAATCATGAAGCAGCCACGCACACGCGGCGACAGAGTTCGCATCTGGCGAGCCAGCGTTACGAAGTGGCAGCTAAAGGTTTTTCTAATTGTGTCCGGACTCGTCATCATGGCCATGGTGTTGTTCTACACCAAGACTATTGTTGATGAGCTGGTGGCGAACGAACGCAGAACAGTAGAGCTGTATTCGAACTTGTTACAGCGCGGGTCTTCGAGCACGGCGAGTGATGAAGACTTGCTCTTCTATCTCGATCTCACCACAAACTCGATTTACTTTCCCGTAATTATTACGGATAAAAAAGAGCAGCCGATCTATCCGTTCCAGCAGTTCACAGACAATGTCGATTTCGACTCGACGCAGCCGATACCAAAGCAAAAAGAATTTCTGTTGGCGTACATCGAAGAGATGAAGACGGAGTACGCGCCTTATGAAATCAAGGGTCCGAACGGCAAGACTATTCAGAAGATCTTCTACACGAACTCAGCTATCGTGCGGCAGTTGCGCTACATGCCGTACATCGAAATTCTCATTGTAACAGCCTTCATTCTTATTGGCTACGTGTCATTCAGCACCATACGGCGCAACGAAGAATCGAACATCTGGGTTGGGATGGCAAAGGAAGCTGCGCATCAACTCGGCACGCCCCTTTCTTCGCTCCTTGCGTGGCTTGAATTGTTGCGACTAAATCGTGATGACGCCGCGGCAGTAGATCGTACTGCTGAAGAAATGCATCGCGATGTGGAACGGCTGAACGTGATTGCCACGCGCTTTTCGAAGATTGGTTCACAACCCAAGCTTACTAAGGTAAATGCCGCGGTTGTAATCGAGCGTGTGTGCGCGTACTTTGAGACCCGCCTACCACATCTCGGACGAAAGGTTGTTATTGAGCGCGATCTCGATCCATCGATTACGGCCGAATTAAGCCCAGACCTTTTTGAGTGGGTGATTGAGAACCTTATCAAGAATGCGGTAGAAGCAATCGACCGTCACGACGGAAGCATCGATCTTGTACTTCGAACTAAGGCACGCGGTGGCCTGCTTCTCACTGTCACCGATAACGGCAAAGGCATGTCGACGCAGGTGCGCTCGCGTGTATTCGAGCCTGGGTATTCGACAAAAAAACGTGGATGGGGTCTTGGTCTCTCATTGTCGCGTAGGATTGTCGAGGATTATCACGGCGGCCGCATCTACGTAAAAGAAACAGTGCCAGGTATGGGTACTACGTTTGCCATCGAGCTACCATGAGCACTATACAGCGCGACCACATAGACTGGCTCATTCTGCTTCCCATTGCAGCGTTGCTCCTGTTCAGCGTTGCGTTTGTGTACAGTGCCAGTGCATCATTTGCGGCTGTCAAGTTCGGCTCGTCAGAGCAACTGTTCTGGAACCACGCCATCCGCATCATCATTGGCATCGTGTTAATGATTGCGTTTGCACGCATCGACTATCATGTATGGGGCAACATGAGCACCACGATTGTGCTGATTGCTGTTGGCTTTCTGTTAATGGTTCTTGTAATGGGTACTGAGATCAAGGGTGCTTCACGTTGGGTACGTTTGGGTCCGATTAACTTTCAGCCCTCTGAACTTGCCAAGTTTGCGTTGGTGCTGCATACGGCCGCCCTGTTAGCCTCGAACAAGATTTTTGTCCGCGAGTGGCGCAAGAGCATTCTGCCGGTTTTGGCATGGACGCTGCCCGTGTGTGTCTTGATTGCTTTGCAGCCGAACCTCTCAACCGCAAGCGTAATCTTTTTCATCGTGATGGTGATGCTCTTTATGGCCGATGCAGATGGCAAACATCTGAGCATGATTTTTGGCATCGGTGCCATCATTGGTGGCATCTATGCCGTAAGCGCAGAGTACCGGCTGCGGCGTCTCGTATCATACTTCGGTGGACAAGGTGATGAGAAGGTGTCATACCAGCTCAATCAGGCGCTGATTGCTTTTGGTAACGGGGGGATTACGGGGCTGGGTCCGGGACAAAGTCGGCAACGCGACTGGTTCCTACCAGAATCGTACGGCGACTTCATCTTTAGTATTGTGGGCGAGGAATATGGCTTTCTT
This sequence comes from Candidatus Kapaibacteriota bacterium, assembly GCA_046595995.1. Classification (GTDB taxonomy): domain Bacteria; phylum Bacteroidota; class Ignavibacteria; order Kapaibacteriales; family Kapaibacteriaceae; genus JAWXBR01. The sequence continues at coordinate 18,511 of JBKJNB010000013.1, forward strand.
GGAATCGCCCTTGTTCTAGGCGCCTTTGTTCTGATAATGTGGCGCGGTTTCGGTGTCGCAAAGAAGGCTCCCGATGCATTCGGCCGCCTTCTGGCTGGCGGAATTACAACAACCTTGTGTGTTTATGCCTTTGTGAACGCCGGTGTTACGTGCGGTCTACTGCCAACAACAGGTCTTCCGATGCCATTTCTCTCATACGGCGGCTCATCCGTTTTCTTTAGTGCCATTGCCGTTGGCATCCTTCTTAACGTGTCTTCTCAAGCGGGCGTATATAAACGTCAGCCCACTATAGCACCCTAGTCTCCATTTTTTTGGTATTCTTGGGCCCAAATGAAAAGCGCAATCCAGAAGCTGTATTACTCTATCACCGAGGTGAGCAAGATTGTCAGTGAAGAGCAGCACGTATTACGCTACTGGGAGCGAGAGTTCCCTCAGCTTCGGCCGCAGAAAAATCGTGCGGGCAACAGAGTGTATACGCAACGTGATCTCGCAATGCTGCGCGTTATTCGGCGGCTGTTGCGAAGTGAGCGTTACACGGTGGCCGGAGCCAAAGAGTATCTACGTCAGCATGGGTCGTTAGAACAATTGGAGCAGGAATTTCTCGAAGAAGAACTACCGCAAACGGCAGTCGATGGTGAAGGGGCTTCGAAGGGTGCTGTTATTACTTCGAACGGTGCCGCAGAGGATGATGGTAATCTTGCCGAGGAAGCGAAGGAAGTTGTTGGTGAACTAAGGTCAATAGCCGCTGAGCTCAGGTCACGCGCATCAGCGTAAGAATTAAATTGCAACACAAAACGAATTACCGTTCTAACATGAGGTATCCCGCATGATGCGTATCGTACGCTTGTGGACAGGCATCGCACTAGTCGCAGTGATTAGTGTAACCGCTGCGTCCGCTCAGCAACGCACTTATACCATGAAGACCATGGGCAAACACGCTGACGAAGTGCTAAGTGTGTTTGTGAATGATGCTAACACAATGGTTGCTACGTGCAGCCTTGACGAAACCATTAAGCTGTGGAGCCTGCCTGACGGTAAAGAGCTTCGTACGCTTAGTGGCCACACAGCGCAGGTTAACAGCGTTTCGTTTTCGAACGACGATCGTCAGGTTGCCTCGGGCAGCAACGATCGCACCGTGCGAATCTGGGACGTTGAAAGCGGCAATGAGGTGCGTGCTCTGCGAGGACACACCGCAGAGGTCATTGGTGTGTACTTCAATCCTTCGGATGAAGGTGGATTGATTGCAACCACGTCCTTCGACAAGACCGTAAAGCTGTGGGACTCGAAAATTGGCATTGAGTTGAAGACCCTTCGTAGCCACTCGATGCAGACCAACGCCGTCGCGTATTCGTATGATGGCAAGTTCCTGGCCTCATGCAGCGATGACCGCTCTATTAAAATCTGGTCTACAGACTTGGCGAAGAAAGAGCCCCTTATGACCCTTAACGGGCACGTAGCTCCTGTGTTATCCGTGCTCTACTCGTTCGATTCGAAGTTCCTTGCGTCATCAGACCAAGACGGTGTAATCAAGATCTGGTCGATGCCATCGGGTGAACTCGTTCGCAGCATTAATGCACACTCAGAGCTTGTTCAGGATGTCGCGTTTGCAGAAGACAACCGCACGCTCATCTCGGGCAGCCTTGATAAGATGGTAAAGATGTGGGATATCGTTTCTGGACAGAATCTGCTGTCGTTTAATGCTGGTGTTGAAGTTTGGTCGGTTGATCTTACGAGCACAGCTTCGACAATTGTACTTGGATGTGCCGATGGTTCAGTTCGCATGTTAACAGAAAAGGGTTCTGAAGCTGGCCGGTCAACTTCACCGAGAGGACGATAACAATGATGCAACACCTAACTAAGATTATCGCTGTGCTTCTGTTTATTGTGGCTTCGGCTACAGGCGCGTATGCGCAGAGCGCTATCGGTACCGTAGTCACGCTGTCAGGCTACATCCTAAATGGTAACACCCTGGCGCCAGTAGAATCGAATTACAGCCTCTACGATGTAAACGGCAAGAAAATTGGCCAGAGCAGCCGTAGCAATGCCATCGATGGTTACTTGCAAACAGGTCTGAAACCAGGAGAGAGCTACACGATTAAGATCGAAGACCCTCGCTACTTCAAGCAGGAGTTCAAGGTCGAAATTCCAAAGACAAGCAAATACGTCGAAATCTCGAAAGACTTCATCGTACGTCCGCTCGAAAGCGGTCGCGCGATTACCCTGCAGCCTGGGCCGTTCGACGTAAAGAAGACGACGCTCAAGGTCGGGATCGAAAACGACATCAACGACATGGCACGCATGCTTGTGATGAATCCTAGCGTTAGCGTTGACGTCCTGTGTTATCCAGATGACGAGACCGCCAACGGCAGCAGCAGCGTAAGCCAAGCGCGCGGTAACGCCCTTAAGGCAGCGTTTGTACGGGCTGGTGTCAGTGCTGAGCGTATTAACGTGCGTTCCGCGAGCACCGTCGACCCAATTAACCCACCACCACTGCGCCGCGGTGCAAAGGGCAAGCGCTACGTCGGACCCGTCTATTTGGTAATTACCAAAGTTTGACGAATTCGGTCATTTTCGACTGTTTTTCGCCCGTTTTGGCCGTCAATTCACATAAATCGCACAGAATGGGGCTTCGGCCCCATTTTTTTAATCTCTTCGAAATGCGATCCTGTTCAACCTCTAGGGGTTATATTTGCGGCCCTTCGGTCCCGTGGTAGAGTGGCTATACAGAGGTCTGCAAAACCTTTTACATCGGTTCAAATCCGGTCGGGACCTCTAACTGATTTCAAAGGGTGGGCATCATGGCAACGACAGCCGATCTACGCGTAGGCGCGGTGATTCGCTACAACGGCGAACTCTGCGCGGTTCTTGAGACCATTCACCGCACACCCGGTAATCTCAGGGCATTCTACCAAGTAAAAATGCGAGTAATCAAGAACGGCAAGCTGCGCGAAGAGCGCTTCCGTTCTGGTGAAACGATTGAGTTTGTTCGTGTTGAAACGAGCAACTTCCAATACCTGTACCGTGATGGCGATTCGATGATGTTTATGGACACAGAGAATTACGAACAGATTCCTGTGCCTCCGGATTCCGTGGGCGACGCAGGACGCTTTCTTAAAGAAGGCATGGAAGTTCAGATTGGTCGCGACGAAGCTGGCAATGTCATTACCGTAGCCGTCCCCCCACAAGTACCACTACGCATTACACAAACCGAACCCGGAATGCGCGGCGATACTGCAACAAACGCTCTAAAGCCCGCAACGCTCGAGACAGGTGCCGGTGTTAACGTGCCGCTATTCATCAACGAAGGCGACCTCGTGCGCATCGATACATCTACGGGCAGTTACCTCGATCGTGTAAAGGAGTGAGGCCATTATGGATCTGAATTATCTACGCAAGCTGCTCAAGATATTTGATGACAGCACAGCTACAGAACTCAGCATCGAGGAAGAAGGCAGTACCGTAACGTTGTCGAAAGCAACGTTGCAGCAGCCAATGATGCATCAACCGATGATGCAACAACCGATGATGCAACAGATGCCGTACGGATACGGGCAGATGTATGCCCCTTCGAACGGACCCCTGCAAGGGGCTCCTCAGCTGGATGGTCCCGTTCAGACAGCGCCGCCACCGACTCCGCCAAAGGACGAGGCTGCAGAACTTTACGTTGTGCATTCACCAATCGTTGGCACGTTTTATCGCGCCCCATCACCAGATGCCGATGCGTTTGTGCAGGTGGGTCAGCATGTAAACGTAGGCGATCCTCTTTGTCTCGTCGAGGCGATGAAGCTTATGAACGAAATTGAAAGTGATGTGTCGGGTACGATTGTAAAAATCGTTGCAGAGAATTCACAGCCCGTGGAATACAACCAGCCCATGTTCCTGATCAAGCCCGACTGATCCGCAAAAAAGAGGTAACATGATTCAAAAGCTGTTAATCGCAAACCGCGGCGAGATTGCACTGCGCATTATTCGCGCAGCCAAAGAGATGGGCATTCAGACTGTAGCCGTGTACTCAGAGGCAGATCGCGCTTCGTTACACGTGCGTTTTGCCGACGAGGCCGTCTGTATAGGTCCGGCAGCTGGAAAGCTGTCCTACCTCAACATCCCGTCTATCATCGCTGCTGCAGAAGTAACCAATGCCGATGCAATTCATCCGGGCTATGGCTTCCTTGCTGAGAATGCAACGTTTGCCGAGATATGCCTCGATTGCAACATCACATTTGTAGGTCCGACGCCCGATTCGATAACGCGAATGGGGAACAAGTCGATTGCAAAAGACACGATGCGCGACGCTGGTGTGCCTGTCGTACCGGGCTCGAAGGGCATTGTTGCGAGCATCGACGAAGCAAAAAAGATTGCAGAGCAAACGGGCTATCCGCTCATGCTTAAGGCTGTGGCAGGCGGCGGTGGCAAGGGTATGCGCTATGTGGCTGAAGCCTCAGAGCTCGAGCGAGCGTACGCAACTGCGCGTGGCGAAGCAGAGGCATCGTTCGCCAACGGCGATGTGTATATAGAAAAGTTTATCGAAGAGCCACGCCACATCGAAATCCAAGTCTTCGGAGACATGCACGGCAACTACGTGCACCTAAATGAACGTGACTGCTCGATACAACGACGGCACCAAAAGCTTATCGAAGAATCGCCGTCGCCAGTCATGACACCGCAACTACGCAAGGCAATGGGTGACGCTGCGGTGAAGGGGGCTGCGTCGGTGAACTATGTCGGCGCCGGTACGGTAGAGTTTCTTGTAGACAAGAACCGCGACTTCTTCTTTATGGAGATGAACACGCGTATTCAGGTCGAGCACACGGTTACCGAAGAGGCAATGGGCGTCGACCTCATAAAAGAGCAGTTGCTTGTGGCGTCGGGTGAGAAGCTTACAATAACACAACGCGATCCTGTTTTGCACGCTCTCGAGTGTCGCATTAATGCCGAAGACCCTTACCACGATTTTCGTCCGTCGCCCGGACGCATCGAATCGCTGAACTTCCCCGGAGGTCCGGGCATTCGCGTCGACTCGCACATCTACCAGGGCTACATCGTTCCTCCGCATTACGATTCGATGGTTGCAAAGCTTATCACATTTGCGCCCGACCGCACGCAAGCAATTGCGAAGATGCGCAGAGCACTCGACGAGTTTATCATTGAAGGCATTCACACCACGATACCATTCCATCGGAAGATGATGGACAACCCAGATTTTATCTCGGGCAACTTTGATACTCGATATCTTGACAATCACGACTGGAAAACAACATGAACTTCCCATCTGACCTGAAATACACAAAAGAGCACGAGTGGATTCGCGTAGAAGGCAACGTTGGCACCATTGGCATCACTGAACATGCTGCAGGCGAGCTTGGCGACGTCGTATATGTAGACATCCCAGACGCCACAGCGGCTGTCTCAGAGGGAAGCACCTTCGGCACCATCGAGGCGGTTAAGACCGTGGCTGACCTCTTTTCACCCGTGAGCGGCTCGCTGGTCGAGGTGAACGACGTGAATGGTTCACCTGAGATCGTGAACAAAGACCCGTACGGTGCCGGCTGGCTGGTTAAGGTCAACCTGACAAACCTCGCCGAACTCGACTCCCTCATGGATGTAACAGCCTACAAGGCGTCAATCGGTCAATAAGGGTCCGGTCGAGCAGACCACGGACCCACTCGAATTGACCGCGCACGGGTCGATTGACCCATCGAGTGCCTCGGATGTCGATGCGACTGACTGATAAGTCCCATCGACCGTGGAAAAAATACCTTTTGCACGTGTCGAAAATCATATATGTTTGCCCTTGAGTCGACTTTGGGTAGGCATTAGTGACGAGGCATGCAGCATAAGTCTCTTTCACGCGCTTCGGGGAATCCACAACGATGGCGAAACGTAAAACTTCGCGGGTGACGCAGGGTATACTGAAGAAGGACCGGCTTATCGCTACGGCGGTGCTGGACCTTAAAGCGTACAACCCGGCGAACAGTGAGTTTACGTCAGACAAGTTGAGGGAAGCGCTCAAGAGCTTAGATGCGGCCGTTGTCGCCGAGCAGAAAGCCACGGAAGCAGCATCCAAGGCTCGCGAAACCGCCATGAAGGCCGAGTGGGCATTCCACGAACAGGTCCTTGGCGTTAAGCGGCAGGTTCTTGCCCAATACGGAGACGACTCCGAAGAGATCACAGCACTCGGGATGAAGAAAAAATCCGAGCGCAAGTATGGTCGTCCGCGTAAAACCGCGGCTTCGTAACCCACGACATGCGCGGCAGGCATGCAGCGTAAAGAGGAAGTAGACGGCTCTTGTGGGGAGAGCGATAAAGAACGGCCCGTGTTAATAGCACGGGCCGCTTCTGTTTAATAACCGTATTTACCAACTACGCTGGCGTCGTTTAGACGCGCATCAATTACACGTCAATTAAACACGTAGTGAGCCGCGGAAGCCGCGGCCACCATAGTACGATTGTGCACCGTTGTGATACACGAAGACTCGGCCGAAACGGAAATCGGCAAAGAGGGCACCACCAAGTTTTCTAACATCGGCTGGTGTTTGAATCCAGCTCGATGTTTTTGCATCGAACGTTCCGAGTCTCTGCAATTCTCGGTACTGCTCTTCCGATAACAGCTCAATGCCCATGGCATCAGCCATATCGATAGCGGTGTTATCTGGTCTGTGTTCTTTGCGTGACTCGAAGCCTTCGCGGTCAAAGCAAATACTTCTGCGACCCGATGGACTTTCAGCTGCGCAATCGTAGAAAATGTACTCGCCAGTTTTCTTGTCGTAGTCGACTAAGTCTGGTTCGCCACCGGTTTTTTCCATTTCACTGAGCGACCACATTTTGTCCGGGTTTGCTTCGAACCGTGCGAGCACTTTAGACCAAACAAGGCCTTTATGACGCGCCATGTTTTTCTCAAAGCGAGCTTCCAACGCTTCGAGTAGTTCGTCGCGTTGCGCTACGGATAACTTCCGTTTGCTGCTAGAAACCTTCGTTTTGCTGGTACTCGTGCTCTTCGCCATGTTACACGCCTTGGAGTGCTGCGAACACCTTGTCGTAGTCGGGCTCGACGCCGGGGTTTTCTGTTACGTCTACGTGTTGAATAACGCCTTCTTCATCGAGGATGAATGTTGCGCGCGCTGATGATGTGTAGCCTTCCATGTGCGCGAAGTTTTCAAACACAACATCGTATGCGCGGCTTGTTGCACGCGTGTGGTCCGAGAGAATAGGGAAGCTCAGGTCGTTGGCTTCCTTAAACGCAGCATTTGCAAACGGAGAGTCCGGAGCAATTGCAATCACGTTTGTGCCAGAATCGTTCAGTCCGGAAGCTTCCTTTTCGAGGCGGCAGACTTCCGCCGAGCATACACCTGTAAAGGCGCCTGGGAGAAATGCAACGATGACTTTTTGTCCTTTGAATGACGAAAGCGAAACGGGTTCGCGGTTTGTGTCCAGAAGTGTGAAGTCTGGGGCTTTGGTGCCGACGGAGAGTGCCATAGTTGGTCCTTTGTTGTGGTGATAGGGGCCTTCAAAGATACAGCTACGACGGACAGACTTTTGGTACACCAATCATTATATCTTTGCGAAAGTGTGACGCTATCATTATGTGGTGTCGTCGAGGAGTCTGCAATTATCTGGGGGGTGAATGCTGTTTCTCAAGAAGAATATATCCGATCTGCAGGCTGAGGCAGAGGGACATCACGGTCTGCGACGAACGCTTGGACCGTATTCCCTGATTGCGCTTGGTATCGGAGCCATCATTGGCGCGGGGTTGTTCTCGATAACGGGAACTGCCGCTGCGAACAACGCCGGACCAGCCGTAACGCTATCGTTTATCATTGCTGCCGTTGCTTGTGCTTTTGCCGGCCTCTGCTACGCCGAGTTCGCTTCGATGATTCCCGTTGCAGGTAGTGCGTACACGTACAGCTATGCAACGATGGGTGAGATGGTAGCCTGGATTATCGGCTGGGACCTTGTTCTTGAATATGCAGTGGGCGCCGCCACTGTTTCGATAAGTTGGTCTGCATACCTTGTAAAATTTCTCGGCTATTACGGCATTAACATGCCGCTCGAGTTTGCGCTATCGCCATTTCAATCGGCGGTGGTGAACGGCACAACGGTTACGGGCTATGCGAATCTGCCCGCTGTTGTAATTGTTGTTCTTGCATCGCTGCTCCTTATTCGTGGTACGAAAGAATCGGCAGCGGTGAACGCGGTAATCGTCGGACTAAAACTCGCGGTCGTATTGCTGTTTATCGGCTTAGGCTGGGCCTACATCAACCCAGACAACTACGTGCCCTACATCCCCGATAACACGGGTGAGTTTGGCTTCTTTGGAATGAGTGGTGTTGTTCGCGCAGCGGGTGTAATCTTCTTCGCCTACATCGGCTTCGACGCCGTGTCTACTGCGGCGCAGGAAGCAAAGAATCCGAAGCGAGACATGCCAATAGGAATTCTCGTTTCGCTTGCCATTTGCACCGTGCTTTACATTCTGTTCGCACACGTAATGACAGGACTTGCGAACTACAAAGAATTTGCCGGCTTTGATGGCATCGCTCCTGTTGCAATCGCAATCGAACACACACCATACGTATGGTTGAAGAACGGAATCGTGCTCGCAATTCTTGCAGGCTACAGTTCGGTAATTATGGTGATGCTACTCGGACAGTCTCGCGTGTTCTTCTCGATGAGCAAAGATGGACTCCTTCCGAAAGTGTTTAGCGATGTGCATGCGAAGTTCGGCACGCCATGGAAGTCTAATCTTCTGTTCATGTTATTCGTGTCGCTCTTCGCGGCGTTCGTCCCCGGACACGTCGTCGGTGAGATGACTTCAATCGGAACGCTCTTTGCCTTTATGCTCGTGTGTGCCGGAATCTGGGTGCTACGTGTGAAGGAGCCGGACAGGCCACGTGCATTCAAGACCCCTCTCGTGCCCCTTGTACCTATCCTTGGAATTCTCTCCTGCCTTGCAATGATGGTGTCGCTACCAGGTGACACGTGGATTCGTCTACTTATCTGGTTGCTTGTCGGCTTTATAATCTACTTTACATACGGCGTGAAGAACTCCGTGTTGCGTCGTAAAGAGCTGAGCAAACGATAATGGAATCCCACTAATGGCTTTCCATCGCTCGTTAGGGCTGTTCGATTCTACAATGCTTGTCGCCGGATCTATGATTGGGTCCGGCGTCTTTATCGTCAGCGCCGATATCGCACGCACCGTCGGCTCTCCCGCACTGCTCATTCTGGTATGGGGCATAACGGGGCTTTTAACGCTCATTGCTGCAACGTCGTATGGTGAACTTGCTGGGATGATGCCGCAGGCGGGCGGACAGTATGTGTATTTGCGAAAGTCGTTTGGTCCGTTGGCAGGCTTCCTCTATGGCTGGACGTTGTTCACGGTTATTCAGACTGGCACGATTGCAGCAGTTGCAATGGCATTTGCCAAGTTTACTGCTGTGCTGATACCGTCGATGAGTGAAAAGGCGGTACTCGTTGATTTGGGTATTCTCACGATAAGTCCGGCGCAGTTACTTGCAATAGCGATAATCGTTCTGCTTACTGCGTTGAATGCACGTGGTGTCGAGCTCGGAAAAATTATCCAAAACACGTTTACCTCGACGAAAATTATCAGCGTTGTTGGACTTGCACTGGTTGGACTCATTATCGGACTCACACGTAATGACGTTGGTGCGGTGTTTTCACAAGCAAGTACAATTCAATTCGATACGCCGCTTGTTCTGATGACGGCAATTGCTGTTGCAATGGTGGGCTCTGTGTTCTCGAGTGACGCATGGAATAACATCACGTTTGCAGCAGCAGAAGTAAAAGAACCGAATCGCACCATTCCGCGCGCTCTCATCTATGGCGGTGTGCTTGTAACGGCACTGTACATCCTAACGAATCTTGCATTCGTCATGCTCATGCCCACGATGGGCGATCCGGCTGGTGCTGATGCAATGGCTCGCGGCATTTCGCACGCCACGAACGACAGAGTGGGCTCTGCCGCAGCAGAAGTAATGTTTGGTGGCGCAGGTGCTGCTATTATGGCTGTGCTAATTATGGTGTCGACGTTTGGCTGCAACAACGGACTGATTCTTTCGGGCTCTCGTGCATACTTCGCAATGGCCGCTGATGGATTGTTCTTCAAGCGCGCATCGGTGCTTAACGCAAAGGGCGTTCCAGCGTCTTCGTTGTGGATTCAATGCATTTGGGCATCGGCGTTGTGCCTAAGTGGCACCTACGGTGCGTTGCTAGACTATGTGGTAATCGCCGCACTCATATTCTACTCGCTTACCATTCTTGGCATTTTTCGTCTGCGCAGCACGCAGCCCCTTGCCGAGCGCCCTATCAAAGCCTTTGGATATCCGTTCTTGCCAGCGTTGTACATCATTGCTGCGACGTTTATCTGCGTCGTCCTGCTTATAGAAAAGCCCGGCACGACGTGGCCAGGCTTTGTGATTATTGCGCTTGGTGTTCCTGTGTACTTCGCCTGGACGATGCGCACAAAAGTGCGGAGATAATTTTAACGCGCTACCTCGCGACGGTCAGCGAGGTAGTTGTTGTTGTGCCGTCTGTTGTTAGACGAACAATGTACTTGCCTATAGCAAACGTAGACACGTTAAGTCCGACGCTGAAGCGACCTGGCAGAATATCTGTCTGCTCGAACGACCACATGCTACGTCCAAGCATATCATGCACGGATAATGTAAACTTATTGACAACGCCCTGGTTTGCATCGATCGCAACAGTAAGTGCAACATCCGATTCTGCAGGGTTGGGTGCAACAACAACAGTTGGTGTCGAAGCACCGGCGTGGATGTCGGCAATTGACGTTGTTCGAAGGGTGGCTGTGGCGGTTTTGCCGTAGTCGTAGAACGTACCACTAGCGGTGGTGCGCAGTGCCACGGCTTGCACCATGTACTCCATGTCGCCTTCGAAGCGGGTGGAGTCTACAAACGTTGTTTCCGTTGTAGGAGTTAGAGTACGCAATGAAAAATCTGGGTTGATACCACGACGCCGCAACACTACATACGCATCTACATCACCGGCGGGGCGCACCCAGTTCAGTCTAACCTTGTTAGGGTATTCGGTGGTAGCGGTGACTGTCGAAACAGCGGCAACTGGTTTCATGTCAGCACGCAACGTCGGGTCGCCAAGTAATGCAATGTGATTCATTTTATCGAATTGGGAATACGTGAAGAGCTGTCCGCCCGTCCCAGGTCTGAAATACAACATGGGCCAGAAGCCGTTGCCTGCCGTAGCATTTTGCGTTATGCGCGTGCTATACCCCATCGTTTCTCCAAGTCCCATGTGGAAGGTATACCAGTGCGGACGTCCAGACCAGGCGCATGTCAATGCATTGGGTTTTGACGCGAGTGCTGAACGCATGAAATTGTCCTGTGTATCCCAGTCGCCGAAGTAGCTACCAAATAGGAACGTAAATACCGCATGTACTGGTTTGGTCACCATATCCGTAGTTGCGCCTATGCCTCCAGCGCCCGTATTATCTCCTCCTCCGCAGCCATACGCCATCAGGTAGGTAGGTGGCGTGGCGAGCGAGCCAAAGAAGTCGCCTGCCTTTACCGCTGTGTCACCAGCAAAGACACTGAACGAGCGCCATGCAGCGGCTGCGAATCCATCTTTAACCCCTTGAAAATTATCATCGATGATACCTCCAATGCGAATCACGGGAGATGTTGTGCGATACGCATGATTGCGTGCGAGATAGGTCTTAATCAGGTCGATTTCACTGATAGGATTTACTGCTGCTTCGGTAAACGCTGGCATGTTGTAGAAATCGATGCGACCCACGGGTACGTCGATGTCACTCGGGAATAGCGTCTGATCGTACTTGCCATCGCCTGGGATATTGCTCTGCGCAGGACGACTTGTGTTCGTCCAGTTTTCTGTCGCATCAGTATAGATGCCGTCCAAGTCGCCATAGATTGCATCAGCAGGCCACGCACCGATGTGGTCTGGGTGGCCATCTGGCGCGAAGACAACTGTACCGATTCGCCCCGCGCCTGAATACAACACCGGCACACGTCCAATAAGTAAAATCGCACCGAGGTCATTGCGACTAGGGGTCGTCTGGGCTTTAATAATTGCTCGCGTGCTTTCGACCTTCGCTGCATCAAATGCCTCTGCGCGAGGTGATCCAACTATCGTCACAGCCCAACCTTCGGCTTCGAGATCAGCTCGCAGGATGTTCAGTTGAGACGACAGTGCATTCCAGAATGTCGAATCCACGACGATCAACACTCGTGTACGGCGCTGTGGAAGCACGTTAATACCCGAAGAGATATAACCTGTGCCGTACCAGTTACTATCGCGGTCAGCGTAACGATCGATGTAACGGATAACTCGGTAGTCGTAAGCTTTACCGATCTCAACATTGTTATCAGTCCAATTGGCCGCAGTAGAATCGAGCGCCGCTGCGGGGATGTTAGACCACGCTGCTTCCGTTTTCAGCTTCCTTGTAATCTGAATTTCTTTTCCTTCGGGGTGTATGTCCCAATGCAGCGTAATCGACGGCGTTGCACCGCCGTTTACCGTCGCCGACAACATAACCGCCAATTCACGCGAGGTTTGAGCGGAAATTGGGAGAGAGCACACGATTGTAAAGAGCACAACGAATAACGTAACACGTGACATAACCATCTCCTGTGTTGGGCGAAGTCTAAGTGAAATGGGTAAAGTCTAAGTGAAATGGACGAAGTCTGTGTGAATTTACGAATAGCAGGTTACTGGAAGTTGCCGTGCGTATCTTGCTCTTGCCTTTTCGGCTGTAACGTACCTCACAGAAGTCGCTTCTTGCCCAAATGATACGAGTTGTCTTCCTCGTTTTTGCGCTGACCGTTTGTGCCACGTCGGCGCTTGCGCAGTTTCCCGCCACTTGTGACTCTCGCAAAGAGTGTATCGGCCAAGCCGTATCGCTTACGGTTTCCAGCGGACGCAGCGCGCATTTTATTGAGATCCTCAACCAACCGATAAAGCCACGACAAACTGCGCTGACTGTAGAGATGTGGGTTAAAGTTGAACGTCAAGCAGGTCAGCGTCAGTTTTTAGGTGGGTTGTGGGGACCAAACCGCGACGTGAACGACGTGTGGGTTTTATACATCGACGAATCTGACAGACTGACGTTTGAAGTCAACCCCGAGGCGACTGCGCTCGGCTCAACCGACAACACGATTGTCCAAGCACAAGCATCGGGCATCTACAACCGATGGGCACACATCGCTGCTGTGTTCGATGGTAGTACGGCGAGCGTTTCGTTGTTCATCGACGGACAAATGGTGGCCGGACCCGTCACAAACGCCGCATATCCTGTTAACACTCTTAAGCCCCTTTCACGAGGTGATCTCTCTACGCGCATTGGTTCGTGCAATGCAATTGCGGATAACGAGAATCTCTATCGGACGCTGCTAGGCATGTTTGATGAAGTCCGATTATGGGAGAGGGCGCTTACACCAACAGAAATCAATTGCCAGAAAGATCGTTCGCTTAACGGCAATGAGGCCAACCTTCGTGTTTACTACCGTTGCAATGAACCTGTAAATAACGTTGTGCAAATGTGCGACGCTACGGGCAACGGGTTTACGGGGCTGCTTCGCGCAGGGGCTACGAATAAGGCTTCGGACCGCGTAGCAAAGAAGAGCCTTACCGTAACACCACGCTTTATAACCGACACGATTAAATGCGATACGACACGCACGTGGTTTTTAACTGTTTCCGATACATCGATCTGCGGTAGTGCAGCCGTAGTATCCGTGCGAGGTCCAGAGAAGTCACTCTTCACGATAACACCAACCAACATTACACTCGTACCGGGCACTCCGATTACGTTAACGCTTACCTATCGTGGTACAAACATTGGTGGCTTTGTAGACAGTGTCGAAATACGTCCGACGAATCGTTGCGGACTTCCCTCGACGTTTGTAAAGCTGACTCTGAATCGCATTACACAAGTTGGTGCGTCGCGCAACTTCATCCGATACGATACACTGTTTGTTGGGTGTAAAGAACGCAATTCGATGGACTCGACGGTTACGGTTTGCAACACCAGTGACCAGCTCTCATTGCCCGGTAAAGACGTTACGATTACCTCATGGTATACAAACGACAACACAGCGTTTCGTCTCATTAGCCCAGGGCTGCCGTTAATGCTCCGACCTGGACAGTGTACTACGTTTGTTGTGCGCAGTCTCGTCAAGGATACAACGAACGATTACTTCGACACGCTGCGGCTGGTTACAAGCGATTCATGTCAGCGTGCACCGCTTACCATAGCATTGCGGGGCACCACGCAAGAAGTGATTGGCCTGTTCCAATCCGGTAGTCTTACGCGCCTTTCCGACACGATGAAGTTTGAGAATACATGTCCTGGACAATTGAGTGGTCCACGCTACTACGCTTGGCAAAATCTTACGCTCGCACAGATTTCGATTGATTCGCTGACGGTTCCTGCCGACTTCACACACTACAGGCTTGCATACCCACAGATACTAAATCCCAGAACGGGAAACCAGCCTAACGCCATACGTTTCAAACCACGCAATCCCGGACGTCAGCTCGACAGCTTTATCATTCACACGCGCATTCAGGGCTGCACGATCGAAAAGATGATCTACGTCTCCGGACGTGGTCTCGATAATAAGGTCGAGTGGTCTGTAAAGGACCTCATCGACTTTGGCAACGTCATCGTCGGACAACAACGAACGCTGAACGTGGTAGCACACAATCGTAGTGAGTTTGATACGCTGAGTATCTCGCTGTACGTTGAGAGAGGCGAAGCGTTCACGTTGTTGTCGGGTACTGGGAGGCGCATTCCGCCTAAGGACTCGACAACCATACCAATTACGTTCCGTCCGATCGACTCAATCGAATACCTCGACCGCCTCTGCTTCTTCGAAACGCGCTGCTACACTGTTGGATGCATTCCACTACGCGGCAAGGGCATCCTCGAGACCTTCCGTTTTTCGCCGCTCGTAATGGAAACACAAAACGTTATAGCGTGCGCGGCTCGAGAAGACACCGTGTACATTGTTAACCTTACGCCGACAGATCAGACGATAACGGGCGTGACGTTCCAGAACCCGAGTGCAAAATTCACTGCAGTCGATCCACCGCTACCCTGGACTCGATTTACAATTCCTACCGGCGACTCTATACGCTTCATCTTCAGGTACACGCCGAATGACGTAACACGCGACCGTGCCGATCGCGCTTTTATATCATTCAAGTCAGCAAGTCTCAAAGACTGGCAGGTACAACTCATCGGAACGTCGGCTACACCGCGTCTGTTTGTGACGTCGTACACTGCGTTCGGAACCGTTGAAGTAGGCGACAGACGTCAGGCAACACTCATTGTAGAGAATACTTCTTCCTTGCCTGTCTTGGTTGACTCATTATCGATTGGTGCAGGCTTCACCATTCTTGCAACGAGTAGAGTGCTTCCGATTACACTGCAGCCGCGCGATTCCATTCGTGTTGATGTAGAATTCGCACCCACTGCGTCTACGACATACAACGCCCAGCTTGCAGCACACTCCGAATCGCCGTGTTCGATAAAGGGTACGGGTGACCTAAACGGACGTGGTGTGATTATCGAACTCGAGAGTGCACTCAGCTTAGTAAACTTTGGCTACATACGTCCGTGTGAATGCTCCCAGCGCACGATCGAACTCCTTAACGGTTCGCTTGTGTTCGATATGACCGTTGAAAACGTTTGGATTGATTCTGCGGGAGTTCCTGGCGGAAAGCCACAGTTCTTTATCTGGACGTCCGTCTTCTCACCTGCAGGCACCGTGCCGTACACAATACCACCTGGCAAGCGCGATACCGTTACCATCGTGTTCTGTCCGCGTACACCTGCTCTCGACGCGCAAACCGAAGTCAAGGCAGCGTTCCACGTCAAGGCGCGCGGATCGCAGTGGAGCCGAGAACTCGAGACGTTCCTGTATGGCAAACGCTCGATGACGTTCAAGCCCACTCCGGTTAGCGTTCAATTCCCGTACGGTGTAATCGACGTTCTGAGTGCTACCGCGCTCAACGTCATGGTCAGCATACCCAGTGGCCTAACCAATCCCGGTCAGGACGATGTTGTAATCGACTCTGTGACGTTCATGCCAAACGACAGAGTATTCTCAGTCACGTCGCCCCTTACATGGCCCCAAACCATCCTCAACGGCGATTCGTTACGCATCCAGATCAGACAACGTCCACGCGCTCCTCGCGACTACCGCGCTCGTCTCGTGCTACATTACAGCAAGCCTTGTCTCGGCACGGACACTACAGTTCTTGTGCGAGGGGGCGGCTTCGCCCAGCCAAAGGGGCTGACTTTCGCCTACGATTTAAAGCGTGCAATACCCGATACATTCAATCTTATATCGTGTGATACGCTCGAAATTCCTGTCTGGTCGTCGATCACAATCGATGCAAGTGTCGTAGACATAACGATGCGCATAGACTTCGACTCAACGCAACTACGGCTACTTGATGTTACGTCGCCTCTATTGCAGGGGTCGTGTACCTCTGCGACCGGAGGCATTACGTATACGCCCGATACGATCTTCGTGCCTTCGCCGTACGGTGGCATGCAGCTCACGCTTAAGAACGTTTGTGGCATCGATTCGCTATCGCCAATTGTGTGGTTGCGTTTTGTAACCTTGAATAACAACCGTGCAAACAGTCCGGTCACAATCGACAGTATCAACTTCGACACAGAAGATGTAATTCTTTACAAACTTATCGCAACAGGCGATGTGGGAACGATCTTGGGCTTAAAGTCAGAAATCCAAATTCGTCAGGCGACTGCGTTCGACAGTGTTCGCATTCTCGATTGCGTCGATCGTACCGTAACAGTATTCAACTCGGGCGATATCACGAATACTGTAAACCAATTGCTCGACCTTCCGCTGTACACAAGCATTGTGTCATCGATACCACCGCTTGGCGACTCTGTTCGTGCTGGCGATTCGGCCGTCATCACAATTCGGTTCTGCCCACGGAGTGAACGTTCAGTCGATACAAACATGGTTGCCGTCTCTGGCTTCCCATGCGACACACGCGACACAGCGGCTGCAACTGGCTACGGCTATGCTCCGGAACTCTCGTTAGCCATGGCCGCAATGAAAACATTCTGGGTACCTGATTCGCTGGCGGGCTTCATCGGCGACACAATCGAAGTACCGGTGATGGTTGAAAAAGACGTTAACGCCATGTATGGCGGCACAACCTATTGGTTAAATGCTTTGTCTTTCGACGTCGAACTTGCATTCAACCCTCGCGCACTGAAATTCATCGACGCTTCGTATCTGTCGAAACCAAGCATGGTTGTGGATGCACCAACGCCTGGGCTAGTGCGCATCCAGACAACCACAGCCGACACCATAAAAGCAGGCGAGATGGCGCGTTTGCGTTTTGTCGTAACGGTACCAGACCTCGATCGCAACGACATCGTGGTAAGTGCTACCGGTTTCGTCTCAGACTCGTTGCAGTTCCTCGACATCGTTCCGCAGAATGCAGCAACTCCATTCGTAACGTCAGGCTCGTGCAACATCACCGTCGTTAAGTTTAGTCCCGTCGCACAGCCCTCGTTGGCCCTTTATCCGAATCCTGTGCTCAACGATGCAACTGTTGTTTTCAGCATTCAGGAGACAGTGCCGGTTGTTATCGAGCTCATCGATGCGAACGGTCAGGCTGTGCGCGCGCTGATGGACGGAAGCATGACGTTAAGCGGTGGCGAATACGCAGTACGCTTCAATACGGCAGAGCATGCCGCTGGCGTATACCTCGTACGGCTTTCAGCCGGTGTGTTCACATCCACGGTACCTTTCCTAATCGTCAAGTGATTGGTACTGGAGTGAACTCGTGATAGAAGGTGTTACCGGAATGATCACGTGGTAGATGTTGTTGTCATAGGTGCCGGTGCGGCAGGACTAATGTGTGCAGCAGTTGCCGCATCACAAGGTAAACGCGTCGTCCTCCTCGAACGCAACAACCGCGTAGGTGCGAAGATCCGCATCAGCGGTGGGGGACGCTGCAACTTCACGAACCGCGAAGTCACGTACAGAAACTTTGTTTCGCATAACCCCGACTTCTGCCGAAGCGCACTTTCACGCTACACGCCACAAGACTTTGTCTCGCTCGTAGAGTCGTACAACATTGCCTGGCATGAAAAAACGCTCGGACAACTTTTTTGTGATGGGTCAGCTCAACAAATCATCGACATGCTCGTAGCCGAATGCAGACGTGGCGATGTAAAAATCCAACTCGATGCACAAGTAAGCAGTGTGCGCTACACCGATCGATTTGTCGTGAGTGTTGAAGCACCGGGTCTTGCACCCGTCGAGCTCGAAGCAGCGGCACTCGTCGTTGCTTGCGGCGGTCTTTCTATCCCAACACTTGGTGCATCCGATCTCGGTTATCGCATCGCAAAAACGTTCGGCGTTCCGCGTCAGCCTACGTACGCAGCCCTCGTGCCGTTTACGTTCGATGAAGATTGGCGTCGCATGTACACTACACTTGCCGGCGTTAGCGCCGACGCGATTGTAGAATGCAACGGCGCATCATTCAGAGAGAATCTGCTCTTCACGCACAAAGGCCTGAGCGGTCCGGCTATACTTCAGGTGTCATCGTATTGGAAGAAGGGTGACGATGTGCGCGTAAACCTCCTTCCGGACCACGATCCCGATATGCTGTTGCCCGAAGCGGGAGATAAGAGACACTTTGCAACGATACTCGGACAAGTGCTTCCACAGCGTCTCATGCAGGTATGGCCCGACGCGCGCGTTCACCAACCTGCAAATGCGTTTGCAAAAGCTCAGCAACTCGACATCATTCAGCAGTTTCGATCATGGGCTATAAAACCCACAGGAACAGAAGGTTATGCGAAAGCAGAAGTAACGCGTGGCGGTGTAGACACAAACGCACTCTCGCAAAAGACCATGGAGTGCAAGACAGTACCTGGTTTGTACTTCATCGGCGAAGTTGTCGATGTAACAGGCTGGCTAGGGGGCTATAACTTCCAATGGGCTTGGGCCTCTGCCGTTGCGGCGGGCACGGCGCTGCACTAGTGCATGCACCGCAGTGACAATGGTGCTTTCAATTTCGCCAGACATCTCACGAGTCCATTCATCCGTTGCAACCCATGCTGCTGGAAATGCACGCGCAGCTTTTGTAAACAGCAATCGCGTACGAACGGTTTGCACATGCGGGTACGCCTGCAGACACAGCCACGCGTATGCTTGAGCCTGCGGCTGATACGCTAACGCAAGTGACGCGATGTCGGCCTCACGAAGCACTACATTTGTCTTCCAATCCCACACCTCCATCATGGAGGCATCACGTTCGAAACGCACGTCCATCATGCCCTGAAGTATCGTCGAATCGAGCGTAGCAAGTAGTGTCGTCTCGACGCTGGCATCCGCTAGTAAAGCTGCATGCTCACGTACGAACGCGCTGTCCATCACATTCGCAATCTCTGCGCGTGCAAGCGTATGTGCATCCATAACAGCGACACGCGATGCAAGAATGTTGTCGACAATCAGAGCGCGTTCTTCGGCACTTATGTCACCGGCTTGTACGACCTGCTGTAAGATGTCGTGCATGAGTGTACCGTAGGCGGGGCCATGATCAGCACGTACGCCATCGTGCACTGCGTTGCGAGCATCGTCTGAATCATCAAAGCTGTGTGATAACAAATCTGTAGCGGTTACGACATCGAGCCACGATGTGGACGTGAGCGGAGCGCTGAAGTCAACGAGCTCTTGTTCTGCGATGTGTGATCTGTATTGTTCTACGACTCCGTCGAATTCGACTACGGTTGCTGGCACATCGGTGAGAATGTCTTTCATAAGCGCAACCAGACCCGACGTTACCTTCTCACCTGCGTCTTCACCCTTCCGATTCTCGTAGGGCGTGCTAATGAACAAATGGTCTTTGGCGCGCGTAAGACCTACATACAGCAGACGTTTGTCTTCATCCGTACGAGCCCCTTCGCCAATCATGCGGTTTGTAAGGTGCAGCATGTCCGAAGGCGAAAACGTCATGCCGATCTCGTCTGACCATGCCGTGCTTGAGGCTCCGCCACCGCGTGTTGCAATACCAGCGAGCGCAACAATGGGAAATTCAAGTCCCTTGGCTGCATGCAGCGTCATTACTTGTACTGCATCGGGGTCTGCCGCAAAGGGTCTGTCGCCCTCCATATCAGATGCGGGAGGCGTTAACGTTAGAATGATATCGCGCAACGATGCATTCGACGTATTCTGCTCCGCAAGGATTAGTTCTATAACCTTTTCGATATTCAACAAAATCTGATTGCGGCGTGCGTCTTCGGCAAGCGTCGAGTACCAATTGCTTTCCGCAAGCACGCGCTGCACAAACTCCGTCGGCGCCAGTACATGTACCGCAGTTGTCCACTGTTGCATCAGGGCGTGTGCGCGCAATACGTCGCTGCTGGCACCGCCACTGTCGACAAAACCACTGCCGACAAGGCCACTGTCGGCGACAAAGGCGTTCATTCTTTTCCAAAGCGAACCTTTAACCGGAACGGCGGCAATGCGCACGATGTCGGCGTCCCACAACAGCAACAGCGGCGAACGCACTAATGCGCTAAACGCCAGATCGTCGTCCGTGTCGGTACACCACAACAGCAGGTTGCGGATGTCGGCGACTTCCGGACGTGAAAAGAACGAACGCCCGCTGTGCACCTGAAACGGCACTCCTGCCTCTCGTAATGCGGCACCCGCGATCATTACTCCCTGCCCCGTGCGCACCAGTATTGCAACATCACCCGGTCCGGCCGTGCGCGTACCATCGGGTTCGCCGGCAATACCAACTAAAACATCTGCGTTGCCGAGCATCCGAATAACACGCTGTACTACATGTCGCATTTCGGCGGCCAGTGCGCGTGCACTGGCTGTGTCAGTACCCGCGCCACCCGCGCCACCGTCACCCGCGTCACCCGCGTCACCCGCGCCACCCGCGCCACCGTCACCACCATCGGCACCGTAGTCGTTAATCGCCATCCGCGCGTCATGCTCATGCAAGGCTGCAGTGTCGGTGCGCACGATGGTGCATGTACCCGTGCGAAGTGCGCCAGCCCCTTCACGGCCCCCTGTCAAACGTGAGTATGCAAATCCACTCGAAACCTGCGCAAATCCACTCGAGACCTGGGCGAATACTGGTTCACAAATACCGTTCACGACGGGTAATAGGTTTGGCGACATTCTATACGAAGCTGACAGCAACACATATCCATCTGGCGAACCATTTAACTTGTTCGCAGCGACAATGTCACGCGTCGCGTCTAAGAACAGCCGAACATCGGCGCCGCGAAAACCATAGATGCTTTGTTTAGCGTCGCCAACAATAAAGAGGTTTACGAGATTCCCCTCAGAGACCGAGGGGCCCCTGACACTTGATGAGAGGGGGCTACTGGAAGGGTCTAGACTAGGGACTAATGCACGGATAATGTCGAACTGCACTGGACTTGTGTCCTGAAATTCGTCGACCATGAGGAAGCGGATGCCGTGTTGCACGTCGGCTGCAATGCTTGGACGCTGAAGCATCGTTCGCGTAAGATTCATCATGTCATCGAAGTCGATGGCATTGCGGTCGGACTTCATCGTGGCGTATGTCGCGGCAGCGTCTGTTGCTACATCGAGGGTAGTGCGCACGAGAGCAAGCTGACGCTCGAACACAACGTCGGTAGTGTCGTCGGCGAACGTTGCCAAAGACGTCCACAAATTCGTAGGTAGTGGCACCATCTCGCTACATTCTTCGAATAGCTTCTTGCTCTTTACTTTGTGCGGACCCCCCCCGAGATTGAACAGCGTTTCGAGCTGCTCGCGCACGCGTTGCACGACACGCAGCACACCGTCAGAATCTGCTCGCTTTAGTGCGTCCAGTAAGGTGTCATTGCGATCGATTATTGCCTGAACATTTGCGCCGCACTTAAGCTGAAGGCGTTTAAGCTCTGCTTGAGCATGAAGCAGGAGGGTTAGAGCAGTCTGTTTCGTAACGATGTTGACGTGTGTTAACCACATGGCTACTACGGCGTCATCGCCACGCTCGAACATCGCGGCGAGATGCGCGCGCCTTTCTGCTGAAATCATCAGATCGCGGATTGTCTCTTCTGTTGTGTAGACATCGAGTTCATCGAGCATTAACAGCAGTCGCTCACGCTTATCAAGGTCTACACCTTGCAACCACGCACGTACGGTTGTACGCATTGCATCGGAGCGCCACTGTTGCGCGCGGCGCTGACTAAGCTCTTGTGCGTCGACGTCGATGCCCGAGGCGTATGAGTACTTTCGCAGTAATGACGCGCAGAAACTATGCAGTGTCGTAATGCGCGCGGCGCCAATGTTGTTGGCGAACTCGAGCAAACGTGTTGCTGTAGGCTTGTCGAAAGGTAGGCCAGTATCTGGGTCGTGTCCGTCGGAGCTCAACTCTAACAACCGCGCACGTATTCGACTGCTCATCTCCGCGGCCGCCTTGATCGTAAACGTTGTTGCAACAATTTGCTCAATGCGCTCAACTTTGCCCGAGAGCACGATGGCAATAAAGCGTTCCACCAATACGCGTGTCTTACCAGCGCCAGCATTTGCGTGAACAACGACGTGATGGTCGAGAGCCAGGGCGCTCCTCTGTTCAGGCGTCACAGTCGGCCTCGTTACCTGGTAACAGAAGGTAACGACTCCATTTCTTCGACTTGCAGTAGCGCGCGGCAACCTTGTTTACTTCGTCGAGCGTCACGGCATCGATGTCACGCAGCGTTGCAAACAGGTCCTCGGGCTTGCCCTCTTCGACAAATCCTTTGCCGAGCATGTTCATGCGCGCGCTGAGCGACTCCATCGACATAATCTTTGATGCGCGCAGTTGTTCTTTACCGCGTTTGAGTTCGCTTATGCGAATGCCGTCTGTAGCAAGCATGTCGAGCTCACGCGCAATCATGTCCTGCGCCTTAAGCAAGTGTTTGTCGTCTAGGCCGGCGTAAATCGCAAACACACCACAGTCCGCAAACAGTTGCACCTGCGAATACACGTTATAGGCGAGTCCGCGCGATTCCCGCAGGCGCGAGTTTAGCCGCGACGACATGCCATCGCCAAGCACAACGTTTAGTAGCATCAGTGCGTGACGTTCCGGTGAGGCATAACCAGGGAGAGGGGAATGCCAGACTGTATGTGCTTGTTGTACGGATTTATAAACTATTATTTCATCGGGTTTGTTCGGTACAGGCGTCGTTCGTCGAATTGCTCCCTTTTTCGACTTTGCCATCTGCATCGTCGACTCCACCATCTGCATGAAGTCGTCGGGGTCTACTTCACCCGAGATACACACAGCCATACGCGGTGCTACATACCGTTGCGAATGAAACGCGTGCAGATCATCGGCGGACATGCGTTCCACACTTTTAAGCGTGCCTAGTATCGGCATCCCCAGCGGATGGTTGCCAAACAATTGTCGCTCGGCAGCATCGAACACAAACTCCTCGGCCTCGTCTTCGTACGCACGAATCTCTTCGGTTATAATGCTGCGTTCTTTTTCAACATCTGGAGCATTAAAAAGGGGCTGCAGAGCAACCTCTGCAAGGGTGCTTAGCACAATCGGAACATGTTCACTCAGCGTGCGCGCATAGTAACACGTTTCTTCTTTTGTCGTGAAGGCATTCGCATAGGCGCCAACGTTTTCGAACTGACGTGCAATGGCACGCGTTGTAAGCGAACGTGTGCGACGAAACGACGTGTGTTCTACGAAGTGCGCCAGCCCCGATCTGCCCCTTGCCTCATCCCTCGTACCAGCAATTACCCAAATGCCAAGCGCACACGAGGCGGCCACGGGCACCGGGTCTATGATAACGGTGAGTCCGCTCGAAGCCACACGGACGATTGGGTTGTAGGCAGTGCGTTGAAGTCGGGGGGATTGGTTCATTGGTCGTGAAAATACGGCAAGGGCAACGCACATCAAGGTGAGTAGGGGATTTAGAAGAGCGTGTCCGCATCCTAGTCGCAGATCTCAGCAGCTAGTTGATTTTCGATGAAGTGTTCCATCTCTTCTTTCTTTGGCAGCTCTAACTGATACTTCGATACGAACAGGCCATTGTCCATGCCTGCTAGGGCGTATTCAACGAGCGCTTGATCTTTCTGCGTACAAAGCAAGATTCCAATCGGAGGATTGTCGCCTTTGGTCATCATATTCTTCCGATACCAGCTGACATAGGTATTGAGTTGCCCAATGTTTTCGTGGCTGAACGCCGCAACCTTCAGTTCCAGTAAGACGTGACATTTGAGATGCGGTGATAGAACACAAGATCAACGAAATTGTGCGTCGTGCCAATGAGGATCTCTACGAAGTGGCTGAAAGAGAGCTTCGTGATTATCTCGTTAGCAGGGAGCTCGAATTCGGGAGTCGCTGTCTCCCGGATCTCAACTGTCGCTATTAAATGCTGGAACAGACCAGCCAATTCGGGAGACACCGACTCCCGAATCTGTGGATACGTCAAATAGAACCGGCGATAGCGACGTAATTCCCTTGCCTCAGTGCGGCTGACACCCGCTTCAATCAATCGGTCTGACAACCTCTAGACAAGTTTGTCACCGTACTGGGCGCGGTCCGTGCCCCGTTGCTCATATTCTACGATGTGAAAGCCAATTAACCAGTTACGCAGGGTCAAGCTGGTGTTTACTGCACGCGAGGCTTCTGCGGTCAGTTCAGCGTTCGTCTGACCGATGAGATTGACGAGGTGTTCAAAAGACAATACAGTGTCTTTGGATAGCGCCTTGTCCATGTTCACTCTGCCTCGATCGTGGTGTATCTAGATGGAGTGTGTCAGCGAGTGTCAAACGTGACAAGGTGAGCGTCAACGTCCGATTGCCACCTGTACCCTCGGTTCCAACTTCGACTCAGATCCTGAGCGTGCGACGACGCGCACGGCGTATTGAGCTGTTCCATCTTCGCGTTGGAGAGGAGCGTCGTCGGTGAACGTGCGGTCGGTCGATGAAACGCGTGCGAATTTCTGAAGCTGTCCTCCTGCGCCGGTGCCATAGACAACGAACCAG
This sequence comes from Candidatus Kapaibacteriota bacterium, assembly GCA_046595995.1. Lineage (GTDB taxonomy): Bacteria > Bacteroidota > Ignavibacteria > Kapaibacteriales > Kapaibacteriaceae > JAWXBR01. The sequence continues at coordinate 43,551 of JBKJNB010000013.1, forward strand.
AATTCCTCGGCGAGCGTGGGGTATTGCCACGCGAGTTCGACAACGCGGCGTGTGGGGTTATAGCGAGCCGTGAGGTTTTGGACTTCCGGACGTGTATCGGTTTCGTAGGCGCGTCCGACGACGGAGGGCGAGAGATCGGAACGCAGGCCGCTGCTGTCAACCGCGCGCATGGCATACCAATAATCGACGCTCTTTGACACGTTGTTGTCTGTGTAAAGCGTGTCGCGTGGACCGACGCGCGCTATGCTGTCCCAGGCAGCCCCTTCGCTGACCCTTCGATAGACAATGTGCCAAGCAATGTCTTCGCTCGTGCTCGAGACGTAACCTAGGATAACGGTTGTGTCCGTCATGCGCACGTCGCGGATGACGGGAGCGACAGGCGCGATAACGTCCGGACGTGGTACGACGAGGATGACAGACATCGGAGATTCGTTGTGGTTTTTATCGAGCGCAGTAACACGATAGTAAACATTGCGAGTAAGGGTCTGTATCTCGACGGTGTCTCGATACACGGAGTCATTCGCGTTGTAGGTGTTGTTGTCGTTGAACGACTCGAGAAGAACGGAGAATTCGTGGTCAGCAGCATTCGCACGCAGAATGCGGTAGCCCATGAGGTCTTGTTCTGTGCGTGCTTTGAGACGTAATGTTACTACGCCCAAGCTGTCCATCTTGCCGTCAATCCACACGGGTATGCCAGGCGGCACACTGTCGATGAGCGTGACGTACGCTGTGTTTGAACGAATGCTGTTTCGTGCCGTGTCGACTGCTTCGACGACATAGTAGTTCGTGCCGCCATCGTCGAATGAAGTGTCCACTACTTCACGAGTCGAAGGCGATAGCCTCTTTGTGATGTAGGTAAACACTCCCGAATCGCTCGAACCACGTGCAACGCGGAAGCCAGCCAGGTCAGGAGTTGTCGGGTCTGACATAACCCACGCAACGCGTACTTCACGTGCCGACACATGGTTCGGGTTGGGCAGAAATGGTTTGGTAGGGGGCGTCAAGTCGCGTGACATGCCGGGCGCTTCATTTACGAGCTCTTCGTCTCCGAATGCCGTGGTACCGTATACACGGTAGCGGTACTCTTTGTAGTTAATCGTGTTTGAATCGAGGAAGAGTTCCTCGTCACCTGGCGTCGTGCTGTCATGACGCAGCGTGACGAATGGAATGCGGTTCATGCGTTTGAATGTAGATCCGTTGTCGTCGGATCGATCTACAAAGTAGGAACCAAAGTAGCTGTTTGCCCTCCATCGAATGAGAATTTGCTTCTCAAGCGAGTTTGTTAACACGACGCCATCCGTTGATCGCTCCACGCCGTCTACTCGACCGACGTCAGACTTCGCAGTCACGCTTACAACGCCTGTGTCTATCGTATACTCACCTGCACTGCCGGCTAGGTACACGCGGTACACATAACGTTCGCCTCGCACAACAGTGCGATCAGCGAAACGGAGGCCGAGACCTTCGGCGGCGGCAACGCTTCTATCTACGGCAATCATGGCAAATCCAAAACGCATTTCGAGTTCAGCTTTTCGTTCTGCAATCGAAGTGAGTTCGTCGGTGGAATAATTGTCGCGAACCGGACCGTCGGTGCCGAACTGATCTAAAAGGTTAAATGCGATTGCTGGGTAGTTCGGTATGTCTGAACCTTCCACAATCGGATTAGCCTGAGCGTATGCATGCCAGCGCTCGATACCCCACGGTTTGATGGCAGTGTCCACGAGTGCTCTGAACGCGCCGGCACGTCCGTCTGTGCCCATGTTCGCACGTTCGAGACGGTAGCCAACTTTGCTGCCGATGAGCCATACTGCAGGTTTAGCAGGTGCCCAACGCAGCACGATCGAGTCTGGGCCACCGCGTGCGATCAACGCCATTTTCACGCGCATCGAACGGTCCATCTCTGCATTGGTTGGAGCTTCTGTACGAGGTTGCGCATTAGCTGCAACCAAACCAACGAGAAGCATTGTTATTCCGAAGAGTGTTCTCATGCTTTTCTAGTTGGAATTTTTTACTGGTTCTTGAATTGGTTTCGAAGCGAGCGGAACGTCGGGTAGGGCGATAGCCGTCGAGAATGTAGAAAGCATAGTCTGCGTAAGGGGCTGTCCGTTCTTTCTAAGTGCTTTCAACCACGTTGCGCCTTGCTTTTCCCACAGCTCACCGACAACGGTGAACTTGAATCGTGTTGTGTCATCGAGGTTCTTGACTTTTTTTCCGGGCTTTGCGACAAGACCACGATTGATGCGGTACGTGTGTTCACCAAGCGCATTTGCTGACGAACTGAGCGATAGCACGAACACCGTTGGCGGTCCCTTCGGTGCGGGTGGTGGTGGTGGCGGAGGCTGATTGCTTTTGTTGACGTTGCTGTTGTTCTTGCTCGACTTACTATTCGATGGACCGTCATTCGACATTTTGTTGGAGGAGTTTGCGCTGTTGACTGCGACGGGTGTCGTTGGATTGATCACAGGACCGAGTGAGTCGATCGTGGCAGTGTAACGCGCCTGAAAAGTCCGTTTTAAGAATGAGCCGTTGGATTGACGTTCCTGTACTTCGAATGCATCGTCGGGTTTGTAACCGAAGGCAACGCCGATGCTATTGTCGGGCGGGAATCCTGTTGTGCCAACGCTTGGATTAATAAGGTGGATAAGAGCCCCCTGCGAAGCAATCGTCACGACGGCATCTTCTGCAACGACACCAGGTGTTGGTTCTGGAGCCGGGATGTTGCATTGTTTACCGATTTTGAGATTCGCTGTAAAGCTACCTTTGAACAGACCACCGCATACATCGTACGTAGAAGACACTTGTCCGCTCAACCACGTCGGTTTTGGGAATCCAACAGTCATCCATCCACCCAACTTGATGTTGATGATGTTGAAGTAGTGCGAGCCACACCAGACCGCGCAGCATTTGAAGGGATTGCAGCAGTCTTTCCAGATTTTCGGACAACAATCGCAATCGGGCTTTGGTGATGCGGCAATTTCAATGCCGGCATAACCGCTGAACCATGCGGCAGCGCCCCCTTGCACATACCAACCATTCATTCCAAGTGGAACGCCATCGCACATTGCTGTCGGTGGATAGCGCAGCATGGACATGTTCACTTCAAATCCGCCACCGGCACCAAACTTAAGATTGGTTCTATAAGCAAGGGTTACAACTTGGTCGCCGGTGCTTCCGTGTACGGTGAGGCCTGCAGCAAAACCCTGTCCGAGACTTGCTTGTGTTGAAATGCCTTGAGCACTGTATGGAACGCTGACACCAGCGGAGGCTAAACCCGAAATCGTGCTTGGTAAGAAGCCAGTCTGCGGCTGAATGTTGTTACCAAACATTAGATACTCTTGGACATTAAATGTGTTGAAGACCAGCACAGTGTTCAAGTTCGTCGGCTCACCAAGTTTGAAATACCACAACCCTGTTGAGCCGTTGATATTCATCTTCATGCTGATTCCAGCGGGTGTCGTCTTTACAGTGCTGCCATCGGTAGGGTAGGTGAAGTTCGCAGTCGCATTCATGTCGAATATTTTGGTAGGTGGAGCATAGCTCACCGTTGCATTGCCCCAGAACGGTGCCTTGTTGCGCTCGAGTAGGGCAGCCGCACCCCAGAAGTCCACTATGAACTCAATCTTGGTGAGTCCGCCACTTGTTGCGAATTCACCAAGCAGTGCGGCATCGGCGTTGAAGCTCTTGGGGTCCGGAGCTGTACCAATTACAGCCAACGCCTTAAAGCCCAAACCGATGATTGGGTTTGGTGTAAACGTTGCGCCAGAAGTAGTCTGCGCCGATTGTGTTGTAGCACCAGCAACGGCTGATACATCGGGCTTCGGCATGTTCGTTACCGTCATGCGCTTCCATGCACCTGCGCCGAAACCATAAAGTGCAACACCGGGAAACAGGACGATTCCAGGTTTGGGTAGAATAACACGAGCCTCTACACCCCAATACCTGTAGGGGACGCCCGGGCTTTGAAACTCGGTGGCTCCGAAGCGAGCAGATGCGTCGATCTGCATCTGCAGCGAGTTAAACACACCCTTGATTGTCCCCGCAAACCCATCACCAAACGTTGGGTCTTCGTTATAGATGATGATTTTGCCATCGAGCTTTACTGCAGCAAGGTTCGCGTGCACCTCGATCTCGGAGACATTAATACCCACCCATTTGGGCGCAAATTTTCCTCCAGGGGGCTTGTCGACTGCACCTACGACCTCCATGGTGGTTCGACCAGAGATCGTGTTCTCAGACAAGTTTAGGATAACATCGAAGGACAGACCGCCGCGGAGAACCTCACCCGGCTGGTTGGGCTTAGTTGCGAACTTGATCTTGTCGAGTGTGATTGGGAAGTTGGCAATCTTCTTTGGTGGACTTGCCAGACTCCACTTTCCGTGGTCGAAGGACAGGTTGCCGCCTTGATAACTTAGTTTCATATCCTGAAACTCGACGTCCTTCATCGACACCTTAATCTTACCAATCTTGATGTCGTTGAACGAAAACTTTCCGATTAGCAGTAGGTCAAACGAAGACGCGTTTGATTTCAGAAGGATCGTCATTAACGACGTCGGTGCTAACGCCAGCTTTGCGCCTCCGAAGAGTTTTACGTCGACTGGATTGTCCGGCAGCAGCGTAAAGAGAACACCGCTGCCCGAGTTGAACAAACCTTTGAACGTGAGTGTGTTTGCATTCGTTACTTCGCTTACAGGCAGAACAACTTTGCCCCGCATGTAAGCATTGAGTAATGAACTGTTCTTTATCGTCAGCTTTACCGTGTCAATACTCGCGCCGAGTCCGGAGATGTTGCCGTTCGGAAAGTTGATCACGTTTAATGCAGTGACATCGCCCGTAATACCCAGCTTGTTTATGATGAAGTTCGTTGCAGAAATTTTTACCGGTTGCGATGGACTGGAGAACGTCCGCATTGTCTGCGGCAACACGATGTGTGCTGCCTTGAGATAGAAGCCATTGAAGGCCACGCTCTGATCGCCAGTGTAGCTGGCTGGGAAGGTCATTCCGATAACGTTTCTTGTATCAGAATGATCATAGGCCATCGCAAGTACTTCGAGTTCGAGTCCGTTCGTATTTGTAACCGCACACTTAGGTAACGAAGCCTGCAGTAGCCAGTCACTCCACGACATAATGCTCGTAAGCACCTTTGCCTTTACCCGATCGGTTCCGTTGTCAGGGATTGGCGTAAGCCACTGCCGGGGAAAGGCGATGTCCATGTCGACATTTAACTGACGAAAGCCTTTGCAATCCCAGGCGAAGAACGTGCCGGGATTGTTGCCATGCTCTGCAAGAAATTTAATCTCGTAGGTCGTCGTGTTGTTGATGTTACCCGTAAACGTTTCATCTGCGAGCAGGGCAAGCTTGCCCGCGTTAACGCTTGGAGAATTCACAGAGAAGGGGAAGTTGGCGCCCTTGAAGCCCAGCGTGTCGTCATGATCGAACACAACAGGAAACACTGCCACCGTGTTCAGCAAAGCACCTGTGGCTTCGAACTTCATTTCGGTTATTGCAATCGTTACGCCTTCAAGGTTGTTGAACCCAAGGGGCACTTCGACGGGTGAGGCTGTCTGCTCAGCGAGCATCTGGTTTAGATCGAGCGAGTCTGTAAGCTTCTTTAGTTTGTTCGGCGTATTAACGTGCATCCACTTGTTCAACTTCTTTACCTGCGATTTAGTCCAGTTAAACGACCCCACCATGTTAATGCCCCATTGCTGCGGATACGCATCGGGTGTCGGATCGACTTTCGCTGTAATCGTGCCAGAACAAACCCGATTCAACGAATTCACAGAAATGCCCGTGAAGACCACAGAGACATTCGTGCGCATCCAATTCACCCAGATTTTTCCTGTGCCAGACAACGCAGCATTCCCTCCGGTCGGAGCTCCAACAAACTTCATCGTAAAGCTCGCAATGGTTACAGAGTCGCCATCGACGAAAGTTTGCGTCGACATGGTGTTGCATGGTGGAGCGGTAATTGGACCGCCCGGACTACAATTGCTTACCGGCGGCTGAGGATTACTAACGCCTGGCAGTGTTGTATCGGCGGTTGGCGGTGCGCCGAAGCTCGATTTGGCATCCAACACATCACCAGTCTGTAGTGGGTTGCCTTCCAGAGTCGGTCCACCTGACGGCGTCGTGCTGCTCGAGCGCTGTGACTGCGAGCCTGACTCATTTCCGCTGGAAGATCGACCCTTCGAAGAGCCCCTTCCCAAAGTTTCCCCACCTTCGGTGGGGCCCCTTCCAAGAGGCTCCCCAACCTGTGAGGGGCCCCGTCCAAGATTGGACGGGGAGATTACTAATACGAATGGGTCGGCAAGGCCTTCGCGGTCGCCGATGGGGTTGCCACCTTGGTCGAGCGCCTGCACGCTCCAGATATAGGTGCGTCCGGCTTCGGGCTGCGGGAACGATGGTAACCAAAGCAACTGTGTTGCCTGGAGCACGCGGTGGTCGATGATCGGCTGGTTGCCACGGAACGCCTGCATCGGGGACTGGCCCAGTAGCACTTCGAAGAGCATGAAGCGATAGGTTACCGGACCCGACGGACTTGGAATGATTGGTGTCCATCGAAACGTCGGACGTGTCTCTGCAGCAATCGCACTTTTGTCAGGGGGCTGAAGAAGGGTCGGTCCGCGGTATTGAACGATGGTAAACGGACGGCACACTTCTGCACTACGAGCTGCGGCGCTGATGGGGTCTACGAGCTGAAGGCAAAACGTGTAACTGCCCGTGGGAATCTGTCCGGTGCGCAACGTCTTGCCAACGACTGCACCATAAAAGGTCATAGCTGCAAACGGTGCAACCTCTTCGCCATAAAACGTCTGGGTGCTGCGAGCCGGTATCGTTACGATTGGCAACTCGTTGAACTTCGTCTGCGCATGCAGTGTGGTGCCTGTGAGAATTTTGACCTGCAGCTTTACATCGACGTCTGTAGCACCCGGGTTTGTTATGGTAAGAATTGCGGTCTCACGCCGCGCTGCCCATTCAGAGATATATGGGTTTGGCGTTGGCGTGATGTTTAGCGTCAACGTCAACGTCTGCGACCACAACTGTGAGATGGGCAGAAGCAACAATGTAAAGAAAGCAAGTAACGGACGTATCATGTATACCTCCAGGCGTTAGAAACGCCAGTTCAACGCAGTGCGCAGAAGATTTTCAGTAAACGAACTACCTGCACGTGCTGAGCCGTAGCTGTAGTTCGTAGTCGAAGCCGTTGTCACAAGCCGAAGCTTGGACGTAATGCTCCATGCGGCAGTCAGTCGAAGGATTAGTTGTGTGTCAGGGGTCTCGTCGCCAAGGGTGCTTGAGTTATATGTCACAGAGAAGCCGGGAACCACCTTGCCTTCAAGAAAACGATAACCAAGACCCAGTGTAAGACCTTGTATCGAGAGCGTACCCGAAGGCAAATCATTCGACAGTGTCATCGCCGTTACGTTCGCAGAGAGTGGAATCGCGCTGAGTGAGGCGGCATACGTGCCGAGGATCGTCTGCGTACGATTACTGCTCGCCGCTCCCGTTAGCGGATTCAGATCGTCGTAGTTGTCGAGCGCAAAATTTGCACCAATGGTATGTGTAGCGCTTTCTCCCGAAATGGTCCATACCGGACCAATGCTAAACGCCTGAGCAACGGTCTTTACTTTGAGCGTGTCGTTCGTCACGTCAGTAGAGATGCCAAAGTTCGAGTAGGTCGTTGTCAGTTGGAGTCCCTCTGCCAAATCAGCATCCACATTCACTGCAGCAATAATCTGCTGCGTTGTTGCGCCACCGCTTGCTGCCAGATTATTTGTCCGAAATCCAAGTGTGCCAGTCACATTCACGGCGCTGTCAATAATGCGAAATCGGGGAGACGCAGAAAACTCCAGACGATCGGGTTGTAAGTAAGGATAGCTCAGCGTCACGTATCCCGGTCCGACATAAATAGCAGAGAGTCCGACGCCCCATTCCGAGTACTGCAAGTCTAGTCCAACCTTCCCTGCTAGATCCGCGCGGGATGAAGTGCGCATAAACATTAAACTATTCAACTGTTCGGCGCGCTCACCGATTGCCTCAGCGTTCATGTCCTTCGTAAAGAGTCCACCCGCAATTTCCGCACTCGCTGTCATCCCTTCCGCAATCGGGATACGTGTGCTTAACGATGCGACGAGTCCTTCCTCCGGCGCTGGCATGAGATCATGTCGCGTGAGCGTTGTGTCACCTACAGTGGGCGTCGCCGTATCCGGAATGGTTATCAGTTGTGACTGTATGGTACGAATCGAGGCAGGGTCATCACGCACACGTGCAACAGTTATCGCGAACAATCCTTCGCCGGCTCGGTAGCCCAGCGTGCCTGCATAGATGTGCCTAGCGTACGCGCCTCGGGTCCGTCTCGCAGTATCTGCCTCCACGGCCCGCTGCAGCAACCCCGCCGATGCAGCTACGCGCAGGTTCCCCGGATTTAGATCTGTACCGAGTCCGAACACCTGCACATTCCCTACAGTCAGTTCCGAATACTGTGGCGAATGCGAACCCAGATGAAACTCTGCCCAGTCCACCTTCGGCGACAGACTAAAATTATTCGCCGCATTCTGCAGAAATCCAACCAACGTCTGGTTCTGAAGCGGCGGTGTTATCGTACTTGTCTCCGTCGTTGAGAAAGCCATGCTGAAAGGCAGTGAAATCGTACCACCGAGCATCAGGTTTGTGTTTACTACGAGACGTGTGAGTGAAGGCGGACGTCGTGCTAACACTGCGGTCGTGCCTTCCGACGCAAAGCCGTACAAGTCATTCGATAACGTGGCAGAGCCGGAGAAGTCTAGAAACGGGGTTTCTGGCGCTTCGCTGTCCTGCGCACGGAGTCCGAGCACAGCACAAACAACCAGCAACGAAACAACGCAAACAACCCTTCTCACCTTGCACGATCTTCCGATAAATGCAGGAATGCTCGACCGCACAGGTCGTACGAAAGCTGTGCGACTACGGCAGTGGTAATATAGGGGTTAAGCAGTGATGAACGCCCCCTTTCGGCCCCTTACCCACAAAGCACCATCTAGGCACGCCCGCAACCCCTATTTTCACGGACTGATTGAAGTCACGTGGGGTCCGTTTAAGTCTCGTAGGTCTGCCTGTGCGTCGCACGATGTTCTCTTTCGACAACCTGATGATTGTCCTGGCTACCATTCTGGCGGTCTGGCTGTTGTCGGTGATACCGCAGAATTTTGACTTTCTGAATCCGATCGGACAGGCGTTGGGCGATATGGACATGACCGATATGGTGTTCTCGAAGTTTAGAGATAAAGAGAATATCGAGGCTGACACAAACATTGTGATTGTAAACATTGGTGTGTTATCGCGTGCAGAGATTGCAGAACAGCTTAGACGCATTAACGAGCAGCAGCCGCGTGTTGTTGGAATTGATGTGTTCTTTCGAAAGCCGAAGGATGCAGAAGGGGATGCACTTCTCGCTGCTGCGATGGCGGAGACGAGAGATCTCGTCCTAGTGAGCAAGGTTGCGTTTCGTGAGGAGTCGAAAGAAGGTGCGGTAGAACAGTGGGAGTCGAGTAAGGCCGAAGGTGGTCGATCATTCGACTCGCTCGAAACGAGTCTGCCAATGTTTCGGCAGCATGCGTATGCGGGCTTTTCGAACTTCATTATCAATCAGGAAGCGTCGTTTATGACGACGCGCGATGCGTCGTTCAAAGAAGTGTGTGCCGGACGTGCTGAGATGTCGTTTCCGATACGGCTCGCAAGTATCATTGCGCCGGACGCAGCACAACGGGCACTTGCGCGCGGCAATGCGCAGGAAGTAATCAACTTCCGTGGTAACATGGAGAAGTTCTATTACTTCGATGCCGACCAGGTGCTTGACCCGGAAACCGATATAAGTGTAATGCGAGGGAAAATTGTACTCATGGGCTTCATGGGTGCGTCGCTCGAGGCAAAGTCAATCGAGGACAACTTCTTTACGCCGCTCAATCCGCAGTACGTCGGCCGCAGCCACCCGGATATGTACGGCGTTGTCGTGCACGCAAACGTGCTATCGATGATTCTGCGCGGCAACTACATCGACACGATGCCACATTGGGCGAGTCTTGCCGTTGGTCTTGGTTTGCTTTGTATTAACGTCGTGTTGTTCACGTTTATCTACCGTCGTTTCGAGAATTGGTACGACACATTGGCGCTGATTCTTCAGGTAGGCGAGTCAATTCTGATTCTTTACCTACTCGTAACTGTCTTTGCCTCAATGAATTACAAGCTCGCGCTCACCCCTGCACTCGTGGGTGTTGCCCTAGTCGGCACAGTACACGATCTTTACCAGGATTCGATTAAGAAGATCATTTTGTCGGGATGGGCACGGGTCCGTCGAAAGTTTGCATCTAAGCAAGAACCACCGCGTACACACGCCGCCAATAATTCGCCAGGTACACCATGAAGCTTCCCTCCATATTCGTCAAAGCTCTGATCCTAACAGTCGTGCTAGCGGCTGTTCTTGCTTCTCCCACGTATGCGCAACAACGATTTAAGGTGCTTGCGGTAAGGGGCAATGTCACAGGTAATTCAGGAAAACTTTCTGTTGGTAGCAAGCTCAACGCGGGCGACAAGCTTACGATAGGCAAGGGTGCGTATGTGAGCCTTGCGCATACGAACGGACGTACCGTAGAACTGAAGAAGGACGGCGCGTATAAGGTTAACGATCTTGACAAAGCCGCTTCGAAGAAGTCAGGATCGGTCTCCGGTAAGTTTGCTAGCTATGTTTATAATG
>JBKJNB010000028.1:0-27168 GCA_046595995.1 Candidatus Kapaibacteriota bacterium
TCACCGCCGCCGAGCGGACGTTCAAGGATGTACTCTTTGCTTGCAGTCGGTGCGGTTATCGCAATCTGTCCGTCGGACTCAATTCGCGTACACCGAGGGTTGTGCGGCGGCGGGGTCCGCACGTTGAGGTGTTCGTTGCGATATAGCGCAAGCACAGGCGCGGGCAAATTCAGGAACAATGCACGCCGATATCCACGGTCAGGCAAACAAGCAACACAATAACTTGTTTTACTATCGGCACTCACGAACATCTCCTGCACGTGATTACACGGCGCGCTATTCGAAACACCCGGAATGAAGTCGTCGATTACCTGATCGGTGCAGGAATCAGAAGGCACCGAGCCTGTAACGCTGCAGACAAGTCGGAAGTCGATTTCTTTCGGACGTTGATGCCAGATGCGCTCACCGGCTCTGTCGATTGCATTGAACACGTCGAACAACAACGGCGTTGCTGCCTCCGACCCTGTGAGATGTTGAACACCCGATCCGTCGTAATTGCCCACCCACACACCAATGGTGTAGTTGCCATTGTATCCGATGCTCCACGCATCACGACGTCCGTACGACGTGCCCGTCTTCCACGCCACGCGCGGTATGCGTGTGCCAAGCGCCGCGTTCGAGGGCATGTCGGGCCGTTCGGGTTTTAGAAGGGTCTCGGTAATGATCCAAGCTGCCGAAGCGCTTAAGATGCGCTCCCCATCAGGAGAGGGGGCCCCTTTTGAAGACTCCCCATCTGACGATGGGGCCCCTTCGGTCCACCGAAGGGGTCTGAACCGCCCGTCGTTTGCGAACGCCGCGTACAGAGCAGTGAGCTCGTCGAGGCGCACTCCGCAGCCCCCTAACACAACAGAGAGACCGAGGTCTTTGCGTTTTGAGGTGACGGAGCTCATGCGGGCTTTTGCAAGGACGTCGACGAATGCGCTAACGCCGACGCGGTTGAGCGTTGAGACTGCAGGGACGTTAAGCGAGCGGGCGAGCGCATCGTCCATCGAGACCATACCGTGGAATTGTTTATCAAAATTCTGCGGGGCATAACCATCGAAGTTGATGGGCACGTCTTGCAGCATGGTTCGTGGTGTTACGAAGCCGCGGTCGAATGCCATGCCGTACAACAATGGCTTTAGAGTACTACCCGGAGAGCGTGTCGCCATAACGCCATCTACCTGTCCAGCATGTTCTGCATCGTCAGGATTGGCAGAGCCAACGTAGGCTACAACGTCGTTCGTGCGATTGTCGACAACTATTACCGAAGCGTTGTAGATGCCAAGCGAAGCAAGACGTCGGCTGTGGTTCAGCGCCAGCGCTTCGACTTTCTCCTGCATCGATCTATTTATTGTGGTGCGGATTACCGGTTGCTGGGCAGAGGCTCCGCTTGACCTCAAGCGGAGACTTAATTGCCACGCCATGCGAGGTGTGGCAACGCGACGTGCCATGAGCGGTTCAGACAGGGCATCTTCTACATCGCCGGCACTTGCAATGCCGTCGGCTTGCATGCGTAGCAACCATACGTTGCGTGCGTGTACCACGCGGGCGTTGTCTTCGGAAAGGCGCAGCGACGTCGGACGGTTTGGAATTACCATAAGCGCGGCTATCTCGCCAAGACTTAGCTGCAGTGGTGTTTTGCTAAAGAACATCATTGCCGCGGCTTTAACGCCTTCGATGTTTCCACCGTACGGTACAAGGCTTAGATACATGCAAAGAATCTCGTCTTTCGAGTAGTGCATCTCGAGTTGCGCGGCATGCACCATGTCCAACAGCTTGTTTGGGAACGTTCGAGCGCTCGGCGCGAGGAGGCGAGCTACCTGCATCGTAATCGTCGACGCACCCGATGTGCGTTTGCCTGTTACGGCATTATTCCATAGTGCGCGGACAATCGCAACGGGGTTTACTCCCAGGTGCCAGCGAAACCAGCGGTCTTCTTTGTAGATGATGGCGTCGAGGAAACGAGGCGAAATGTCATGCAAGTCTGTCCGGAATCGCCATCGCTCATCCGCACTCAGGAAGGCTGTAAGGGGCTGTCCGTCTCTATCCTCGACGATCTGGGCATAGGGGATATCGGCACGAAATGGCACGAGCCAGTCGTAAAGCATAACCAGCAGGAAACCTGCGATAACTGCCAAAACCGTATTTTTGAACATGGCAGCAGGCTTCATATCAAACAAGGACGAAACTGTCCCGATGTTCAAGAACCCGTTTCTTGAATACTTCTCGCACATTCACCCCATTACTCCGGTGGTGGTGTTCGTTCCAGTAATCATCTTCGTGATTGTTCAGGCCATTCGATTCACAACAGTGCTCCAAACCATCGGTGTTTTTGTGTTGGGCGTTTTGCTGTGGACGGCCGTCGAATACATCATTCATCGCTTTGCATTTCATATCGAACCAAAAACCGCATTAGGCAAACGTCTGCATTTTCTCGTGCATGGTGTGCATCACGACTATCCACGCGACTCAACGCGTTTAGTGATGCCATTGCCGGTGAGTGTTCCTTTAGCGATTGCATTCTATTTCCTCTTCCTCTTCCTGATTGCACCGTTCCATTGGGCAATGTTTGGCGGATTCGTTGCAGGGTACGTTGCGTACGATTGCATCCATTATGCCACACACCACTTTCCGATGACGAACAGGGTTGGACGCTTCCTGAAGGAATACCATATGAAGCACCACTATGTGGAGAGCACGACTGCCTATGGCGTGAGCAATCCACTGTGGGACTACGTCTTTAATACCGTACCAGCTTGGGCACGCAAACGTCGTCAGAAAACATCGATCTCAAACGGATAATCGATCTCAAACGGATAATCGATCTCAAACGGTTAATCGATCTCAAACGGATAATCGATCTCAAACGGATAATCACGCACATGGCGCAGAGCAACGATTTCATTCTGAAGGCGGCGCAGACAATCGCCCCAACGACAACTGCCATCAACCATCATGGTGACCATACGCTTGTGGTGCCACTCGGCTCTATTGTCGATGTGTTATCCGAGCTCAAGGAGCACCCTGAACTACAGTTCAATTCGCTTGTGGACATCACGGTAATCGACTGGAAGCGGAAGGGCGAACGCTTTGACGTTGTGTACTTTCTCTACTCGATTCCGACCAAGGCGCGTGTACGCGTAAAGGCAGCCATACACGAAGACAAGCCCCATGTACCAACAATGGTCGACGTATGGGAGGCCGCGAATTGGTACGAGCGTGAAGCGTATGACATGTACGGCATCATCTTCGACGGACATCCCGATTTGCGTCGGTTTTATATGCCTGAAGATTTTATGGACTCGAATGGCGAGCCGTTGTGGCCCCTTCGCAAGGATTTTCCACTTGCGGGAATACCTGGCTCGCTGCCCCTTCCTCCAAAACCAGAATCGGAACGTCCCGAATTCAGAAACTAATTAGTCTGTCTGCAACCAGGGCAACCCGTAGGCTTCAGTCTGTCTGCAACCAGGATATCGCATCCTGAACCGTTGGCTGAAACTCAAATAGATACTCGATCTGAGAGATTGCAAAGAGTTTACGAACCGTGTCCTGCACCCCAACAAGCACTACAAAACCTTCGTGATCTTTCATCTGCCGATGGGCAAGCAAGAGCGAGCTCAAGCCTTGCGAATCGCAGAAGTGAACCATTGCAAGGTCGATGACGAGTGCCTTCACATCCGGCTGACATAGAATCAGCAGCTCGCTCTTAACGTCGGGAGCGTTGGTGGAATCGAGTGAAGGTTCTTTGATGGTGAAGACAACGAGTTCGTCGTCCTGTTCAACCGAAAAGCGCATAAGTTCTTTACGAGAGCGAATAGATGGCGCACCTGCGCGAATTGATAGAGCAAATATCCCTAAAAACCGCTCAATATCCGGTGGCATGCACTCTATACTCGTTATAAGACTGTCGTCGATGGGCGACGTCATCTTGGCAACACCCCTTGTGCGACAGTTGCGTGCGACATACCCAGAGGCCATCATCGATGTAGCCGTCGCGGAGCGATTTGCCGATGTCTGGCGAAATAATCCCCGCGTAAACAACGTGTTTGGCGTGCCCACAAGCGTTCCGACGCAAACGTACGATCTCGTCGTGGACCTTCAGGCCAATGCGCGATCGAGAAGCCTAATTCCACCTCAATCGCGCACAACGATGCGCATTCACAAGCATCGCATTGAAAAGCTCGCTCTCGTCTACTTCAAACGACGTCCCGCAGTAGTTACGCCCATCGTTGCCAGATACCGAAATGCAGTTGCGGCTTTGCCGCTCATCGTCGACTCCGACGGACCCGAAGTGTGGCTGCCAGGAGAGTTTCCCCGTGCAGACACGGGGCCCCTTCGCGTTGGAGCACGCATCGCAGTAGCTCCAGGCGCTCATCACTTCACAAAACGATGGCCTGCAGAGCGGTACGCCGAGTTGTGTAAGGGGCTCGCAGACGAGGGAGCGACTCCCGTACTTGTTGGCGGTCCAGCCGATGTAGAGCTGTGCAACGCCATTGCGCAAGCGGCAGGCAGCAGTGTCGACAACCAGGCGGGCTCGCTATCGGTGCAGGACACAGCTCGCATTCTTGACACGTGTGCAATGCTCGTTACGAACGACACTGGTGTAATGCATCTGGCCACAGCCCGGCGCTTACCGGTCGTTGCCATTTTCGGATCGACGGTGGGTGATTTAGGTTTTGCCCCTTACGGAGTGCCCCATACCATTGTCGAACATCCCATTGCGTGTAGACCGTGCACCCATATAGGCAGAAGCTCGTGTCCGAGGGGTCACTTTCTATGTATGGTTGGAGTCACCGTCGACGAAGTTCTCAATAAAACACTAGACCTCTTCCGACGGCACGGCAATTGATATGGCACATCTATGACCTCTCTTAACGTCGCGCTAATCGGTGCTGGCAACATTGCACAAAGTATTCACCTGCCGATTCTTGCAGGAATGCCTGGTGTAAAGCTCGTAGCCATTGCAGACAGACAGAAATCGAAAGCGCAGATTCTCTGTGACAAGTATGGTGCGGCAAACGCATGCAGGACAATGGATGACTTGTTGAAGCTGCCGAACGTCGACGCGGTGTTTGTAACCACGAGTACCGATGCTCATGCTGAAAACGCATTAGCTGCCATCAAAGCAGGAAAACACGTGTTCGTGGAGCGTCCCGTTGGGCGTACGCTCCAGGAAGCGCTCGACATTCGCGCTGCTGCACACGAGGCTGGTGTGCAGGTAATGGTGGGTATGAACCATCGATTTCGTCCGGACATCGTACTCATGAAAAACGCTGTCGACCGCGGTGAAATTGGCCCGGTGTTTTACATCAAAGCCGGCTGGGTTAAGCAACGTAGTACAGATGCTCGCTGGCTTGCACAGGCCGACAAATCTGGTGGCGGTGTGCTTGTTGACTTAGGTATCGTTGTTATCGACATGATTATGCACGTGTTCAACTTTGGTCGAGTGCGAAGTGTTGTGTGTTCGACCTTTCATCAAGAAACGAAGAGTGTAGAAGACGTGGTTGTGGCTATGCTGCATTTCGAAAACGGCAGTATTGCAACCGTCGAAACATCGTGGTCTATCATGCGCGCAGAAGACCTGTACTACTGCAACGTGTTCGGCAAAAAGGGTAGCGCATTCATCAACCCGTTTAAGCTTGTGAAGCGCGTTGGCAATGAGTTTCATACAACGCAGCCACCGCATCAGAAGACGCAGCTTTCTGTGTACATGAAGAGTTACGAGTCTGAACTCAAACATTTCGTGAATGCTGCCAAAGGTCTCGTGCCTATGATCAGCACGGTCGACGAAGCCGTCGAGCGCATGAAGATCGTCGAAGCGCTTTACGCTAGCGCAGAACTCAAACGCGAAGTCGTGATACTGTAACGACGCGTGCTCACATACGCGAGCTTTTTATTTTTCAACAATCCGATTTGTGTCTGTGGATCATAGGTGGCTAACACCAAGGTCCTCGACACTTTACGATTCGGTAATCTTGCACTGTGAACAGTAGCTCCTCCTCCCCCCGAGACAGGCCAAAACCGGCCCGCGTTATATCCATCGACGACCCCACGGTACATGTGCCGCCGCATTCAGACGATGCTGAAGTGGCTGTGCTTGGAGCCATGTTGGTGGACAAGGACGCAGTAAGTAAAGTCTTCGAGGTACTCGATGCCGACTGCTTCTACCACGATCGGCACCAAACAATCTTCAAGGCAATGATTGCGATGTTCGAACGGGGCATCACGATCGACCTTGTAACGTTGAACAACGAGCTCAGCAGGGCAGGCACCCTCGAACGTGTTGGAGGAATGTTCGCACTTACAGACATCAGTGCGCGTACCGTTACTGCGGCAAACGTCGAACATCATGCACGCATTGTTCTAGAGCGTTATCTGAAACGTCACCTCATCAAGGTTGCCGGAGAAATCATCAGCGACTGCTACGACGAAACGACGGATGCACTCGACGAAGTAGACCGCGCAGAGCAGCGGATCTTCGATGTCGCAGAAAAGCGTCTCAAACGCTCGTACTCAGGTATGAAGAAGCTCACCAAGGACGCCATCGAACGAATCTTTGCCCTTGCCTCGAACGAAGGGAATGGCGTTACTGGTGTACCAACAGGGTTCACAGCCCTTGATAACATTCTTAGTGGACTCCAGCCATCCGATCTCATTGTTCTAGCTGCACGCCCTTCGATGGGCAAGACCGCATTCGCGCTTTCGATTGCACGTGAAGCGGCACGCAGTGGCAAGGCCGTTGGAATGTTCTCGCTCGAAATGTCTGCACAACAGCTCGTACTTCGACTAATCTCTGCCGATGCCGAGATTGGCCTACAGGCACTGCGCTCTGGTCGTCTTTCGCATAAGGAAATGCACGACATTGTTTCGCGAATTGACAAGTTGATGAATGCACCGATTTACATCGACGACTCTGCAGCGATTTCGCCGGTGGAATTTCGCGCGAAGTGCCGGCGCATGAAACAAGAACACAAGATCGACCTCGTAATTGTCGACTACTTGCAGCTCATGCATGTACCCAAAGCAGAGTCACGCGAACGTGAAATCTCCATGATTTCACATACACTCAAGCAGGTGGCTAAAGAGTTGAATATTCCGGTGCTGGCTCTCTCGCAGCTTAACCGCACACTAGAACAGCGCGCCGATAAACGTCCGATGCTTTCCGACCTTCGTGAGTCTGGTTCAATCGAGCAGGATGCCGACGTTGTAATGTTTGTGCACCGCCCAGAGCACTACAAGCTTCCGACGTTCGATGACGGACGTTCTACAGAGAACATGGCAGAGATTATTGTTGGCAAGCAGCGTAACGGTCCAACAGGCGACGTTCGGTTATTCTTTCAAAAAGAGTATGCGACGTTCAAGAACCTTACGTTCCACCATGAGTTCGAGGCCGCAGAGGAACCACCGCGGCTGTCAGGCCCAGACACGCCTTTCTAAGGATTGTAACCCGTTGGTCTTTGTTGTACCTTTCCCGTCTGAAATGCCGAGTAGCAGGGGGAGTGCATGATATCAATTGAATCGACAATCCGACTTCGCACGACGCTAGCGGTATGCTCTGCGTTCGTGCTTGTGCTTATGACCTGTGCGCCAGCAAGGGGGCAGGGCACGGGGCTTCATCTGGACTATCCCAATGGTGGCGAAGTCTTCTACCCTACGCGAGACACGAGCATCATCATTCGATGGAGCGGGATAGACGACACCACGAAAGTCAACATTGATGTGTCGACAGACGCAGGCCTGACCTGGAGTCTGCTGAAGGATAGCGTTGCAGGGCTTACGTATGAATGGAACTTGCGAGGCGTACGTATAAGCAGCGCTTATCGAATTCGCGTCGCTCAAGTACGTCCCCCTGCACCCAACGACGATATCAAGTACACAAAACACGGCGGCTCTGTTTATAACGCTGTATGGTCACCGAGCGGTATGCGCGTTGCCAGCATCAGTGCTGCAGTGCATGTATGGGATGCACCTACGGGTGGTGTTGTTGAGGCGACAATTCTTCCTGGACCAAGAATCGTTTACAACGGACTCGACTGGAGTGCCGACTCGTTGGGCATTGTAGCTGGTGGCGACGACCAAGTTGTGCGCCTCTACAACAGTACAACAAGCCAACTCACCCAAACCTATACCGTACCTGGCGTTATCACCGAATGCCACTTCAACCCGCAGTCCACAGAAATACTTGTAGCATCAGACGATGCGCGTGCGCGCGTGTTCGTACCGCCCAGCGGAATTGCACAGGTGTCGTACCCTGCCAGCGGGACGATTGAAGAAACTGTATGGAGCCCAAACGGACTGCGCATTCTGATCTGCGCTGCGCAGGCCCGTGTTCAGAATCGTGCGGGCGGATCTCCGACGTTGTTCACGATGCATGGCGTATCGGTTGATGGTGGCGCATGGAGTCCAGACGGAGCATTTATCTGCACGATCGGTGGAGATGCGTCGATACGTATGTGGAACGCGCAGACAGCTGTCGAACGGTGGGCAATTACGAACGTACCTGACGGTGTTCGGTGTGTTGCGTTTAGTCCGGACGGATCGATGGTTGCTGTTGGCGGTGGTGACTCATCGCTTGTGCTGTACGACGCAGTCGATGGATCTGTTCGATACACCATCAACAATCACTCGCAGGCCATACGAATGGTTGCGTTCTCGGCCGACGGGCGCTTCATTGCGTCGGCATCCGACGACGATTACGCTCGTGTATTCGATTTGCAGACCGGACGTCCTGTGCGCGATCTTAAACATGATCAGAATGTGACGACTGTGCGATGGTCGCCGGATGACGGACGCATTCTAACGGCAAGCACAGATGCCACAGCGCGTATATGGCAGATTCGCGAAGTGTTTATAGAAGCCGATACCTCCGATGCAACGTTTGCCATTGCACCGCCGCCACCAGGTTTCGCACGGTTCATCACGACTGGTGATACACTGCAAATCGGCGAAGAAACCACGATTACCCTTCGTATGGAAGGCGCGCAATTCATTGACCTCGCCGATATCGATTCCGTGCGATTCACGTTTGCGTATGACGCTTCGATTCTACACAGACTTTCGAGTTCAGTGCCTGTAGTCTCAGAGGATGACTCAGGCTCATATAAAGTGGTTGCGATGCAAACTGTGCCACTCCCATTTGTTGACGGTGTGCTCATGAGCGTGAGGCTCCGAGCCACCCTTGGTGTGGACAGTGTAACGTCGATGTTCCTATCACGCGTCGAACAAATCGGAAGGGGTCCGGGGCTCACCGTTGAACGAATAACTGACTCCATTCTCGTGCGTGGCCAATGTCGAGCCGATGGACAGGTTCGTCTATACAATGCAATGGGCAGCGCACTTCAGCTTACGGTACGGCGATCATTGCAAGCGGCGACTACCATCACGACTGTACTGGCAGAATCCGGATCAACCACTATCGAAGTTTATGATCTCTTCGGCCGTCTGTTGTGGTCGGACAACGCGACATCTTCAGAGCAAACGAATCGCTACCTAGAGCGCACCCTCGACGCGACCCTCACAGGAAGGGGACCGATACTGGTGATTGTTACGACACCTACCCAACGCCTTGGCAGGCTCACACTGGAGTGATTGCATGATGCATCGATACCTCGTCGTGCTCTCCCTTCTGCTGGCAGGGGGCCAGCAAGGGTCTGCGCAGTGGTGGACAGATGGTACACCCGAAGACGTGTTGCTACTTCAGGTCGGATTTTCTGGATACGGTGCTGCGACGCTGCACACCGGCAGTTTTACGCTGCCTGAAGCACCAACATGTTGTTCGGCTTATTCAAGCGCCTTAGGTCTTGGACCGTCGTTGTCCGCATTCCTTCGTCAAGAGATTGCGAAGTCCTTCCGTATTCAAGCTCGCGTATCGTATGCCATGTACGATGCAACATTCACGGCAAGCGAGAGCATGCTCGTGTCCGGAAATGTCGACGGTCGGTCGTTACACACGCTTGAAACGCGCTCGGGCTGGTTAGGAGGCGAACTCCTCGGTGATCTCCGCTTGGGTGGACAGCTACGCATAATGGCAGGCATGTCATTCGGCATTCTCACGCAGACTGTTTTTTCGCAAAAGGAAGAACTTGAGTCTCCACCGATCGGCACATTTGAGAACGGCACGCGCGTGCGTGGCGAACGCACGAACGAAGCTCGTACCAGTTCACCCACCAGTATTCTTGGTATCGTTGGTGGCGTTGGGTACGACTTGCCACTTACTGAGAATCATTCTGTCGTGTTAACACCCGAGGCGCTTATCACACTCGGACTCACAGACCTCGCCGTCGGACAGAGTTGGAAGGCCACCTTGGTTCGTGTAGGCGCATCGATTGCGTTCTCATTGAACGCACCGCCGCCACCGTTGCCCGTAGAAAAGCGTAAGGAGCTGTTCATCGACTCCGTAATCGTCGATGTACTGCCCGACGCAGAAGAGCGCAGAACCGAAGGGCCTGAGCGTGTTATCGCGGATACGAGTGTTACCACTGATGCCGTGGTGATTACAGAACGCGCGTACCGAACCGATACGGTCTTCCTACCGCAACGCCCAAAGATCATTGCGCGATTGCAAACGCAGGCGGTTGGTACAGACGGAAAAACGCGTGATGTCTTCACAATTAACGTATCAACGCAGTTTATTACAGAGGCTCTTCCGCTGTTGCCCGTTGTGTTCTTTGAATCACAAGCCATCTCGCTGTCATTTCGCTATAAACAAATCAACAATACTTCGGACTTCACCGAAGAACGTATTGCACCACGCACGACAGACGTCCACCATGAAGTGCTAAATATTATCGGACGCCGACTCGTTGCGAACCCGACATCGTCAATACGACTACGTGGCACAGCCGACCCCACAACAGAAAACGGAGACTGCGAACTCGCTCGCAAACGTGCGCAAGCAGTGAAGGATTATCTGGTTCGCGTTTGGAGTGTTGACGCAACGCGCCTCACTATTGCAACGGGTTCAGGCTCTTGTGCACCCGAGCGTACGACACGTCAGCCCTCCGAAGAGGGATACTCTGAAAACCGTCGCGTCGAAATCGAAACAGACGACCTGCTCCTGCTGCAACCTGTAGCACGTCGCCGCTTTAATGAAGCGCGTACCGTCGACCCTCCGCGCATCCTGTTCGACCCGGTTGGAACCTCATCTCGCTACATCACAGATTGGAAGCTCGTCGCCACATCCGGTACAACAACCGTGTTCTCGCAGGAAGGTAAAGGCTCGCCTTCGTCTATACTTCAGGACCTGACGACAAATCAGGCCGACCTTATGCGCGACAACCAGCCCGTTGTTGCTAAGCTTACGGTGAAGGCACTGCGTGGCGTAACAGAGAGTGCCACCGCAGAGTTAGCAGTAAAAAAAGATACAATGAGGCAGGAAATTGAGCGGCTTACTCTCACGTTGTTCGACGTTGCGAGTGACCGCGTAACGCCTATTGCAGAAATGCAGATTCAGAAGTTTGTCGATGCCGTGCCGGCGAACTCGGTCGTACTTGTGCGTGGTTACGCAGACATGTTGGGTAACGCGGAGTTCAACCGAACACTTTCACAGAAGCGAGCAAACGCCGTTTGCGATGTTATCCGCAAGAATCTGCGCAAGACTGTCGATTTACAATGCGATGAAATCCGCACCGATCGTTTTCCTCCGGGCGTAGAGTCGTACCAGACGCCTGAAGAGCGCTTTCTAAGTCGGACTGTTCAGATCGAGGTCAAGAAGATCCGGTAGTTTTGCATCGCGCTTTACTGGACACGTAGAACCCGAAGCCGTGACGCACGATCGATCACAAGGCATTACGTACACACGCGGTATAGCAGTTGGGAAGCGCTCCCGAAGCTCGCTGAGAATGTTTGCTTCCAGGGCGTACAGTTGATCGAGTGTATAGTCGAATGGCATAACGAGGTCGATCTCGATAAAGATGTCCTTACCCGACTGCCGAGTGTGTACGCTCTTGAACTCGCACATATGGCGGTAGTTCTGCGCGATGATGGCAAGAATTTCATACTGCATCTCATCGGGAAGTGTCCGGTCTAGCAGCTGACGAAATGCCTCGCGACCGTGTGTTAACGGCACCTTTAGTGTAACGAGCAACAGAACAACAGCTGCAACGCCGTCAACAATTACGGCCGCTTCTTTCATGTCTGCAGAGTACAGCACGCCCCCTGTCAAAAGCCCCGCCATCACACCGAGTTCAAGCCAGGAGTCTACGCGCCAAAGCTCAGCATCGTACCGAAACATAGGCATGTGAAAACGGTTCGCGTAACGGTCTAAAGAACGTGCTGTGATGCGCATAACAATCAGCGACAGAACGCTCCAGCTAAGTAGCAACCAAAGGTTGTGGCTGACCGGCGGTTGGCGAAACACGACTATCGCCTCTATCAGCGTAAAGATCGTCAGGATGGTGAGCAGCGTGGCACTTGCCAGGATGGCTAGCGACTCATACTTACCGTAACCGTAGTTAAACGTTAAGTCGGGATTGCGGGAGCTACGTTGAACAGCAGCAAGAAACAACAACGAATTGCCAATGTCAATCAGGGTGATATAACCGTTCGTTTGAATAATAAGCGAACGTTCTAATACACCGATGACAAGGCTGCCCGCTGCAAGTACCATGCAGGCAAGCAACGAGAGTGCAGAAGCAAATTCAGGTGCGTCTCTGCGCAGAATGTTGCGGATAAGGCGACGGAACGTGCGGAAGAACTCTCTCATGCAACTAGGCCGAGCGCCTCTCGGAAGTACGCAATTGTCCGCTTCAGTCCTTGCTCGCGCTGAATTGTAGGCTGCCAGCCAAGCAACGCACGAGCTCTTGTGATGTCGGGCTGACGCACTTTGGGGTCGTCATCGGGTAGGGGTCTGAAGACAATGGGGCTCGATGAGCCAGTCAGTTGTATGATTTCGCGGGCAAGTTCTTCCATCGTGAGCTCATCAGGGTTACCAATGTTCACGGGGTCCTGCTCACTGCTGTGTAGCAGACGCACAATCCCTTCAACCAAGTCATCTACGTAGCATACCGAACGAGTCTGCGAGCCATCACCAAACACCGTTACTTCTTCACCACGTAACGCTTGCGATACAAACGCCGGAATGGCACGGCCGTCTTCGATGCGCATGCGAGGACCGTACGTATTAAAAATTCTTACAATACGAGTATCGACGTCGTGGTAGCGGCGATAGGCCATTGTCATTGCTTCTGCAAAGCGCTTGGCTTCGTCGTATACACCGCGTATACCAACTGGATTGACGTTGCCCCAGTACGACTCGTCCTGAGGGTGCACAAGGGGGTCACCATATACCTCGCTCGTGCTCGCAAGAAGAAATTTTGCTCCCTTTGCTTTGGCAAGGCCGAGCGCCTTGTGTGTGCCCAGTGAGCCCACCTTCAGTGTCTGAATTGGATAGCGGAGATAGTCGATGGGAGATGCTGGTGACGCGAAGTGCAGCACAGCGTCAACGCGTCCCTCTACATGCATGTAGTTGGTAACATCGTACTGAACGATTTCGAATCGTTCGTTGCCAATGAGATGCGCGATGTTGTCGGGCGAGCCCGTGATGAAGTTGTCTATGCAGACAACGCTACAACCATCTGCAATAAAGCGCTCGCACAAATGCGAGCCGAGAAAGCCGGCTCCGCCGGTAATTAAAACACGCTTCATCTATGCAAACTACGGAACGTGCTGCTAGGGCAGGTGGATAGTCATCACGCGATAGGTTCGTCCGTCCGCTTCCACGGTAACAACAACAGGTCCGGTGGGCCACGCTCGTGACTGCATATCGATGCAGGCCGAGGCCGTTGCATCGTATACCTCACGCTCGTCTATGAGCGTTCCGTTTAGGTCATGCACCCTCACACGTGCTGACTTGCAGAGCGGAAGTCCGATGGTGATGCGATCTGCAAACGGCATCGGAAATACTCTGAGGTTCGCATCGTGTGGTCCGGAACGTACATCGTCGTCGACGTCAGAGATTATCCAACCGGTTTTGAACCACCATATTTCGGACCACGGACCGTTACCGAACGTGGTAACCAGGCGGACGCGCCAGAAATATTTCTGATTCAGCAAGAGATATTGTCCGGGCTCGATGGTATCGCCACTCGTGCCGGTATCGAGAATATCGACGCACAACGAATCCAGCGCAAATTGCATTAGATACGTACCGAGGAACTTCGGATCTAGTCTTTGTGGCTTCCGCCATCTGAGTTGCGTCTTTGCATAAACATCGACTTCACCGTTCCACGGTGCTATGAGTTCGATAGGACCCGGAAATGCTTTTGTTGTGAAAGACCAGACCTCCGACCATGCGCCACTAACTCCACCCTGAATCGGCTGCACGCGCCAGTAGAATTTGGTTGCCGGAGGCAACTGCGCCACGGGTATCAGCAAATCGGAGACAACTACTTCAGCAAACAGGTTTGTAAACGTCGAATCTGTGGAGACCTGCGCTCGATACTCAGTCAACGCATTTATCTGCCGTGTGTCGTTTTGATGCAGCCACCGCAAGATCACTTCAGGCAGATAGAGTATGGAACGATTTGGTGGTGCTTGCAACTGCAATGCTCCAGGAACAACTCTGCCCACGGTCATGGGCCACGGGATTGACCAGTGAGACACCGCACCGTTTACGAAATGTGCGCGAATTCGCCAGAGATATTCCGATGCCGTTGGAATTGCTGATGCCAAGTCGTGCATGTTCGACGCGATGCCTTTGATGTCACGTAGCGGTGCAATGAAGTTTTCATTACGCGAAATCTGTAAGTCGTATGTGACGCCTGCACCCATGTCAGACCAGACGAACCGCGGGTTCACAGGCACGTCGATGCTGTTGAACGTAGGCTGTTGCTGACGCGGCGGACCAGAAATTCGAACGATTGTGCCAGAAGTGCCGAGGCTATATGCCCCATTCGCGGCAACATTTTTGAATGTGCGAGTTGACTTGTCGCTATACTTTACAACGATGCTATCGGCTACGATGTTTGCACCGAGACCGAACGTCATAGCAGCACTGTTTACAGAACCTCTACCTGTGCAAATCGTGCCAGGAAAATAAATGGCTCTTTTCGTCGTGCCGGCGAACACAGTCACCAACGAACCAAAACATCCTTGCGTAATCGAGCTGCGACCCTCATTTCGTAATCGGATCGTAATGCCATTGTTTGTGTTCGACAGGTTGTTACGCAGAACCGAAGTGCGATTAACGATAAAGTCTTCGTCGCCATCCATATCGATATCGGTGCGTAATGCAAACCCAACGTCGATGATCGGCAAACCAAATGCAAACGCATTGTGATTAAAGATCCGTCGTCCGGAACTGAATTGCCGAGTTAGCATTGTCATATAGGCGCGGTCGGCAATGGATGCTTGCGTATCAGGAATCACTCCCACTACATCTAACAGCCCGTCGAGGTTAACATCGGCCGCTGTGTAGCCATTCGTCGAGCCGATGAATGGGAGTCCGAGATCTGTCCATAGTGTATCAAACGTCAGTGCGGTGCGACTCTTCGTTCTCCATACAATGCTGCCATCCTGAAGCGCATCTGGGTCATCCACGCGCAGCGAATTGGCGACGAGGATATCATCGATACCGTCGTCATTGAAGTCGCCCCATTCTGCCCCTTCACCGTTCCCGTGCGAACCCGCAGAAACGCTGCCTATACGACCGGGTGCGCTCACAACGGTGAACTTGCCTGTACCATCGTTAATCATGAGTCGGTCTGGTTGTTTACCTGCCGTAACGACCATGATGTCGGTGTAGCCGTCGGCATTGATGTCACCAAGGCTTGCACTCCTACACGTGTCATAAGGTGCTGGTTCGGCCGCCGCGAGCCCCGACGATGTGGTGGCGTTTGTAAACGTACCGTTGCCATTGTTCAGCCACAACATGTCCTGCTGTTCGCGACCAACAAAAATGTCGGGGTCGCCATCGTTGTCGGCATCGAACCATAACAGTACTGCAGTCGGGCCACTCGCACTAATGCCGCTGGACGCCGTGATGTCGGTAAACCGAGTATTCGAGTCAGTGCGCATCAATCGAAGTTCTTGTGTTACCTGATCGTGCATAATGCAATCGGGGTCGCCATCGCGATCGAGGTCAGCCCACGCACTTATGTCTGCGCGGAATTTTGGTTCGATTGGGGTCGTGAACACCTCTTGGAGACTGAGTGCGCCAGCATTTCGATTTATCGTCAGCAAGCTGTCAAACATTACATCATCGAAGCCATCGGCATTGATGTCGACAACAGACGCATTGTTGCTGCCGTATTCCCACGCGGCAACAGAATTATACTCAGCTAGCATGCTGCCCGACTGCGGACGCACCCGTGTTGCCGGAATCTCGTAGTCATGTTCAACAATGACTTGGATGCTGTACCTCTGCGTCACCGGCAAGAACCGTGGCTGTGCCGCGTTCCTGTCAACAGCCATGCTGTATGTGGCGGTGTCGATGGCCGTGCTGATGTACGGACCTGTTCTCGATGCCCAGTAGATGTCTCCGTCAAGTGTTTTATGCGATAGGATTAGAGCTTCATACCCAGCGAGTCGAATATTGCGGGACCGAAGGTCAACATCGATGGTCTGGCTATCGCGGGTGATGGTTATCACAACGGGAGCGGTAATTGTGGCGCGCGTCCAATGTTCCGAAACGGGCACCACAGGGGCAAGTCTCGATGTGCTCGAAAAATAAATGGTATCGATACCAGCCGATTTTGCGAGATAGAAAATCTTCAGGCCAACGACACGACATGGTGGGAGGTAACGCACCACGTGATGTTCTTCCCACGGGCCCGCGCGGAGAACCGTGAACAAATTCGGAGTGGTCGTTCGAGGGATTGTATCAGTCCGTGCTGACACCTGCCCAACACATAGGCACAAAACGACGCAGCAGATGATGTGACGCATGGTCACATGCATCAAGACCTATGCCAATAATCCGTTAGTGGCGCACGACAATGGGGTAACAACGGGGAGATCCATCAACGGTAATCGTAACGAGGTAAACGCCAGACGGGTGCTGTCCTGACGCCCAGAGTAGACGATGCTGGCCTGCCTCGAACGTGGCGTTGGCAACGTCTGACACGTTATGCGAAGCAAGGTCGAATACCGAAACCAGTATCCTATGTGGCCCTTCTAGTTCGACAACGATCTCGCACATCGAGCTGGCTTCATCATACAAAACACTAATTGGCGCCACGATATGGCCAGATTCAGATGGTACGTCGCTCGACGCGTCCACGAAGAAGGTTCGTACCGAGCTCCAATCACCCTGTCCTTCGTCGTTCTTCGCTGCAACACGCCAGTAGTATTGTCGACCCGGTTTCAGCGGCGATGTCACCAGCGTTGTGGTATCGCTACGTGGCCTCGGTGTACTGGTCGCAAACGTGGAAACGGTATCGTACTCCAGCACAAACCCATCATCCTCCCATGGTTCGTCGAACCACCTGAAGCGCGGCCTAACAGGTTGTCCCATAGCCGAATCGTCTGGTGATTCTAATCGTACCGCCGGAGGCTTTCCGTACGTTACAAACGTGCCAGGTGCCGACCAAGCGCCTATCGATTCTGCCGTACGCCCTCGTGCGCGCCACGCATAGCCTGTAAGCGGCTGCAGTACAACACCGGTGAGCGTTGAATCGTTCGTGCCCGTAACTTCTTTTACAATCGTCGTAAACGTCGTGTCGCTCGCTATCTGCACGTCGTACGTAACGGCGGGTTTTACAAATGTCAGGAACGAAGACCGCGTCCATGTAAACACCGCTTTCTTCGTCCGTACGCCGTTCGCGCCCTGTGCTGGAATAATCAACGTAGGGTTCTGAGGCATGGGGCTGCCCACGGTGAAATTCCATACCGACGAATACCGAGCATCCGATACATTCGCACGCACGCGCCAGAAAACCGTGCGACCAACTTCGACGCCTGCGAAAACAAGCATCGTGTCTGTAACGACTGCAGGAAAACCTGCTATGGTGCCCGCGGTGAACGTGCTATCGTATGCAGCTTGCAGTAGATACTCAGACGCAACGCCTGATGCCGATTGCGCAGAGTACCAGCGCAGTGTTGTTGTTGTTGGAACGTTTGTTGTGTGATCTGGTGGAGTCTGGAGTCTCGGAGCCAGGCGTGTGGCATGCGCCCGCAACGACCCGTTGCGATCGATGACAACGATGCTGTTACGCGGTGCTGCGCCAAGGCGCGTAACCTGACCGTCACTCCAGAAAACAACAACGGAATCTGCCTGTGCAGCTGCGCCGATTCCGAAATGGAGAGCGTTACTCATCTGTGATGCACGACCACCAGAGATACTGCCAGGCAGCCAGCGGTGGTACTTCTTGCCTTTCGCTGATACAACCACGTGAGCACCAAATGCCTCGCGCGTCAGGGTAGGTGTGGTAGAATTGTCGAGCACAATTGTTATGGCGTTGCCTCTTGAGGCATCGTTTCTAAACAATTTTATGTTCTCTGTGCCACTGGCACAAAGCAAGTCCATGTCGCCGTCTCGATCATAGTCAAGGCGAACGCCTGTCCACGCGCCGTGGATGCGCATGCCAAGCTCCCACGTAATGTCCGTCATCGAGCCATCATTACGATACACGTGGCTGTACCGCGTAGAGTCACTGCCGAAGGCTTGATACGAGATCTGACCATGCCACAAGTCAAGGTCGCCATCATGATCGAGATCGAAGAAGCACATTCCCGCATTCATCTCTTTGAACGACACACCACCCTGGCTACGTGTCATGGGCACGAATGTGTATGCGGGCAAGCCACCGTTTTTAAACAACAGTGATGGATTGGAATACTGCGCGCGCGAATCGGGATGCCCCAGATTGCCGACTGCAAGATCCATGTCTCCGTCGTTGTCGGTGTCGCCCCAGTCGCTTCCCATGCCGTGGCCAAAGTATGTGGGCACGCTCGTAGCCATTCCTTGCACGCCTGTTGTGGCCGACACTTCGGTGAAGGTGCCATTGCCGTTATTGCGGTAAAGACGGTCGGGGGCAAGACGATAGGTAGCAACGAAAATGTCGGTGCGACCATCGTTGTTATAGTCGCACAACGACGCTCCCCATGTGTCGAAGTACGGCGCGGGTTCACCCACTGAAATCATCGAAGCCGTCGTAACATCTTCGAACGTGCCGTCGCGCTTGTTACGGAATAGGCGATCCTGAAAATAAACTTCCTGACCATTCTGTTCTGTACGTCCATTTGCGATAAACAAGTCTACGGCGCCATCGTTGTTGTAGTCGAGCCAGAGCGGCGTCACAGCGGGAGCATTATTCACGATGCCGGCGTTGCCAAGGTCTGTAAATGATCCGTCGGTGTTTTGTCTGTACACCTTGTCGTTGCCAAAGCCATTCATTGCAAAGCAGTCGGGGTCGCCGTCGTTATCGATGTCCGCCCATGCTGTGGCAGCGGCTGCTATAGTCGACTGCAAGCGTGTAAATCCCATGCCGGCGTCATTGCGGAATATCTGGCCACCTACGACGATGTCTTCGAAGCCGTCGCTGTTTACGTCGACGATGCTTGCCATGTCCGCACGGATGAACGTACCGTCAGCGTTTAGCAATCCGCTGCGTCTCGTAACATCTTCGAGCGAAGGCGGAGGCATTGGTTGCGAACCCTTCGTCGGCAGTGGATACAGATACTCGACATGAAGCCGTACCATATAGTCGCCACGCGACAAATAGTAAATGCCCGGTAATTGGAAAAAGTTAGGATTAGGCGTAGCAGGGTCGTAGTAATACGAGGTGGGCGGCGCCTGCCCCGCATCTTGTCCGAACTGCGGAGCACTGGCGCGTACGAGGTGTTGTACGACTACACGATCAAAGCCCCCTACCACAAGCGAATCTTGTGTTAGATCGATGTACTTCCAGCCCGTTTGTGTAACGTCAACAACACGCTTTACCAACGTGTTGTATGGGTATGCCCACACAGTTGGCGGTATGGTGCCCTCGGAGGCATCGCCCGTAACTCTGATCGTGTCTGTGCCAGCGCCAACATAGTAAACACTTATACCAACGATCCGGCAAGGGGCTCCGGGCTGAAGGATGACGGACTCCTCCCAACCGGACGTAAGCGTATTTACGCCGGAGTAGATGCCATTGTCGCGATGTACAGTATCAGTTCTCGCGGAAGCGGAAGCGCAAGCGGCAAAAACTGCCAAAGCGCACAGGAGTAGGCGAATGTTTATCACGTCAGTAATACGTGCCAATTGTTAATGAACAAATGCAGTGACGAGTCGAATGTATTGCAACACCATAAGCGTCGCACCCGCTACGAGACCGAGGCCAAAAATAACATTCCATACAGACCACGATGTACCAGTGGGCGGAAAGACCATCGTGAACAACGATGGCTTTGCTTTGACGTCCGACATTGTCACCTGCTGCGGTGCACGTCCCATCAGATTCGCCGCACGAACCACTGCCCCAAGGCGTCGCTCTTCACGCATATAGTCGAGTCCCCACACCGTAAGCAGCACGAAGTAGACTAACGTCTGGCCGCCACGCAAGGTACGGATGGAGTCGGTGGTGAGCCCGGGGGCGACGTAGATAAAAATCCAGAACATACCCGTGAACGCGAAGAGGATGCGCAGGATACGTCCGTACAGTCGGCGCTGTGTTTCATAGCGCGATGCAATGGTCTCGTGGAGCATCAGTATTCCCTAAAAAAGAAAACGCGCAGACAATGATTCGTCTGCGCGTTTTGGAATTAACAGTATGCGTGTTCTTAAGCTGGTGTTTTTTCGTCAGTATCTGGTGCTTCAGCAACTGGTGCTTCAGCAACAGGAGCGGCTTCGGCAACAGGAGCGGCTTCGGCAACAGGAGCGGCTTCGGCAACAGGAGCAACTTCGGCAACAGGAGCAGCTTCGGCAACAGGAGCAGCTTCGGCAACAGGAGCGGCTTCGGCAACAGGAGCGGCTTCGGCAACAGGAGCTATGACAGCTGGTGCTTCTTCTTCAACGACTGGCGGTGGCGTTGCAGCACGTGCCTTACGGCGTGCTTTCAAGCGAACATAGCGGGCTGCTGCCTGTTCGGTGTGCGCCTGGACGAGACTGTTAATCTCTTCGGCTGGCGTTTCTTTGAACTGGAGTTTGCGACGCAAGAGAACGCCTTCGCGGCTAAGAATTTGACGCACGATTTCGGTTGGCTGGGCGCCAACGTTGAGCCAATAGATGGCCCGATCGGCATCGAGGACAATTGTTTTTGGGGACGTCATCGGGTCGATGTGTCCCACACGTTCGATCGAAGCGCCGTCACGACGGGCGCGTCCGTCGATCGCAATGATGTCGTAGAAGGGGTGCTTCTTACGGCCTCTGCGACGCAAGCGGAGTTTGACCATTTAGGTCTCCTAGGGGGGTTAAAAAAACTCGTTCAAAAAAATATTTGTCAGCGAACCGACTTCATCTATGTTCTGAGATTAGTGATGCAGGCATCATCGACGTACTGGTTGCTGTCCAGCGCCCATCAGCGCACCCATGCCGGGTACCTTGCCGCCTTTTGCCATCGTACGCATCATCTTCTGCATGTCTTCAAATTGCTTAATCAAACGGTTTACATCCTGCACTGTCGTACCGCTGCCCGTTGAGATACGCTTGCGGCGCGATCCATTCAACAAACGCGGGTTTCGACGCTCTTCGTAGGTCATCGACAGCACGATTGCCTCTACGCGTGTAAACGCCTTTTCGTCGACCTCGACGTTCCGCATTGCTTTGTCCATACCCGGAATCATCCCAAGCAGGTCACGCAACGAACCCATTTTCTTTATGATCCTCATCTGCTCAAGAAAATCCTCGAACGTAAACTGATTCTTACGGAGTTTCTCTTCGAGCTTTTCTGCTTCTTTGTCGTCGATTTGCTGCTGCGCCTTCTCGACAAGTGTGATCACGTCACCCATGCCTAGAATGCGCGAAGCAATGCGTTCAGGGTGGAAGGGTTCGAGAGCGTCTACTTTTTCGCCAACGCCAACAAACTTTATCGGCTTTCCAAGAACAGCACGGATGGAGAGTGCAGCACCACCACGCGTGTCACCATCGAGCTTCGTTAACACGACACCTGTAAGATCGAGACGTTCATTGAACGCCTGTGCCGTGTTTACTGCTTCCTGACCCGTCATCGCATCGCAGACAAACAAGATTTCGTTTGGCTTGAGAGCGGCCTTTAGCTCAGCCACTTCATCCATCATCTTTTCGTCGATCGTAAGACGTCCCGCCGTATCGACAATTACAACATCACGTCCGTACTTGCGCGCATACGTGAGTGCTTCAGTCGCGATTTCAAGGGGCTTTGCGTCGTCCTTTGAAAACACCGGCAGCGACATCGAGGCACCCAGCGTGCGGAGCTGGTCGATGGCAGCCGGACGATAAACGTCACACGCAACGAGAAGGGGCTGTTTGCCTTTCTTCTTTAACGCATAGGCAAGCTTCGAACAGAACGTGGTCTTACCAGAACCCTGCAAGCCGGCAACCATAATCACCGTCGGACCCGATGTGGCCATCACCAGATCGGATTTTGTCGTGCCCATAAGCGCAACAAGCTCATCATGCATGAGCTTAATCATCAGCTGTCCGGGAAGGACGTTGCCCTTGACTTCGAGTCCGAGGGACTTTTCTTTTACATCTTCAATGAACTTCTTAGCGACACCAAAATTGACATCGGCGTCAAGCAATGCAGTGCGCACTTCGGCAAGCGCTTCTGAGACGTTTTCGTCTGTGAGGCGGTTCTGGCCGCGAATACGCTTAAGCGCATCCTCAAGTTTTTCGCTAAGGGTCTCGAACATAGGGGCTTTAGGAGAGCCACAAATATACGAAGGGCGACTATAATCGGGGCTGTCGGTACTGTCTCAGTATGAATTGCGGCGTATGGGTGTCGTACAGAGCCCGTCAATCCACGACGAGGAGAGCGTCGCGGTGTGTGGTCGTCGTATGCGAGCGGACGACGTACAGACCCGGACCAGCCGCTGCATGGAGTGAATACGCGTCGACCAGACTGAACAATTGCACATTGAATCCAAGCTTCATGACACGCTACTTCTTTATCAATACCTTGCGCGTAAGCGAGTCCCGTCCGGCTGCCATGTGCACAAGGTACACACCGTCGGCAAGGGTCTTGCAGTCGAGGCTGATGGTTACCGACCCGGCGCGCATGGCATCGCGTACCTGACCGGTGAAGTCCGCAACAATATCCCCCGTCGTCGAATACATTTTTACCGATGATATACCATCTAGAAATTCCGTGAGGTGCAAGAAACTCACGGACAATCGGTCGCCTGTGGGCAACGGACTCACGACGATCCATGGTCTGTACTCACGCTGGATTCGTTCACCATCTTTACTTTCGTCGACAACAGCCGTCGAGGTGCCTTTTACGTACATGCCTTTATTCGTCGTCAGGATTGGCCCTGCACTGCTTACGCTGAACCACTTAAGTTCGCCATCTACAGGTTCTATGTACTTCGTGAATGTCTCTCCGCCGTCGACGGAGTATTGCACACGACCTGACGGGCTGACATCAAACAAAAAAACAGTGTCGCGGTACGACGTGAGCTTGAAGTCTGCCGTAAGCTGGAGTTTTTCGTCAGCGCCGGCAAGGCTCCATTGTTTGCCATCATTTTCTGATACATATAAATGAACATAGGGTGACGACATTCCGGGGGCGAGAGCGGAAGCCAACGCAAACACAACGTTGTCCGTAGCCGCCAGATCGCGGATATGCTTACTGTATAGAGGAGTTCCAACAGTGGGAGGGACCCATGTTTCGCCGCCATCAGCAGAATAGAAGACACCCGCCCCCTGAACACCGCTGTCCAGCTCCTCTACAAGGTAACGACTACTCCTGAGCCCGGTTATAACAACGCCGGATGGCGTTTCGATAACGGTAGAACCAAGCACCTGATCGGATACCCCAATAGGCTCAAGAATTCTCGCTGGGAAACCATTGGTTACGGCACGCCATGTAGCCCCATCGTCATCGGATACATACATTGCGGGAGGTATCGTATCATTCTTTAATATCGCACGCGGGCTGCCAATCAGCCTGCCGGTGCGCGTTCGAATAATCGAATGGAAGCGTGAGTATCGGTTGCCTCCCGACTTCTGGAGACCGCGGTGTAGGTCGACAACAGCTCCGGTTGTAAAATCAACACTCTGAGCATTGGGACCAGAACAGAATATTACACCACGCTCATTAATAGAAGACGAATAGAAAGACACGGCACGCGGTGATAGTAACGGTGCGGCAACACCACAATCGTCTACACGAGCAATTTCTGTCTGCGATAGCGAAATGATGCCGCCTTCGGGCGTGTGTACTGCCGCATGAAGTTTACTTTGTAAAGCTGCGTCAGTAACAGTGGGGCCGGTCGTGACCGTTGAACCTTGAAGCTTGCCTACTCGCGATTGAAAAAATACCCACAGTTCTCCGTTTACGCGGCGGATAGAGCGGACGCTTGTCGGTACGATAATCGAGTCAATGACTTGCAGGTCCGAATTTAAAGTATAGATGCTGTGCTTATTGTCTGAAGAGGTACTTACCAGTATCTGATCGCCATCTACGTACGCTGAAGTTATTGTAATCGAATCACTTTGAAGAAAATATCTGTAGTTACCGGTCTTGAAATTCATTCGATCTATCCGACCTTGTGTATAGGCTAGAACCGTCGAATCATCGCCACCAATGATTTGGGAGTGAATAACAAGGCCGTGTTCCTGTCGTCCCCAAGTCTTCCCGCCATCAAACGTGGCAATAAGCCCTGCTGTTACGGTAGAGTAAAAACCGTACCGTCCCGAACCATAACACGATGAGACCGAAATTGGCAAGCCCATCGTGTCGGCGTGCGGTTTCGTAAGACTCTCCCAGTGCTCGCCATTGTCGTAACTGATAGCCACACCACGTGCAAAAGCCCCGGCCGGTATGTCTTCGACTGTTGTAACAAGGATCACACCACTGTCAAGAACGGCAATGCCTGAATACGCTGCCTCGCCGGTTGGGATGGCAGTGGAATTCCAGTGCTTTCCGCCGTCATCGCTATATAGTAATTGACCGCGCTGAGAAGTGTAGGCAAAGACGCGCCCGTTGAGTGCCGGACGGTCGGCAAGCGTGAGTATGGGTTGGTTCCAATCTGTAGCTGCCGAAATGTAGCCTTCGTTGTACTTCGTCATCTCGTAATTCGACCAGTTATAGGTATACAGACCATAGTCGGTTGTAACCACAGGTACTCCTGCCAGCACGTTTACCGTAAACACATTCAGCGTAACCGGGTACGTGCCGCATGACGTCCAGTTAACATCCTGCGCAACTAACATTCCGTGCACAGAGAGCAACGCAAAAAGAACCATAAATACGCTGGCGCATCGCTTCCAGGGGTTGGATGTTTTCATCACGGCAGTTCCTTAGAGATATTTTTTTCGTTTGTGCGCCGTGTCGTTCTCAGGGGAAAGTTGGGGCGAGCGGACAAAGCATTGAACGTCTTCTCGCGGCTGATGCAGCACACCGCTCGTATGAGTTTCGATATCGTTGCTGCTCGCAACAGGGAAGCGTTTAGACGTATGGAGGCCAAGCTGGCCACTCTGAGTAGCGACGGCGTGCCCCCTGTTGTGCCGTGGGCAATCCTCTGGAAGTTCCTAATACCCGCTGCTACTTCAGAACACTAAAGCTCGTGCTGCCAATGATTGAGCCGTTAGCGAGCGAAACCCTTGCTATATGGATGCCCGATGTTAAGGTTGCCGTCGGCAGCTGAACGCGCTCCACACCGCTTGGCACCAGGGCCGAAAGCAGCAGGTTGCCTTGTACATCATAAATCTGCACCCTGGCGCCCGCGTCTTGCGCGGCGCCGCCCCATGCCACGGTTACGTCACCGTAGCTAGGATTCGGGTAGGACCAGACAACAGAGGAGCCATTGGATAACGTGCCATCGTCGGACACTGCACTTGTTGTGTCACGAGTCGTGTCAATTTCCGCGGCGTTCGTGATTACCGTGCCGTCGGTCTGCACGAATATGAGCTTGAAGGCGGGACCGCCCTTGTTGGAATCGGGAAATCTAAACCCGGATGTGAGGACAAGGAGCGCTCGGCTCTGTTCGCATGCAGTGCATTCATAACCCTTTAGGCGTGCGCCTGTGGTCTCGTCGCGGACCCAAAACGTGTCGCGTGCAGGTGCTAGGTGAACATACTCGGGCGCAGCAACGAGGTAACTGGCGTTGGCGATGTACTGCTCTCTACCGAAGATGGTAAGAGGTCCGGCATCTGTTGTGAAATTCCCCGCGCGAATTGCAAGCTGGCCAAGAAGCGTGGGTGCCTCGAGCGCATTCTCCAACACCGCAACATGAGCATTCGAATCGATTCTGTTAGGATTCACTTTAAAGCCCGTGCCTTTAACGCCCGTGAGAACAAACGAGTAACTGCGACCCGGACGCAGAGCATCGATGGTATCGGTGAAAATCGTGTCCTTGTACAGTGTCGATGTCGCAAGGGCGATTCCAATCACGAGAGGCGACCCAGAGGGGAACTCTTTAAAGGCTGTAGCACCACGGAATCCCAGATTGTCAATTTTTTTAATAGGATTACCAAGAGCATCGCTCTTAAGCCAAATGTCGACGTTTGTGAACTGAAATTCCGGCAGGTTGTTCACGACCTGAACACGAGCAGTTTGAGAGCCCGCGATGAGCGGGGCGCGCACAACCAACCCGTTTTGGAGCACAGCGAGAAGTGCGAGACTGTCCGTACTGCCATTGTTATCGCCAGGCGTTTTGAAACCGGACACAACAAGAATGACGACTTCGCTCGCCAGGCCAGGAATGTTTAGTGCAAAAGAACCAAGGACCTTTGTCTTATCACCAGCCTTCGTAACGTCGACGGTTACGACTGTACGCGCAACGCTAATAGGATCGGGCGTACGATCACCGAAGGACAGGCTCGTAGCCAGTGGTATGGCGTTTCCGCGGAAGTACACATCGAAGGTCTCAAGATCTGTTGATCCATGCACCGTATAAAAGCCGGTCTTCGATGGATCGACAATGTTTAGCACGGTGCGGAATGTTGTGATTGCGATAGCAGTGGAACGCGAATTCGGATTTGACGCGTATTGCGCGGGGGTAACCACGCCACTGACGATTGCCATGTATGCAGAGTCACTCTTTGGCGTAAAGTCATGTGACACTACCGCATCGGCGATGCTCGTACTCGTCCCCGGCGCAACCTTAATATTTGCAGGCAGG
>JBKJNB010000075.1:0-16590 GCA_046595995.1 Candidatus Kapaibacteriota bacterium
CGATGAAGACATGAGTGTAAGCGATGCAATCGCCTATCCTGAACTGCAGATGTTTTCACGCTTTCCTGTGCAGTCCGAAGCAGACATGGATAGTGTAAGCGGTTATGTAATGACAAAGGATGTTCTTCGTGCTGCGCTTGCAGGACATCGCGATGACCCGCTGAGTAAACTCAAACGCGACATTGGCTTCATACCCGAGAACATCACACTTGAGAAAGCTCTCGAGCAGTTCCTAGCAAAAGGACAGCACATCCTTACCGTCGTCGACGAACACGGTGGCGTAGAAGGCATCATCACCATGGAAGACGTCCTCGAAACCATGCTCGGCGCAGAAATCGTCGACGAAGCTGACCACGTCGTCGACCTCCGCGCTCTTGCAAAGCAACGCCGCGATCAGCGTGTACAGCGGCTAAGCGCCAACTCATAAGCGCGCATTCGTAAGCGCGCACTACTAAGCGCGATTGCGCTAACACATTCTACTACAGCACCACTAAAGTACCCCCACCGCTGTAGGAGTGTACGTCGTCGTCGTACATGGCGTCAGCGCCGATTGGCCCCATGCGGAAGCGCCCCTTACTCACAGCTCGCACCATGTAGTAATAGGTCTTCTGTTTTGGCTCGGCACGAACAAAGAGGTTCATTCGGTCGTCGCGATAGTCGTAGTATTCAGCAGTGGCTTCGTCTTTTGCCCACGCTGCATTGTCCATGCCTGTGAGACGTGGGTTCTCGAGCTCGAAACCCGCCGGAAGTACGTCACTAATAACAACGTTGTTGACAATGCTAAGGTCTGTAGTAACAACCGTAACCTTTATTACAACAAGTGAATTCTGTGGAACGCGAAGAGCTGCTAACGTTTTACCGTTTCGATCGAGGAATTCGCGGCGCACTTTTAGCACGACGTCTTCTTGCTTAAAGACACCGTCGCCACGTACACCTTCGACACTCCAGAAATAATACACAGGCCCATTCTTCGCGCTGATTTTAATTGTGCGTCCGAGGGCATCGTGGACGTTCACAGTTGTGCCATCCATGGTGGCCACTGTTTTGCCGTTCGATGTAATCGTCGCCTTTGCGTCTGCCTTGAGAGCGCGATTTGCGAGCTTGCCCAGGGCAAGTACAGCGAATGCATTCTCTTGTGTCGAGTAGATGTCATCGGCGCGCATAGTCTCCGCAAGGCGCTGCGCCATCTTTGCGGTCTGCGGATTGTCTGGTGCAGTTGAGACCATCGCATACAACGCAAAGCCAAGGTCGCGCACAGGTGATGCGAACGAGCCGCCGTCCATCGGACGATATCGTTCAACGCTAAACGCCTGTGGTAGCAACGCTTCGTACGATTTCTTGTCGCCGAGTGCCAAATAGGTACATGCAAGCATGTATCGGCTGTCCTGCGTCATCGTCGACGTCTGGCCCTTGTAGTAATTCATCGTCGGTACGTCCTGACGTCCCTCCATCGCAAGCAGATACAACGAATAGAAAATGTCACGCGCTGCATACGTTCGTAAGACGCGATTACCATCGCCGCCGTAGTAGTACACATCTTCTGTGGTGCGTCCACGTACGCGTTTTGCAACGTAGTCGAGCATCCGCCCAAGCGCCTTGCCGTTCACTTCATAGCCAGCACGTCGCGCCTCGGCAATAAAATGCGCCGCGTACACCGTGCTCCACCACGATACTTCTGTTCCACCGGGCCAATACGAAACACCGCCATTGTATGTCTGCATCGATTCGACTTTGCGTATCGCTTCCTGCACGTTACGCGCTGGGTCTTCGTAATGCGTAAGCTTTGCGTTCCATGCTTTTACGAGATCGGCAAAGTAGATCTGCGGGAATGCCTTCGATACAACCTGCTCTACACACCCGTATGGATAGCCGAGGAGCTGACCGAGGTTCTTCGTTATCTGTGTTGCAGGGAACGTACTAACGACGAGACGTGCCGACATCGTGCCAGGCAGGAACGACGAGCGTAGTGTGACGTCCTTCGATTCACCTGCCCTTACAACGTCGTAGCCACTTTCCTCTGCAAGCGGTGTACTCGGACGCACCGAGATTTCTGTCGACTGCGTGAACGTTTCACCCGTACCTGTTACTTCCGACTTCACCGTTGCTATACCAAGCTCGTTCTTTGCGACAACGGTGTACATCACAACGCGTTCTTGATGAGCCTCGAGTACGACGCTTTGTTTGTCTGCGCCAACGATGTATACCGGACCGTTTGTCGTGAGCTTGCTCGTAACGCTCACTCGCTGTCCGGTTGTATTCGTAAGCATCACAGGCACAGCCACCGAGTCGCCTGGTGCAAACACGCGAGGCAGAGCCGTGGCAATTACAATCGGATCGGCAATCGTCATTGTCTTCTCTGCCGAACCAAACGATGCGTTCTTCCATGCAACTGCCGACACTCGCACAGCGCCGCTGAATTGCGGAAGGTCTACGGTAATCGTTGCAGTTCCGTTCGACGAGGCAATAATGCCCGACCAGTACGAGATTAGCGTTGCACGCTTTGCCGCAAACGGATTAAGTCTGTTGCCCTGCGAACCATCCATTGCATCGTCACCAGCACCATACGCTGCTCGTGCCATCTTCAACTCTGGAAACAGGAAAGGATACATGTCGAACGCATCAACTTGTAACGCACGCTTCCGATAGAAGAAGCCATGTGGGTCTGGCGTCTTTGTATCGCGTATCTGAAGGATGCCCTCGTCAACCACAGCGATGGTTACCTGGGCACCAGGTTCGGTCTTTACTGTAATTGTTTGTTTGCGTTGCGAGCGCGTGCTTGCGGCTGCTGATATCGTTACTGGCAGCACACTTTTCTGACGATTCACAATTAAGGGCTGATAGCCATGTGCGACAGTCAGCGGCATGTCACTCTGCGCATGGGGCTTGATAAGGGTCGCAGCAATAAACACGTTCGGTGCCCAAGCATCCTGAATTTTTAGATCCATCGAAGCTGAACGATTGTCTGTTTTTAGTGTGCGGTGTTCTATAACGCCATCACGCTCTATGGTAACGATAAGAGAACCGCCGAACGGCGTTTTGAATAACACCTTCGCCGTTTCGCCTGGTACGTACGTTTCTTTGTCGAGTGCAATGTCGATGAGGCCCTCAGTGTTCACTTCGAACGACGATGCCGAGTTGTCAGACCATCCGTATGCCCAAAACTCACGTTCGACGAACGACTTTCCGCCGGGGACAGACACACGTAC
This sequence comes from Candidatus Kapaibacteriota bacterium, assembly GCA_046595995.1. Taxonomy (GTDB): domain Bacteria; phylum Bacteroidota; class Ignavibacteria; order Kapaibacteriales; family Kapaibacteriaceae; genus JAWXBR01. The sequence continues at coordinate 3,207 of JBKJNB010000075.1, forward strand.
GGAGTACTCACCACTCGTAGTTGGCGTGAAGCCAAATGCGTAGTTCGTTCCGCTTATGTCCATGTCTTTATCCACTAACACCAACTCTCGCTTCTGCGACACGTAGCGGTACGACGAGTAGCTGTTCTCCATAACAGTGTGCCATTCGGTCTTCACGACTTGTACGTGTGCACGACCTGTTGTGGCAATACCCTCATAATTCGATGCAATGATCGGTATGCGAAGCGGACTCCGTAGGCTCACGTAACGATCGAATTCTTTAACGCCAAACAGGACGGGTTGCGTGTGAACTGGGCGAGTTACAGCGCGGTGCACCGGACGTCCGCCTTCGTCAAATACGGTCACAAAAAACGATGCCTCAAGTAGTCCAGAATTACGCACCGTCGTATCAATTGTAAACGACTGCGAAGCATTGCCCTGCGCGTCTAACGTGCCCGTACGCACAACGTCTGCGCGCTGCGTTGCGTTTTCAGACTTGATCGTAAAATCGTAGTCGGGATATTTCTTCGCAGCAAACGCCTTGCTGCGCAGTCGCATGTTGACTTCGTATTTGCGATTGGCACTTGGTGCACCGAAGAACGACATTGCGTTAATGGTAACGTTGAAAGGTTCGAGCGGACGCACCACATCTACGGAGGCATTCACATTCAGCTTAACGCGATCGGGTAGGAACTCTTCAACAGCCACGTTGTACGAACCAATAATTACATCAGTCGCCGTTACTGCTTCGATGTGATACATGCCGGTTAACGCATTGGCCGACAGAGGCACCTCCGCGGTAGCGGCCCCTTGCTCATTAGGTGTTAATCGAACCGTGCGAAACTCTTTCCCATTCGGCATTAGAATGCGCAGCTTGAATGGTGTGTTTACGAAGGGCTTCCATGCTTTGTCGCGGACGATAGTGTTTAGGTGAATGGTTTCGCCTGGACGGTAGATGTCTCTATTACCGTAGATGAAGGCTTGGAGTCCGCTGGCATTGTCTCGCACACCCCCAACGTCAAATCGAGATTGATCAACGCGCGTGTCATGTGTGATGAGCACTGTGTAGTCTGCTCCCTTTTGCGCTGTTATCATTCCAAGCTTGAAGCTGCCATAGGCCTGACGCAGGTTTTCGAGATTGGCAACGCCATCACTGTTGGTGCGAATCGTCGTTATTATCTGGTTGTTCGAACTTATGAGTGAGAGCTCAACCCCTGCTAGTGGTTCTGCCGTACCGATGCTATTTGCGAACACCGTGAGTTTGTCCGGACCTTCCTTTGCAATGATGCCAATGTCCGATAAAGAGACAAGCTTCGATGCACGCATCCATTCGTCTTCGGTTGACTGCACCTTAACGATGTATAGGCCTTTGCGCTGTGTGTGGTCACTTACGTCCAGCGTAAATGCAACAACACCCTTCTCCATCGCACCGAGCGTAGAGGTTTCGACTTCTTGCGTCATAACAGTGTCGGCGTAATCTTCGAGTCCGAGGTAATTGAAGTCGTAATACGCTCCAGTCTGCGCTTCCCACGACCCATACGACCGTGCCTGACGCACAGCGTGCAGGAGGTTGTTTTCGTAAATGCGGAATACTGAGATGCGCACGCGTGGCACGTTCACAATGCGCATAGCAAGTGCGCGCGAACCCCTTGCGCTTAGATACATGCCCTTCTTCGACATGAAGGCAATTGTTGGTGAGAGCTCACCAAAGACAATCTCTTTTGCATAGGTCGATGCGAGCTGTCCGCCTACCGTACCCCGCAATGTTGTTGCAAGGGTAAGCTCATAGGTTTGCCCGGCATCGAAGGATGCATGGATATCAAAACCCGATTCGGTGAGCTGACTTGTAAACGCAACCGCGGGCGAAAAACTTATCGATTGCTGCAACGTGCTTTCATCAATGCTTTGCGACGTAGACACGTGTACAACGCCATGCATGTCCTGCCATTCTGCGACTGCGTCGGTGATTGCGAGTGTGCGCCGAGATGGCACCTGAACATTCGTAACAATATCATCGCTAGGTCTGCCACCACCGTCGAGTGCAATACCCTTGTCGACGCGAATCGTGAGAGCTACAGCCTCATCGGTGTCAAGCGCTGCACTCGGTATCGTAACGACAACCTCACCTACGCCATCGACGTTCTGTACGGCAAACGGCAAGTCTGTGCCATCGCGCACAATGTGCAGGCGCGTAGTAATCTGCGAAGTCTTGATCGGATAGTTCAGCACAACACGAATGCGTGCTTCGGTTGCACCTGTCGTTGTGTTCTTTGTCCATTGCGCAACTGTCTTAACAACGTTTATATACGCCGTATGGAACGAGAACATCTTGGTGCTCGGCATGTCGGCACCCGACGAATGTTTCGCAACCGCATCGGTCAACTCTGCTGTGTAGTCCGTTGCTTCTTTAAAGCCCGTGCCCGGTGAGAACATCAGCGCTCTGCGATTCATCCATTTAAAACGTCCGGCTACGGCCGGACGGAATCGTACGTACTCTGTCTCGTCCCAATCGTTCGCCATCGAGTCTGGAACCATGTCCTCAGCAAACGTGAAGACCAGGTTCTGCAGTTGCGAAACCTCTTCCCCAAAGTTCGTGCTAACCCCTCCGTCGCCAATCGTGGAGCAGGCGGACACAAGGATGCCCAGACACGCAGCAATTGCAGCAACGCGACGAATCATACAACGCTTTCACACAAAAGGTTAAGAGGCACAGGGGGTCGGGGGTTACGTCGCAAACATACTCTTTCGTACCACAGAAAAGGGGTCGTCGGTTACGCTCGAACTACTGTCTTCACATTCACAAATTCGCGCAGTCCGTAACTGCCTAGTTCGCGTCCGTAGCCCGACTGCTTCACGCCCCCAAACGGTAGCCGAACATCGCTTCGCGCATAGGTATTCACGAACACCATGCCTGCCTGTAAATCACGCGCGAAACGTTCGGCACGGTCCATGTCCGACGTAAACACTCCACCACCCAACCCATAAACGCTGTGGTTTGCGAGTGCGATTGCTTCGTCGTCGGTCGTGAACGTGGACACGGCTGCGACGGGACCGAACAGTTCTTCGTCGAATGCAGCATTGCCTGGTCCGACGCCCGTGATGACAAGGGGGCTGAAGGGTCCAGTTCCCGCGCCCAAAGCGAAGGGCCCCGGAAGGACCATGCCTCCAGCCGCAAGAGAGCGGCGCACCTGGTCGAGCAAGTTCGCGTGCAGGTCCGGACGTGCCAGCGGACCGATCTGCGTTTCTTCGCGCATTGGGTCGCCAACAATGCGCTCTGTCATAAACTTTGTTAATAAGGCCGTGAATTGTTCTGCAACATCGACGTGAACGATAAACCGTTTTGCTGCAATGCAGGATTGTCCGGAGTTGATACACCGCGATTCTGCGCACAACTGCGCCGCACCGATAATGTCCGCGTCTTCGAGCACGATGTACGCGTCACTGCCGCCGAGTTCAAGCACACTCTTCTTGATGTACTTCCCTGCCAGACTGCCAACCGATGAACCCGCACGCGTTGAACCCGTGAACGTCACCGCATGTACGCGTGGGTCTGCAATGACGGACTCGATGTCAGGAACGTCGAGCAATAGGCATTGCACCAAGCCCCTTGGCAGGCCCCCTTGCAGACAGACGTCGACAATGTCGGAGGCGCAGCCCCAGGTGTTCGGTGCGTGCTTTAGGAGTACTGCGTTGCCAGCCATTAAAGCGGGTACTGCAAATCGAAAGAATTGCCAATACGGAAAATTCCATGGCATGATAGAGAGCACAGTGCCAAGCGGCATGTGGTAAACGTCGCTGCGAGCGAATTCTGTGGCCACGTGTTGTGTGCCCAGTACCGCTTCCGCGTGGTCGGCCATGAAGCCGCAAGCAGCGGCGCATTTCAAAATCTCCGCACGTGCCTGCGTAATGGGTTTGCCCATTTCGAGCGTAATGCGAAGGGCGAGTTTGGGCGCTCGAGCCGTTAAGACAGCGGCAATTGCATGGAGCGCCACGGCGCGCTCGCGTATGGATGTACGGCTCCAATCCTGTTGCGCATCGGATGTTTCGCTAAGCAACACATTGGTCTGTACGGGAGTATGTCCGACCCACGATGCTAGGAACTCACCGGTATACGGATTCGTTGAAGTGAACGTCATGGGCGAAATCTACGTAGCTCGGCGCAGGTCTTGACATTACTTTTGCAGGTTCATGGAACACATAGTCGCCCTACTCACGCTTACCATCCTTGAGATTGTCCTCGGAATCGACAATCTCATTTTTATTGCCATCCTGGTGCAACGCCTGCCAGACGCGCTGCAGCCCAAGGCACGTGTTATCGGCCTTACCCTGGCATTGCTGCTGAGAATTGGCTTTCTATTCCTCGCCTCGTGGATTGCTCAGCTCACCCAGCCGTTGTTCGGGATTGGTCCGTTCTTCGACATGGCCGCACCGTTTTACGTCACCGGACGTGACCTCATTATGCTCTCCGGTGGTTTGTTCCTGCTTGCAAAGGCCACGACAGAACTGCATAACAAACTCGAAGGTGATGAGGCCGTGGGAAATGGACCCAAGGCATCGTTCAAAGCAATTGTTGCACAAATTATTGTGCTTGACGTCGTGTTTTCAATAGACAGCGTAATTACCGCCGTTGGCATGACGCAAGAATTGTGGGTAATGGTCGTAGCCGTTGTTACGGCCGTAATCGTCATGCAGCTTATGTCCGGCACGATCAGCCGCTTCATTCTCAAGCATCCTACGATCAAGATTCTCGCCCTGTCGTTCTTAATGATGATCGGCTTGGTACTTGTGGCCGAGGCCTTCCACGTCCACATACCAAAGGGTTACGTGTACTTTGCAATGGCGTTTAGTATGGCCGTTGAATTCCTAAATCTTCGTTACAGAGCGAGCCGCAAGGAGCCTGTAGAGCTGCGCGAGCCGCCGTACGGAACATAGACTAACTTTGCCCCATGAGCACAAAACGTCCAGCCAACCCAGCCCCCGGTGTCGACAAAAACCACATGTTCGACGTCCTGTACAACGTTCCCGACCAAATCGCCGAAGCCGTCGGCATTGGCGAGAATGCTCCGCTCTGGGCGGGCGCAGCCGCAAGCGACAAGTATGCTGTGTTTGGCTTAGGGGGCTCTGCGATAGGGGCTGACTTGCTGCGCAGTTACGCCGCTGCAACGCCCGGTGCTTCGCACCTTATGATTTCCGTTCAGCGCGGATACACCGCACCAGGCTGGCTCGATGCAGACACACGCGTTGTGTGCAGTTCGTATTCCGGTGAAACCGAAGAAACCTTGTCGGCATTCGAGGCAGCGCGTAAAAAAACAAAAGACATTCTTTGCGTTACTACTGGTGGCACGCTTGCAGAGAAGGCCACTGCAGCGAAGTACCCTGTTGTGTTTATCCCTAGCGGATATCAGCCGCGTTGTGCACTTGCGTATTCGTTTTTTCCGCTGTTAACGGTACTCGGACGTTCCGGTGCGTTCGAAAAGAAGGCCGTACGGACGTCGAGCGTAGGTGTGAAGGAGACGATTGAAAACATCACTGCCTTGCGCGATGTGTTCGCTCGTGCAACGAAGAAAAACCCCGCATTTGCTCTCGCTGTAAAACTGCGCGATGCATATCCGGTTATCTATAGTGCCAACGAACGCCTCGATGTGGTGAATACGCGCTGGCGCGGACAAATACAGGAGAACTCGAAACAGGTGGCGTTCGGCAATTATCTGCCCGAGATGAATCACAACGAAATCAACGGATGGCAATTCCCGAAGAACGCAACGAAGAAATTCAAAGTCCTGCTCATGCGAGACCAGGACGATCACAAACGCGTGACACTGCGCTTCGATGCTCTTGCTGACATCATCAAAAAATCAGTCGGTGATGTAATTACCGTCCGCGGCGAAGGCGCCACCCTCCTCTCGCGCATGTTCACGCTCATCTACCTCGGTGACTGGGTCTCCTGGCATCTCGGCATCCTTAACGGCGTCGACCCGACGCCGGTGCCCGTTATCCAGACCCTTAAAGCACGACTAGCAGGGAAGTAACGCTGCGCATTAGATTTGCGGTATGACACGATTTGTTTGCCTAGCTATAGCTGCGCTCTGTACGACAGCTGCGCTCTCTACGACCGTTTGCAGCGCACAGAAACCGACCGATACTAAACGCGCTCTCGGCGTGAACCCTGCACAACAAGTGCATGAGTTGCATACGCTCGATTCGATGCCGCCATACTGGTATTGGATGCAGCCGCGTGAGGATCAGAATCTCAGCCTCAAGTATGTTGACGGAGCAGCGCACATTCGGCACCGGGGTTCTGGCACGGTGTGGTTCTTTCGAAACATCGCTGCGGATGCAAGTGCGGATTGGGACGCAACAATGCGCGTGAAGACGACGAAAGCCACGGGTCAGGCCGGACCCGGACTTCACTTCCGCTCACGTCAGCTCCATTACATGTTCATTATTAGTCCCATACAACAATCCTATTGGGTTGGACATTTCGACGGTGCGTCGAACCAGTGGAAGACCTACGTCGCGTCAGAAGGCGACTTCCAGTCGTACATAAAGTCGCCGCATATAAAGGGCATCGGCGAGGTGAATGTGCTTAGCGTGCGTAAACACGGCGACAATATCGATTTTGTAGTGAACGGTGCAGTAGTAAAAACTTTTAACATTCCCAATACGCTGTATGGCTTCAGCACCAGCATAGACGGAATTGGCTTCGACATCTCGCAGCCAGTCGAAGCGCAGGTTCTCGACGTCGAGATGAACTACAAGACGCGCGCGATTGCATATGACCCTACTGCATTCATTGGAGCAACAAAGACGTACGCCAACGAGCTGAATGCCGACATGGCAGATCGTTATGCTGTGATGGCACCGAATGGCTCCTCTATCTACTGGATTCGTACTGCCGCCCCACATTCTGATAACATTATGATTGCGTCGAAGGAAACGGATTCTACCTGGACGAACATCAGAGATGCGGGCGTCCCGCTCAACAACAGCGATCCGAACAACGTAATAGCGGTTTCGCAAGACGACAACAGCCTTTTGCTGTGGGGCAGGTATCGCGGCAACGGACAACCAGAAGGTGCGGGCTTCTCACGTAGCACACGCACAGCAACAGGCTGGTCAGTACCTACAAACGTTTCAATTGCGAACTACTTCACTCGTGCAAGCACACGAGAAGAATGCGTTTCTGCTGACAGAACGGTGGCGATTCTCGCATGCCAGCGCGACGACTCGTACGGTGATAAAGATCTTTACATATCGTTTCTGCAACCCGATGGGTCGTATTCGGCGCCGCGCAATATGGGTCCGCGCCTAAACTCCGAATTCACCGATGGCATGCCGCACCTCGCGGCCGATAATAAAACATTATACTTTGGTTCGTCGCGCCCGGGTTTCGGCGAGCACGACATCTGGGTGAGCAAAAGGCTCGACAGCACATGGCTTAGCTGGACGATGCCCGTAAACCTGGGTCCGACAATTAACAGCAACGGATGGAACGGCTACCTAACCGTACACCCATCGGGCAAGTATGCATACATGAACACAACCGGTCCGTACAAGAGCGGCATCTTCCGCCTCAAACTCCCCCAAGACTCTGCAAGTCGTAAACTTTTACCAGATCCAACGGTGCTGGTGCGCGGACGTGTGCTGAACGCAAAGACCCTTAAGCCAATTGCCACGACCGTGGCAATTGCGACCCTTCCCGACAAGAAGAACACGGCAAAGGCCGCGAGTGAACCCTCGGAAGGACGTTACTCCATCGTCTTGCCTGGTGGCGAGTCGTACGGCTTCTACGCTTCTGAACCCGGATACTTTCCTGTAAGCGACAACCTCGACATAACGACGCTCGACCTCTACCGCGAAATCGAACGCGACCTCTTGCTCTGGCCCATCGAAGTCGGCGCCACGGTCCGCCTGAACAACGTCTTCTTCGACACCAACAAATCTGACCTCCGGGGCGAAAGTCGTGAAGAGCTGCAGCGCCTCATTGCCATGCTGCGGGAACGTCCGACCATGAAGATCGAACTCGGCGGCCACACCGACGACCGCGCCTCTGCCGAGCTCAACAACAAACTCTCAGCCGACCGCGCCGAAGCCGTGCAAACGTTCCTCGTCTCCCAGGGCATCGACGCAAGCCGTCTCAAAGCCAAGGGCTACGGCAAGACCAAGCCCGTCGCCAAGGGCACATCCGAAGCGGCACGCCAGGCCAACCGGCGGGTGGAGTTCACGATTGCGAGCATCTAGGTCTGGTGTTGCTACTGACGCTGCCAAAAAGGCGTCTGAGCTACCCGAGGTAGGGTACTTGGGCATAATTCCCTCTTTTTGCGTATCTTAGAGGTCCCTCTAAACCCTCAAACGGCCTAGGAGCCTACATGCCAGCGGTTGCCAAAAAGACAACAAAACCAGCGACGACGAAAACTACGACGAAAGAGCCCACGGAAAAGGCAGTAAAAGTGACATCGGCGAAGGTCGAAACAGCGACTACTGAAAAAGTTATCAAAGCAAAAGCCGTTAAGGCGCCAAAAGCAGCGAAACCCGAAGTTGAAGTATTGGTAGACGGTGTAGAGGCCAGTGCCGTTGTAGCCGTACCTGCGAAGAAGGCAACGAAACGCGCAGCTAAGGCACCTGCCGATCCTGCGGCGAAGAAGACAAAACGCAAAGCCAAGTACATCATTCTGTATTCGCCATTCCTAATGCGCGAAACGAAGCATGAGTTGATTGGTGAGCCTCTTGAAAGTGCAAACGGACGTCAGCAGTGGGCACGGTGTGCAGTCAGCCACCACTCACAGCTCGTTAACCTCGACGCGCTCGAAGATGCGAAGGCAAAGAACGGCGCAACAATTCTGCTGTCGCGTGAAGATTCGAAAGAATACTCACCGAAGGGCGAATACGCTATTGGCGATGTGATTTACCACAAGACATGGGATGATGTTGGCATCATTCGCTCGAAGGAAATCATGTCGAACGGACGTGCCGCATTGCTCGTACACTTCGAGAAGAACAAAGAAAAACGCCTAGTTGAAAATCTTGTTTAATATCATCAACCATACCATCAACCATTTAACAGAGGTCTGCCCGTGATCGGGGTCACCATCCAAAGCAACGAGTCTATTGACCGTGCGCTGCGCCGCTTCAAGAAGAAATACGAACGCTCTGGCGTTCTACGCGAGTTCAAAAAACGTGCATTCTATGTTAAGCCTTCCGTCGAACGCCGCATGGCCCGCCTAAAGGCAGCACGCCGCCAGCACCGTCAGCAAGTCGAAGCAGAGTAAGACCCTCTCCGAGACCCCTACAATCAGCACGCAAAACAAAGCCCCTCTCGAAGGGGCTTTTTCTTTTTTGCACCCCTACATGCGAGAACACTTACTTCACAAGTGTGTACGCAATGAGTGTCGACTTTCTGGAAGTAGAGTAGGTCACCTTGCCTCTGATCTTCACCTTTCCTGCGTGCTCGCCATTAACCCAAACACCAAGATTGGGTGCAAATGTAAACGTGCCAGCTGAATGGTAATCACCGTAGGGATATCCGTTTCGTGTCGTCGTCGAAAGGTAATTTTGTTTCATCGTGACAACTGCGATGGCCCTCGATTGAACAACCTCTTCACCAGTCCCAGTGCGTTCAATCGTAATCCTATCAACATCTTCGACATCACTGTATTCAAACTGATCCGTCTGTATCCGGGCTTTGTCGCTAATGACGGCTGTTGAGGTTGCCTCTCCTTGTATGGGTGCTCGATACCACACCTCTTTGCCACGCAGGGCGTTATGAAGTATGAAGTATACGTTTCCGTCAGGATCATAGGAACGATAGGTAGGAATCGTACCCAAGCCTACGGCCTGCTCAAATACAGTGACGTTTGTTTTTCCTAGATACTCGACCCCGACCTGTCTCACGTACATGGTACCTGTGTCGCGGGTGCTATCGATTTCAAGACCCGTCAGCGTGTCCACGTCTACGTATTCGTACATGAACGAACTGCCCACTTTCGGCGGAACCATGACTGCGGGTTCAACCTCAGATGGATCGGAATCCGTTGGATGAACCGTACAAGACACACACACAACTGCTGCACTGAGCACCAATAATTGGAAACAACATGGAAACACACGCATGATTACCATTGTTAAGAGTAGGACTACTGTGTTGCTTTATTTTTCTTCTTCGGCTTGTTGCGCAGGTCGGCGTTCCACGATGCGACTTCTGTGACGTCGCTAAAGGACATCTTGTCGGTGCCGACGATCTGGTAGGTTTCGTGACCTTTGCCGGCGATAAGCACGATGTCTTGTGACTTCGAATCGTCGAGGGCTTTGCGGATGGCAAGGCGTCGGTCGACGATGGTGGTGATGTTGGCCGCGCCGCGACGGCCGGGACCCTTCTTCAAGACCCCTACTGTGCCACCTTCGATGCAGTCGATGATTGCCTGTGGGTCTTCGGTGCGAGGATTGTCTGATGTAACAATTACGCGATCGGCAAGCTCGGCGGCGATGCGTCCCATTTCCGCACGCTTACTCGTGTCGCGCGAACCACCGCAGCCGAAGACGACATGCAGCTTTGCACCCTTAGGTACAATCTCGCGAAGCACACGTAGTGAATTCTGCAAAGCGTCGGGTGTGTGTGCGTAGTCGACAACGGCAACTGCGCCGTTAACGAGTGGGTAGCGCTCCATGCGTCCGGACGGGGCGTTTGCAGTGCGCAGGCATTCTACGATTACGTCATGCGGAACGCCATCATGAATAGCCATTGCTGCACACAGCGCAGTGTTCATGACGTTGAAACGTCCGATAAGCGGTGAACGCACATGCAATGTAACTGGCGCACCTCCGCGCTTTATAGGCGGCAAACACATGGTGTACGACACGCCGTTCGTGTTGCACACGATGTCTTCGATCTGAATGGTGTTCTCTTCGCTTTCACCAACAGTTATAATGCGACGAGCCTTGCAGTTCTTTGTCATGAAGCCCGCCCACGCATCTTCGCCGTTCAGTACGGCGATGGCGTCCATCGACAAACCGTCGAACAATTTCTTTTTCACAGCCGCATACTCTTCCATCGTGCCATGATAGTCGAGATGGTCGTGGGTAAGATTCGTGAAGACTGCGCCGTGAAACGCAACTCCTTCTACGCGATGCTGATGTAAGGCGTGTGAACTGACTTCCATGTACACGCTGTCGATACGATTCTTCTTTAGCGTGTAGAAGAGTTCGTTGAGTGTGCGTAGTTCTGGAGTTGTGAAGCCAGTGTCTATAGACACGTCGTGATAGCGCACACCGGTAGTGCCGATAAACGCCGTCTCGCGCCCTGCTGCCCGATAGATCTGCTCCAACACCGTTGCAACGGTTGTTTTGCCGTTTGTACCGGTAACACCGAAAAATCGGAGTCCTCGTGATGGATTGTCCATGTACGCATTCACCATGCGCGCAAACGCAAGACGTGCGTTTGGCACATTAACGAACACCACACCAACTTTTGCTTCCTGCAGACCTTCGGCTACAACTACGACTGCACCACGCTCGATAGCATCGGCAATGGCAGCGTTGCCGTCGAAATCTTCACCCTTGACTGCGACAAACGCCCATCCGGGCTGCACTTGTCGAGAATCGGTGGTGACATCCACGATCATTGCATCCGGATCACCAACTGCTTCAGCCCCGGGAATAAGGCGCAGGAAAGCCATGAGATTGCGCATACCGCAAAATACACGATATGTGGCCCAACACCAGTCCACAAGATGCGGTCATGCTGTATTTTGCATATGTATGTCCTTCAACACATTCCTCACAACACGCCTACAGGCACGCCTTCCGGGCATCGACGCTCACCGAGAGTTCGTGCCCGCCATGCCCGATGCTGAGTCGCGACTTAAGGGGGCTCCGCAGGGGGCACGCCAGAGCGCAGTGCTCGTGGCGCTTGTCGAAATGCCGGACTCGGAGTTACCGCATGTGTTGATGCAAGTGCGGAGTGAAGGGATGCGGCATCACCGCGGACAGATTAGTTTTCCGGGTGGACGTATCGAGGACGGTGAAGACGCGTCGATGGCTGCCCTGCGCGAAATGCATGAAGAGATGGGCATACGGCCGGATGATGTCACCCTGATCGGACACCTTACTCCCCTGTACATTCCGCCGTCGAACTCGGCTGTTACTCCCATCGTTGGAATTGTGCGCTCGCTACACGACATGCACCTCTCCGCGGCCGAAGTGCAGGAAACGTTTACATTGCCTTTGGCGAATATTATTTCACCTCTGCATGTGCAACGCTCGGCGTGGGATTTGTACGGACAGTCTGTTGAAGTGCCGCATTGGGCAGTACACGAACGCATTCCGCTCTGGGGTGCAACCGCAATGATTCTAAACGAACTTGTTTGGCTTACTCGCGAATACCTCTATGTACCTGAAGCTTCTTAGTCTAATTAGTGTTGCTCACCTGTGCAGCATCGCCCTGATCCTGGGCGGCATGGCGCTCGTTGCCTGCACCGACAAATCTTCCGTCGACAACCGGTTGGTAACGACGTACGCCAGCGTGCTCATCGCTCGTGAAGCCACCGTAGACAGTGTGCAGAGCAAACAGCGTTTCGATAGCGTGCTAAAAGTAAACGGATATACAAAAGAGAGTTTCGAGAATGCTCTGCGAGAGCAGTCAGTAGACCGCGAGCGTTTCAAGACGTTCTACGACAGCGTTGTCGCACGTGTGCGTACCCAACGCGCTCGTTAACGGCTCGCGAGCTTAAATTGAATTTGCTAACGTGCCTCGCGCACTGCTTCCGCCGCAAGGCGCTGATATAAAGCGTGTCCGTACGTACCGAAGGCATTGTAATAGCCTGTGTACCACTGGTTGAGTTGGATGTCGTGACGCTGACTTTGGCGAATGTCGTCGAGCGTTTCAATGCCACCACATCGTATGATGTGAAACTCATGTGCGGGCTCGATCTGACGCAACACTTCACGAGCGGTGGCCGCAAGAAACAGAGATCGATACTTCAGTGTGCGGCCGCTTACCCCGCCGCCAAATTCTTTCGTGAAGTAGTCGAATGTCGCTAAGTCAGCAGGTTCTATATCATGCCGCACATCGTCGTATGCAGTGCTCGAGTTACCTAACACCACACCATCGAAGCCCAACGTAACGAGCATCGAAAGTAGATCGTCAAGTTGGTTACGATCGGTATCGACAGAAAACTTTACGACAACCGGAAGTAGTCGTCTGCGCGAGCGAAGAAAGTGCTCTTTCACGTACTCGAGACGTCGCACGAGGCTTGGGTCGAGTGTGCTATGCGGCTCGGCGTTCGATGCGGTATTCGGACAGCTTTCGTTCAGTTCGATGTAGTCTACGTGCGCGTCCTCATACATACGCAAGCCTGCTACGAGTGCGGGCAATGCAATGTCGTCTGCAACGCCGGGGTCTGCAGCCACA
>JBKJNB010000096.1:0-40610 GCA_046595995.1 Candidatus Kapaibacteriota bacterium
GGTTCGCACGAAGTTGTGTTCAACACCCGCGCGTATGACATGCCGAGCTCGATGTACTACGTTGTGCTTACGACGCCATCAATGTCTGACACAAAAGCGTTGATGATTACTCGATAAGAAGATCAATCGAAGCCAAGTCCTGAGCGAAGGAGTCTTTGTCGTCCTTCTCTGAAATTAGTTCGCCCGCATGTACGGCCTTATCGCGCCACATGCGGGCTTCTTTTTTGTCGCCCAGCATGGCATGTGCACGAGCCAGAGCAGTAGGCTCTCGATACCTGCCAGTCTCCCCTCACGAGATTTACCGGCTCACCAATCGTCATCCAATGATGCCTCGACGCATGTGCCGCGTGCAACATCTCGTCCGTCTCGTCTTCCGTCCGATTCTTCTTATCCATCAGCTCCCACACCCGATTAAACAGTGAAGGGGCTAGCGCGCGATGCGCGCGCTCAAGATCTTCGGGTGTCATAGATGGTTCTCCGAATTGCGTTGATAGATTCGCCACGTAATACGACCGTGAATCAAACCGGCGAAATTTTCGGCAAATTAGTAAAGTCAAGACTTTGAGCACAGATAGGCCATCGTACGTAATCGAAGGTGGTGTTGCCGGACGCGAACGCCTTCGTCTACTCTCTGCAGCGATGCGGCCGTTAACGGAGGCATTCCTCGATCGATTAGACATCACTCAGGGCATGCGCTGCCTCGATGTCGGTTGCGGAGGTGGCGACGTCTCGCGTTTGCTTGCACAGCGATGTGGCACTACTGGATCTGTCGTTGGCATCGACAACGACGATGTTATTATCACCATTGCGCGCGAAGAACCGGCCGCGAATTTGGGTATCGAGTATCTGCATACCAACGCAATCGACTACGGTATGAAGGCACAGTTTGACTTAGTATACGCTCGGTTTTTTCTGTCCCACGTAACCGATGCCCGAGCAACTCTAAATCACCTAAGCAGTTTGCTGCGTCCGGGTGGTACGCTAGCCGTTGAAGACGTGTGGTTCCCTGGACACTTTAGTTTTCCGCGCAGTACTGCATTCGACACGTTTGTGCAATGGTATCGTGAGGCAGCACGCAGTCGAGGGGCTGACCCAGATTTGGGAATCAAGCTTCCGAAACTCTTCGATGAACTTGGACTTGAACATGAACTTGGATTTGAACATGTACGAAGTGAGATGCACACCCAAGCATTTGGTACGGGTGCAAGCAAGTTCGTGTCGCTTATCACACTAGAGAGGATACGTGCTTCGATTGTCGAGGCAACGGTGGCCAGTGACGCAGACGTTGTGCGCGTAATCGAAGAGTTGCGCGCTTTTACCGAGCGCTCCGATACCATTGTAAGCATGGCACCGGTTATGCAGATTAGTGCTCGCTTTTTAAGCTAAATCTCACCGTCCAGCAATCTCTTCGCCATCAGCAGCCCCCTGCTTATTCGCGTATCAACTGACTTACCGTCGTTTATGTGGTGTGCGATTGACCGCTGCTTGCCAGCTGTCAGCGCGTTCCACTTGCTCGCTGCTTCGTCGTCTGTGTCGAGCACGGCAACAAATTCCTCGCAAAGATCTACCTGGTCGGGGTTCGGGTCGGGTTTGATAACTACACGAACCTTGTCGCCCACCTTCGCACCCATTTCTCGTAACATGGGCAGACTAACGAACACGTGTCTTGTACCATCTTTTCGTCCTTGAACGGCACGTCGGTATGCATGTCCGTTCAGCGTAACGATTAGCCTCTTAATCTTGGCTGCCTTCAACTCTCCTGCGGCCTTAGCGGGTATCTCAACATAGTGATGGACGATTCCAATGTTGTAGGAATCGATTAAAGCCTCGTACGTATACGTGTGCTTGGGTTTTGTTGCCATTCGAATCTATTAAAGGCGTGGTCGTGGCTTCTGCGGTGCGAAGTTACTGACGGCGGGGGCGGGCGAACAAAAAAAGGCATGTCCGATTGCGCGGACATGCCTCTCAGTTCATTACCCATTTCTTCTAGATGTTTACCTCTAGACGAGTGGTAATTAGATTTTTACGAAGCGCTTCGTTGCGATAGACGTTTCGTTGTGCAGCTTGATGAAGTATACACCAGAGCTGAGAGCGCTTAACGAGATGTCGTGACGTGTTCCGTTCATTACAGAGCTAGCAACGATGCGACCCTGAGCGTCCACGATGTCAATGTTCATCGAAACTGCCGAGGCAAGGTTTTCGATTCTGATGACGTCAGCAGCTGGTGAAGGAAACACGTTGTAGTTGCTTGTGATGTCCGAAGTCGTAACGTCTGTTGTTGCGCCATCAAATATTGCGAATGGGCTCAGTGACTGAACGTTGTCGCGTTTGATGCTGTACATGCCTTCAGCACGTGCCATTGCAGCTGCCATTGCATTTGCGTCCCAACCACCATTAATATAGTGCGAGATGTACGCCTGTGCTCTGTTGAAGCCATTAACTTCAGCAACGGCTTGCCATGCGAGTTCCATGTTCATTCTCAGGTTCGAAGCGATGTCACTTGTGATATCCCATGTTGCGTTCACTACTGACTCTGTCGCTGAAAGCAACGAGCCCGTTGTGCCTTGGGAAAGTACACCTTCGCGTACGCCTACATTTACGTTGCCTGAAGCCGAGGTCTGAGCGAGCGTAATGCTAGCTGGGAAGAAGCCGTTGGCTGTACCAACCGGGAACACTGTAGGCACAGATGCACCAGCGTCAATTGCCATCGATACTGCGCCATTCGGAGCAGTTTGGATGAAGGATGTTGTGCTGCCACCGACGATCGAGCCATTAGTGCCGATTGTAAGAACGTTGTCTGCGATGTTCAAACGACCGCTTGTAAGGTTCAGAACACCATTTACTGTTGCGTCTGTTCCGAGTGCGACGTTTCCACCATTGCCGGCTGCGATTGTAAGATCGTTGACAATGTTGCCTGCTGCGTCAAACATTAGGCGTCCAACTGCTGAACCAGCAGAAGTAATCGAGATGTCCGAAGCATTCGTCGACGAGATTGTGCCCGTACCCGTAGCGTCGATGATACCCAAGATGTTTAGGTCATTGCCGTTCAGGATCAGTCGGCCGCTTTGGAGGTCGAGCATCCTTGTCACGTTCAAATCGCTGCCCAAGGTTACTGAACTTGCGTTCGTAACATCGATGATCAGATCGCCAATAGCCGAGCCAGTAAGATTCAACGGTGCCGCGAGACCAGCGTCGCCAGTAATGGAAAGTGCTGAATTAGCGTTCGTTGCAATAGAGCCAACACCCGACAGTGCTCCACCAATTGTGAAGTCTACGTCGCTAATGTCTAGTGTGCCACTTGTAAGAGTCGTTGTGCCGTTAACTACTAAGTCCGACGCAAGTTTTACCGAGTTTGCAGCACCAACATTTGTGGTGAGGTTGTTCAGGATTTGTCCGCCTTGAGCGAAGCGTAGCCCCGTAGCCAAGCCCCCTACAGAGTTGATCGTTAGATCTGAAGCTGCGTCACCGGCTAGCGAACCAGAGCCAGATACTAGTCCGTTCAACGTCAGGTCTGCACCTGCAAAGTTGAGTGTGCCGCTTGTAAGGTTTAGTGCATTCATAACATCGACGTCTCCACCGATGCGTGCAACATTCGATGCACCAACATCAACGAGAAGCGAACCGACCGCGCTGTTGTCAGCGAAGTTCAGAACACCAGTTGTGCCCGTTGCTGAAGTGATATCGATGTTCGATGCTGCTGTAGAGCGAACAAAACCATTAACACCACCAACGATATTGCCATCGATTGAGAGATCATTACCGTTGAGCACGAGTGTACCGCCGTTAAGGGTCAGGGTCTTCGTGACGTTCAAGTCGCTTCCCAGAGTGACGGTTTTGCCTGAGCCTACATTCACACCGAAATCGCCGATCGAGCCGCCTGTTACTGAGATTGGTGATGTAAGACCGCCCGGAGTGTTAATCATAAGACCCGAGTTCGCGTTCGAGATAATCGTACCAACGCCCGTTAGAGCGCCACCGATTGCAAGATCGTTATCACTAATGTCAAGGTTGCCACTTGTAAGTGTTGTTGCCCCCATAACAGTAAGATCAGAAAGCAACTTCACTGTGTTGCCTGCACCGGCGTTAATTATAAGATTGATTAGTGTCTGTCCACCCGTCGCGAAACGAAGACCAGAACCAACACCACTTGCAGCGTTTATAACCAGGTTCGAAGTGTTGCTACCGCTTAGCGACCCTGCACCAGTTACAGCGCCATTGAGGTTAAGCGTAGAGCCCGCAAAATTCAGCGTACCCGATTGTAGATTTAGGTTGTTTGCAACAGTCAAAATGCCGTTGATGGCTGCAGAACCAGTAGCGCCAACATTTACGGTAAGACTCTTAACGACATTTACAGCGCCTTCGAAATTCAGCGTACCTGTAGTGCCCGTTAGCGAGGTGAAGCTGATATCGGAAGTGGCTGTCGAACGAACGAAGCCATCCGCATCACTAACGATGTTGCCAGCGATAGTGAGATCGTTGCCATTTAGAACGAGTGTTCCGCCGGTAAGCGTAAGTGTGCGAGCCACGACCAGGTCGTTACCAAGTGTTACGACGCTAGAGGGAGCAACATTGACGCCGAGGTCACCGATCGTTCCGCCCGTGAAGGCGATTGGCGAAGTAAGACCACCAGGTGTGTTGATCATCAGACCGGAATTTGCGTTCGTTACAAGTGTACCGGCACCGCTTAGCGCGCCACCTAGGGTTAGATTGACATTGCTGATGTCAAGGTTACCGCTTGTTAGTGTTGTTGCACCAGAAACCACGAGGTCAGATGCAATCTTTACCGAATTTCCCACGCCGACGTTTGTTGTAAGATTGTTTATGGTTTGTCCGCCGACTGCAAAACGCAAAGGGTTTGCGATACCACCAACTGTGTTGATCACCAGGTTGGATGTTGCATCACCGCTAAGGGTACCTGCTCCGATAACATTACCGGCAAGCGTAAGAGTCGACCCGGCGAAGCGCAACGTTCCCGACTGTAGATTTAGCGTTTGCGCAACTGTAAGCGCACCATTGATTGTCGTTGAGGCTCCGGCACCAACGTTTACTGTCAGGTTCTTCACAGCATTCGCGGTTCCTGCGAAGTTCAACATGCCCGTGACACCATTTACAGCGTTCAGCGTTATGCTCGATAGCGCGGTAGAGGTAATCAACGTGTTTGCTGCACTCGTAATCGCACCGTTCACTGTAAGGTCGCGTCCGTTTAGGTTCAGTGTCCCACCAGTAAGATTCAGTGCGCCATTCGCACCAATCGTCAGGTTGTTTCCTAATGTGACGACTGTTCCAACTGGAACGTCGAAAATGACAGTCTTCAAACCAGCACCAGAGAGCTCGAGGCCAGTTGTTGCTGCGGAATTGATGTAACGGACGTTATAAGCGTTTGTAAGGGCAAGCACTCCGCCATTAAGTGCAAGTGTTCCACCAGAGACCGTAATCGTGGCATCATTTGCGAGAGCAAGGCTTCCGCCAGCAGCCATTGCTAGAACGCCACCTGTAAGGTTAAGTCCCTTCGAGATCGTCATCTGTGCCGCAGATTGTATTGCCGTTGATGCCGTGTTCAAATATTCTGCTGCAAGCGCGCCTGTAAAAGCGAGCGTAGAGCCTGCACCCATTACAAGTGTGCCCACGTTAATTGCACCAGCACCAGAGAGGTTGCCCTGCGTAACCGTGAGCGTAGAATTCGCGCCGCCGGTAAGTGTTCCTGCGACATTCATTGATGCCAATGCGCCATTGATTGTTGCATTGTTATCCATCGTCACCGTTATTCCAGCAGGAATAATGATTTGATCGACGGTGTTATTAAAGTTTGGTGCTGCGACGCCCCATGTGGCTGCTGCACTCCAATTGCCCGAGGCTACTGCTGTGAACGGTGCGCTCGATGCAACCGATGTAAGTAGGACACATGCGAGTATAAGACTACTCCAAACCCGCACTGTTTGTAAACGGTGTGTCATTTTTCTCTCCAGTTGTGTGTTGTTAGTGGTGACTAACGTGAAGGTGAACGCGCCCATGCGTTCACCTGGCAACAGATGGCCCTATGCCTTTGTATGTTCCTGCCCATCTGAAAAAAGGGTCAGTTAGGGGGCTACAACTACGCTTGGGGCTTTATGTTACCTGCGTCGTCGCTCTTAACCACAACCTTTGTTTCGGTATCGCGGAGGATGTGCTTACCCATTTCCACTTCTACGTCTCTAAACGTAACGGCGTACGAATTGGGGTGAATATCCGACCCAAACTTTATCGCAAACGAGCTGGTGAACTCTGCGCCGAAGTACAAAATCACCGCAGTGTAATAGGTCCATACAAGCAACACCACCAATGCCCCGGCAGCTCCGAACGTACTACCTACATCGGTAGCGCTGATGTAGTAGCCGATAGCAAACTTTCCGAGCATAAAGAGAACTGCCGTGCCAATGGCACCAACGATCACGTCCTTCCACTCGATGATTGCATCGGGCAAGACCTTAAAGATTACAGAGAATATTCCGACCGCGACTACAAACGAAAGCACATGGTTTACGATGACCAGAAGCCACACGGCGGCGTCGGGGTACATCTGAACGAGACTTTGATGAATGGCGTCAACGACTGCCGACAATAACAGCGAGACCAATAACAAAAAGCCAAGGCTAACAATAACGGAGAACGACAGAACACGATTTTGTATAAACTTCAACCATCCTTGCTTCGGCTTCGACTTAATCCCCCAGATCGTGTTCACCGCTTCTTGAATTTCAGCGAACACACCCGTCGCGCCCATGAACAATACCGCAACACCGATGATAGTCGCCCAAACGTTGTCACCACTTAACGCAGCATTTTTAATAACATCCTGCAACTGCATCGCAGTGGTCTTACCCATGAAGCCTTCAAGCTGGATGTAGATGCTCCCTTCCACAGCCGCTTGATCGAAGACAGAGCTGGTCATGGCAATAATTACAATGAGAAGTGGTGCCATCGAAAAGACCGTATAGTATGCAAGCGCCGCGGACAACGTCAGCACCTTGTCATCGCCAAAGCCACTAAAGGCGTCCTTCAGTACCTGCCAAAGCCCACCAGGCGTGACCTTCTCTTTCTTCATTGCGTTGTCTCCGTGTTGTTCAGCGCGCTCTGAGCTCGCGATACATCTTCGCATCGGCACCACGAGCAACGCAAAGTACAAACGGCGGATGAACAAGCGCAGTGCATTCGGTGAATGCTTCAGCAAAACGTCTTGCTACTGCGTACTCTTTGAAGACGAGTTGACGTCCAAGGTAATCGAAGAGCTCTAGGAGGACGATCTCGACATTGTCGAGGTCGATATTCTGATCTCGCTGACGAGGTTTGACGGATGATGTCGGTGATATAATACCCCGAAGAAGCTCGTCCGTATCGCTACAGATGACAAATTCGTTGGGTCCGACAAACATGCTAGACGAGAGGGCACTGGCGTTGTGTACGGGTGCCGCAACCCGCTTCCATGTCTCCCCGTTGTCGAGCGAGTAGAAGACGCCGTCGCCAAAACCCGTTGCAATGCATTGGCCTAGGCTATCGGCTCGCAGACTAAAAATGGAAGTCTGTCCAACCGGCGGTGTGTACGAGTATGTTGTACGCCATGTGTCACCTAGATCGTCCGACACCTGTACTACGAACCCTGCCGCCTCACTCTCCAGCGCAACTAATCGGCCCGATCGTCCAACGGCAAGGTGTCGAGGCGTCGCAGCAAACGTATATGTCAGAGTCTGCCAAGTAGATCCTTGGTCAGTACTTCGCGCTATACCACCACCGCCTATGGCTACGAACGTCTTGCCTCGGATAGCGAGTACCGAACAGTATTCAATAGGTGCATTTATAATCGAGTCGATGGCCATTGATCCGGCACGCATAGTATAGATGTATCGCGTTCCACCATAGAAATAAATGTTACTGTCGTTGTCGGCGATCAGGTTCGATAGGCTCAACTTCTTGTTTGGCGCTACGATCGTATCCCATGTGAAGCCAGCGTCATTCGAGGCATACACAACATAAGACCGATAACTATATGTCGTGTTGCCTACGGTCTCGATCCTGAGTGTGTCTGCTAGGATGATTCTCCTGCTTCCAACTCGTAAGTATGCCACCGCGCCGTTACCGATCGAAGAGTTATTGCGAAAGAGCGTGTCGACCTTCGTTCCCGCATTTGTTATCAGCGCGAGGTGAAAGAGCGGAGATTCGGTGAGTACTAGTAGCGAGTCTCTGTTGCCACTGACATACTTGTGAGAGGAAGGCCATTGTCGCTCGTACGTTTTGCGAAACCCAAAGAATTTGAAGTTGGTCGTTATGCATGAGTCGATTGGACCGTACGAATGACCTCCTCGCTCACCAACCGCAACGATGTGCGTGGCTGATAATGCCATTGCGTAGCCTCCCTCCGCACCATACTGGGCCAAAACCCAGGTGCGCCCCTTGTCTATAGAGTATCCATGCTCGTTCCGGAATCCCCCGCCCGTTGTAAACCACCTCGTATCGGTGACTGCAATGTCCGTGAATGGAAAACTGATCGGTGCTTGCACGTACGTACTGTCGATGGCACCGATGTCGTTAACAAAAGTTACAAATCGTTCGTGAATAACAAACAGTCTACCGCGACTGTATCGCATCTTTACCACCTTATGGGTTGTCGAAAACGCATCGTGTCTGTTCCATGTAGTGCCAAGGTCGTAACTCGTTAACACGGAACCATCGGCGAGCCCGGCATACACCGTATCACCGCTGGCAAATGCTACTGCTGTGGCATCGCCAGCACGCACATTGACGAATGCGCCGCCGTCTATCGATTGATACACGCCCGTAGCCGATGCGAAGAGAGCCGTTGCCTTTGAACGATGTGCAGTCACCTGCCGGATATCACCCCAGTCTTGGTCCTGCAGAAACGTCCAGTCTTGCCCCTTCGTCGGCGAGAAGCCGACGAGCCCCTTATCACCAGCACACACAATAAGGTCGTTAGCGCCAATCGATACTGTGCGCAAATGCGGTTCCGAGAAGCTGCCTGTCACCACTGGAAAGGGGCCGGAAGGGTCTCCGACACGGACAACCGCATTGTCACCTACTGCGACAACAGTACCGTCGCTTAGAAATGCGACATCGTTAAGATTGGCAACGGTACCGTCGAAAAGGACAGCGCTCCATGTAATCTCTTGGCCTTGCAGCCATGCGTAACCGGAGCAGAAAAGAATGGCAAAAGCCACTACGCGCGTTACGATCATTAAACCCCCTAATGAATCTGCACAACTGTTTCAATACCAAGGGTGTGTCACGCAGCGGCCAGATTTCGATTGTATTGGCTGCTACCTGCGTGGTGACGACAACAAAAAACCCTGTAAGGCAATAGCCTACAGGGTGATAGTGCTCCGCAGCAGGGATTTGAACCCCGGACCCTCTGATTAACAGGTAAGGGGCTCCTCTATGTATATCAAGGACTTAACGCCACCCTAATTTACAAACTGCACCCAAACTGCACCCATGATTGTCGAACGATTCGTTAAGTTCGTCTCGACACTACACACATGATTAGGGGGCTGTGATGGCGCGAAAGCCGATGCATCCAGGTTCGATTTTCATACGCAAAGGGTACAGCAGTCGGCTATACATCAAGTATCGGAGCCGCACAATCGCGACGGGTTTGAAGGATTCCAACCCCAACCGACGAATCGCAGAGGGAATGCTTTGGATTCTTTGGCGCCGTGACAAGGGATTGCCGGACATAGATGGAGCGCAGGCTGTTGCAGTCACACAACACCACCAAACGGCTGGCGCCATTAGTACTGGCGAAGTTTACGTAGACGATGGCGGTTTGTACGCCATAGAACACGCACGCGAACAATTCGGCGTTTGGATGACTGCCACGAAGAAGGCTCCGAAGACAATCGAGGCATACACAAATGCGATCAAAAAGCTCGACCCATTAGGTCTAAGTGCTGCAGCATTCGAGCGTGCCGCAGAAAAGTTTGTGCTGACGACACGGCTGGGCCCGGCATCGCAGAACATCGTGCTCAGAAACTTCCGCGTGTTCGCTCGCTATTGTCAGAAGCGCGGCTGGACAGATCGCGATGCCGATGTTATGCAGTATCAGGTAAAGGGTGTTCGCAAGGCCGTTGTTGTATTAACCGAACAGGAATGGAAAGATGCTCTTGCTGGCATACGAGAAAACCGAGGCGGCGATGTGTTCGCGTTGTTCCTAGAGTTTCTCATGGCCACTGGCCTGCGCATCAAAGAGGGGCTCACCGTCAAGCGCAATCAGATCGTGACTATCGATGGTGTGCAACTACTGCATCTCAAGAACAAGATTGATGCGCAAGGCGAGTACATACCACTTTCAAAGCGAGCAGTAGCCATTGCTAGCGACCGACTGCGAATTACAAGGAATGAAGACGACTGTATCTGGCCATGGCGAGCAACTTCAACGTCCTCGCTGAATCGCCAATTCAATCGCGCCCTAGTTGCCGTAGGCGTCGACACGTCAAAACGTTCAGGCTTTCACATTATCCGCAAGACGTTCAGACATAGACTGAAGCAAGCTGGCACATCACTCGGCGATTCAAAAGCTCTGATGCGGCACCGCGACATTCGTGTCACTGAGAATTATTACACGTACTACGACACCATCGAACTGAAGACGGCGTTGGATGCGGCGGAGGATTGGGTAAAAAATTGACCGTCACTTGATTCCCTGCATACCGAACGGATAGTAGTCGGTGTAGGTAGATATCTCTGCATCATACACGCTTGAGTGTTTGATGAGCACATCGGTCGTTGTTACACGCACATTGCCGAGGTGGTCGGTTAGTTCGTAGTCCTTGTAGCCAAGCGTGCGGTCGTGCACCTGGTCGTAGAAGGTTGTGGTGTGCGACGTGCTGGTTGAATACAACGAGTCCGGACGTGCCACTGCTACACGGCTTGAGCCATAAATAGGGGTCTGCACAAGGGTCGCTGAACCCGCAACGGGTTTTTCGTAGATGCCCAGGACGTTGCCCGATGCATCACGGACGTACCATGTTGTCTTGTCCAGTGTCGCACTCGTGTTGTAGTAGTACCGTTTTAGCACGCGGTTGCCCGATGCGTCGTAAAGATACTCGACTTTGTTTGTCGTCGCATCACCAGCCTGCGTAATGCTGCGGATCTTGTTGTACGGCGTCCAGACAATGCCGCCAGCGATGATGCCTTCGATGACGTCCTTTGTCAGGTTGCCCGTTGCGTCATAGGCGTAATTGTCCGTGCCTTGGTCTCCTAGGTCACCCGCTACCGCCGCACCCACGACATCGTCGATACGGGTCAACTTGTTTGTGTTCGATGTGTAGTCATAGGTAAGATCATCGATGGCACCGGCTGTTTCATCCTTGCGATGGAGCGTCTTGATGTTGCCATTGCCATCGTACGTGTACTCGCTGTGCCACTTGCCGCCGATCTCTCTCCGCCTATAATTGTCAGACACTTAGTGCACGTATTCCCATTCTCCTGTTTGCGAAAAATAAATCTTGGTATCATCAAAACCGATATTAAAATACACAACGTAGTTGACGCTGTCTTTTTTCTCATAGTAGGGTCCTTCGTCACTCTCTTCGACGAGACCTAGTTCAGACACAGAATGAGGCAATCTACTCCACTGCCTTCTGTACTTTTCTATCCTCCGCACGAGTTCTGCTCCTTCCGTCTCATACTTCACTTCTTCCGAGTGCTTAGAATAGAAGATGACGGATAA
The DNA here is from genome assembly GCA_046595995.1 of Candidatus Kapaibacteriota bacterium. Taxonomy (GTDB): domain Bacteria; phylum Bacteroidota; class Ignavibacteria; order Kapaibacteriales; family Kapaibacteriaceae; genus JAWXBR01. Next base: position 11,717 of record JBKJNB010000096.1, read on the forward strand.
TACGAGAACTAGAACCGAAAGGACAACAAGTACACCGATACTCTTACTACTCACTACTTGTCTCTTTCGTGAACACAGGTGTTGTTGTTTCGTTTATGCGGCTGGGTTTTTTTGGTTCTGTATGAGGCAAAATTTCATAGTTAGGAGCTTTCTTTGGGTCCGTCGCTTTGAGAACGTTGTTTAGATAGCTTTCTAGCTGTTGACCAAAAGTTTGCTCACTCTGTGGGTCAAAGTATTTAGCACCAAACTCTGCCCCGTACCTGTCACTAGGTAAGTCTTCGTAACTAAATGCTGAGTGTTTTGCGGCATACGCATCTGATTTTTCTTGCCTGATTCCATCCAGAACGGCCTCACGTAGTGGATTGTCTTTTCCATCAAGCTTGTATTGATATGCTCTACCGGCGTAGAACATGAAGTGTGCCATGTCAAGCCATCCGCCTTTTTCCGTGTAAATGTATCTTCCTGCCTTTTGGTTAAAGAAACCAGTCTGCGTCGGAAGTGGGCGCATTTGTTTCCAGTTAAATTCAGTGTTGCCTAAACTCGCTAGGTAGTTGCTTGCATCATCTCCGATAAATTTCCCCACTGTTCTTGGACTATTGTCAAGTAAAGCCCTAAACATCGCAGCGGTGCCGACTAACGGTTTTATAGGTTCTCGTCCGTCGGTGTCAATAAAATTAACTGGATCGTTGCGGCAAAAAATGTAACCAGAGAGATGGTGGTACTTGTATGCAAGCGGATCAACACTCAAGAACCTCGCCACCCTCGGATCATAGATCCTGAATCCATAATCCTGCTGCCCACCATCTACCTTCACATCATTGTCATTTTCTTTACCATTATACCCGTAGCGATGAGCCGTTGAAGCTGCGAAGGTCCGCGTCGGCATCTGCATGCCGAACGGATAGTAGTCGGTGTAGGTCGACACTTCCGCATCGTACACGCTCGAATGCTTAATCAAGACATCGGTGACCGTTGTGCGCACGTTGCCGAGATGGTCCGCGAGTTCGTAGTCCTTGTGGCCGAGCGTGCGGTCGTGGACCTGGTCGTAGAAGGTTGTGGCGTGCGAGGCGCTTGTTGAATAAAGCGAATCCGGACGTGCCACTGCAACTCGACTTGAACCATAGATAGGGGTCTGCACAAGGGTCGCAGAACCAGCAACGGGTTTTTCATAGATGCCGAGGACGTTACCCGATGCATCGCGGACGTACCACGTTGTCTTGTTCAGCGTCGCACTCGTGTTGTAGTAGTACCGTTTAAGCACGCGGTTGCCCGAGGCATCATAGAGATATTCGACTCTGTTCGTCGGAGTATCTCCGGCTTGGATGATGCTGCGGATCTTGTTGTACGGCGTCCACACAATTCCTCCTGTGTTGATGCCTTCGATGACGTCCTTCGTCAGGTTACCTGTTGCGTCGTAGGCGTAGTTGTCGGCCGCCTGGTCACCCAGGTCTCCTGCTATGGCAGCTCCGACTGTGTCGTCTATTCGTGTCAGTTTGTTCGTGTTGGTCGAATAGTCATAGCCGAGATCGTCAATGAGACTAGCAGTTTCATCTCTTCGGTCAATTGCTTTGATGTTACCGTTGCCATCGTACCAATAGGCACTGTGCCACTTGCCCCCTACTGCATCCCATGTCGACGCGCCGCGTGTACGCATGGAGTCGGTGCGAATGCGGTTCAGCACATCGTAGTGATACACCGACGCAAGCGCACCAATGCTTGTGCCGTCCGCTTTACGCGTGTTGGAAGCCCACGACGAGATATTGCCATTATAAAGAAATGTAGGATTCGGGACGTGCCACGAAGCCGTAGTAGACGTAGACGAATCCATCCCGGACAATGATTTCACAAAGTCTTTTTCGTGGTAGCCGAGGTACATACCAAATGCATCGCGGGCGAAGCCCGTGTTGGCACCCGAGGAGTGTCCGTCTAGCCCAGGGTCCAGCGCTTTGTCTAGCGCTGGCGTGTTTATGGCTTTTAACCAGCCATTAATCGTATAGGCATAGTCCACACCCTGTATGGAGTCGTTGCCCATTTCCATACGCTTCAACGGACCATGTGCGTAATAGGAATATGCTGCATCGCGTTCCCATATCACACCATCGCGACTGCTCATCACCGATGTTACCCGCTGATCGTGATCGTAGCCGTACCGCTGAATGAACTGATCGCGGCGTCCTGGCTGCATGCGCACTTCGAGCACCTTGCCTGAAATGATATCGTAGTCGTACTCGATGCATGCTAAGACCGTGGTAAGGCCTTCAACGCTTGCGGGGATCGCCTGCACCAGCCATTCGACATTACCATGTGGATCGTAGGAATAATATGTCACCACTTGATCGGCAGTTGTGCCTGTGTTACCATCGACATCGGTCATTGTGCGGGAGACGCGGTTGCGAAGATTACGCTGCGTCCTGCCGTTCCACGGCGACGCAATGGGATAGCCAGCTGTAGATGTATACGTCGTAATCGTTCGGTCTGTACCACTGGCCGTCGTCTCGTTCGCGTCAACATGGGCCTGTCCGTCCGTACCAAGTCCCGTTTTCTCGCCGACTTCGACAATGCGACCCAGTGCATCGTAGTTCGTATACGAATACGTTCCCGAGGCCTGTCGTGCATTGTGTGAAAGCCGCAGGCGCCCCTTATTGTCATACCAGAATTCGCTTGTGCCACCATCGGGTGTATTCTGCTTTACGAGCTGACCCAACGTGTTGTACGCGTACGATGTTTTCATCGTGTGACTTGTATTCGTTGCACGTGTAGCTGTCTCTGCGAGCGGTACGAACCCTTTCGGAGGAACAGTCTGCACGAGGTTACCCGCCCGGTCGTAGTAGTACAATGTGTAGTGATAGAACCGCGCACCACGACGAGCAACGAAGCGGTCGTTCACTCGGTTGGGATTGAAGCACGTCGTATCGTAGCTGATTTCAAGCTCCAGGAGTTTGGCGTCCAGACATGTGCCCATAAGCATTGCGTCTATCTCCTGCATAAGTCTATTGACTTCTGACACTGTACAGCTAATGCGAGGAATTTTTGTTGTCGCAGGTACTGAATCCGCAGGCATCCACCGGAAGCATATCGGACCGCAACTTACGGTGTCGCACAGACTGCATATAGGAATGTAGTTGCACGAGTCGGTGGGTTTAGGCTCACATGAAAATTCGAGACAATCGAATGTCGTAATGCGACCGCTATCCAAATAGTTTATAAAAGCCAGGTGGCCGTTATCGTCTTGATAGAAGTGACCCACACTGTCTAGAAAATTCTGCCCAGTCAGCCACTTCGTCCACTCTGACCGGTCAGTTTGCATTTTTCTACTGTAAGTGTTACCTAAACCCCAAGACAAATGCATCAAGGAGTCACCTGATATTGGAATATCAACATAGAAGCTAAACTGTGTGCCGCATACGTTGAAGAACAGCCACCCGTACAGACTCAAGGAGTCGTCGCCTGGAAACATCCTGAAAACACTGCGCGTAGCCGATGCAATGCTGACGAAATCACCAACCTCTGCCAATGTCCTATCCTTGGAGTTCACACATGTCAACGGCTCCGGACACAAGTCCCAGCCTTCTGAAATGTACCCAATGCCGTTGGAATCGCATGAAAATTCCGGCTTTAGAGGATCGTCGTTCGTTGCCCACACACCCGTGATAAGTGGCAAGACACTCCACATTTCGTAGTAATTCTCACTATTAAAGAACGCCGTCGTGTAGTGGCTCACCGTAGTGAACATTGTTAAGGCTTCGTACGGTATTTTCTTCGCCCAATTGTCACGGATGTAGGTATTAAGCAGATCAACCAAAGGATGAGGGTGGTTTGCATTGTATGGATTCGCTACTTCGGCTGTCACGGGTGGGACGTAGACGACCTGACAACTCTCTCCAACGAAGCGCACCTCGAAATGTGAGGCTTTCGATTTGTCTACCATTACGGTTAATGCAGAGTATGCATTCGTTTTCATACCCGTCGTATCGGCGGGGTTTGTAAGCGTATCCACAGGTGGAAAACACACTGATATCTGAGGCCACTGTATGGCTAGCCGTCGAATTATTGGTTCAATATCCCATCTGGACAGGCCAGCAATGGCATCATCTTTTTTGTACAGATCCAGCTGTCGATTGAGCTCTTCGACTACTAGCGTAGACAATATCACATTGTTTTCTATACGGGTCCATTCGTCATTTGGACACGTGTCCCCTTCCATAGGAAGCATCATCTTCCATGTTGGGGAGAGCGTGACCTTCATGTGTTCTGCAAGTTCAGTTGCGTTGGGATGTACCAGCGTGTCTCCACTCCATTCTATCGGGAAAGAACATTGCTCGTCGCACATCGTGACCAGACTTGCAACACGGCAGGAGAGTTCGTATGAATACAGGGTATCGTATGGGGCCGACCCGTTCGGTATGCGATCAGGGTACTCTTCGATAATGTACCCTTCTCGCAGGTACAATGCGATTAATGAATCACGGAATCGCTGCCGACGCTGTTCGCACAAGAGTTGACAGGAGTCCTGCAATTCATTCAGATATAGTTCTACACTGTCTTTATTAAATGTCTGAGGCAAATCCCGCATGAACGGATTTTTAGGGTCTTCCAGCTTTGCCTTGTCAAGTGCTTTCCGACCAGCCAATGGGTCTATTGCCATCGCGGTACTTCCAGCGAAACATGCACGAAGCTGGTGGTATCGCAGGTTTACTTCTGCATTATTTGTACCATCACATATCCACAATGGGTCAGTAGCTGAATAATCGAATCGATTAGCACATGAGTCATGGATGGGCTTCGGAGTACCAAGTGGGTCAATGACATACGACGCTTTGGGCAACTTCGACCATAGGTTCAAGAGCCATGCGTCTCCGGTGACTTTCTCAGCAAACTCCGCAGCTTCACAATATTGTGTTCCGAGACAATCAATTAAATAGTCGAGTATGTTCACACCATACCTGGGTCTAACTCCCGTGGGAGTGGCTTCCCATGCTATTTGCCAATATCCCTCAACGATACCAGACCAGCATTCATATACTTTTCTACAATCATAGATACTATCAGCAATCATCTTGCGTAATAGTGAATCGATTACACCAACACCGCCTGCAAAGGGCGAGGGGAGATCAGCAATGAGGGACGTTCCGTCATAGTCCCGTATGTACGTGGCTATGGCATCTCCATCGTATGCGTACGAGTCCAACGTTGCGCCCCATCGCGCGATAAGCATTTGTTCGTAATGCGGGCGCTCCGCTTCGGAGGTTTCACAACCTGTCTTGCAGTACGACGTGTCAAGGATCACATCGCAGCAGTCGTCAAGTGGCAGTAGTAGCGTATCGTTCGCAGCTCGCAGTGAATCGCGATAGTACTTATATCGCATGAACATTCTGTATGCGATGTCTTCGATGGAGTCGTGTGCAGAGCGACGAAATGATACGACGTCGTTTTCATAGCCTGTCGATGCAAATATTTTCTTTATCATGGACTCACTGAGCGTCCGCTGCAACAGAGTCACGGAATCTTTGTAAAACTGCAACCTCACAGCCGGCTGCTGTGGTACAAGTGTACGCGTCATCACATACTCACCAGGCAGTAGTGACTTCGACCCCGAATCTCCATACACGGTAGCGAACGAGCAGTTAACGGTCGAAATTGGAAGCGTGTCAGCATATACAAGACTGTCACCGTTAACGGAACGGACGTTTACAACGGCCTGGTAATCACACGACTTACAAATGTCATCACAGTCAAAATTGTAGTCCTCGGGGTCGATTTCATATTTGAAAAACACATCCATTGTGTCTTCAAGGATGAACCGGCGGGATGCCACTACCTTTTCTCGGGATATTTTCTCGCCGTATCGTAGCGTATCGTTAATGGTAAGTGCATTTACTGCGCTTGAATCATTGAGGTTTAACAGATTGGCAACTGGGTCCGTTGCAACCAGACATGTCGCAACGACCTTACCATCGCCTCTATAGTATGCCAGAGAAGGCACACCATTCTGATCACGCGTTAACGTCTTGAATGCCTGGTCTCGCCGAGGTGCTTCATTGCCGAACATCGATACCAATTCGCGCTCGGACGCAGACGTATAACTGGTAACCACCGACTTCTTGCCAACCCTGAGATACTTTCCCGCGGCCCCCTGCTCAATCGGTCGGCCCAGTGGATCAGGAGAGACCAGGCTTCGGACAAAAGGGTAACCCTCACTCGACGGAAGCATAAGATCTGTCGCATCACTCCAATAGCTTGCTATCCTGCCCACCATCTCATTAGGGCTACGGAGCTTCGCCGTCTCATCGAAATGTTCCTGTCTGTATTTCAACGTACCATACAGTGCGACCGTACTATCATAACTTAGTTTGCCATTTGTCACGCCAGACTTGGTTGCAGGAAGGGTCTGTAATAAGGGTCTTCCGTAATAGTCGAGAACGGTTTGCTTTACAAGAACTTGACCACTTGACGTGACTGGTGTCTGTACCTGTACAGGCTGCAATAACGTGGAAGCGTATGTAATACCTTCTGCTGCCCCCGTTTTTCCGCCCTGGCCCTCCATAAACACACGGCTGAATTGCCAGTTTTTGTCGACATCGAACTGTGTATAGAAGAAGAATGAAAATTGCTTGGAGGTATTAGCGTTTCGCCAGTTACTAACGTTCAAAGTCGAGCTGGCATTCGTTAAATCAAATTGGTACGCATCTGCAGGTGCCTCTGACCAGCAGCCCCAATTTTTTGTGTTTGCTATCCCGCCTGTGTACCAATTGCCGATGGGACGCACCCGCCAGATGTAATAGCCAGTACCTTCGGCAAGTGTAAGCGTCGCAGAAGTTGTGTGTCCGTATACGATCAGCCGTTGAGCTCTTGTCCAGTCTACTTTGCATTTCAACATGTCGTTATCATCGCGCTTCAGCGAATCCGTGTTCCACAGACGCAGGATTTGAACTTCATACCAAGGGTATTTATCTGCAGAACAAGGTGTACCGCCGTTAAACATTGCCCACGGTAGCACAACCGGGTTCGTCGTCGTGGGAGCAGGCCCCGCACGTACAAAGGGTGTGGTAGTGCATTCCACTGCCGAATTAGCATTAGGATGGATCTTGTCAAATTCTTCTACTCGCACCCATACGGCAAGACTGTCTGTAATGCTGGTTGCTGCACCGTGCACATCAACACTTTGAATGTAGAATCGTGCATCATCATATAACGTACCGCCATGGTTGCATGCTGCTTCGTCGTATGTTGTGAAGTTGACGACAAGTTGCTGCTCTGGGATGAGAATCGACGATCCATTACTTAGCAGTTTGAAGTTTACCGTATTGCCAATAGCTACCCAATTTAATCCATCAAATCCTTGAACTTCACCTGTTACATCGATTTCGTAAGTGGCTCGTCCAAGAGTATACGTTGAACCATGTCCGTTTAACGAGCAGCTCACACGAATCAACACACTATCAACACACCACGCACCGCAGTCAGCAGAATCAGATGCGGCAAAGACATTTACGGCAGCCCAAGAACCAGCAACAACTGAGTCACTGTAGCCGACAAGAGTAAACGAAGTCACACGAGCCGGAGCGATATACATCTGCACATCTTCTGTACTCTTTGACTGGGCGTACAGCGGGGTGCACAGAGCGTATACCACAACCAGTAGCAGGGCTGCGTTCTTCATAAGCGATATCATGCTGTCCTTCATGTTGGATATCAGCGGTTGCGAACGATGCGAAAACCGTGGGTATATGCCCTGCTTGAGAAGTTGAAGCCCTCACGGGTAGCGACTGTCAAGAATGCTGAGGCCTCGCCACACCCGCCGCCTCTCCCTGTAATTTTCAAGAAGTCCGGAGGAACTACTGGGTCCGTTTTAACATCACTGGTATAGGTGGCAAAGCCATCAATAACAATATCCCATACGTTCCCTAGAACATCGTACAGTCCTAATGAGTTTGGTTTTTTGAGTTTGACAGAGCGGGGCTTCGACGTCGTTGGATGGTAGTCGGGCGGAGTGGCACTATTCATACGATACCATCCAAGGCGGTCTGCCAGCGGATTAGGATCTTTACCATCATTAATCCCATCGTAGGTATTGTTCGTATCGCCGGCTCGTGCTGCATACTCCCACTCTGCTTCCGTTGGCAATCGGTAGCCATTCGCATTCTGGTCCCAGGAGAATGTCGTCGAGGTTAACGTATACGGAGGCTGGAGGCCTTCCAGCGTTGACAATGCATTGCAGTACGCAAGCATCTCAAGAATGGTAAGTGTCTCAACAGGTCCATCGGGGTTGATATGTACCGATGGATTTGACCCCATCACACGCTCGTATTGTGCCTGCGTCACTTCTGACTCTGCGATAAAGAAGCCTTTCGTCAGCGTCACCTGATGACGTGGACGTGCATCAAGACCACCCGACATCTGTCCGGGTGTTGCACCCTGCATGAACGTGCCCGGTTGCACTTCGATCATGGTTGGATGCGTAGGTCCCGCAGAAGGACCCGACATCACAAAGTCGACATTCACGATGTCAGCACTTGACACTACAACGGATCGCGTCGCAGGATCAAACGTTTGATCAGTCTTTACCGGGGTGACTGCGTACGTGCCAGCAGCGAAGTCTGCAATCGACCAGACACCATCAACGGCAGTCGTAGCGGTCTTCGTGCCGACGGTTATTGTAACTCCCGAAACGTATTCTGCGGCTTTTGGTGCAATCCGTCCTTTTACTGCGTATGTGGTACTCGGCGGCACCGGGTCATCTTTCCCGCATGAAGAAAGTACTACCAGGCACATACATGCCAAGGTTAGAATCTTGCACTGTGTCATGAATGTTGTTCTCATCACTTTTTCTCCCGCATATCTAGAATGGTGTACTGTTTGAATTCTTTTCGGGTGCGCGCGCTGCCATCATAGACAAGCGTGACAGCGGGTACGGAAATGTTCTCGGTAAACGGTGTAGCCGCAAGACTTACGTCATACATCTTCACGAACTCGTTTGGATGCGTGTTGTCGTAGATCGTCGTAGCGTCGGTGATGATGCCAACGGTGTCGACAGCAATACGTAGCTCAGAAGCCCCATTTGCCCCCTTCGTACCTGAAATGTCCACAGCAAATGAATGCGAGCCATCGTCATTGCGCTCGCATGTGGTGGTCTTCGGATTGTCAAGGTGAGCCAGCAATGTTTTCAGTGCATCTGGTGTTTGCATCGGGTCCGGGTTCTGCTGACGGATAAGGATTCGTTTTTCAGCATGCATGATGAAGACAACATCATTCTTATCCTCTGCCACGATCATCTTACCCATTTCGGTTCGCTTAAAAAACCCACTGCGCCGGACGCACACGTTTACCGTGTCAGAAGGTCCATTGCGATGTTTCGTCAGCATTGTAAAGGTGAACGTCGACTGCTTGTTGTTGTCAACAGAGCGCTGAATTTCCAGGACATATTCCTTCAGCTGACTTCCACAGTTGGCTGACGCGAGTAACGCTATGATCAATAACGCGATCATCCTCCGTACAACCGTTTAAGACGTGCATTAATAATGCGTCGATATTCTGCCATGATGTCTTCAGGACAGCTCTTCTTGCATGGAGCGGGAGGTGGTGTTCCGACAGTTCCACATACAATGCATGTTGTGTCTGTAAACTGGGTACCATATTCGTCAAGTGACTTCACAAATGCTGCGCTATCAGCTGAGTCTGGAGGCACGTCACGTAAATAATGTATCCAAGGATAGTCAGAGTCCTCTGGCACATCAAACACGCGTTCTCCGCATCCGTTTAATGTTGGATAGATTACATTCATGCAGCACGACGCCGTATCACATGGCGCAAATTCTCCAATCTGATATCGGACTGTTGCTGGATTAACAAGGTCTCCGTTGCCAGTGACTTGATTCGGTGGGCATGATGTAATTACCGAGTCCTGCACACGCCAACATGATGGCCGAATAAACCTCCAGCACCCGTTCCCTCCAAGCTGTAACGAATCCGGATAGAAGTACATCGCATTGGTTTCGATCATTCTACCAAGTACAGCACCCGGAATCTCCTCCTCGAGTAGTTCATCGCAGGGATTTGGATTCCACATCTCGATCTTTTCAAGTTTCAGTTCCTGGCACGCGTCGTAGTTGCATGTTCTCTTTTTGTAAAAGACTTTGAATGCACAGTTACCGATTGTGATGATCGTTACGTTAACGGTAATTGTATTCCATGACCTCAATGCAATCTTGCATGGCTTGCATGGACTTGTTATGTCTAGGGTATCCTGCGCAGTACAACAGAAGGCCATAAATAGAAATGCCAGTAGAACTCCCATGCTACTTCTCATTTCGTCCTCCTGGTGCCTTTTTGATGCTATCATTTGCGTTCATCTTGGGCATGTCCACGCTGCGCACCAGAGAATCTAGATTCGGTATGTCTTCTTCCTTACTGTCGAACAGTCGAATACGTTTACGCTCCGGTGTGATGACAATGTTCAACGCATCGAACTTGTTGCCAAGCTTTTGTGCCCGCGGCTCAGCAAATCCAGGACCCAATGGACCGAAATCGACCGGCGTCACGGCTGAGAATCGCGCGTCACCTGCGCTCCAGTGTACGTTACGCTTGACATAGGCGATTGCAGGTGTATTGTTATGTGCTTCTTGCAAAGGCACGATGCCTCGCTCGGTCTCGCGCTCTTTTCGTTTTAACCGGCCCTGGTCATCATATTTATAGATCGCCGCAAAGTGCTGGTCGTCGAATTGCGCAACAAGGCGAAGTGTTGCGGCATCGTAGACATAGCATGTTGCCTCGGCATCTAGAGGCTGGATACGTACGTCATCAATATGAAGCCCCGAACCACCGGAATAACTAAAATCGACTGCCTTAACACCCGAACTACTAAGTGGGCCAATATTGGCTGCAACGTTCCACTCAAGCAGCCGCCATCCGGCCACGTCGGCAAGAGTGGCAGGTGAACCGAGACTACTGACGCCGATCGAACAGTTTGCTACCGATGAGGCACCACCCTTTACCCATGCCCGTACCATGAGTCCCGCATCACGCAGTCGTGTGTTAACCTTAAGCGTACACAATGTCGCCCCGGATGTGGTGAGAGCCCGAGATTTCTTGCCTGTATGACTCTGGCTTGATGTAGCGCCAGAGGCATCCTCAAATGAAAGAAAAGCGGCAGCGCCATACTCTGCATTCTTCGCAATGATGGACGGGACGGATGAACTGTGGCTAAACATCGCACACGAGGGGATGCCCAGCGCGTCGCGCTCAACAGCAATATCACCGTGTTGATTGTATTCCTCAACGTAGGATGTTTTTATCCACTTCGACGGGTCACGCGTGCCCGGAGCTGAGAATGACAGTGGAGTAAACGTTGCCTTGCCAGATCTACCAATTTTTTTGCCGTCAAACGAGGACGTTGTCGACGCACGATAGACAAAGGAGCTGTCCGGTCTCCATTTCCCTTTCGTTCCTTTCTCGTACTGGTTTGTCTGTTCAGTTGCATATGGTATTGCGTCGACGAGATTCTCGTAGTTCCATGCATCAGAATAAGTTGTTGCACTGGCTGCCAGCACATAGCTGGAAGACAGGTCAACATCTGCGATATTGACCAGTGAGCCGAATCGTGTGACTGTTGTAGCTATCGCTGTGAGTTGATTAGTACGGCCGCTACGAACGATGGTCGCTATCGAATTCGTTGTCAACGACGTTGACGTCGTTCCATGTGCGTATGCTAGCGTTGCTTTCGTGGCGTCCTTGCTAATAACGTATGCATAAGCATGTGGCGGCGCTGTAGGCGACGTATTCGTTAAGTGAATCAGATCACCCGGCTGAAACACTGCCAAAGCAGCGCTTGTATTGGGTGTAAATGTTAATGCTCCCGACGTTGCTACCGTTCCCAGCACCTGGGAATTTTCGTTAAACGAGCGAGGTCCCATCAGTGGGTATATACCCCATGCAGGCACTTGGAAGTCAACAACGATGTCGTCCACGCGGCCATCGCCGTCAACATTGTCCTGCTGGTCCGACAAGGTCTTACGCACAACAGGATTTCCTGTGCCTTCGTCGAATGCGGAATTCTCGACTGTATGACGCATACCATCACGCATGACGGTCACGCTCTTTTCGAAGGTCGAGTAGGTTGTTACTTTCGTAACGACAGCAAAGCTGTAGGTCGTAGTTGACGTTGCGACACTCGGTGGAGCAACATGACCATACGGCAGGAACGGAAATGATAATCCAACATCGAATGGCAACGAGCCGGTAACAGTGACGTCAGAAACAGCTCGCGTTTCCATACTCAGATCCATGTCGACGCCCATGCGCTTCATTGCAATTTCAAACGTACCCGTCGTGTCGTTATCCTTTCGTTTAAGCACTGGTATAGGCTCGCCGGGCTTGAAGTATTCGTGTTCGATTGCCTCCACAACATTCCATGTCGATTCATTGGAGTTGTACGCGCCAGCACACTTACGCACTCGCTTAACCGTGCCATGCATCTGATTCAGTTTTACGGCAAATCCCTGCGAAGCGACTCGTTTAGAGACCTGTACTGAGAAGGGTCCCATCGGTATCGCTGGGATTCCGATACCTTTTGAGTCCAAAGCCGTCCAGCTCTCAACGACAGGAAATTCCTTGGCTGTGTTGAATTCACTTACGGTAAACCCAGGCGTCGAGCCAGTCTGCACGATATTTTTAACAGTTACACGACGATAGCCAATTGTAGCAGCAGGATACACGCTAGGGCAGAGAGGACCTTCAAACTGCTCCAGATCCTCGCCAGCTGCCAGTTTCTCCAACCAAGACGATTCTTCACGTCCGATGAGGAACTTCACCAAAGGATTTTCTTCACGAAGCTGCGCTGGCTCGTTCGTCGCCACTCCACTGGACTGCGTTACGCCATTTTCAGTGATGGTGTAATCATACTCACTGCCGTAAACAGCTGCCCTGCCATACTCCACTCCCTTGTCGTACATGAAGATGCGCTTTACACGAACACCTCCACCGAATTTCCATAGACAAGGGACACGGATATAGGACCTTTGTAGGTACGGTCGAGGTTGTGCGGCTACAAACGACCGGAGTTTATTCCCGTTATCATTAATTGACCATCCACCGCTTGCAAGGTTCTGCCATGTTTCCTTAGATCCTATACCACCAGGTCGTCGTGAACCGTCAATGGACGTATTCCCATTTTCACAAATCCTGAATTCATTGCTTTGATTAAACAGGAATTCGGACAGGATAGCAGCTGGTGTTGGAGACCCCTGCATATCTATCCTGGCGAAATTGCCTGATGGAGGCGATCCCGGTGTCGCGCGAACGTAACCAGTGATATACTCGGACGATGAACTGGGGATGTAGTCTGATGTCATGTCAAGAATGCCAGGTGTACATTGTATAATTGGATATAGTAGCTTAAAATACAATCGTTCTCTGCGTGCGAGATATGCAGCAATAGCATTTCGGACATCAGCGATGTTGCGCCCGCTTAGCGATGAACAGTCGATGACATACTGATTGCCTGTTACACTTTGCAGTGGCAGCAACGCCATCGCGGGCTGGTCCTGAACGTACGAATACGAATTCTGCTCATACTGCACATGTATCTCGCCTCCGGATGGCAATCGGATGATTTTTAACTGCCATGCCGCGGGGTCGAAGTTATTTACGCCGGAAATATTCTCCTGATTCAGGTGATGCACCATGCGGGCCGCAGCCCAGTAGCCATCAGGCCTATATCCTCCCCAAGGATCGATTAATATGGGCTCATACTCTGGATTTTGATATTTGCTTGTTGCACTATCGACTTTCCAGTCGGCATCCAGTGACGAGGATGTGAACATCGAGTCATGCTGACGTAGGCTCAGATAGTGTGCATTGCTGGTAATCTCTGACGGGTACGGCTCGGAGCGGGTATTTCTGTACGCATACTGAAATTCGTATGGTGTAATCAGTGCGCTTTTGACTGCGCCATAGTCCGTCCACACACGTTTCAGTGTAAGCTTACCCTGCCTGCACGCCGTGATGCGCGTCCCAAGGTGATGAGGATAGACACCTCGTTTAGACAGAACGACCGCTGAATTCAAATACCCGTTCATGTTATAGATCGTGTCCCATGTTTTTTCTGAGGCACGTATTACGTTTTTGCCTTCCCGTTCTCTCCATTCGTAATTGTCAAGGTAGCCTTCATTCCTGTTTCGTGCCATGACCTCATAAGAGTATTCAAGATTTACTGTCTTCACAATCTCCGTGTAACCACCTCCATCTGGATTACGTGCCAAGAGTACAATGCGTTCAAGGAATTCACTTTTGTTAGGACGATTGTTTTTGGGTGCACTAAGCCATGCGTCGGATGCGTCAAGAATTAGTCTCTCGCGACCACCAAGTCTCTTATTCATCCCTGTGAAACGTGATGCTGAGTCTGCATCGAGCGCAGTATTCACAGACATAAACGCGCCACTTCCCTCACCACAAATCCCTTCGTCCTTTTCCATGTCGCCTGTGTTATACGCTTCAAAGGCATCTTTACGTTGGGCACCCGAACCCTTTAACACGTATGCCTGACCACCTATTTGAATAGTGGTGTCGGTTTTATTGGTCACAAAAAATGCTGCGTGCGTCTTCGTTTCAATGCATGATAAATAGTACAGCTCACGCTCTCCCATGGCAACAGTTGCCCGGTTATCATGTTGTACGGTAATGCGTCCTGGCTCGTATGCATACCCGTGATATGGTATGCGCCATTTGTACCATGCATCACCAAAACCTTTTTCTTTACCTGCTGTGCCGGCTGCTCGTTTATACATGAAGTGCGTAAAGCCACCATAGTCGTCAACACTGGGACCGTTCTGCGTTCTATCAATGTAGTCAGGAGTTCGCACCTCCGTCATGAGCATCGAGGTTGCGTACGGATATTTTTTAGAAAATCCCGATACGTTGGCTGCTTTTGTAGTTCGTGGGCCATATATAAGTCCATGCGTCGTCATCACGGTGTCGAACGCTGATCTACCTGTGAACGTCAGGCTGCGTTCTCGTCTTGCGTATACAGGCAATCCAAACACGTATCGTATCCCGCTGGTCTGCGTCACAGTTACTTCACCAATGCCGTCCTTAATGCTTTCTTCATGGCGGTTCAGGAATTTTTCGTTGTAAGAATTGCGAGAGGTATAACCATAGTAGCGTGGACCGCTCGACGCGGAATCGGTCACCATCTCACGGTTCATGCGGAATGTAACTGAAGATGATTGCCTTACTCGTGTCAGCGTATCAATGTTATTCGGCGATTGATAAACCCCAGGAAGACCACCGATGAGCATAAGTGCAGTGGAGAATTTCTGCGGTTCGTCGTTATTAGAATACAGAACATTGTCTGCCTTGTCATTCGCAAACCGCATGAAGGCACGACCGTTATTCCAGGACGTGTCAATTCTTTGGTGGCGATATGCAGGCGCAGTTCCGGTGCCAGACGGAATGGCGCCAGCAACAGTCATCAAACTGCCTCCAACGCTAACAGCACCACCTAAGCTGATTTTAGCGGGACCGACCCCGAGTTCAAGACCTAGCGTAAACTGCCCCTTCGTGCTAGACTGCGCACGCGGTTCATTATATCCGGGGCGGCGATGATGTAGGCGAAGCATTCCGCCAACACCCTGTGCGTTGCAGTTAAATAGGTCATACGTGTTGTAGACACCTGAAAGAAATCTGTCGCGTGTAGTATACTGCGCATCTCGTTCAACGGAGTAATCTGTAAAGTGGTTGCCCGGGATTGCATTGCCGTCGTACATGTAACCATATGAGTTTCCGGTAGCGGAATCGTCGGGCTTCTGCCAGGAATACGTTCCCTTCACACCAAGGTGTGCGCCGATCATCGTGGGTGTAGGGTCGAACGCAATCGTACCGCCAAACGAAATGGCGTACATCGCACCGCCCATTCCGACAGTACTTGTCGGTGTCGACATGGTATAGAATGACGAGCCGATATAATTAGCCACCGCGGAGTAGGTGTTGGCCTGCTGCTGCATTTCGCTTGCAGCCTCACCAACAGCATCTGAGAGCTCTTTAGACCCAACATCGGCTAACGCTTCCTTTCCTTTTTGTAGCGTTGCAATGTCGTCGGTCAATTGATTTGTGAACACTTTAGCCCAGTTCACGTTCGCACTGAACTTTGTGACCCCATTTTGGTTCGTTGCTGTAAGCGTCAGCATATTGGCAACACCGAGCGAAAATCCTGATGTGACCGAGAATCCGGCAAACGTATTCCACCGATTGGCGGCCTCGAAGCCGAAATTGATATCATTGCTTAGGACTTGTAATGAGGCAAGCGCACCAACGGTAAATGTTTCGTTCTTGTCCTGCTTGTTGTATCGCGTGATGCTTTGACCGTTGTAGTCATCCGGGAAACCTCGCACACTTCTGTTGATAGCGCCAGGATTAAGCGTCCAACCAAAACCAACCCACGATGCATCCTCTTCGAGGGTTGCTCCACTGTGATATGCGAGCGAAATAGGATAGCCACTTCCATTCGGGCCTGGCACTTCAAGCAGCGGAAGGTTGTACGTAAAGCTTCCCGTAAACTCGTTTACCATCCCCGTTGTACCGATTGGTTCGAAGGCAGCAAATTCCGGAGCCGTGGGTCCAGACGTAATCGCCAAGGCTGCGATAGGTGCAACCATCTGAGCAACCAAAACACACAGCACTGCAATAGCAACAGTTCGCCAGCTCCGAGAATGCACTACAGTCATAGTTGTAACTCCGGCATATGGCCTATTTCATGTGTGGTAAACTGAAAGGCAATCACGTTCATTGTAAAGACCTTGTCGTCCAGGGTCATTTGGACAGAACCAGAATTTGCGAGGTCTGACTCCGTAATCTGAAAGGTTAGAATCAACCGCTTCTTTTTTGAGAGCCCAACATCATACACCATTTCAGCTCCTGAGCACGGAATCGTCCTCCCGTTGGCGTTCAATGCGATATTCTCTGCATAAAGGAAGGCAACATCTCGAACACGTAGGTTGAAATTTTCCTCGGACGTTACCCCTTGAAAGATCACATCGTGTTCATCGCCGTGAGTCTTTTCAATGAGCAATGTGAACTGGGATGTAGGCTCATTACTTGTCGACACGTTTTGATTACCAATCAACGAGCGCACGCTAAGTGGACGATAGATGCATGTGAAATCCATTCCTGCTACAGATCTTTTATCGACTAAGCGATGCTCTTTCAACCATGCGTGAAGTTCCTCTCCACTCCGCAGGGGTCTGCTACACGCAAGGCATGTGAGCATGCAGATAGCACACAAGGCGAATGACCTACAGGACAATAGAATGGATCTCATTGCGTGCGCTTAAATTCACCGCGGTAGGTCGTCCGCAGCAAGGCAAGTACATCGGCTGTGAGATCAACGGTGTTGTCGCTGTAAAGCACAAATCCGTCATCCTGAACTGCCATCACGAGTCGTAAACCACGTTCGCGTCCGATAGCGTCTGCTGCATTGCGCACATGATTCACAACGCTTTCTGTCAGCACCTGTTGCTCCTTGCCCGCCTTCTCGTCGATTGCCGATGCATAGTCACGAACCTGCGTCTCCTTTCGACGAATGGCATTTTCATGCTCCGTCCGCTCGGACACGGACATCGACACCCTCTTCTGCTCATAGTCGAAGAGCATCGTTTGGAGTTCTCTTTTCAACGTGTCGATATTTCCCTTCCATGCTGAGGTTGTGTTGGCGAACCTCGCTCGTGCATCAATCGCACCTTGATACTTCTGAAGTACTTCCTGTACTTTGACAATTGCAACAAGGGGCCTTTCGCCAACTCTAAAAACCGAAAACCAAAGCACTAAGCCTAATGTGAGCAGACAAATCGCGGCAAGTGCAAGAGTGAACGCTTTGGTCATGTTACTTCCGAAGTTGAACGACTAGTGTGCGAGAATCAACATCTGTTCGGACGGTAAGCGAATACGTACCGGATGCGAGCGAGGTAGAAGTTGTTATGTGGGATAGAGAAAGTCTGTGTAGGTCAGACAAGTCTGTTAGACGCATGTTGGCTACCACGTTGCCGGTCAGTGTCGATATCACCAAATCAACATCTGCATTCCTGTACCCTGCGATAATGATGTCGGACCCATCCATTCTCACAGAACGGAGGTTTGCATTATCTACGTGTAGAATATCACGACCTTGACCAACCTCTGCGATGCGATGTTGATTAACACCAACGTTGCGAACCACGTACTGACCGTCGATCATTCCTTGGACCACAATGCTATCAGGCACATTGTCACCGACTAGATGCAGAAATGGCATGTCTTCCATCATCGGACCACGTCCTCGACAAACAACTGCGAGTCTATCACCAGTTTTAGGGTCTCGAATATCGACCCCTACGGGAGCCCCCTGCAGCGCAATCGACGTAGCCTTTGGTATCACCATTCTGTTGTAACGGAATTCGACCGTTCCATTGCGATCGGTAACAAGATCTATCTGTCCGTCCTTGTCAAGGTCAACCAGCAATCCATCCGTGCAACCATAGAGATCGTCGAGGCCGAATTTCCACGTTACGTCTTGCCATTGGTTTGCAGAAATCCTCTTGAACACAAAGAGCTTTCTGCACAGACCTTGCGCGAACTGCACTGCCTCGTCGACGCCATCATTGTCAAGGTCGGCGTAGAGTAGGGCCGAAGTCCTCTCATCTGTGCGCGGCGACGTATTGTACTGGAAACTTTTACTTACGTCGGCGTAACCAGACGTACTCCGAATCTCCTCTACATTCCACGCAACAGTGCGTGGTAGCATCACAGCAAGCGAGTTTTTATCGTTCCTAATACTGGAGGTTGCCAGTGCCAGTGCCTGCTCATTAAAGTCTATGGACGCAAAGAGTACGACACCTTCGGACGTGACCTTGTACACCTCGTCCTTGGACGCAGTTCTGATAATTAATTCCTGAGCACCATCAGCATCAAGATCGACAGCCATCAAACCGCTCGTGGCGATGTCTGTTGAACTTGTCAAACGAGGAGAACTGCCAAAGCCCACCGTTACCAATACGTGTTTGTCGTTACGCTTTCCACTGATTGCCACAAGGGCGCCGCGTCCTTCCCGAATTGTTGTCATCGAAGTCGGCACGATACACGAACCAAGATCAACGCTCATGGATCGCTTCATGCTTCCCACCGACCACTTCCAGACAACGATTTCTTGCGAACACGATGCCTGCATTGCAAGCAATTCGTCATAGCCATCACCATCGACATCAGCGAAGTACAAGTATGGGTACCCGGTTGCGCCCGCCATGTCAACGGCTACATGATGGCCGGAAGAACTTAGGTATATCACGCCAGCACTGGCGACATCCGTGAAACCATCACGATTAAAGTCACCGGCTGTGACGTATGGTGCAACTACACGAGACCTATCCGGTGCACCATACAATACCGTGTCTAAAGCAAATGCACCTTTAGCTGCTTCTGGATATTCAATGCTTACTGACAACGCCAAGGGCAAGGCCGATTGCCGCCATGCCCCAGATGTGTCCATGAACACTAGGCCGCTTCGCAGGCCTGAAGCGTCAGCACACGGCACTGTTGCCTCGTTCACCATCAGAAGGTGAAGTGAATCCGCTAAGCCCTCCACGCCAATGAACGTTTGGCCGCCTTCAAGCACGAGTGGAGGATCAATTGGAATGACTACGTCTTCAATACCATGTATGCGTTTAGCAAATGGGATTGTTAGAATTGGCTCGCGCGATTGTGGTGCAATGAGTCCACGCTCATGTCCGAAGATGACCAGATTACCTGCATTTTCAGTCGGTGGTCCGCTCAGTTGCACACTTACTTGACTGATCTTCGTACCCGCTGGCAGCATTAGTCTTTGTACAACTACAGGATGCGGCTCCGTATAGTAGACACGCACGGCGTCCGAAGTGTATGTTCGCACAACCATCGCGGAGTCAGATTCTTGCACCCACAGACCTGAAGCTACTGCGGATCGAAGCAGCGCTATTGTAAGGCAACAGCACGTCAGAAATAACCGAATCATAACTCGGCTCCCCGGGCACGTATGGAATACGAATGGCAGTTTCCCAGCCAAACATGGTCAGAGATAACGAACAGGGAGCATCAGATCAGCAAGCAAAAGGACTTGCTGGCACAACGGACGGACATTCTAAGGAGCCGGGTCAATGGCTCGCGAATAAGCAGCAGGAATTTGTCGAGGACAGAACGAATACTCTGTAGTCGTAAGTAATCGCCCTCGCAGCAACTATAACCATAAGATCAGGATTAGGTTACATCGGCGCACAAATTCTATTCGTAACACACACTCGCGCGTTACAACACATACCTATGTACCAGTCCCAATAGAAGCAACCTGAGATAGAACCAGCCTCTTAACCCCTCTCGCGGGAGAGGGGTATTCTAGGGCAAGCAATATTCTAACGTAGTATAGAGAATTGGTTCGACAGATTGATCGTGGTTCCCGAGCATGTCACGATATACGCACCCGTACCGAGGTTCGCTACGTCTGCGTCCACATATCCAAGTGACCGCTGCGTTTCGCTGATACGGAGTTCAACTACAAGTCGCCCTTGCAGGTCTGTTATCGCGATTCGATCACATAGGGAAAGTATTGATGTAGGGGCGGATATTCGCACGGTCTGCATAGCGGGGTTCGGCGCAATTGTTAGCGATCCCAGTTGGGACGCATCGGAATTCACATTCGAGGTGCCGCGCAAGCCATATGCTATTGATGTATCACAAGCCGGGCGACAAGGTGAGCTCTGGCTTGTATCTGGGCAACCTCCTGGCGATGAGATGTGCATCGGTCGTACCCGGTTGCCAGTCAACGAATCGCCACACACTTCATATCGAATGATACAGCAACCAGGCGCGGGACATGGCACCATGATCGTGTCGCCGCATGGATTGGTTGTATCGCTACGCCAGCAAGATCCCCTCGTTATGCGATATCTCTGAACGCAGGAATCTTGCGGAAGAGGACCAGGAACGGAGGCGATGAGTTTTCGAGAAACGATTTCCACAAACTGCGAGGTATTGTAAAAATTGCAGGTAAACGGCGAGAGGATGGTTATTTCTACAATCGCTACATCATGGAATTGGCCGCATGCAAATCGTTCATGGTACGTGACTTTGATGAAGCAACCGGGCGTGACCTCAAATATCTTCGTCTTTGCAGGTCCATACGGATCCTGAAAACAATCGGGCACACACGGCGGCTGAGTGGCTTGTGCAGTGCCAGTGAACAGTACAAATGCTAAAAGCGCAGTAGCAACTACTGCAAATAAACGAGACATAAACGCTCCAAATAAATAATGATGCGACACCGTTGTGGCATACGCAATACAAGTACAGTTCGAATCGAAGTCGGGCGCAACGTACGAAAGTGTTTACGTTGGCAAGCCACGTTGCGTAATTATCAAATCGTTATCGCTGTAACCAGAAGAAACAAGCGCGCAGGAGTATCTTCTTCATCGGAGTACCGCGCCCGTTATGCGCTAAGTCGGTGTTTGATTCGGCCAGTACAAACCGTTGCTAATGCTTTTTCATCGCGGGCTATCGCCGCATATCACTGGATATCGCCTGATATCGCCAGCTATCGCCAACAATCGCCGCGTAACAGAGACTTCGGTGACCATTGGCGCATGCGTTTCAAACGCGCACGAACGCACACGAACGTACACAAACGCACACGAACGCACACGAACCACACAAACAGACACAAGCAGTTATGTACACAGGCAGACAGAGCCAAACACAAATGATTTCACCTGAAGAGTCGGGCAACGCGCCGTAACACACCGACGGCTTGAGTGGACTCACGATCACATTCTTTACAGACGAAAAACGCTACGGTACCACAACCCACCGGTTGCCAGCAGATTCCATCGCAACACCAAGGTCTTCAACACCTGCTTCGGCAGTTGCTTTCGCTTTCTCCGCCTTCTGCATTCAACGAACAACGTCCTTCATTGTATACGTAATGGTCAAACCCCTCGCTATTAACCAACGATCTCAAATTAGTAGGCGTCAGGAGCACCGTGTGATACTTTCTTGCCTCTTAAATCGCCCCTTTTCCGCGCAATAAGGCCCGTTTACAGGCTAAACCCAAACACCATGCAGACTTAGTTTACAACGAACAACGAAATTCTAATCAGCAGACAGCAGCAGACAGCAGCAGACAGCAAATTTGAACGCAGCACCAGCCTCTCGCGTAGTGTGCAAAGCCGTCCGTAATTGCAATTGCTACTTTTATGGCTCGTTCAGACGCTTGTTCTCCCGTTGACAATCACGACAATACAGTCATGTTCATCAAGTAATTGCCGCTTTTTGCGTCCATTTTGCGAACGAATTCGGTGATATCCAGTACCAGAGCCGCTTCGCGTCGAATCGAAGACGTAGAAACAAGCAGGATTTCCGCGACATGATTACATGCGACACCATGCGTCGCAACAAGACCTACCTTGAGAGGTCGGCTGGTAGCAACTAGAACCATCATGGATATGCCCGCCTCAGTCATTACAGCAGTGTCCATGCTAGATTTGCCACATTAGTGAATGTCGCATCCTTCTCCTTCGGTGACCCATCGCACTACATCCTGAATCCCCGAAGTCGCCATACGCGGAGCTGCTGCCAGAGCAGCGGTGGTTTCCCGCTGCGGAGGAACTGCGCAGCACTGCGTATGAAAAGCTGCTACCACCACTTGTTGCGAACATTCGCACCGAGGTTACGGCGTGGCGGAACGCTGGCTATGCTGGTGCTTCGGGTACATCGCGTGCGTTGTTGAATTGGTGGTTCCAGACCGAGCATATGATTGAGCAAGGCGATGGCTCTCTCTCGTCATTTCGATATTACTTCGCACAACGTGAAGCCGTCGAGACAGTAATCTGGCTGCATGATGTTAAAAAGGTTCGCGACAAATTCGATTTGATGCGATACGACGCTTCGGGTGCTGTGTCGGCCGGAATGTTCGACGAAGACTGGCCACGGTATGTACTAAAGATGGCAACGGGTGCTGGTAAGACGAAGGTGCTGTCGTTGCTGATTGCATGGAGTTTCTTTCATAAGCTCTATGAGCCCCATTCGACCCTTGCAAGAAATTTCCTGCTGATTGCGCCGAACATTATTGTGCTCGATAGGTTGCGGGCGGACTTCGATGGATTGCGCATTTTTTTTAACGATCCGATTCTGCCCGACAACGGCTTCGATGGACGTAACTGGCGCGACGACTTTCAACTGACGCTGCATATTCAGGATGATGTTCGCGTTGTGCGCGATACAGGCAATCTCTTTCTAACGAACATTCATCGTGTGTTTCTTGGAGACGTGCGTGAGCCGTCGCTAGAAGATGATGACTTACGCGATTACTTCCTCGACCCGTTCGGACCCAAGCCTGTAGGCCGCACAACCGATAGCAAGACCGACCTAGGTGAAATCGTGCGCGAGATAGACGAGCTTGCAGTTTTCAACGACGAGGCGCATCACATCCACGACCCGAAGATGGCGTGGTTCAAAAGCATTCAGGACATTCATCACAGAATGTTGCAGAAGGATGGTCGCCTTACGTTGCAAATCGATGTGACCGCTACGCCGCGACACAATAACGGTGCAATCTTTGTGCAGACCGTTTCCGACTATCCACTCGTCGAGGCCATTCATCAGAACGTTGTTAAGCATCCGGTGTTGCCCGATGCTGCAAGCCGTTCACGTCTTGAGGAAAAGAAGAGCGCAATCTTTGCAGAGCACTATGCCGACTTTCTGCAACTGGGTGTCGAGGAGTGGCGCAAGAGTTATGCAGACCACAACGCATTAGGTAAGAAAGCTGTGTTGTTTGTGATGGTCGACGACACGCGCAACTGCGATGAAGTCGGCGCACATTTAGAAAAGATCTGTCCAGAGCTTCAAGGTGCTGTTCTTGTAATCCATACAAAGAACAACGGCGAAATCTCCGAAGCAGCATCGGGCAAGAACAAAGAAGAACTCGAAAAGCTTCGCAAAGAAGCCAACGATATCGATACGCCTAAGTCGCCATACAAAGCCATTGTCTCTGTGCTCATGCTTAAAGAGGGTTGGGACGTTCGCAATGTGACGACCATCGTTGGGTTACGTGCTTACACAGCGCAAAGCAACATCCTGCCTGAACAGACGCTTGGCAGGGGGCTGCGTCGCATGTACTTCGGCACGGATATTCAAGAGACAGTCTCGATTGTTGGTACACCGGCCTTCATGGAATTTGTGGAGTCAATCAGAAACGAAGGTGTTGATCTCGAGTATGCTCCGATGGGACTAGGTTCTGACCGCAAGGACTCTCTTATTGTTGAGGTCGACACTCAAAACCCAGACAAGAGCATGGAGGACCTGGACATCGAGTTACCGCGACTATCACGCAGATTCAATCGCGAATTCAAACACCTCGATAATCTCGACCCAGCACGGTTTGGCAATCAGAAGCTTTCACTCAAACCATTCACACCTGCCGAAACACGTGAGATTGTCTTCAAGACAATGCTCGACTCCGAAGTGCATCACACCATTCAGCTAGAGGGTGCGGGTCCAGCAGATTACCGATCCGTCATTGCATTTTTTGCTAAACAGATACTTAGCGAGTTGCGACTCGTCGGTGGTTATGAAGTTGTTTACCCGATGGTAAGAGACTTTATGATCAACCATCTCTTTACAGCATCGCCCGTCGACCTAGACAACCCCGTCGTGTTACGCAATCTATCGGAACCTGAAGCTGGCAAGATTTTATTCGACGCATTTAAGACTGCTATTAATGCGCTCACCATACACGACTCAGGCACTGTCCGCGTAGAAGACCGCATTCGCCTGCAAGACATGCGTCCGTTCCGCACAGAGAACCGTCCGTTCCTTACCTCAAAAAAATCACTCTTCAGCAAGACCGTTGGTGAACCCAAGGCCGGTGGACTCGAACTTGCCTTTGCAAAATTTCTCGACGAGGCACCAGACGTCGTTGCATTCGCGAAAAACTACTTCGCTGTTGGTTTCAAGATCGACTATGTACGAGCCGACGGCGACCTATCGAACTACGTCCCAGACTTTCTCGTGAAAACCGCCGACGGTACCGTATGGGTTATCGAGACCAAGGGCCGCGTAGAACTAGACCTGCCGCAGAAAATGTCGCGCCTGCGTCAGTGGTGCGATGATGCAACAACAGCTAGTAAAGCCGAGGGTGGTTGCGCGTATCGTTTTGTATACGTAGATCAGTCGGGCTACGAGCGTAATCCACCAACTACATTTGCTGGCCTTGTTGCGAGCTTCACCGAATTTCAGAGCGCTGTATGAACGAAGAACTACCGTCAGATTCGCAGGGCAAGATCGTTGTCTTCGGCGCAAAACAGATTCGCCGGGTCTGGGTTGATGAGCAGTGGTACTTCTCTGTCGTTGACATCATAGGCGCGCTGTCGGACAGCCCCAACCCGCGAGATTACTGGTACCGCATGAAGCGCCGCGAGATGGAAACTTCGGGAATCGAGTTGTCGACACTTTGTCGACAACTGAAACTGGCCGCCGCCGACGGCAAGTACTACCAGACCGAGGCCGTCAGCACCGAAGCCGCATTCCGCATCATCCAGTCCATCCCTAGCCCCAAGGCCGAACCGTTCAAACGCTGGCTAGCCGAGGTTGGATATCAGCGCGTCCAGGAAATCGAAAATCCCGAACTTGCCCAACAGCGGATGAAGGATCTCTATAAAGCAAAAGGCTACCCCGACGATTGGATCGAAAAACGAGTTCGCGGCATTGCCGTGCGAGACGAGCTTACCGACGAATGGCAGAAACGCGGCATTTCGGACAAGCAGGACTTCGCAGTCCTTACTGCTGAAATCTCCCAGGCTACCTTCGGCGTTACGCCCGCGCAATACAAAAAGCTCAAGGGCTTGAAGCGCGAAAACCTGCGCGACCACATGAACGATCTCGAACTCATCTTCACCATGCTCGGCGAAGCAGCCACCACCGAAATCGCTCGCAACAAAGACGCGCAAGGCTTCCAGAAGAACAAGCAGGCAGCAAGGGAAGGGGGCTCCGTAGCGGGCAACGCCCGACGCCAGCTTGAAGCCAAGTCCGGACGGAAAGTTGTCACCGCAGAAAATTACCTAACCGACAAACCCAAGCCTAAACTTCCGTCCAAATCGAAAAAACCGAAGAAGTCCTGACCATGGCCAAACCCCACAAAGAAGCCTACGATCTCACCGACGCCGAAAAGCGCGACCTCATCGAACTCATACAACTCGGTAAACCATTACCGGAGAAGTACCGCTTTATTCTGTTTGCCGACAAGCGTGAAGTGGAACTGGTATGGAACGGCAAGAGCCGCGACGTCTGCACAACGGTCCTGCCCTTCCAGTCGTTAGAGCATGTAGACGAACCTCGCAAGGAGGAACCCCAATCAGCGCAGGTCGACATGTTCGACACACGTGGACGCCAACTTAAAGGCTGGACGAACAAGCTCATCTGGGGCGACAACAAACTGATTCTCTCCTCGCTTAAGAGCGGCGCATTGCGTCAGCAGATCGAGGATGCTGGTGGTCTTAAACTTATTTATATCGATCCGCCTTTTGATGTCGGCGCGGACTTCTCAATGGACATAGAGATAGGTGGTGAGACATTTCATAAAGAACCAAATCTATTGGAGCAGATCGCTTATCGCGATACATGGGGGCGTGGTGCGGATTCGTTTATTTCTATGATTTACGAACGGCTGATCCTGATGCGGGATTTGATGGCGGAGGATGGAAGTATTTATGTGCATTGTGATTGGCGGGTGAACAGCTATCTCCGTTTGGTCTTACAAGAAGTGTTTGGCCGTAGTAGCTATCGAAACGAAATCACATGGAAACGAAAAACCGGAAGCAGCAGTGAGCTGGGGGAGTCCTCTGTGCAGTATGGTCATAGCAACGACAATATCCTATTTTTTGGTGAGTCGCCTATTTTCAACGTTCAATACAGAGAACCCGACCCAGATTACGTGGAAAGTTTCTTTCGACACATAGATGATAACGGCAGACGTTATGCGATTGACAACCTAGCAAATCCCGCGCGTCGCCCAAATCTGATTTATGAGTACAAAGGTTACCCACCACCAAAAAATGGCTGGGCTATATCGTTAGAGAAAATGAAGCTTTGGGACGCGGAAGGTCGTTTACATTTTCCTAAAGACCCCAATGGTCGAATTCGCAGAAAGCGCTATTTGGATGAGTTACTAGGGCAACCCCTCCGAGACCTTTGGGATGACATCGGCCCAGTTGCGTCTCAGGCTAATGAGCGACTCGACTACCCCACACAAAAACCCGAAGCCCTTCTAGAACGCATTATTAAGGGAAGCAGTAACGAAGGCGATTTGGTGGCGGACTTTTTTTGCGGCAGCGGCACGACGGCAGCAGTGGCCGAAAAACTCGGACGTAAATGGATTGCTACCGATCTCGGCAAGTTCGGCATCCACACCACGCGCAAACGTCTAATCGGTGTGCAGCGCGAACTTGAAGCCACAGGTAAACCCTTTCGTGCATTCGAAGTGTTGAACCTCGGTCGGTATGAGCGTCAGGCCTATCTAAACGTAGTCGGACCACTTAGCAGTAGTCAGAAGGAGCAAGCCTTACTTAGTAAAGAACGCGAGTTCCGCGAACTTATCCTTCGAGCGTATAAAGCACAACCTCTTGAAGACGCGACGTTCTTTCATGGAGCGAATGCGGGTCGACTCGTGGTCATAGGTCCGATTAATCTTCCTGTTGGGCGGTTGTTCGTCGAAGAAGTCATTACTGAGTGCCGCAAACGCGGTGCCTCACGCGTCGACGTGCTTGCTTTTGAATTTGAAATGGGACTCTTCCCTGCTGTGCTTGAAGAAGCGAAGAGCAAAGGCATAGACATCTCACCAAAGTACATCCCGGCAGAAGTGTTCGACAAGCGAGCAGTCGAACGGGGTCAGGTCGTATTCCACGACATAAGCTTTGTCGAAGCAACGCCGCGATATGATAAAAAAGACAAGCACACAGTCGCAGTCGAGCTAACAGACTTTTCTGTGTACTATACGCAAGGCGCAATGGATGCCGCGATTGCAAATCTTAAGGATGGAAAGAGTCAGGTCGTGTGCGAGGCGGGTCAGCTCTATAAGATTGCCAAAGACAAACAAGGCGTCGTCACACGCTATAAACTAACAGGCCACTGGACTGACTGGGTGGACTACTGGGCCGTCGACTTCGATTACATGAGCCGCAAGGAAATCATCAAGGTGCAACGTGATGTTGGCGTGGTAGCGCGAGCAACGGACGTTAATGCACAACAGAACGCCGAGAGTGATTTCGAAGAACGTTGGACCGGCGGCTACATCTTTGAAAACGAGTGGCAGAGTTTTCGTACGCGCAAGAATCGTGAACTTGAACTCACGTCAGCGCAGCACAAGTATTCGAAGGGTGGGCGGTATACTGTGGCGGTAAAGGTAATCGACATCTTTGGAAATGATACGATGACGCTTTTGCCGGTGAATGTGGGGTGAACGTAGCGCCAAGTCTTCCACCTACAATAGCATGTGAATTTGGGATTTTAGCTTGGTAAGGAGTTTTGCTACTAGGTAGCGAGATGTAGTGATACCCTCCAGGTTACCGAAACGGGAAACTGAAATCAGGTTATTTTTGTTGTCGCATAACAATGAGGGAGCAGATGAGCGATCTCGACGAACTGCAAAAAAGACTCAAGACCATTGCCGACATAGTCAATGCGTTTAAGAGCGAATCCGTTCAACTTCGCGTTGTTGAAGTGCTTCTCGGACAGCTTGGTGTCTCAACTAGTACCGCAACCACGACCCCGCAGATACCACGAGTTCAACGCAAGCGTCGGCGAACTACCAAGAAGTCCAAAACATCAAGTTCCGAAACGAAAGCCGACGAACCAAAGC
>JBKJNB010000160.1:0-68475 GCA_046595995.1 Candidatus Kapaibacteriota bacterium
CTCGAGGTCGAGGTTGTACTCACGTCCGTTGAACTCGTCGCTGCCGATATCAAAACGCTGTCCGTTTGCACCTCGCAGATCGCCATCCACATCCACGGTCACACTTGCGATGCGTTCACCGCGGTTATTCATAATGGAGGAGATCGGCGTTGGGTTCGTCTTTACGCGAAGGCGCTGGATCGGAGCGATTCCTACAAGTTCATGCTCGGCAAAAACGTTGCCTACCACGCTGTTCAGATCGCGTTTCGTCCATGCACGCCACTGCGAAAGATTCGTGAATTCTGAAGTCGTGCCAGGGCTAACGATCTCACTGAGATTCGTGATTTCAATGAAACGTGCAAACGAAGCACTGCCGATTTGGTACACGTTACGATCGGACACAAATGCCATCGGATCATTACCATCATTCATCTGCACGCCCTGCACTGTGAGTGCCGCATGTGAGAACGAAGATGCGTTTGCTGTTCCTCGCATCATGATGACGTTGTTCTTAACAACGGTACCATTGCCGTGCTGAACGCCCAAACCTGTTACAATGTTGCTTCCGAAGACGTTATCGTCGTCGATGAGGATTGTGTTGTTGTATACCACATCCTTACGTGTGAAGTATCCCTCTGTATTCGTAGCAGGCGTAACCAATTGCGTCGTGCCTGTGAGCGTGGTATTGCGACTAGTCAGTAGATGTATGCCCGCCAAACCAGCAGTTGTGCCAGAACGGCGAAGTCCCCAGACGACGTTGTTGCGGACCGCGGTGTTTTCCTCGACTTGCGGGAATACAACGTTACCGCCACCGCCAACCGATGGATAGATGTTGCGTGATTGTTCGACACGGATACCACGAGCCCACAAGTCACCAGAAATGCCTGAGACTTCGTTGCGCTCGATGACCGTATTCACGTTGTGGTAGCGTGCTTCGCCACCAGCAAGAATGCCGGCAGCATCAACGTTCGTAACGCCGGTTGCCTGCACACCAACATTGTAGACTCGGTTATGGTTGATCTTGGCTCCGTCTTCGTAGCCCACGAAAACACCTGCGCGACCTACATTGTAAATGAGGTTGTCCTGAATCAGCGTTCTTGTCGAGTAATAAGGCTGGAACACATTAATGCCGCCCTTGATAGCAGCGCCTATACCAATGGTTACGACGCCATAACCAAACCCGCTGATGTCATTATTTACGAACTCATTACGATCGCCTCGCACGGTGTCAAGCCGCTCAGAGTTGTTTCCGTCGCGACCCGAAGGAAGCTTCTGTCGGCTGACAATACCCGCGCTGTACGTATTCGTCGTAACACCGACAACACGTACATCCGGTTGGAACTGAAGTGAGTTGCTTACAAAGCTCACAATAGGAAGCGAACTGCTGTAGCTTGGTGTCGTGCCCGATGCATTACCAATCTGAGAGTTCTTGATCGAAATGTTGTGTGCACCGTCACCCAGGTAAAATGGAGCACGGAACGGTGTTGTAGCGTTTAGAACAAACGACAACGAACGCTGCTGACCGCCATTGAAGCGGATGTAACCATTCGTATTTGCCCACTGCGGTTCCTTCTGAAACTCGAACTGCACAGCATTCACGTTTGAAGTAAGAATGCTCTGTCCAAACAGGATACCTACACCTGTGCCAGAGTTCATTGTAATGACAACTGAGCCACGAGCGATAGATTTTTCCAGTGACGGACCGAAGGAGATTGGTGCGGTTGGTCCTGCGCCAATAATCTTGGCCGTAAGGTCAAGTGCCGGCTGATTCAGTACCGGGTTACCTACAGCGTATGCTCCGTCGGTTAGTTCGAAGTCAACCGGACCCGATACGCCCTTTCGGTACATGTCATTCACAGCGTCTTGAATTGTCAGGTAGTTGCGAGCGATGCCCGACTTGAGCGTACCGATCGTATAGATACCGCTAAGGTTAGGATTCACCGTGAATGTCACGCATGTCTGGTCGTTTGTCGCAACCTGGTCGCCGGGGTATTCTGTTGTAAGACAAGCTTGATATTGTCCCGCTCCTGGTGGTGTAAACGTCGGAAACTCAAACGACGAGATGTTCAACGGAGCTTCGGCACCAACGTCTGGGACGATGATCAACTGGTTGTACACCGTTGCACCGGTACTCACCTGTGTAATCTTCATACGAACAGGGATGTCGGACAAATCCTGAATACCACCGTTAATAATCCGGCCACGAGGTCTAAACGGACGGAATGCATAGTACTCGCCTGTCGCTGTCGGATTCTCAATGGACTGAGCGCCAACTTCTTCGTTGTATAGCGTTTGGAAGACATACGCAGCAGCTCCGGCACGAGGGAGACAGTCGTTGGCCAGTTGGTTATCTATGGCGCTCAAGAGCTCGACACAGAACGTAGCTGTCCAATTTCGCACTTCAAGACTCGTAAACGTCGGGAAGTCTACAGTCTGAGATTCACCTGTTTTAAGCACCCCAACAAAGTTGGTGACTTCACGGTAGACCTCGGTGTTGTCTGCAGCGCGTCGGAGCACAGCGGTTACGCGTGCGTTCGTGACGTCGTTAAGACCAACGTTCTGCACACTTGCGCTAATAGGGATCGGCACACCGCGCGGGTACTTGCGAGGGACTTCGAGTGGCGAGCGAATGAGCCGCATTGCAACATCGTCTGGGAACGCAATGCTGAATTCCTTCTGCCACGTTTGGGTGTACCCAGGGATAGAGTATGTCGCCACAAGCCTGTACGCACCACCAACGATGTTTGTCAGATTTAACACGCCACCCGCACCGGCTGCAATGCCCGTGGCGTCATCCATTGTGTAGGTGAAGAGTCCGTTCGTAGTGCCTGTATGAGCAATTGGTGTTATACCCGCCTTACGACCCTCATAGATCACCGTTGTGCTAGGGAGAGGGCCGATAATCTGGTACGTAAGCGAGATGTTCTGACCAACGGACTGACGGAAGGTAAGCGATGGTTTTGGGAATCCTGGCGAACCATCATAAACCGAACCAGCTCTGAGAATTCTTCTGGGATCTACGTCATCGGGAAATGAGGCTTCGATGCCGGCAAGGACGCCAAAACGTAATACAGGTCGGATTGAGTAATTATTCCCTCCGACCGTTATCGCACATCCGTTGTTGATGTCGTTATAGTAATACTTCTGCGTTGCATACACAGGTGTAACATTCGTGTATTCGTAGTCTGGAAACACGAACGTGTACCCGGGACGATACCAGCATACGTCAACAACCAGATTACTTACACCATCCCACTGAAATGGCGTCTGAAACTGGAAGTTCAACCATGTGGGCGTGTTGTTCAGCACCGGAAGTTGCATGGACGCGGTTGTGTACACCTGCGTAAATCCAGCAGCATCCATGTTGCCACCGACCAAGGCAGTTGCCACGGTCGTCTTCATTTTGATGGTGAGTGAACGCGACGCAAATGGCGTTGATGTGCGAATGTTAAACGCCATCGATTCGATAATGCCACCGGGCATAGCATAGAACTGTAGTTCAGAGGCCCTAATCAAGTACTGGCTGCGAATGGTATACCAGTAATCCTGCAAAGGATTAGGGTAAACATACTGGCCCCAAGTGCGGGTCGAACCCGAACCGCCAGCAATGGTATAGTACTGTTGCGCGACAGTAGCCGTAAAACCAAGCGCAAACAGAAGCAGGAACGTGCTTAAAAATGAGAATCGAAACGAAGGTTTCATCGTGGTCCTTCTTGACATGGTATGTGTGAATGTGCGTTCGTGTGTGTCCCCACACGATGTCCAACCTGTTTCCAGGACGTATGTTACCGTGCGTGACCTGTAAAATAAAAAAATGACGACAAGGTAGACAGGCATATTTTCGCGCATGGAGTTATTTAACCAAGTCGTCCAGTCGGTACAGAGCATTCAGGCTCATACCACCGCCTCTGCAACTGTTGGCATCATCCTCGGTACTGGCCTAGGCGGATTGGTTTCGCAGATGGACCTGCGGACATCGATTGCCTATGAAGACATCACCCATTTCCCCGTCAGTACGGTCGAGTCCCACCATGGGACCCTCCATTTCGGACGCATTGCAGACCGAGATGTCGTGGTGATGCAGGGACGATTCCATTATTATGAAGGGTATACCCTACAGCAAGTGACGTTTCCAGTACGTGTGATGCACGCGTTGGGTGTCCGCACCCTACTCATTTCCAACGCGTGTGGTGGCATGAACCCCCTGTACCGTCGTGGCGACCTTATGCTCATTGACGATCATATCAACCTCATCGGGGACAATCCGCTACGCGGACCAAACGACGAGCGCTTCGGACCACGCTTTCCCGATATGAGCGAACCCTATGCTCGGCATCTTCTGTTACGCGCCGAGCAGGCCGCTCTTCGTCTGCAACAGAAAGTACATCGAGGGGTCTATGCCGCTGTTGCTGGACCAAATCTTGAGACCCGTGCCGAGTATCGATTCCTGCGAGCCATTGGCGCCGATGTCGTCGGTATGAGCACAGTTCCCGAAAACATCGTTGCAAGGCAAATGGGAATAGACGTTCTTGGAATTAGTATCGTTACCGATGAGTGCTTCCCCGATTCCTTACAACCTGTTCATCTCGACGACGTGCTTGCGGCAGCAGCAATAGCAGAACCAATACTGACATCGATTTTCACCGACGTGATACGTCACCTGGACTAGCATACATGAATCGCATTCTTCCTCTCTTCGTTGTCTTGGTCTTCGTTGTATCGTGTACGCCCGACGAGCCGACGATATCTTCGTTTGACGATCGATGGCGCCTCTTGGCAAGTGATGGACCTGGCATTGCGCTCTATACAATGCCCGCCGGAAGTACGGAGCGGAGTGACGTATGGAGTGGTGCAAGTGGCACATCAACAAACATCACAGAATTCCGTGACCGCCTGTATATCCTACCTACGACCGACCCGTGGATCGTTGTGCTCGACCGCGTTTCGTTAGTTGCATTAGATACCATAAACATGGATACACTCGGCATTGTATCAGACATGGCCTTTGCAAACGCAACGACTGCCTATGCAGTGCATGCAGACAAAAACGTCGTGAGCGTAATAGATATCACCACCAACGAGACTGTTCGCACAATCTCTGTCGCGAACAGACCACGCAGCATTGCAGCACTAGGCAATCAGCTTGCCGTTGCATGTGCTGATGCGAACGTCATTCAAATAATCGACTCGAGGACGAATGCCGTCGAGGCCTCTATCGACGTACCTGAGGTACCGTACTATGTTCGTTCGTCAGCGACCTTTTCCGTATTTGCCGTTGTTAGTCTCGGCTACGGCAAGCTTGACGTTGCCCCGCAGACAACACCACAGATGACGTTTATTAATCCTACGACACGTGCCGTGATAACGAGCATCGAGCTTACTGCACGTCCCTCCGAGGCATTCCAACAGTTTCCCCGTGGTCTCATCGTAACATCAACAGGCTTTGCGTACGTGCCGGTGCAGTCTGGCCTCCTACGTGTAAACACACGCAGCCGTACCAAAGCAAGCGCTGTTCTGCTCACAGACTATGCAGGCGTAGCGTACAACGCAGCAAGAGCAGAAGTACTCTTACTCCGCTCGGACAGTCCAGTCGTCGAAGCATGGGACGAACTGGTCGAAAATCAAAAAGCAAGCGTTACAATTCGTGAAAAACCAGGCGCAATTCTTGCACTTCCACGGTAATGCTCGAACGTATCCGACATAGAGCCGTCGCTCTCAACCGCATCATCGTTTTCCCAGATGCCGTTGACGTCCGCACACTCACCGCTGTCGTCGAGTTGCACGTGTTGCGGATATGCAATCCTGTTCTCGTTGGTAACCCAGAAGGCATTGGCAATGCCGCTGCTGATGCAGGTATTAACATCAGCGATATCTGCATCGTTGATGCAACGGACTCAGAACAGCCAACGCCCCTATTGCATGCAGCACAGATGGTGAAAGACGGATATGCCGACGGCGGTGTAGCCGGGAGTCTTTCGACCACGGCCGATGTACTTCGAGCCGGCATACGTTGCATTGGTCTCGCAGCAGGCATAAAAACAGTGAGCAGCTTTTTTCTGATAATTCCCACAAACGGAAGGCCGTTGTTCTTTGCCGATTGTGCTGTTGTTCCCGCTCCTACACCATCGCAACTCGCAGACATTGCCATCTCCTCTGCCGACAACTACCGTCAGATTTGCAACGATGAGCCCCTTGTTGCCTTCCTTAGTTTTTCTACTAAGGGATCTGCTGCGCATGGGTCTGTCGACGCGGTAACGCAAGCACTCAGTTTCTTGCACGAGCGACGTCCGGACATTATTGCTGATGGTGAGCTACAGGTCGACGCCGCACTCGTGCCAGCGATTGCAGCACGGAAAGCCCCTTCGTCGCCCCTTGCAGGATGTGCAAATGTTTTAGTATTCCCCGACTTGAATTCTGGCAACATCGCATACAAGATTGCCGAACGCATTGGAGGCGCTCATGCATGCGGTCCGATCGTTCAAGGCCTCGCACAGCCATTCTGCGACCTTTCGCGCGGATGTTCAGTGGAGGACATTATAAACGTCGCAGCAATTGCGAGTGTAATGTCGGAATCTCAAGAAGCAGCGACTACTGCCCGCTAATTGCGTTGCACGAGTAGCTGCGTTTTGAGTTCAGCGAAATCTGCTTCGGAGAGATTGTAACGATTGCTACAATACTGGCACACGAGTTCTGTGTGTCCTTCCTTCTCCATCCCTGCTACTTCTTCGTACCCGAGTGTAAGCAACATCCCTTTGAATCGCTCGAGCGAACAACGGCAGAAAAAGTCGACCGGTGATGTGTCGATAACATCGATGGCAGTCGGCATCACCTGACGCAAAATGTCTTCGGAAGAGTAGCCGTCGTTTACAAACTGGGTTAGCTTGCCCAAGTAGTCGATGGTGTCATACACGCGGAATATGTCTTCCGGTAAAGCGCCAGGCATAGACTGAATGAGCAGGCCCGCGCTTTGCACAATCATGTCGTTTTCGTCGAAGTCCACATCGAGGACGAACGCCGATGGAATTTGCTCGGACTGCGTTAGATAGTAACTGAGGTCACTCGTAACGTCACCGCGACGTAACTCCACAATACCTGTTATTGGATCGTGCTTACCATACAGTACACGTTGCACCTTCAACAGCCCCTTACCTAGTGCGGAGTTCGCATCGGGATCGGGCGATGCGTTGAGATTAGCAAAACCGCGCACCTCGCCTACTTGCAACGCTTCGGCGTACACACGACGAACAAGGCCGTCACCGGACATGTCAATTGCAACGCGTTCCTCACCTTTTAGAAACGATGCCATGAGCGATGCACTGGTAAGGCCGCGCGCAAGTACGAGCGCGCGAAGGGGCTCGAGTGCGTGACGTTCCTGCGCTGTGCGCACACACTGCACATTGTGGATGCACGCGGCACGAAACATGCCGTCCTGCGTTATGCATTTCGTCACGCGGTCTCGTTCTGTCCACCGTTTCTTTACCTCGTCGCCTGATTTTTTACCGTCGTCCATAGATCGATTCCTTTCATCCATTGATCAATTCAAACATTGATCGATTCCTTCAACGCATGTAATTCCTGCAGCGCCTGCAGTGGAGTCATGTTCGAAGTGTCGATGTTACGAAGCCGATCTCTCAGCGTGTCGTCTCGTAACTCGAACATTGACAATTGATCGGGTTTTTCACGTCCATTTTCCATATCGCGCAACACTGAGCGGGCTCGTGCAAGAACGGCTGGTGGTAGCCCAGCCATACGAGCAACATGAATTCCGAACGAGTGATCGCTGTGCCCGGGCACGACGCGGTGTGTGAAGACGATGGTCTCTGCAACTTCGCGTACTTCGACTTGATAATTGCGAATACGCTCAAGGCGATCAGCCATCGAAGCGAGCTCATGGTAGTGCGTTGCAAAGAGCGTCTTTGCTCCTACAACATTGTGTAGGTACTCGACAAGTGCCCAAGCAATCGAGATTCCATCGAAGGTTGCCGTTCCCCTGCCCACTTCATCCAGCAAAATCAAACTGCGTTTTGTTGCATTGTTTAAAATGTTTGCCGTCTCCTGCATCTCCACAAGAAACGTGCTTTCTCCGGCCATAATGTTGTCTTGCGCACCCACACGCGTAAAAATGCGATCGGTACACGGAACGTGCGCGGAAGCTGCGGGCACAAAGCTGCCCACATGAGCAAGGAACACAATCAGAGCCGTCTGCCGCAGGTAACTTGACTTCCCAGACATATTAGGTCCGGTGATGAGGTGTATCTGCTCACCATCCGGGTCCAACGTAATCGAGTTCGGTGTGTACGACGTTCCGTGCGGCAACAGCCTCTCTATGATTGGATGCCTTGCGCCAACGATGTCGAGCTCCCCGCCATCATGGATGGTTGGTGCAACGTAGCAATTTGTGCGTGCTACATCGGCAAAGCCCGCAAGAACATCAATACGCGCAATGGTTTCTGCCGTGTGCTGAATAGCGGCACAATGGGTTGATACGAATGAGCGCAACGCAGCGAGCGTAGACGCTTCGAGTTCGGTTAATGATGACTCTGCATTGAGTAGTGTATGCTCGAGCGTTTTCAGGCGATCGGTCGTGTAGCGCTCTGCGTTTGTCAGCGTTTGTTTGCGTTGGAAGTGCGACGGGACCTTCGCTGTATTTGCGTGCGTAACCTCGATGTAATACCCGAAGACACCTGTTACACCGATTTTCAATGTTAAGATACCCGAGTCTCGACGTTCATCGTCTTGATATGCAGCAATCCACGACTTCCCATCGGTTAATGCGGACGTGAGTGTATCGATATCGGCACTGAACCCCGGACGAAATATCTGACCTCTTCCGACCGCAACTGCCGGATCATCACGTAGTGCATTGTGCAGATGCGCGCGCACGTCTGTGTGTGTATCCATCGATGTACACAAGGACTGAAGATTTGGTAAGGGGCTGCTGACGCAAAGTCGCTGAATAGCAGGTAGTCTGTCGAGACCGTTGCGTAGCGCAACGAGGTCGCGAGCATTGGCCTTACCAGAAACGATCCGAACGATAAGCCGCTCTATATCACCGACACAGGCCAACTCCTCGCGCAGAGCATCCAGAATCTGTGAACATTCCGTAAATGCTTTTACTATATCAAGTCGTTCTTGAATCGCACTGCGTAGCAACAACGGCGCCTGCATCCACCACCGCACGAGGCGTGCGCCCATGGGCGTCTGGGTGTGGTCCATGATGTCGATTAGCGCTGGCTGAATGTCAAGTGCTTTCCGCGTCGACGCGTCAAGTAGCATGATGTCGTCGGTGTGCAAGACACGCAATCCAGTGATGTGAGCGAGCGACGAGCGCTGCGTCTCGCCCACATAGTGCATTACAACTCCCGCAGCCCGGAGTCCATGCGTAAGCGAATCAGCTCCAAATCCTTTCAGGGTCTGCACATTGAAGTGTCGTAACAACAAAGGCTCTGCAAAGCCCCCTTCAAAAAGCCATGGCTCCAGACGGGTAATCGTGTACGGAAAGGAGACAGAGCGCAGAAGTTGTTCTGCCCACTCGCGTTCGGACTTGCTGACGATGATCTCGGCGGGACGAAACGATTCGAGCAATGATGCCATGCGATTCGCAAACACCTCGCCTGCGAGGAACGAACCTGTTGAAACATCACACAGCGACAGGCCACCGGCCTCTGTCATACACGCGACATACGTGTGCGACGATGTGTCGAGCAACTTGTCGTACATCACCACACCGGGCGTTACCACTTCAACAACGTCGCGCTTTACAATGCCCTTCGCCTGCTTCGGGTCTTCAAGTTGTTCGCAGACGGCTACACGGTGCCCCCCTCGAACGAGTTTAGGCAAGTACACATCGAGCTGGTGATGCGGGAAGCCCGCAAGTGGAATCGCGCTGCCGCCTCCGTTATTCCGCTTGGTAAGCGTAATTCCACATGCCTGTGCGGTCCGCACTGCATCGTCGCCGAAGGTCTCATAAAAGTCCCCAAGCCTGAACAGCAGGATCGTATCAGGGTACCGCTCCTTAATCCCGCGGTATTGCCGCATTAGCGGCGTTTCCTTCTCACTCATGATTCTTGCCGCATTAGCGACGTTTCCTTCTCACTCATTGGTCGAAAATACTATCTTTGTGCGCTCTGGAGAGGTGGCCGAGTGGCTGAAGGCACCGGTTTGCTAAACCGACGTAGTGTTATTAACGCTACCGAGGGTTCGAATCCCTCCCTCTCCGCACTAGACAACGTTCGAAAGCAAGTCTTCGAGCACGTGGCGCAACGAAATGCGGACTCAGTGGTGATATACAATCTCACAGTTGCAGTTTTTGCGCTGTTTTTGCTCAGTCCGAGTTTTGCGTTAGCCCACCAGCCTCGCATTACCAATAGTCGGGTGACGACGGTACTCAATCCAGAAGTTTCAAAAGCATATTATGGCACGCTCACGGGCGAGCCAGATGTGTATGTTATACATGCCACTTCAGCATTCCATTTGTTTGTCGAAGTCTTGGTGCCGGATATCCCGGGGCAGAGTAAAGATGTCTCAGCAGTAGTACTGAAAGACGGCGAACAAGTCGCCGTGCTCGATGGCGCGACATCTACATGGAAACAATTCTTTGAAAAATTCGGCCACGATACCTACTGGCAAGGACCGAAGTACAAAGCACACGAAGAAGCGGGCTTCTACCAAATTCGCGTATTCAGTAGCAATAACGACAGCAAGTACTCGCTCGCTATCGGTGAGACAGAAGCCTTTGATGGCAAAGAAGGCCTGAATGCCCTCATGCTTATTCCACAAATCAAAAAGAATTTTTTTAATAAATCGCCGATCGACTTTATCCTCTCGCCCCTCGGCTGGGGGCTTATCGTCATCATGTATCTGCTCTCCGGCATTGTCGGGCTCAGCTACCGAGCTCTTTTGAAACGGTTTGCCAAACGTTCTCCGCGCGGTGCACACAAAAACATCGGCAAACCCGATCGTTGGCTTCGCTTTGCCTTAGGTGCAGCATTGCTTTTGTTGGCTATCACCACCACTTGGAGCCCTATTCTAATTTTCTTCTCTGGCTTCGCTTTGTTTGAAGCAATATTTAGCTGGTGCGGGTTTTATGCAGCGATGGGTAAAAACACCTGCGTCACGAGTTGAGAAAATTATAGCCAATGAGCACATACAACTGGTACTCACAACTACTGAAACCAATCTGGGCACCACCTGCGTGGCTCTTTGGACCGGTGTGGACCGTACTCTATGTAATTATCGCCGTTTCCTTCGGTACGGTGATTTATAAAGCGTTCACGAAGCAAATACCGTGGAGTTTGGCTCTGCCATTTGCGCTTAACATACTTTTTAACGCTGCCTTTACGCCAATACAGTTTGGGCTGAAAAACAACTTTCTTGCTGCGGTCGATATTGTGCTCGTGGTCGGTACACTAATCTGGGGCCTCTACACAATCTGGCATGCCGTTCCAGAGCTCCGCTGGGTGGTCTATGTCAATCTCCCCTATCTTCTCTGGGGAACTTTCGCAACGGTTTTGCAATTGACAATAACCTATTTGAATTGGTAATAGTAGTACCACCTAACCGGAACCGCAGCCATGGACAAACTCCAACACAAAATCAAAATCAATGCTCCCGTAGAACGCGTATACAAGACAATGCTCGAAGATGCGGGGTATCGCGAATGGACGGCTCCGTTTATCGAAGGCTCGCACTACATCGGTGACTGGTCAGAAGGTAGCGACATCAAATTCCTCGGTCCAGACGGCACTGGCATGATCTCTCGTATCGAAGAAAACCGTCCGAACGAATTTGTCTCCATCCTCCACCGCGGCTTCATTAAAAACGGCGAGACTGACACCGAAAGTGATGCCGTAAAGGAATTTGCGGGTGCGCACGAAAACTATACGTTCAATGAAATCGACGGTGGCACAGAAGTCGTCGTCGACCTAGACACCAACGACGACATGAAAGAGATGTCAGAAGTCATCTATCCGAAGGCACTCTCGGTTCTAAAAGAAATCTGCGAACGCTAAACGAACACTGCTCCTCGATCTAGTATCTTTGCAAGCCCTGCGCAGCCGCGTGGGGCTTGTTTTTTATGTCCACGCCAGACCGCACCATACGACCCATTGTCACGAATCGTAAAGCACTTCACGATTATGAAGTGCTGCAACGTATCGAATGTGGTATAGTGCTCACAGGCACCGAAGTAAAATCGTTGCGCGCCGGCAAGGTTGCGATGACCGATGCGTACGCGATTTTTCCGTCGAGGCGCACGGATGAACTTATGCTCATCGGACTGCACATTAATCCGTACGACTTTGGCAATCGCGAAAACCATATTTCAACACGCGAACGTAAACTCCTACTGCATGCGCAAGAACTGAAGAAGCTTCGTATAGGGGTCGAGGAAAAGGGGCTCACGCTTATTCCCCTTGCGTTGTACTTTACAGGTCCGCACGTGAAAGTCGAACTCGGCCTCGTCCGCGGTAAGAAGACTTACGACAAGCGCGCGTCGCTTAAAGAGCGAGAAACAGATCGTGAAATGAAGAGGGCGAGAGAAGAATGAATTTCCCTTCTCCAAAAGAACAACTCGACATCATTCGGCAGAACGTTGTTGATCTTCTGCCTGAAGACGAACTTGTTCGCAAACTGGAACGCTCACACAAAAGCGGGAAGCCCCTTACCGTAAAGCTAGGACTCGACCCGAGCCGTCCAGACATCCACATCGGCCACGCCGTGGTGCTCGGCAAACTCCGCCAGTTTCAGGACCTCGGCCATCGTATCGTGCTCATCATCGGCGACTTCACCGCCATGATTGGGGACCCGACGGGCAAGTCGAAGACACGTCCCGCGCTGACCCTTCAAGAGACCCGTGACAACGGCGCTACATACGTTGACCAGGCATCGGTCGTTCTAGATAAGAACAAAACAGAAGTAGTCTACAATAGCACCTGGCTCGACGCATTGTCGTTTAGAGAAGTCATTGCGCTTACAGCGAAGTACACGGTTGCACAAATCCTCGAACGCGATGATTTCACAAAGCGCTACCGCGCAGGTGAACCTATCAGCATGCATGAATTCATGTATCCCCTCTCGCAGGCATACGATTCGGTTGCGATAAAAAGCGACATCGAACTTGGTGGCACCGATCAGAAGTTTAATCTGTTGGTCGGACGTGAGATTATGCGCGCGTACGGACACGAACCGCAGTGCATTCTAACGATGCCGATTCTCGAAGGCACTGATGGCGTCGAGAAAATGAGCAAGTCGCTCGACAACTATATCGGCGTCACCGACTCCCCTCGCGACATGTTCGGCAAGACAATGTCCGTTCCAGACGCTTTAATCCCCCGCTATCTGCAATACGCTTGCAATGCATCGGCTGCTGAAGTCGAAGGCGTGAGTAAGGGGCTTTCCGAAGGGTCTATGCATCCACGTCAGGCAAAGGTCGACCTCGCAAAGCGTGTGGTGGCGCGCTTCCACGGTCAGACAGCAGCTGAAGCAGCATTCGCAGAATTCGAACGCATCTTCGTGAAGAAAGACGTCCCCGACAACATCGCCGACTTTGCAGTAGTAGGTTCATCGATTAACATCATCGA
Organism: Candidatus Kapaibacteriota bacterium; assembly: GCA_046595995.1. Lineage (GTDB taxonomy): Bacteria > Bacteroidota > Ignavibacteria > Kapaibacteriales > Kapaibacteriaceae > JAWXBR01. The sequence goes on from JBKJNB010000160.1 coordinate 13,560, forward strand.
CTTGTTAATGCAAGCAAAACTGGTTGCATCCAAGAGCGATGCGCGTAGACTTATTGAACAGGGTGGTTTACAGATCGACGGCGCGAAGATCACCGACATTGCACACCTGATTGATCTTGCTGAACCGCATGTTGTTAAAGCGGGAAAGTTAAAGTTCGTTCGCGTCCTTCGCACGTGACGTTGTTCTTCATAAGTAACATTATTTAGCATGAAGCCCTTTGCCGTTACATCGTGGGACTTGACCGGCGAAGAGAACATGCGTCGCGACATGGCGCTCGTTGCTACCGCAAAGACACAGCCATCGGTAATGCGGCTGTATACGTGGGACCCGTGGTGTGTTTCACTCGGACATAATCAGAACGGAAATGTCATCGATGACCGCTTGTTGCGCGAGCAAGGATGGGATCTCGTGCGACGTCCGACCGGCGGACGTGCCGTGTTGCACGCAGAAGAACTCACCTACTGCATAGCCGTGCCACAAGGCGAGGGCGTAAAGCCTCGTGCGGTCTACCAACAAATCCACGAGCAGCTCCTTGCGGCTCTGCAGACCCTTGTCCCTGGACTTTCCTTCGAAGAATCACCGTCCGATCTACGTCATCACTACGCCACGGCCGGTGCATCTGCTGCATCGTGTTTTACGAGTAGTGCTCGCACAGAGATCATGTTCAACGGCAAGAAGGTCGTTGGCAGTGCGCAACGCACCATCGATGGCGTCATACTCCAGCACGGCAGCATCCTGACGGGTCCGGCACATACTAACATTGTTGACGTTCTCGTCGCAACGCCAACAGAACGTGAATCTGTTGCCGCAGACATACAGAAAAGCGCAGTGTCATTATCAGAAGCTGCGGGTAGAGTCATTACTGCTGAAGATGCAGCGGAAGCGATTACTGCTTACTTCAAGACGACGAATGGGGTTGCCTTGCCGGTGCGCTCAGATATGAGCAGATAGTAGCCTGGTAGTTCGCCAGTCCATCGACAGGTGCCATCTAAGCTAGCGACAACACTTGCAATTGTCGTTCCCATTGCGTTGCAGACTTTCCAACCTTCCATTTCGCGACCACACCAACGAAGTTCGCCTTGTGTAGGGTTGGGGTGTGGAACGCAGTTTGCGTTGTCATCAAGCTTTGTCGAAACGCAAATGGCACCTTCTAGTCGCAGACTAATCCTGTTGCCACTGTCGGTCGTCACGATAAGTGTGTCCTCGTATTCGATGTGACTCCCAGATTGAGGAGCCCATACAACGGTTACAACGAATGGATTTGTCGGTGTTGCGCTGTACGGAAGTTGCTGTGGCAACAGGCGAAATGCCGTTGCGCTAGAACACTCTACGCTGACAATGTTTACTTCGGGCCAGATTGTTCGAAACTCGATTGCTTGTGTATCAGCTACCCAGTTATCGTCGCACAGAATGAAGCCCACGTATCTATCGCACAATAATCCGGATGCCGGAAAGGTGCCCGTGCCTTGAAAGTGTAACCGCCTCCGCCCTAGTGTTTGTGAAAACAGCGTCGAAATACAAAGGGACACCTTTGGAAGCCACTGCAATGCTAAACTGGTTCGGCTGCAAGGTCTAAGCGCTCGACCCTACAACGAACACGCATAGAATGAACAGTAACAAGCATGTCTTCATGGTAAACATTCTTAGTCAATGAATCTAAGGTTTAATGCGGCATGAACGCCTGTACACCCGGACCCAACGGCAGTCCCGTGTACAGCCACACGAGCAACAGTACCGTCCATGCGATTCCGAAAACAATAGAATAAGGGATCATGGTGCTAATCATGGTGCCGACGCTTGCGTTGGGTACGTACCGCCGCGCAGCCATGATGACGATTGGCAGATACGGCAGCAGTGGCGATGTGCAGTTGCCCACGGAGTCACCGATGCGGTAGGTGGCCTGCACTGCTTCGGGCGTAAAGCCCATGAGCATGAACATGGGAATGAAGACAGGCGCTAGGATTGCCCACTTCGCAGAAGCACTACCGATTAGGAGATCGACGAGGACAGAGAAGCCCACAAATGCGACAAGGAGTAAGGGTCCGGAAAGGTGCAGCGCTGTTAATACATTCGCACCGCTGACTGCAGTAATAATGCCGAGGTTCGACCATTTAAAGTATGCAACGAATTGCGAGATAATAAACGCTAGTACGATGTACGTGCCCATTGTGGACATGCCATCGCCCATCATCCTGGCGGCATCGCGATCACTGCGGATTGTACGAGCAACCCACCCGTATGTAAGGCCGCAAAGAAAGAATGTCGCGGTTGCGATGACGACGATGCTTTGGAAGAACGGACGCAGCGTGTTTTCTGCGTCGCGCAGGACACCGTAGTCGGGTACAATAAGCGCGAGTGTCGCAATGACACAGATGATAAATGTAATTAGTGTTGCCCGCAGTGCTCGACGTTGTCGTACAGGATCTAGAGCAGATGGTTCATTTGCGCCTGCGTTGTTGGACATCGCCCCGGTGTTGTCGGACAGCGCACCGACGTTGTCGGACATCGCCCTGGCGTTGCCGGACAGCGCACCGACGTTTCCAGACCACACACCAAGTCGTGGCTCAACAATCTTTGTGGTAATAAGTGTGCCGCTAATCGTTATGAGAAATGCCGATGCAGTCATGAAGTAATAGTTAGCCGTTGCTTCGACGACATACGTCGGAACGACAACTCTTGCCGCCTCTTGGGAGAGTGCGCCAAGTAGCACATCCAGGGCCGTAACGAATACGCTTGCTGAAAAGCCCCCTGCGACCCCTGCAAAAGCAGCGGCGAGTCCAGCAATCGGGTGACGTCCGACCGACGCAAACACCAACGCTCCAAGCGGCGGCAGAATGATGAAGCCGGCGTCACCTGCAATGGCACTGTTCACGCCGATGAAAACGAGTACTGCCGGAAGGATCAATGGAGGTACTGAACGCACAGACGAGCGAAGCAAGGCTGATAGGAGTCCGCTACGTTCTGCGACCGCAATACCAAGAACCGTAAAGAGTACAACGCCCAGTGGGGCGAACGAGGTGAAATTTGGTATGGCTTCGAGGAACATCCTTCGGAGTCCGGGTGCCGACAACAGATTGAACGCGTAGGCATGTTCTCCCGTCCCGGGATGCTCTACAATAACACCAATCCACGATGCAATAGCGGACACGATAACAACGAGGATTGCCAAGCCAAGAAAGAGCGTAACCGGGTTCGGAAGACGATTGCCGATGCGCTCGACAGTGTCGAGGTAGCGAAAGAGGAGGGAGCGTTTTTTTCTAGGGTCACCTGTGTTCATTTGTGCATTAATACGGTTCTTGTGGTCCAATACCGAATTCAATTTATCCCATCTGTTTTTCTGCCATTATCGCCGCTGCTTTTCCCCCATTATCGCACCTGCTTTTTCCCCATTATCGCACCTGCTTTTTCCCCATTATTGCACCTGCTTTTTCCCCACTATTGCACCTGCTTTTTCCCCATTATGATACCTATTTTTTTGGTATTATTGCACTCCAATCGTTGGCTCACTGCACAGTAATGAATTTTTAAATGAACGTAAGTGTCTTATGGAAAAGATAGATAAAGAATATCGTCCACGGCTTGTGGATAGTGAAATCCTAGAAAGCTTGGCGCTGTCTGGAGCTGTCGTTATTGAAGGTCCAAAAGCGTGTGGTAAAACGATGTCGGCGGCGCGTATTTCGGGGAGCATTTTTCGCGTGGATTTAGACTTCTTAACCAACTCTGCGGTAGCTGCGTGGCCAGAACTGGTTCTTGATGGAGAGACACCACGACTGATCGATGAATGGCAGACTGTGTCTGAAATTTGGAATCGTGTTCGGAGGGCCGTCGATGATAGGGGTCTGTTCAGCCAGTTCATCCTAACGGGATCTGCCTCGCCTGCCGATGACATCACGCGTCATTCCGGTGCGGGGCGGTTCAGTCGATTGCGCATGCGGACGCTCACGACGTTTGAAGCGGGTGAATCTACAGGTGCGGTTTCTCTTGGTACGCTGCTCGAGGGATCTGACATTGGGAAAGGGCAGGCCAAGATGTCATTCGATGTTTTGGTAGATCTGATCGTCGGCGGGGGCTGGCCAACCAACATTGGCCTTTCAACGAAAGCCTCCGCGCGTCGCGTCCGTAATTACCTGGAGGAGTCGACGCGCATTGATGTTGCTCAGCCCGATACAAATACGAAAGGGCGCGATCCAAGAAAAGTCAAAGCCGTCATTCAATCTCTGGCGAGAGGTATTGGTTCATCCATGGCCATCAGTACAATTCGTTCTGATGTCAAATCATTTGGTATCGAGATCAATGAGAAAACCATTGATAGCTACCTCGATGCATTGCAGCGTGTGATGCTCATCGATTATGTGCCTGCGTGGGCTGTTCATCTGCGATCCAGTGCGCGCCTGCGCACAAAGCCGAAACACTACTTCGCTGATCCATCATTAGCAGTTGCTGTACTGAATGCATCACCCGAGTTGATGCGCAAGGACCTGCGACTCCTCGGCTTGCTATTCGAAAACCTCGTGATGCGTGACCTCTTCGTATACGCGCAGCACAACAACGCGGAGGTATCGTTCTATCGAGACAGCAACGGCCTTGAAGTCGACGCCATCATCGAACAGGAAGGTGGGAACTGGATTGCCGTCGAGATCAAGCTCGGGTCAACTGCGGTGGATGACGCGGCGGAGTCGCTCAAACGCTTTGCAGCCAGCGTCGATACAACGTACAAGGGCGAGGCTGCCGCATTGGTAGTTGTAACTGGCAACGGATACTATTACAAGCGGGACGATGGCGTGATCGTTGTGCCCCTCGGTGCGTTGGGAGCATGACGACAGTGATACGGGGTAACACACATACACGCACTCTTTCTTCAGGTTTCACGCTACTGGCTCGAGCGGACGCACCACGGTAATGCCGGTATTCGACTTAACGGAGTTTACATACTCCCCTACGCGGACGTCGAGGAGAACTTTCTTCTTTTGCGAAGATGCATGCAGAAAGCGCGCATCGCCATCCGCGGCACGATAGATGAGACCCGTGTGCGAATAGTCGAGTCCGTCTTTTGATGTGGAGATGGCAATGATGTCACCCGTATTGAGATGCGGTTCGACAACTTCAATGCGGTCCTTCGGAATGTAATAACGCATGCGAGCGTTGACTTGCTTTTCTATTTCTGCAATCTGCTCGGTGGCTGCGGTGTCTCCCTTTAGTTGTTTGTAGTACTGAGGGTGTGTGGACATAAAGTTCACCGTAATTGGCAAGATGATGCCACCTAGGTCGCGCGTGATGTCTTGCACTACGCCCTTTGCCACGTTGTCATCAATCCAGTCGCTGGTGTAGTGAAGGCGCGACGGATAGCCGTCGAGGACGCCCTGCCTATAACGCGTTAATGTAATCTCGTTTATCAATGCATCGAACGTGTACTCCTTGCGCTTAATGATGCGTGCCATTCCCAACACACTTTCGAACAGCGTAACACAGTCCAATCCTGTGAGATCAATGCGACACATTTCAGGTTCACCTTCGAGTGTACCTCCAACGTAGGGTGTGCCTTGCAACAGAATGGCAATGTCCCCCATTAACTCACCGATAGGTTTACGATGCCAGTTGTTTTTCGCTGCTCTGCGCATCGCTTGCGCGAAGATATACTTCGTCGTTGCGTACGTGTCGGTGTTCTTCTTGCGTGTACGGCGCAAGGACTGACCCCATGCGGTACCCGCAAGTGGTGCTATGGAGAGCAAGGCGATGAAATGACGTCTCTTCATGTTATTCAGATTTTCCGTCTGTGCCAGCAGCGACGGTGGTGATGCCCAGTGTCTTGAGTTGCGTTGCGTCTACGGGCGTCGGACATCCATCCATTAGGGACAGGCCAGACGTTGTCTTTGGAAACGCGATTACATCACGGATGTTGTCCGTACCCGCTAGCAGCATCACCAATCGATCGAACCCAAACGCAATGCCTCCGTGTGGCGGTGCGCCGAATTTCAGCGCATCGAGAAGGAATCCAAACTTGCCCTGCGCTTCTTCTTTCGACATTCCTAACAAGTCAAATATCTTCGATTGCACATCACTGCGATGTATCCGTATTGAACCACCTGCGGCCTCATATCCGTTAATCACCAAGTCGTACGCTTGAGCACGCGCATGATTCGGATCGGTGTCGAGCAGAGGTACATCTTCCGGTAAGGGGCTAGTAAAGGGATGATGCCGAGCAACCCATCGCTTCTCTTCTTCTGCATACTCTAGAAGCGGAAAATCTGTTACCCACGTAAGCGCATACTGACCCTTTACTGCATCGAGTATGCCCTGACGTCGCGCGACTTCTGTGCGCAATGCGCCAAGAATGAGACACGTGCGTTCATGCTCACCTGCCGCAAACAGCAACAAGTCTCCGTCCTCTCCACCGGCGCTGGCGAAAAACTCCATCGAATGCGCAGGCAGCAGTTCGATATCTGCTGAACGTGGTATGTACTTAATGAATGATCCAGTAACAACGCCGTCTTGCATCTTCAGCCAAGGCAGCCCCTTGGCGCCGTACTTCTTTGCGTGTTCTGTGAGCTCGTCAATCTGCTTGCGAGAGTATCCAGCGCAACCCTTTGCATTGAATATCTTGACGACGCCACTGGCAGCAATGGCCTCAGTGAAGACCACAAAGCCGGTCGCGCCACTTGCGGACGTCACATCGTGCAGTGGGAGTGCATAACGCAAATCGGGTTTGTCGCTGCCAAACGTGTCCATGGCATGTTGCCACGTCATGCGCTGTAGCGGAATTTGCAAATCGACATCAAGGATGTCTTTCCATACGCCGGCAACGAAGCGTTCGGCGATGGCAATGACGTCTTCTTGCGTAACGAAGGACATTTCGACGTCGATCTGTGTGAATTCTGGCTGACGGTCTGCGCGCAGGTCCTCATCCCTAAAACATTTTACGATTTGCATGTAGCGGTCGAACCCCGCTACCATTAACAATTGTTTGAAGAGCTGTGGCGACTGCGGCAAAGCGTAGAACTTGCCTTTATTGACGCGACTAGGCACGAGATAATCACGTGCGCCCTCTGGTGTCGACTTCGTTAACACGGGTGTCTCAATCTCAACAAAGTTATTGTTTTCGAAGTAACGATGTGTGAGTTGATAAAGTTTGTTACGAATGAGGAAGTTCTTCTGCATCGCCGGACGTCGCAGGTCGAGGAAACGATACGTTAAGCGCATCTCTTCATTCGTTTGCAAATCGTCCACGATTTCGAACGGCGTGAGTTCAGCAGGATTAATAACACCCAGGTCGGTAACAAGAATTTCAATGAGCCCAGTGGGCATGTTCGGGTTCGGGTTCGAGCGCATTCGCACGGTGCCACGCACCCACAACACAAACTCGCTACGGATGTCTCTAGCCTTCTCGGCAAGTGCGGCATCCTCTTCCGGAAGGATTACAACCTGCGTGAGACCGTAGCGGTCGCGCACGTCAATGAACGTCAGTCCGCCAAAGTCGCGACGTCCGTTCACCCATCCGTTAATCGTAACAACCTTGCCTGCGTCCGACGGACGTAGATCTCCGCACGTTACCGTGCGCTGTTCAAACTGCATAGTGTACTCTTGACATAGACCGTGAATTTACGAAGGACCGACGAGGCCTGTTTCTCGCAGCATGGTTTGAATGCCCGCTGAGATCTCATCCGCGGAAATGTTTGCCACCGACGTTGTCTCAGTTACGCACGCAATGCTGTATGAGTCATAGGGGTACCAGGGGTGCACTGCCGGTATCTCTGGGTGGTAAAGGACAACACTCGGCATTTGCCAAGCAGCAGCAAGATGTACAGCCGCCGTATCGGGCGTAACGAGCGCATGCATGCACGAGAGGGCGCAAGCGTAATCGTGAAACGATGGTGAAGCGGGTACAGCGTGCGCACCCGTCGACGAACACACCGCTCGTTGTACCTCGAGAAGGTCAGGCGTCGTGAAAATGAAGAAGTCAACCCGCGGATGTTTTGCTTGTACCAATCCGATGAATGCCGTGATCGTCGAGGCTTCCATTCGACGTGACAACGTCGAGCCGCTGATGTTTACGCCAACACGGATTCTCGCAGGGGTCGCAGGGCCGAGGGGCTCCAACGTGCTGGAATTAATACGAAGGGGCTCCGCCGCCACGCTCGGCTTCATACCGAGGGTTAGCATTGCTGCAGTTCGTTCCTCGTCGGAAATGTCGTACGACATGTGCTTATCTACACTCGCAGGGTCGATGCCGAATGGCCATAGAAGGCGCACAATGCGGTCTACGATGTGCATGGCATCGCGGGGCACACGAGGAACGACGTGTGTGTACACGCCTCGGTTCTCCTTATCGATGCCAATGGCATAATTCGCATTCGACATCGTTACAAACATCGACGAAGTCGAGGATGCGTTATCTGTCATATCAACGACGATATCGTACGCATTGGCACGCATATGAGAACGCAATGCAACGATACCAACGACAGTCTTTTTATAGTGCAGGACGTTGTCTACATATGGGTCGTATGCACGCCTTGCGGCGATGTTGTTGTCGCTTAATAGCGCATCGATGCGAGCATTGGGAAAGCGTTTCCGCAGTGCACGTACAATGGGTGTACTTATAAGTACATCCCCAATGCGGTCCTGACGCAGCACGAGAATGCGCGGTGTGTCACCAACCTTAAGGGCATCGTCTGGGTGCGTCACCACGACGGGGATGCGATCGGCACGAAACCAACGATTGAACCGCTTGCGTACGGCGAGCTCGATTGATTTCTTAAAGGAATAACTCACAACGCGGGCCTTAGCGATTCACTAGACGTCGAACTGAACAGACGAACGACAGCCGACCTTCGAGCAGTATCCGTTGCGAACGCTGGTGTTACAGCATACGGAGCCAGTAATGTACGATCGTCTGCAAAACGCCGCAGCATGTCTGGCAACGAGTCCACGTCATAGAAAATGGAGTCGGCTAATGACACGTGTTTCTCGAAACCACGTTCGAGCATGAGAGGTTTACCATATGCCCATGCGCCAGACATTGCGCCGGTAATGCGTGAACGGACGTAAAAATGATAATCCTGACACGAAGGATGTGTCAGTGGCAACACCACGTCTGCATCACTAATCATCTGGGCATATACATCATGTGGAATGTAATCATCATGCACTTCGATCATACCAGGTGGAGCCGCATCCACCATACGTGCAAGCCGCGGTCGATCTTCAGGGTCTGCACCTCCGGCAAGAACGAAATGAACGTTAATGCCCATGAGGGCGAAGCCATCGGATGTTAGAATCGAATCGTAATCGCGTCGCAACCAATTAATGCCGCCGGCAATCACAACGCGCAGTGGCACGTCAGTGGCTTCTTTGCGATAACGTGCATCATCGGGTGTACTCGCACGATACTGTGATTCAGCCGCCGTTGCTGTAACCACCATAACAGGCTTCTTAAAACTTGCGGGCACAAGGTCAAGTAGGTAAGGGGCTAACACGGCATATGCATCGACGTTCCGTGTCACGATTTGCTGATTCGAACTCTCGGCAATCTTTGACACGTCATGTAGGATGCCAATAACTGTGCAACACTTAGGAAGTAGTACCGACAAGTCGCGCAGCGTTGTGCCCGATGCTGTGTTTAGCACTACGTGTGTGATACGGTTTCGATTTACATAGTGTCGAATGCGCAGAATCATTTTCAATCGACGCCACAAGCCTCCACTTGCCTCAGCCACTAACCAATCTACAGCGTCGGTGATTGCAAGACGCTTCCAGACGCGAGCAGGGCACGCCACATAGACCTCTGCGTGCATGTACTTCAGGTCACGATACCACGAAAGCAGCACTTCGTCGTGCGATGTGCCGATTTCGACGATAAGTACGCGCGTCACGCCATCGCCTCATCGTATGCCTGTAACGTCAAGCGTGCAGTGTTCTCCCAAGAAAACCGTTGCGCCCTTTCCAAGCCCCTTACTTTGAGATCGGCGATTAGCGCGTCGTCCTCGAGCAAACGCATCATTCCGTCGCGGATAGCATCGTGATTGTAGGGGTTCACATACAAGGCAGCTTCACCACCTACTTCGGGAAGCGACGAACCGAACGAAGTCAACACAGGACATCCACAGCGCATTGCTTCGAGCACAGGTAGTCCGAAGCCCTCGACAAGTGTTGCGAAGGCAAGTGCGCGCGCCTGCGTCAATAGCATGACGATGTCGGCTGTTGTAAGGCCATATACGGTTCGGATGCTAGCATTGCGAAGAACCTCGGCATTCCGAATCTTGAACTTGGCAATGTCCTCGCGCAGGCCGCTCAGGGCAAGCACAAAGAGCGCGCCACGCAGGCTGGATACCGGTATGTCGAGAAATGCATGCATCATTCCTTCTATGTTCTTGCGGTCGTCTACGCGTCCAACGTACAGTAAATAGCGGTCGTCTTGGGTAAGCCCAGCGCGCGTTAGTAGCTCTGCCGAAATCGCTGTGGGTTTGAATTCTGCACCGGCAGCGAGCGGCGTTGTGCGAATTCGTGCAGCATGCTGCGGGTAGCGCTCGGCAATCGTTTGTTCAACATACTGCGATGGCGCTAGTATCATCGACGCATTGTGAACAAGTACATCGAGCTCTCGAGTAAACTTCTCGACGCGCACATCATCCCAGTAATCGTCTAAGGTTAGCGGAAACAAATCATGCACCATCACAACAAAACGCTTCACCGGTGGCAGCCAACGACAATGCGTTGTAAGGTGCACAAGATCGACGTCCGACATCTTCCTTCGCCATACACGCTTCTGCAATTGACGTGTTACGAGCCGAAACATAGGCCCGAGCATCATGTCGTGTGGCATACCTAAACGTACCTCGACATGCTTGCCACCCGCTACAAGTGCGCTTATCGGTTCCTCACAACTTGTGCGTGTGAGCACTACGTATTCGTTGCGCATATCCATTGCAACAACATGGCGCATTACTTCACGAGCATAACGATCGATGCCAATGTGACTGAGAATACCGCTCGCGTCGAACCCAATCTTCATTGATGCTACTCCTCGTATGTACTACTGTTCTTGCCTACGATGCCTAACAGGTCCATGACGGCATCGACAACCTGTGCGGGTTCGATTGTGTCAACATCGACGGGTCCGTCGGTAAACACCGCCCTATACGGCACGCGGTGCGGCATCCATTGATTCAGGAAAGAAGTTTTATGCGAATAGATGCCCACCACGGGAATGTCAAGTGCAGCGGCTCCGTGAACGATGGACGTATCGGGTGTAATGATGACGTCTGCGCCGCGCATTGCCGCGATAGAGTCGCGAATATCGCTCATTAAGGGAAGCATGTCTGCAAAGCCTTCGAATTCCGTGGCGAGTTGCTGCGCCATGTATACCCTTTCGCCATGAGCCATAATCATCACGTGTGCGTCGGGCAGTCTCGCGCGTAGAAGCAAAATGCACTGCGCGTTGCGTTCGTGCGACCACATGCGGTAGGCATTGCCAGAAGAAAGGTTGAGGACAATGCGCGGGCTCCCTCGCCATTGAACGGGCACGGCACGAGGCAGGTGAAGGGTCAGCGGAACATCGTCTGCCTGCACGTTCCAACCAAACAGCTTGTTCAGCACTTGAATCTGCATGTCGGCCATCGTCGTCAGGTTGCGGTTCACGTCGACCTGAGCACTAAACCAAGTCTGGTAGGAACTCGTTCGAGAGTCATGCGCAAACGTCACGGTCAATGCCTTACGTCCCGCCCACAAATTCGCATACATGCCGCCCTTCGTGGTCTTGTGTAGTACCAGCGCTATTGCCAGGTCGTAATGTTCTCTACGTGTGGCACGCCGCACAGCGAACAGCGATCGAAGCGAGCCATCAAATATCATCGTTCGGCGTACACGAGGGTCGTTGGCAAGCAGGATGGCATTACGCGGACTTGCCACGACGTCGATCGTGGCGCCCAGACGCTCTTTTAACAACGTAAGCATCGGTGTGGTCACAATCATGTCGCCGATGGCATCCGTACGTAACAGCAGAATCTTATGAACGTCTTCAGCCTTCAGAGGAAGCGTAACAGGTTTCCGTCGCAGCCACCAGCGCGCAGGTGTGTACAAAAGGTTTCGAACGAAGTCATCGACTCGCATTACCACCCCCTACTACGTCAAAGGGAGCCACGCGGGCTCCCTTTGGAAAAACATACGTAAACAACTGACCACGATTAGTCCACCTGCGTTGCGACATCATAGTTGATGTCTTTAGCGAGCGAATAGATCTTATCAATTGCACCAGAGATCTCTGTAATTGTCTCCGGATCGTCGGATGCATCGTACGCTTCTTGCGACGGATACACATAGACTTCCTGGAAGTGATTGTGTCGCCCCTTAGACTCAAAGACGCCGTACTCCACGCCTGCTCCACCGTAGTATTCGCGGAGCTTCGAGATTGCTTGAAGATATTCTGGACGCTTACCGTCGGGAATCGAGTATGTAATGCGAAACTGGACCTTGGACATACGTAAAACGCCTTGCGATGCGGGGTTAGTATACTTTCTAAACGGAAAAATACGCAACGACTCGGTCGAAACCCGTCGCAATCTTTCAACACTAGAATCTCTAGAGATTTCTGTTTGCAATCTGGCTAGAATCTCATTAGCTCTCGTGCAGCTGCTGCAATCTTATCGGAATCGGGTAACACTGCCTTCTCCAGCGATGGCGCAAAGGGTGTGGGGCTGTCGAACGACGCAACGCGTTTCACAGGCGCATCGAGGTACTTGAAGGCCTTGTCGGCTATTCGTGCGGCGATCTCACCCCCGAAACCCGCTGTGAGCACGGCTTCGTGTGTAACGACAACACGTCCGGTTTTGCGTACGGAAGCCAGTACGGTCTCCTCGTCAAATGGCACCAGCGTGCGGATGTCAACAACTTCGACATCGATGCCCTCTTCGGCAAGGGTTGTCGCCGCTTGCAGACTCATGTGGACGGCACTACCGTATGTGATAACGCTAACTGATTTGCCTTCACGGACGACACGTGCCTGACCGAGCGGAACGATGTATTCCCCTTCTGGGACCTCTTCTTTAATCTTACGGTAAAGCCCCTTGTGCTCATAAAAAATAACTGGGTTGTTATCGCGCATCGCCGCCGTGAGCAGCCCCTTGGCATCAGATGGGAAAGCAGGACAGACAACTTTTAGTCCGGTGGCGTGCACAAACCATGCCTCTGAATTGCGCGAATGGAAGGGATTTGCTCCCACACCACCTCCGGAGGGTCCACGCACAACCATCGGCAACCCGATTCCCCATCGGTACGCCGTTGTGCCAGCCACCGTTACGAGCTGGTTAAATCCGTTCGTAACGAAGTCCATGAATTGCATTTCGACAATCGGACGCATCCCGTTTAACGCTGCACCGATACCAGCGCCAATGATTGCCGACTCTGAAATGGGCGCATCGATAACACGTTCAGCTCCAAATTCTTCGATGAAGCCCTTCGTGAGTTTAAACGCACCACCATACGTGCCGATGTCTTCGCCAATCATGAAGACCGATTTGTCTTTGCGCATTTCGATGCGCATGGCATCGGCAATGGCTTCGAGATATGTCATCACGGCCATGTGCGTCAGCCCTCGATGAAGACGTTGCGAAAACCTTCCTCAGCAGCGGGCCACGGCTTCTCGAGTGCTCTATCTATAGCGGTAATCATCTCTGCAAGTGTCGTTTTCTTTAGAGCAGCTACGTCATCGTGCGTTAGTACGCCACGTTCGGTAAGGGTCTTTGCGTACGTTTCTACAGGATCTTTTGCTGTCCATTCGGCAAGCATCTCTTTCGGTACGTATGCAAAGTCGTCATGCTCGGCATGACCCCGCAAACGCATCGTTTGTGTTTCAATAATGGAGGGTCCGTCGCCTGCCCGGGCACGCTTAACGGCACGCGAACACGCTTCGTACACAGTCTCGACATTTGTACCATCGATGGTCTCGCCATGAATACCATAGCCGAGCGCTCTGTCGGATAGCTTCGCGCATGCGAACTCGAGGTTATTTGGTGTTGAGTATGCGTACTGATTGTTTTCGATGATGAGGACGAGAGGCAGTTTGTGTACTGATGCAAAGTTTAGCGCCTCGTGCACTTCACCCACTTGCGCGCCGCCGTCACCGATGTACGTCATGGCAACGCAATCTTCGCCACGCATGCGTGAGGCGAGCACAAAGCCCGCAGCAACAGGAAGCATTGCTCCGAGGTGGCTTACGTTTCCATAAATGCGCAAGGCCTCATCGGCATAATGTCCAGTGCCATCTGTACCACGCATCTGGCTGCCCTCACGAGCGAGGTGATTTACCATCAACTGGTCGAGGTTCTGGCCAAACACAAAGTGTGCGCCTATGTTGCGATGCATAGGAAACAGCACATCGCGCTTCGGGTCGAGCGCGTATGCCGAACCCACACTTGTGGCTTCGTTACCAAGCTGCGAATACACACCGCCAAACGCTTTGCCCTGACGGTACAAGCGCAACATGGCAGCATCAAACTCGCGGGCCATAATCATGTACCGCAGAAGCAGAAGCGACTGGTCGGAGGGGAGCCTCAACGCTTTGGACACGCCTTCTTTACCTCTGCTACGCTAACGGGACCTTTGCTGTTGCCAAAGCTTGAGAAGACATACGTAAGTACGTTCGCAATGTCTTCACAGGTATACTTTTTGGGTAGCGGTGCCATCACGCCGTTGTATGTCTTACCGTTCACCACAACCTTGCCGTGTTTGCCATTCACAACTTCCTGAATAAGCGTTTTCTTCGGTGTATTGCGAATGTAGTCGCTGTTCGCAAGTGGAGGGTAGATACCAGGCGTGCCCTGCCCGTTCTGTTGATGACACGTTTTGCAGTACTCCAGGTAGACCTTCAGGCCTTTGGTCATAGTAGCTGGGTTCGTTGCACACAGGGGAGCAGCGGTGGCTACGATTAGAGTGGTTGCAAGAGTGGTTAGGCGTCCGAAAAGCATGTACTAATTTACCATAGGATTCAGAATTAGCCTTGCATATGTTGGCCCATTCGCCCATGAAGTATAGAGAACTCTCCAAACCATAGGATGTTATGCGTAATGTTATCGTTGGTATTGCACTCGTGGTGCTTTCGGCAGCCACTCTAGCCGCTCAGGTAAAGACGATTGAAACATCTACGACCGTGGACTCGACAGCAGCTGGATTAACAACATCCAAAAGCACGACC
This sequence comes from Candidatus Kapaibacteriota bacterium, assembly GCA_046595995.1. Classification (GTDB taxonomy): domain Bacteria; phylum Bacteroidota; class Ignavibacteria; order Kapaibacteriales; family Kapaibacteriaceae; genus JAWXBR01. The sequence continues at coordinate 28,745 of JBKJNB010000160.1, forward strand.
ACAAAAGTAACAGAGGAGGTTGACGTTCCTCGGAACCACATGATTACAATCAATCCGCTGAAGTTCTTCCTGTTTTATAACCTGTCTTATTATCACGCTCTTTCCAATTCTATAGTGGTAGGTGGCGGACTACAGATGCCTACACTAAAGGATATTGGTGGATTCGGAGCAAATGCAGAAATGCGATTCCATCCGTCTGGACGGCGTATGCGTGGTTTCTACCTGGCACCGAACATCTCGTTTAACTCTTTTTCGAGCACCTACACGACTTCATCAATGACTGATGGTACTGAAAGGCAGGAGACGATCTCTGCCACTGCTTTCTCCATCGGTGGTCTGCTCGGATGGCAATGGTTCCCGGGCGATGACTTCTCTATGGGCCTAGGCATGGGGGTCGACAAGTACTTTGTGTCTTCAGCAAACGAGGACAACGTATTTACGGTGTTCAGCGCCTTCACTGGTGGTGTAACTCCAGCCTTCCGTTTCGACATCGGCTACGCGTGGTGATGTAATCCGACTCAGTACAAGAGTTTGTACTTCGTCGGGTTAGCTTCGTGCATGATTGCATACGCAGCATCGAAGACATGTTCTGCTTCGGGCTTCGACCAGTAGTTTCCGTCGGTGCCGTAGGCGGGACGGTGCTCTGCGGCGGTTAACGTCCGCGGCGCGGAGTCAAGGAAGCGGTATCCGTTCTGGTCTTCGAGGATGTGACGCATGATGTACGCCGACGTGCCCCCTGGGACGTCTTCGTCCAGCACCATTAATCGATTCGTTTTCTTAAGCGATTCTACAATGCGGTGTTTGCGGTCGAACGGCAACAGTGTTTGCACATCAACGACTTCGATGTCGATACCAAACTTTTCTAACATCGCCGATGCATCGAGTGCTACACGCACACTCGCGCCATATGTAACGAGTGTGATGTCAGTGCCAGTTCGCACAACTTCGGGCACACCGAGTTCGACGGTGTAGTCTCCAATGTTCGACGGCAGGCGTTCTTTTAATCGATAGGCATTGAGTACTTCAACGATAAGGCCCGGGTCGTCGCCTTTGAGAAGCGTCGCATACATGCCCGCTGCTTGCGTGAAGTTGCGCGGCACACACACGTGAACGCCACGCACGAGGTTGATGATACCTGCCATTGGTGAGCCACTATGCCAGATACCCTCGAGACGATGTCCGCGCGTGCGCACAATCACCGGTGCTTTTTGTCCGCCCTTCGTTCTCCAGTGCACCGTTGCTAGATCGTCGCTCATGAGCTGAAGGGCGTATAGAACGTAGTCGAGGTACTGTATCTCGGCAATCGGACGAAGTCCGCGCATAGCCATACCGATGGCCTGTCCCAGAATCGTGCACTCGCGAATGCCGGTATCCATTACACGATGCTCACCAAACTCGGCCTGCAATCCAGCCATACCTTGATTCACATCGCCGAGTTTGCCCGTGTCTTCTCCGAAGGCCACAATTCGCTTATCGCGGCTGAAGGCTGTTTTAAAAAACGCGTTGATCACTTCTGAACCATTCACCGAAGCTGCATCAGGATCGTATTCGGGTGCGGTGCCCTCGATGTTCAGCGCAGATCGCTTATCATCTTCGCAAAACAGGTGCGACGCGTACAGTGGTTTAATGCGAGCATTGTATGCAGTAAACCATGCTGCAAGGGGCGCAGAGCTTAAGGGGCTTGGGGATACGGCGCATGCGCGCAACACTGCGTGCACTGCTACCATGATGTCCCGACGAAACGGTTCACGAATGGCAGCCAGCTCATTCGCACGCGTCGTGGCTTCTGCCGCTGCGTCTGCATTGTTATTGGAGGCAGATTCATGTGATGTTAGAGAGCTTGCAAGCGTTCGTAGTAGTGCGACGACTTCATCAATCTCTGCACGTATAGGTGTAGTATATGCGTCGAACGCACGGCGTTGTGCACTCCGTGCAGATTCAATGGATTCACGATCGATGACGTCGAGTTCGTCGGACGTTGCGTAACCCTTCTCGATAATCAACTGCCGGAATCGGTCGATGCAGTCGAATTCACGTTCCCAGTCCATCCGTTCAGAAGACTTGTAGCGCTCATGGGAGCCCGAAGTCGAGTGACCTTGTGGTTGTGTGACTTCGATAACGTGCACGATTTGTGGTACGTGTTCTGTGCGCGCGGTCTCGGCGGCCTTTTTGTATGTGGCGATGAGCTTTGGATAGTCCCAACCGCAAACAACGTGCACGTCGTATCCCGAGGTCGAGCCTGCTTCGCGTTGAAAGCCACTCAGCAGTTCGCCAACGTTCGACTTCGTTACTTGTAATTCGTTCGGTACGGAAATACCATATCCGTCATCCCAAATCGAGATTACAGCAGGTGCTTTGAGAACGCCAATCGCGTTTACCGATTCCCAGAACATTCCCTCAGCGCATGACGCGTTGCCAATGGTGCCAAATGCGACTTCGTTTCCCTTGCGAGAAAACGTCGTCATAGCATGCAGCTCCTGATTGTCGCGATATAGTCGGGATGCATAGGCTAATCCCACAAGGCGCGGCATCTGCGAGCCTGTCGGCGATACGTCCGCCGATACGTTGCGCGTTAGCGTCTGATCGGTCCAGTCGCCGTTGTCATCGATGAAGCGCGTTGCAAAGTGTCCGTTCATCGAACGTCCGGCCGACGCCGGTTCTGCAACCACGTCGGTGTGCGCATAGAGCTGGGCGAAGAATTTTTCGACGCTGCTCTCGCCAATCGCAAACATGAACGTCTGGTCGCGGTAGTAACCGCTGCGCCAGTCGCCTGGTTTGAAGGCACGGGCCATGGCGAGCTGTGCCAGCTCTTTGCCATCGCCGAAGATTCCAAACTTTGCCTTACCTGACAGGACTTCACGACGACCAAGGAGCGATGCCTGCCTGCTTTCGACAGCGAGGCGGTAATCTTCGATATAGTATGCGGTTTTCTGCTTCATAGAACCGCGAAAATACGAAGGCTAGCTGTCGAACATGCCTTGTTGAATCGGAGAACCCTCTGTTGCGACCGCTACAATGGCTTCAGCGCGGGTTAGAGTCTCCGTTAGCACATCGTTTACGATGACCTCTGCAAACTCGCCCCGATGCCCCATCTCCATTTCAGCACGCGCCATTCTAAGGGAAATCTGATCGTCCGTTTCTGTATGGCGTTCCCGCAATCGTTCTTCGAGAACCTCCAACGACGGCGGGGCGATAAAGATGAGGAGGGTGTCGTCTGGGAAGGCGTGCAGCAACGAAAGAGCCCCCTTCACATCGACGTCGAAGACGACGTGTGCGCCCCTATCGAGTGCTGCTTGTACTTGCGAGCGCAGCGTACCGTAGTAGTTGCCGAAGATCTCTTCGTATTCGATGAGATCGCCACGTTCGATTGCAGCACGAAAATCATCGCGCGTCAGGAAGTGATAGTCGCGTGCGTCTACTTCGTTCGGACGAATTCCGCGTGTCGTTGCACTGACGCTGAATTCCAGCGCAGGGAATTTCGTGAGCAAGTGCCGTGCAACGGTGGTCTTACCCGAGCCGCTTGGCGCGCTAAGTACAATAAGCTGTTTCTTCATTCAACGTTCTGTACTTGTTCGCGCATTCGCTCGAGTTCTTCTTTCATACCAACGACGAGACGCGCGATCTCCGGATCGTTTGCTTTCGAGCCAATGGTATTGACTTCCCTGTTCATTTCTTGCATTAGAAAGTTAAGCTTACGTCCAACGGCCGTCTCGTCATTCATGTACTCGCGGAAAAACTTCATGTGACTGCGAAGGCGTACGCACTCCTCTGAAACATCGAGCTTCTCAGAGAGCAAAACAATTTCGAGTTGCAACCGCTGGTCATCAATGGGAGTGTCTTCCATGAGCTGACGCACGCGTTCACGTAGCCGCGTGCGCTCCTGCGGAACACGCGCTGCAGAACGCACTTCGATATCGGCTAAGGCCGTTTCGATTGCCGCTATGCGATAATCGAAGTCCGCTGTAAGCTCCGAGCCTTCCTTCTCCCGCATCACGTTCAGCGACTGAAGTGCCTCGACAATGGCTTCCTTTAGTTCGGGCCAGCCGTCTGGACGTTCCGCGTCTTCATCCGGACGTGCGGTGACTGCATCAAACTTCATCAACGCGTCTAGGGTAACGTCGCCCTCAAGGTGCAATTTATCGCGGAGTTGTCGGAGTGCCTTCGTGATGCGTTCTGCTGCCTCTGCATTAAACGATACCACCTCATTGCCAACAGCCGCTTCTACTCGCACATAGACAGAGATCGTACCGCGCGATACGTGTTCGCGCACCGTTTCACGTACGTTCAGTTCCTTGTTCGCCAAATGCTTCGGCAGGCGTGTTGTGAGTTCGAGGTACCTGGCATTTACGCAGCGGATTTCGACACTGCACGGTAGTCCCTGCACTGTCGATTCGCTCTTGCCATAACCAGTCATGCTTCTAATCATAAGTTCCGCCAGTAAAGTCCACCGCTCTGCATGTATAGTGGGCAAAGATAGCGACCGTATCTTGGCAGGCATGCTTGAGCGCCTATCTCGACATAACATCACGTCTTGGATCGTCGCTGGTTCAGGTTTTGCCGCTGCGGTCGAAGCGGCATCGTTACCGCTTATCGACGAGATACCGTACTCGATGATTCCGGGGATGCCGCTAACAACCGTCCACGGACATCAACCGACACTACGCGTACTCAGATATAACACCCGGGCCGTTGGTGTCTTTTTGGGGCGTCATCATTTGTATGAAGGCCACAGCCCAGATGAAACGTGTTCGGTAGTGCGAACAGCACATGCGTGTGGCGGCACACATATCATTCTAACGAATGCATCGGGCGGTTTGCACCCATCGCTGTCACGGGGCGATATCGTTTTACTAAATGACGGCATCGATTTCACGTTCGTACAGTCAGAACGAAAGGGTTCACGTTCAACTGCGCGGTCGTCTTCACTGAGCCTATTTAGCGCCGACTGGACTTCGCGTACGCATCAACAGTGCGTGGCGGCGGGGGTAGCCGTGCGGTCCGGCGTATACGCCCAGGTAACAGGTCCGTCGTATGAAACCCGCGCCGAAATCCGCATGCTCCGCCGCATCGGTGCCGATCTCGTTGGAATGTCAACCATTCAAGAAGCAGCGTATGGGGCACAGGCAGGCATGTCCGTACTTGGTGTGTCATTGGTTACGAACAAAGCAAGCGATACGACAAGTGTACCACTTAGCCATCTCGACGTTTTAGAAACTGCTGCAACTAGTGTCCTTCGCCTTACTACCGTAATACTCACAGCGCTAGACTGCGTCTAGGGCGCCCGCGCCGTATCTTTGCCACATGCGAATTAGATTTGGCGCCCGTCTCGTTATCATAAGTGCAATCGTTACCGTTGTCCTTGGCGCGATGTCGTGCAAAAATTCGTTCTCAAGCCCTTGGCAGATTCGCGGCCTTCGAGTCGATGGCGAAATCTTTCACGTTAAGGCGTTCAAGCTGAGCGACTCTACGGTGCAGTTGTCATTTGTAGGTCCAGCAAAGCTTCGAACGAAAGATCCAAGCATTCGGTATGTCGATGCTGCGATTGGTACTTCGGCAGACGCTTTGAATGACACCGTCACCTTCTCTGTCGAGCACATTGGCAACCCTGGTGGCAGCGATGCGCATACTGTAGGCAATGCAGTTTGGGACTCACCAACGGCAAAGCGCTCGACGTCTGCTGTGGCTGACGTAACCGTACTCACAGCCAGCGATCACCTTGTGTTCCGTCAGAACATCGAGTATTCGGCCGCCGAAGCACTGTTACTAACTCCCTTTACAACAACGACGTCCGACACCACGATTGAAATCGGTATGGTTGCAAAACGTATCTACGTGCCCGCGGGCGAGTACCTCCCCTCTTCTGAAAACTTTCGTGTCGTCATCGTCGATTCCAAAGGCGCTGTTGTTTGGCGCAGTGACGCTGGCATGTCATTCCTCGCGGTTGTTAGCAACGTAGAACCGCGACAGATGAATCAGGTTCAGCGATATGCGTTGTCGTGGAACGGACATGACCTACAGAACAACATTGTTGAAGCGGGTGATTACACCGTCGAGGTTATGATCCCCGCCCGACCGAAGTCGTATTCAACCCGTACCACCCTGCAGTGGCCGCCTCAATAGACGATCAAGAACGATGGATGACCCATGCGTTGGCTCTTGCCCTGCGCGGCACCGGGTATGTAAGTCCGAACCCTCGCGTCGGCTGCGTCATCGTCGCCAATAACGAAATCATCGCAGAAGGCTGGCATGCAGTCTTTGGCGGACCCCATGCGGAAGTAGCTGCTCTATCATCGATGGGTCTCGGCACCAATTCACCGAACAAGCTGCCTGAGAACGCCACAGTCTATGTAACGCTCGAGCCTTGTTCGCACGAGCACAAAACGCCACCGTGCACAGACGCACTGCTTGCTGCAGGCGTGCGCCACGTTGTTGTTGGCATAATCGATCCGTATCCTTTGGTTTGCGGCCGTGGCATTGCAATGTTGCGCGACCACGGCGCCACGGTAGATGTTGGCGTATGCGAGGATGCCTGTGCTTGGGTAAATCGTACTTTTATAAAATATGTTACTACAGCACAACCATACGTCGTGTTAAAGATGGCGCAAACGCTTGACGGCTTTGCAGCACCTCTCAGCCGTACGCGTCAGACCATTACCAGCACCGACAGTCGCGCGACTGTGCATGCACTACGTGCCGAATTCGATGCCGTGCTCATAGGCATCGGTACGGCCTTAGCCGACGATCCTCAGCTCACGGTACGTGATGTCGCCGGACGCAACCCCGTTCGCGTCGTACTGGACCGCCGCTGCCTGCTAACGATTTCTTCCAATCTCGTTCAGACAGCTCGAGACGTGCCAACCATCGTTGCCTGTAACGCAGAACATTACCGTGCAAATGCCACGTGGATCTCCGCGCTGACTGCGCACGGTGTAGAGGTGATAGAGGTTGACGACAACGCAACACTTCCTTCATTACTGACGACCCTCGGTGCTCGAGGAATTGCGTCTATCCTCTGTGAAGGGGGCGCGCGGCTTGCAGCCGCGCTTATGGGGCAACATCTCGTAGACGAGTTGCATATCCATATCGCACCTGTTGTTATGGGCGATGGGCTTCACTGGATGACACGCGATGCATCTGTATCGTGGCAGCTTCGATCATTGGAGCGTGTGGGTAGCGATGTTCACCTTCTTCTCTTGCCCGCATCTTCCTAACTTCTACCATGCTGCCAGTAATTCTATCGATCATTCTATTGTTTGCGCCTTTGGCGTACGCGCAGCGTACGACAGCCCCTTTACCTGCATCGATTCAGGACGCAGCGAAGGCTTTAAGTGAGGCCCGGTTTGACGTTGCCGAGCAATCTGCAACCGCCGTGTTGCGTAAAGACCCGGGGAATGCCCGTGCATTCTTGATTCGCGCCGTAGCCCGTCTTGAGTTAAAGCGCTACGCGGAGGCGGAAGCGGACGCAAAGTCGGCCATACGGTTAGATGCTGAGTTGATGCAAGCATGGCTGGTAAAGGCGGAGTCGCAGAAGCGACGGAATGCTAACGACGATGCTGTGCAATCGCTGAAGCAAGCTCAGCAGCGATTTCCGAAGTCAGACCAGCCATTCACTGCAATGGGCATTCTCTACGCGCAGCTCGGAAAATGTGCAGACGCGGTGTTGCCACTCGAAGAAGCACTCGTGCGACGTCCGGATAACTACCCTGCTACACGTCAGCTTGCACAGTGTTATTTACGGCTCGGACGCGCACCCGACGCGGCCGGGATGCTCGGACGTGTTGTGGAGTCGAACCCCAATGACGTCGACGCAAGGTCTGGGCTTGCAGAGGCCCTTGTTGCGATGGGCAACGTCGATTCCGCGCTCACGCTCTACGCAACTGTTATTCGAGATGCCCCAAAACGCACAAACACATACGGTCCGTATGCCGCTGCGCTGTCTCTGTTTGGCAAGGATTCGATTGCCTTTATTATGATGACTACGCTTACAAACCTGTCGCCCGATGACGCAGATGCCTGGTATGGGCTCGGTGTAATTGCACAGAACATGAGTCGGCTTGACACTGCCATTCGTGCATACAAGAAAGCCGTTGTTCTCGAACCACGACACGCCAGTGCATACTTTAACCTTGGCATTGCAAATCAGAAGCGGGGCTTTGCCGAAGAAGCGTTACAGGCGTTGCGTCGCAGCGCCGCGTTGTCAACGACCGTTGCTCCAGAAGCGTACAACAACATAGGCATCATTCTACGCGGCGAACGTCGCTACGATGAAGCCATTGTTGCACATAAAGAGGCCATTGCCTTGAACGACAGTTCTGCTCTGTTGCAAGCTGCGCTCGGACATACCTATTTAGATGGGCAGAAGTACGCTGAAGGTAGGCTGATGCTAGAAGCTGCACTCGTGAAACACGTAGACAATACAGAACTGCTCTATGTACTTGGTCTTACTTATATGCGGCTGGGCGAACCTCAGAAAGCAGAGGTTATTGTCACCAAACTCGAAACACAACAATCGCCACTGGCAACAGAATTGCGATCCGTGCTGAAGAACTAATTCATGCGCCGCATAACCCCGCTACTCCTCCGTCGACTTGCCATTGCAATCCTTGTATGTGGATGTGCCATTCCCGCACTCGCGCAGCGGTCAATGTCTGTTCAACAGCTACGATTAATTGACAGCGCACTGGCTATGCTTGGCCTGCAGCGCCCGGACTGTGCCATGCCTCCGGACATGTTGCCTATAGACCGACATCGACGTCCGTTTCACGACCGGCTATTCACAGAGCCGTTTGCTGCATTCGATGTGGCCGACGACATGCGACAACGAACTGTGTTTGCAAATGAATACGACATGCAGGCGCTCACCGATTCACTCATGCAGATGTTAGGCATAGGCGCGTATCGCAGACACATCTACGACATCCGCGTTAATGGCGATGAAACCATGCGCAAGCTTGGCGCAGACCCGTACTCACGCGCTGGTTATGTAGGAGCGACGTTGTTCCTCCGGTACGCCTCTGCAGCCATACAGGCTCGTGATGCAATGGCAGCAGCACACGACAGGTTTATGCGTCAACCAACACTCGTGAACCTGAGCGATTCGCTATGGCGATTGTCTCGCGAGGATGAGACGTCATCGATATGGGACTTACATGACGATGAAGTCGCCGGACGAAAAAAGGCGGCGGCCTTCTTTCTTGCAGCGAACCCGTCAGCTTTTGAAGACATTTATGCGCACGGTGTATCACTGTACGAGCAGCTTCTTGACTTCACCCGTCTGAGTTTCGATTCTCGTCAGCTAATGCGCGACAGTATTAAAACGACTGTGTTTGACTCTCCGTACGGACGTGTGGCCATCGGCGGTGCGGGCGACGATATATATGAAGGCACATTCTTTCTCATCCTTGACGTAGGTGGCAACGATGTGTATCGTGGCTCTGATAGTGGCAAGTCTGCAGCACTTCGGACGTATGTACGGTGCATAGTAGATCTTGCAGGCAACGACACTTACCTCGGTGGTGACTTTACGCTCGGCAGCGGTGCCGCCGGTGTTGGCATAATCATCGACGGCGACGGCAACGACCTCTATAGAGGTGGCGATTTCTCTATTGCGTGTGGCCTCTTCGGAATTGGAATTGTACACGATTTACGAGGCGACGATACCTACACCTCTGGGTCAAACGGTCAGGCGGCAGGCATCTTCGGCATTGGGCTTCTCATTGACGATGCGGGGCATGATACGTATCGTGCGCATGCCCAGGCGCAGGGCTTCGGTGCCACACGCGGCGCTGGCATTCTCGTAGACAGATCCGGCAATGACCAGTACCTCGCCGCAAGTCCGTACGTCGACGTCCTTCGATACGAATCGCACCAGACGACATTCACGCAGGGGGCTGCCCTCGGCTATCGACCACTGGCCTCGGGTGGCATGGGGCTACTCATCGACCATGCCGGCAATGATCAATACGTATGCGACATCTACGGCCAGGGAACAGGATACTGGTTCGGACTCGGTGGCCTCGTCGACGCCTCGGGCGATGATCGTTACCAAGCATACCAATATGCTCAGGGTGCCGGTGTACACTTCGCCAGCGGCATCTTACGCGACATGCATGGCGACGATGTATACGTCTCACATGGCGTCTCTCAAGGATGTGGCCACGACGTCGCCTTCGGAATGTTGCTAGACGATGCGGGTAATGACAACTATGTCGTTGAGAGCCTATCTCTAGGTGGCGGAAATGCTAATGCAGTTTCGATCGTGTTAGACGAGCGTGGAAACGATTCGTATAGCGCAACAAACACGGCGAACACACTTGGCTTCTCTGATTTCCGACGCTCATACGGAATGATAGGATTGTTTATTGATGGTGACGGCACCGATGTCTACGGATCGACATCTCGAAATGAGTCGCGCAGTATTAAGTCGACCTACGGCGTCTTCTACGACACCAAACGTTTCGTAAGCACCGACACGACGGTTGAGGTTCCTGCCACTGCTGCTGTCACGCCAAGAGACAACACACCGCTCTCCGATTCACCAGACAGCTTGTTCATTCAGGCATCGGCAGCACCGCTACGTTTTCAGAATAATGTGCAACCAGCACGCGACCGCCTTGCCGCCATGGGAATCGCGGCGTTACCTGAGCTCGAAACACATCTCAAGACACAGATGCCGCGCGAACGCCTCACGCTCGAGGATGTCCTTCCGAAAATTCACGCGAAGGCTCCGGACACGATAGAGCTTCTCATTCGCGAGTCACTGTTAGCCAACGACAATGCCGAGGTGGCCCTTGCCGCAACACTTGCAGGCAAGATCAAGGCGCGTTCGGCAATATCGTCGCTGTCATTGCTAGCTACCGATACGTTGTGGCGACTGCGCCGGCTTGCAGCATTCACGCTTGGTGAGATTGGCGATAGCGCGTCAGTACCGTTACTGCAGACACTGCTGCGCGACGAGCATCCATACGTACGGGCGCGGGCTGCCTATGCATTGGGAGTGGTGAGCGGACGCGACGGACTACGTCTTCTACGCGAGGCACTGGTCGATGACCATGGCATTGTGCGCTACTCGGCTGTCGAAGGTCTGACACGCGGACCCAAGCGTCCGATGTCAGAGTTAACACAATGGCTTTTAAGTGTGCATGACGCGCTTGTGTTAGCATCGGGTGTGCGAATTCTTGCAGCTTCGGACACGACAGCTCGTGACACAAAAGACTTTCTCGAATTCGTGCGTAAGGCACCACCGACGATGCGCCGTGCCATCGACAGCATCGTACCAGCCCTACCACTATATTGGCAACGGACCATGGCGCAGGCATCGGTAACACCATCGAAGAAACGTAGAAAGCGTCAATGATCCGTCACCCGTTTACGCTCGACCATCTTTCACGAGCGTTAAGTGAAAAACTTTCCGGTGCCGTACTCCTAGAAGCGTACTCGCAAGAAAAGTATATCGTCATTATGCGCTTCGACAGGTTGGGCGAAGACATAACAATCCTGGCAAGTGTGCAGCCAATGGACAGCAGAATTGTTGTCCGCACCGACCTGCGTCGCTCTCGCAAAAACACCCTCGATGTATTCCCCGACCTCATCGGACAACGTGTTGCAACCATAACGCGTCACCCGGAAAACCGCATCATCACCTTCTGGTTCGAAACCGTTCAGCTTCATGTAATGATGTTTGGCAATGCTACGGGCAACATCATTGCAACATCCGACGGTGTGGTCGTTGATGCACTGCGCGACAAGCAGCCACTTGTCGGAAGCCCCTTAACCCTGCCTGCCTACACTCCGAAACTTGGCGCGTACTACGAGGAACTTGCCCGCGATGGCGTCGATGTCGAACGTGCGTGCGCAGAGTCGACAACGTACTATGTGCTCGAGCGCGGCACTGACATTCTTTTCTCGCTATTGCCGTTGCCCGGGTGGCTCATTACGCAGGCAACACCGGACATCATTGCCGCCATGCGTCGCGTGCTTCAGACACGTCGCAAGCGGATGTATCTCAATGCTGCAAAAAAGCTCACGCTAAAGCGACTCGAACGTGAGAAGTCAAAACTGCAGCGTGGCATCGATGGCATGCAGAGTGATGTTGCAAAAGCCGACAAAGCATCGATGTATCGTATGCACGCCGATCTACTTCTGTCACTCCCAAATCCCACGTCGAACGCAGAGCCCACACTCGCGCTTACCGATTGGAACGGCGTCGAACATGCCATCGTGCTCGATCCGCAGCGCACGTATCTGCAGAATGCAGAAGCCCTGTACGATCGCGCGCACAAATCGGAGAAAGCCGCCGAAGAACGTCAGCGTCGGCTCCCCCAGTACATCAACAATCTCACACGCGTCCAAGCACAAATCACTCGCATCGAATCCGCTAATAGCCTCGAAGAAGCCGAATCATTTTTCGACTCACCCATGGAACAGAAAAGTAAAACCACAAACGCGCCAACGCCCTATCGCACGTTTGTTCTCGACGACACCTATACGCTCTACGTCGGCCGAAGCGCCGCCAACAATGACGAACTCACGATGCGTTTCGCAAAGCAGAACGACTGGTGGTTCCATGCACGCGGCGTCACTGGCTCACACGCTGTGTTAAGGGGCGGAGAAGGGGCAACGAAGCCCCCTCGTCAGATCCTTGAACGCGCCGCAGCAATAGCAGCGTATTATTCGCACGCCCGCAACGCAACCTACGTTCCCGTCATTTACACGCAGAAAAAATATGTGCGTAAACCCAAAGGCGCCAACGTCGGCGCCGTCACCCTCGAACGTGAAGAAGTAATAATGGTGAAGCCGGAATTGCCAGCGGGGTCTGCGGAATAGCGTAGTGGTTTGTGCGACACTTCGTCGCACCGTCACTCTTCTAGGTATGTGTAACCGTATAGACCACTGCGGTAGATGGCTAGGAACTCTTTGCCTTCGAGAGCGCTGATGCGTTTCTCTTTGACGGATGCAGAGACCCAGGCTTCCATGGTGCGGACGAGTTTCTTGGCGTCGAACTGCACATAGTCGAGAACGTCTGCTACGGTTTCGCCATCAATGACTTGTTCGATTTCGTAGCCCTTGTCTGTTACAACGACATGCACGGCATTGGTATCGCCAAAGAGATTGTGCAGATCGCCAAGAATTTCCTGATACGCGCCGACGAGGTAAACAGCGAGGTAATACGGTTCGCCTTCTTTTAACGCGTGTAGTGGAAGTGAATTCGATGATTCACGAACGCCGATAAAGTGATCGATCTTACCGTCGCTATCACACGTAATGTCTTGCAGTGTTGCGAGGCGACCTGGACGTTCACCGTGACGATGGATGGGCATGATTGGGAAGAGCTGATCGATTGCCCACGAATCTGGCAGCGACTGAAAGAGCGAGAAGTTGCAGAAGTATTTATCTGCAAGGAGTTTCTGCAGTTGTCGGACTTCATCGGGGACTTGTTTGAGGTCGGCTGTAAGTTCACTGGCTTTGTGTGCGATCGACCAGTAAAGCTTTTCGGTTTGTGCTCGCGTTTTCAAGTCGATGAGACCTAGCGAAAAACGATCGAGGGCTTCTTCGCGCATCTGTTGTGCATCGTGCCATGACTCGAGCATATTTCTGTTATTCAGCGCGCCGAGGATGGTATGCATCTCGCGAACGATTTCATGGTCTTTCTTCGTTACGCGGTCTTTTGAGGTCCACGTCGGCAAGCTCGACGTCTCCAGCACATTGAACACCAGCACCGAATGATGCGCTGTAAGTGCACGCCCAGATTCCGTTATGATATTCGGGTGTGGTAGGTCATTCTTCGATGCTGCATCGACAAGTGTCGAGATTGCATCGTTCGCGTATTCCTGAATCGAGTAGTTGATGCTCGAGGCCACGGCTGAACGAGAACCGTCGTAATCGACGCCCAATCCACCACCGATGTCGACAAAATCGACGCAGCAGCCCATTTGCTTTAGCTGAACGTAGAACTGAGCAACCTCGCGCAAACCGGACTTGATCTTGCGAATGTTCGTGATCTGTGAACCAAGGTGGAAGTGAATTAGACGAAAGCAATCGAGGAGATCATGCTCACGAGCGTAGTCTACTGCCTCGAGTAGTTCGGATGCGTTTAATCCGAACTTCGACTGGTCTCCGCCCGATTCTTCCCATTTACCACTACCTGCTGCGGCCAGTTTGATGCGAATGCCGATGTTTGGACGGACTTTTACGCGCTTCGCTACTGCGTTAATCAACTTCAGTTCATTGAGTTTTTCGACAACGAGATAAATGCGTTTACCCATCTTTTGAGCGAGGAGGGCGAGCTCAATGAACTCTTCGTCTTTGTAGCCATTGCAGATAATGAGCGCTTCTTCGTTGTCCATGATTGCCAACACCGCATGCAGCTCTGGTTTTGAGCCCGCCTCGAGTCCGATGTTGAAGCGTTTGCCATGCCTGACAATTTCTTCGAGGACTGGACGCTGCTGGTTGACTTTGATGGGATAAACGCTGAAGTACTTGCCCGTATAGTCGTATTCGGTGGATGCTTTGACGAAGCAGCCCGCAATCTTTTCTATGCGATCGTCGAGGATGTCCGGGAAACGTAAAAGCACCGGTACCGAGACATCACGTAGGATGAGTTCGTCTACGAGTTCCTTTAGGTCTACCGACGGACCCTTTGATTTGCGCGGCATGACGGTGGCGTTACCCTTTGCGTTGATGCCATAATATCCGATACCCCAACCGGCCACGTTGTAGAGTTCTGAAGAGTCTTCAATCCGCCATTTGCGCATGTATTACTTCCGCGGTGCTTAGGGGTGATAAACGAAGGCGCAAAACTACGAAGACTATATTTGCGCTCATGGCATCGTCCGCAACCGATATCGAGCAGTTAAAGCAACAGTTCGCCGAATACCTTCGGCGACAGAAATATCGCAACACACAAGAGCGGTATAAGGTGCTTGACCGCATTGCTGAGCTCGATCGTCACTTCAGTGCTGATGAGCTCTACATGTACATGAATACCAAAGGAGATCGCATCTCCCGCGCAACCGTGTACTCTACCCTTGATCTCCTGACAAAGTGCAGTATTCTCATGAAACACAGGTTTCAGGGCGATAGTGCGCATTTTGAGCTCTCGTCGAGAATGCCAGATCATGATCACTTAATATGTGTGGAGTGCGGTCATATCGTCGAATTCAGAGAGAAGCAGATCGACGACATCCGTAATCAAGTTGCTCTAGATCTCGGTTTTCGACCCTTAATGCACTCACTACAGATTTTTGCAGTGTGTCCGGACCCCATCACCTGTGCACACAACACACACGAGTAGCACCAGCGGAACACTTTGTTCTATCACAGCCTCACCGAAATCCGAATGAAGAATCTCGTCATAGTAGAGTCCCCCTCAAAAGCCAAGACCATCCAGAAGTTTCTTGGTGGTGATTTTATCGTGACGTCATGTATGGGCCACATCCGAGATCTGCCGGGCAATGACAAGGCGATTGACGTCGAGCATGATTTCGCGCCTGTTTACGAAGTATCCGAAGACAAGAAAAAGCTTGTCAACGAGCTAAAGAAAATGGCGAAGGAAGCGGATATCGTATGGCTCGCGTCCGACGAAGACCGCGAGGGCGAGGCCATCGCCTGGCACCTCTATGAAGCACTTGCGCTGACGAAGGACAAAACGAGACGCATTGCCTTTCACGAAATCACGAAGTCGGCCATTCTCAAGGCCGTGCAACAGCCACGCGATATCGATCTGAACCTTGTCGATGCTCAGCAGGCACGACGCGTGCTCGATCGGTTAGTGGGTTACGGACTCTCACCTGTACTCTGGCGCAAGGTCCAAAAGAATCTCTCTGCTGGTCGTGTACAGTCCGTAGCGGTTCGACTCGTTGTCGAACGTGAGCGCGAAATACAAGAATTCTCGGCAACGAGCCAGTTCCGCGTTAAAGCGTTGTTCGATGTCGACGGACGTACACTCACGGCTGAACTCCCCCGACGCTTCGACACAGAAGACGAGGCTCGCTCGTTTCTCGAGTCGTGCATCGGTGCATCGTTTCATATAGCGAATCTCGAAACAAAGCCTGCTAAGAAGTCCCCCGCAGCCCCTTTCACGACGTCTACCCTACAGCAGGAAGCAAGTCGCAAGCTTGGTTATTCGCTGTCACGCACGATGAAGCTGGCGCAAGACCTTTACGAGCAAGGACACATTTCGTACATGCGTACGGATTCTGTGAACCTCTCTGAGCTTGCGATTGAAGGGGCTAAGGCTGAGGTGCTGTCGGCGTACGGAGCAGAGTACAGCAACCCTAAGAACTACACGACGAAAGTTGCGAGCGCGCAGGAAGCTCACGAAGCAATACGTCCGACAGAGTTTGGTACTCGCGGTGCAGGCGAGAGCGACAACCATAAGAAGCTTTACGATCTGATCTGGAAACGCACTGTCGCTTCGCAAATGGCCGACGCCAAACTGGAACGAACGATTGCAACGATTTCGGTATCGACTGTGCCCGATACACTTGTTGCAACAGGCGAAGTCCTCATCTTCGACGGGTTCTTGAAAGTGTACCTAGAGTCGAGTGACGAAGAGCAGCAGGACGACGACGATACCTCGAAGATGCTGCCGCCACTATCGATTAATCAGACATTGCCTTTACAGACAATGCACGCCAACGAGCGTTTTTCACGACCGCCCGCACGTTATACAGAAGCCAGCCTCGTGCGCAAGCTCGAAGAGCTTGGTATCGGACGTCCTTCGACCTATGCCCCAACGATTTCGACAATTCAGGCGCGCAAGTACGTTGTGAAAGAAGACCGAGACGGCAAGCAACGTGAAATACGGTTACTGCGTCTCGAGCATTCCGCGATCACGCGCACAGTAGAGGTCGAGAATACTGGCGCCGAACGATCGAAGCTTTTCCCTACGGATGTTGGAAGCGTTGTTACCGACTTCCTGAAGCAACACTTCGAAGGCATTATGGACTACGGCTTTACAGCAAGTGTCGAGAAGCAGTTCGATGAGATTGCACAAGGCCAATTGAAGTGGACCGAGATGATCCGCGCGTTCTACGTCCCGTTCGATGCAGAAGTAAAGAAGACAACAGAAACCGCTGAACGTCAGAGCGGCGAACGCAAGATTGGTGTCGATCCCAAATCTGGTAAAAATGTTTACGTACGCTTAGCTCGATATGGCCCTATCGTTCAGATCGGCGAAGCAGACGATGAAGAAAAGATTCAAAAGGGTCTAGCTGGCACGATGTCGATTGCAACCGTTACTCTCGACGAAGTAATGGAGCTCTTCAAATTCCCACGCAACATCGGGATGTTTGAAGACGCTAAAATGGATGTAAAGCTCGGACGATTCGGTCCGTACATCGAACACAACAAGGCGTTCTATTCTATCCCCAAAGACGACGACCCCTACACCATCGAAGCGGAACGCGGTGTTGAGGTAATCCTTGCTCGGCGTCAGAACATACTCGACCGGACGATTAAGACGTTCGACGAAGACCCAAATGTCAAGATCATCAAAGGCCGATGGGGTCCGTTCATCTCAGTCGGCAAGCAGAACGTCCGCATTCCCAAAGGCACAGACGCCACGACACTTACCCTTGAGGAGTGCCTTCAGCTAGCTGCACAACAGGCGCCTGTAAAGCCGTCCCGCAAGAAAACCGCAGAAGACGGCACACCAGTTGCAAAGAAAACGGCAGCGAAGAAGCCTGCGAAGAAAGCAGCGGCTAAAAAGAAGCCTGCTGCTAAGAAGACCACTGCCAAGAAGTCAACAGCAAAGAAGACAACAGCGACAAAAACCGCCTCGACAAAAACTGCAGCGAAAAAATCCACAACGGCGAAGGCGACAACCGACATGGCACCCCCTGTTGAACAATCTGACGGAGCATCATGACGCGACGAACGGCACTTGTGCTTTCGTTCGTGTTCGGATGTATCTCCGCGGCTGCAACTGTGCCAATCGAAGGCGATACCGTCGTCTGCTCGGGGGCTTGGCCTATCTCGCTTCGAGCACCTACCGGCATACCTTCGTACCTATGGAGTACGGGGGAAACCACAAGTACAATCTACATTACAGGTCCAGGTACGTATACCGTAACGGTAATGCGTACGAACGGACCCGACACGGGTCGAATCACCGTACGGGAAGTTCAACCACCGAAACCGCTCATCTCTAACGGCAGAATCGAATACATCTGTCGTGGCGAGACAGTCTCACTTCAGGCTCCCCCTAACTTTCGAGCGTGGTTTTGGAGTACGGGCGAGCGGACGCAATCCATTGTCATCGGTACGGCGGGATTCTATCGACTCACCGTTACGGACAGTAACGGTTGTGTTGGGTCTTCCGATAGTCTCGAAGTAGTTTTAATCGACCGTCCACAGCCTTCGATCTACGGCAAAAACACACTCTGCAACGGTACTCGCGAAAACTATAAAACAGAGAATGTCGCCGGAGCGGTATACACATGGAATGTTGTAGGTGGAATTCTCGAAGCTGGCCAAGGACAGCCAACCGCGAGGATCCTGTGGCCCGGCGGAAATGGCACAGTTGAGCTACGTGTTTCTGTGATGCGTCCGGATGGTGGTTTTTGCGATACCCTCGTTCGTTATCAGGTGAGCGTAAGCTCAACACTCACGCCAAGGTTGATATTTGATCGGCGCATGTTCTGCCTTGGTGATAGCACGATCTTTGATGCAGGTTCGGGAATGTTGCGGTACCGCTGGAGTACCGGCGACACCACGCAGATAATTGTCATAAAGACGCCTGGCCAATATTGGGTAGACGTGCAGGATGCTACATGCAACGGAATTTCGGATAGCGTTACCGTAATCGTGTATCCACCCCCTGATGTACGCATTGCGGGTGACACGTCAATCTGTGATGGTGCGCAAAAAGTGCTAACGGCGTTTGCACTTGGCAACGACGTAATCTCATGGCAGTGGAGCACGGGGCACGCACAACGTTCGATTTTTGTGAACGCACCTGGAGTGTACTCCGTTGTTGGTAGAACGGTGAATGGCTGTGTTGACAGCGCGACGATAACTGTTCAGCCTGCTGCCCAAGCATCTGTTCTTGCGCCCGATTCGTTAGACTTGGACTCGCTGGAATTAGGATCTGCACGTTTCCGGCCCATCCTGTTGCAGAACAGAACGACGAAGCCTATAACCGTGCTTAGCGCACGTTTGGCGTCTCTACGTTCGAACCCAAGGCTCAACGTTCCCACTCTGCCGAATGTCATTCCCGGTCAAAGCGACTTGGCATTCGTGCTGTATTGGCTTGGTGATGTCGAAGGGCCAATGAGAGACACGTTATTGCTTGAACTCGACGGACCCGAATGTCCGTCGACGGTGCGTATTCCAATTCGAGGGTACGTCTATTACCGTCCGCGTATTCCAATCTCCATAAGCATCGGCGACACCGTTGTTCCTGTCGGCACAGTACTCGACATGCCCATTCGCATCCAGGCCACCGCACCTCGCGAGGAGTTTGTTGACCTTGAATTTTCAGTGCGTTGGAACGACCGCGTTTTCCACGTCACAGGTCTCGACGCTGCGAGCGTCATATCCGATCAGATGTCCGGCGCAGACCGCACGGTCCGTTTCCGATTACCTGCAGTACGTTTCCCCATAGATACAGCACTCCTGTTGCGCGGTACCGTGTTGCTCGGCTCGCCGCTACAGACCGATCTCGTACCAGACTCGGTAACGATTACTGCTAGCAAGACGATATACATTGTTACAACCGAGCCAGGTCATATAGCAATGACTGGCTGTTACATAGCCTCACGGTTGGTTTCGTTCAGCGGGCCTCAGCCCCTTACCGTGATTACGAACATGTTAGGCGAGACGCTTACGTGTGACGTCGATGCGTTGCCGAGTGGTGCATACCTTATCACGACCGTGACCGGCACAACCGTACACACCCAACGCATTCTTGTAGTACGTTAAAACTTCGCGGGGTGCGCTTAGCTTCGTTTTGTGTGTGAAGCTTCTTCATGCAGGTCTATTTCACGAACAACATTTCACGGTAGTTTGGCAGTGGCCAGTGCTCGTATGCTACGACACGTTCCAGTTTGTCGGCTGCATTTCTGACGTCCATCATGGCAGGCAAAACATTATCGCGCATGTGACGCACCTTGCTGTGCAGATCATCACCACCGAGATCCATGTTTGCTACACGTAGTGCTTCGATAGCATCCGATAGAGCGTCTACACCTTCACGTACGCGCTCTAGAGTACGCGATAGTCCTGTAGAATTCTGCACTCCCGTAGTATTCAATTCACGCAGATACTTTAAAGAACTTGGCAAAATCTGCGTTTGCGCCATCCATTCCGTGGTTTCGCCTTCGATGTTTACGGTTTTGAAGTACATGTCGAGCATGACTTCCTGACGTGCCTCGAGCTCGCGTTTTGCAAGCACGTTAGCAGATGAGAACAAGGCCACATTCTTATCGTCCGTAAGGTGTTCGATTGCATCGACAGCTGTCTTAAAATTCAACAGTCCCCTCTTCTCCGCTTCGCGCTGCCACTTCACATTGTAACCATCGCCATTAAAGACAATACGCTGATGTTTGTCGTAGACGCTTTTTAGCACTTCTTTTAGAGCCGTTTCCATCGGCTGCTTTTTCTTTAGCCGCTGCTCGATCATTATTGACATGTCGGCAATAGACTCTGCAACGATGGTGTTGAGTACCGTAATGGGAAAGGACACGGATTGCGATGATCCCACCGCACGGAATTCGAACTTATTACCGGTGAAAGCAAAGGGCGACGTACGGTTTCGATCGCCTGTGTGTCGTGGCAGCGGTGGTAACACTGGCGAGCCCAGACCCATTAGGCCAGACTTCTTTTGGGCGCTTCCCTTACCACTAACGAGACGTTCATAGATGCCTGTAAGCTCGTCGCCAAGAAAGATCGACAGAATTGCGGGTGGTGCTTCGTTTGCACCAAGACGATGATCGTTCTGTGCAGACGACACTGCGATACGCAGCAAGTCTTGATGTTTGTCTACTGCACGAATGACAGCTGCGCAGAAGAACAGAAACTGCATGTTCTCTTGCGGTGTGTCGCCGGGCTCAAGGAGGTTCATTCCCGTATCGGTAGCCATTGCCCAGTTCACATGTTTGCCAGATCCGTTAATACCAGCAAATGGCTTCTCGTGCACAAGGCACACAAGACCGTACTTGCGAGCAGTGTTCTTTAGGATTTGCATCACGAGCTGCTGATGGTCGGCTGCGATGTTTGAGTGTTCGAATACCGGAGCCACCTCGTATTGACCGGGCGCTACCTCGTTGTGTCTGGTCTTAATCGGTATTCCAAGCG
The DNA here is from genome assembly GCA_046595995.1 of Candidatus Kapaibacteriota bacterium. Lineage (GTDB taxonomy): Bacteria > Bacteroidota > Ignavibacteria > Kapaibacteriales > Kapaibacteriaceae > JAWXBR01. The sequence continues at coordinate 50,042 of JBKJNB010000160.1, forward strand.
CGTACAGTTGATGCTCTGCATCGGTCATGTATGTAAGAATGCGCTCAGGGATAGAGCCGAAGTAATGGTCCTCTAGTTCCTGTCCGCGCGGCGGCTTCGTACCGAACAACGTGCGGCCTGTCATCACGAGGTCCGGACGGCGATAGAAAAACCCTTCATCGATAAGGAAGTACTCTTGCTCTGCCCCCACGGTTGAGCTCACTTTCGAGACATCAGTCGTATCAAGCAGCGCAAGGGCTCGTCGAGCCGCAATGTTCAGCGTCTCCATCGAACGCAACAGCGGTGTCTTATGATCGAGCGCTTCGCCAGTCCACGACGCAAACGCCGTTGGGATGCACAGCGTGGCGCCGTTCGTATGGCGCATAATGAAGGCAGCCGACGTTGGGTCCCAAGCCGTGTAGCCCCTTGCCTCAAACGTCGCACGCAATCCGCCACTTGGGAACGATGACGCATCGGGCTCGCCCTGAATAAGTTCCTTGCCGGAGAATTGAGATATTGCCGAACCATCGCTTGTTGGTGTTACGAAGCTCTCATGTTTTTCAGCTGTTAATCCGGTAAGGGGCTGAAACCAGTGTGTGTAGTGCGTCGCGCCCTTCTCCATCGCCCATGTTTTCATTGCAAGTGCTACAGTATCTGCTATCGATGAATCGATTGCTACGCCTCGCTCCATCGTCGCATTCAACGAACGCCAGACGGGCTTACTCAGACGTTGGCGCAGCTCCTCCATCGTAAGCACATCACTTGCGAACACTTCCGACACCACGTCGGATGGAGTCGGCGTTTGAACACCATCGAAGCGCCAGTTGCGCGTTGCGGCAGAGATGTCGTAGTTAATCATGGAGTTGGGTTAGATACAGAGTCTGATCACGATGCCGTGTTCAGCAGGTTGATAGCAAGTGTTTCTTTGTGCGAGGAAAGCACGACGTTTGTCTGTGTGCGCGACACACCTTTCCATTGCTGCAAGGCCGAGAGCAACTGCTCTAATGCAGCGGTGTTTTTAACGCGTATTTTTAGCATGTGTGACGATGTGCCGGTGACTGCGTGGCATTCCAGGATCTCGCGGCGCATACGACACGATCGGCGAAATGAGTCGTAATGAGCGCTGGTGTCAATGTCAACAAAAATGAATGCGGTAACATCCATGCCACATGATTCTGCGTCCAACACAGCGTGATAGCCGAGGATGATGCCATCTTCTTCCATGCGTTTGACGTGGTCGCTAACAGTCGGAACAGACGAGCCTATTCGTTCGGCGATGTCACTAAGGCTCAGGCGGGCGTTTTCCTGTAGGAGCACACATATTTGTCGGTCTAAGTCTTTCATTCTTTACGATCGTAAAGTTATCTTGGTTCTAACTTAACGTTCGTCAACTAGCGGAGCAAGCGTGTGATGAAGAATTTGTTCACATGGATCTGGCGTAGCGCCCTTGCCTTTCTGGTTGGGTCGGTGTTGCTCGTGCTCATTTACCGCGTCATCCCACCCGCGGTTACGCCGTTGATGGCATGGCGGCTCGTTCAGGCACCATTCACTGGCCACCGCATGACAATTCAGCACCGGTGGGTGTCATATACCGACGTGTCGCCCTCTGTTTTCAAGGCCGTGATGTCGGGCGAGGATGCAGGCTTCTTGCGGCACGAAGGTGTTGACTGGAAAGCAGTTGAACGCGCACAAAAAGCAAACGCAGGTCGCGTTAAGCGTGGCAAACCACCACTCGGTGCAAGCACCATAAGTATGCAGACTGCGAAGAACGTATTTCTCGTGCCATGGCGTAGTCTAGTACGAAAGGCATTCGAGTTCTACTTCACGTACCTCATTGAAGTGTTATGGGGCAAAGAGCGGATACTTGAAGTCTACGTAAACATGATTGAGTGGGGCGATGGCATCTACGGCGTGCAAGCAGCATCGCGATACTACTTCAACAAGGATGCTTCACAGCTAACGTCGGACGAAGCTGCGCGTCTCGCCGCCGTTGTTCCAAATCCACGTCGATTTAACGCGGGTGCGCCATCGAACTACACGAAGAAGCGTCAGTCATTCATCAAAGGTCGCATGGGTGGCATGGCCATACCGCGACGTGATGCTGCGCCGAAGAAGAAGTCCACGAAGTAACTACGACGCTTGTTTACGAACACCACTTATGTACGAAGCAACTACGACGCCTCTTCGAATTTGGAGAGCATCAGGGCCCTCCCCGCGCTCATGTCCTCTGGCAGTTCTGAATCAAACTCGAGGCGTTTGCCCGATACTGGGTGGGTGAAGCCAAGTGTACGTGCGTGCAATGCCTGACGAGGTAGTAATTCGAGCAGGTCTTTAGCGGTCTTCCGGTACAGGTGGTGTATTGCAGCCACGCCTGTTTCGCGTCCGCCGTAGTCAGGGTCGCCCACAACGGGATGTTTCATCGTTGAAAGATGCACGCGGATCTGATGTGTACGTCCGGTTCGCAGCTTGCATTGAACGAGTGATGCACACGCGTACCGTTCGAGAACAGTGACTTCGGTTGCAGCGTACTTGCCGCCCCTTGGCAGGACGGCGCGGAGCTTGCGATCGCGCGGACTGCGCCCCACATCACCTTCGATAAGCATGGTGTTTTCTTTGACAACGCCCCATACTAGTGCTTCGTACAAACGCGAGACTGTTCGTTCGAAAAACTGGTTGGAAAGATGCAACGAAGCCTCGTAGTTCTTACCGACTACCATCAGTCCGGATGTATCCTTATCGAGTCGATGTACAATGCCTGGGCGTACAGCGTCTGTGCCGAGCACGAGAGAGTGGTCTATCGGAAATCCTTCTTCGACGTCAATCTCTTCGCGCTCTTCATCTGCGTTTACGAGGTCGATTGCGTCGCGCACACCCATGTGCCACAACACTGCGTTAACAAGTGTTCCCGTCCGATTGCCCAAACCCGGGTGCACGGTAAGGCCTGCCGGTTTATTCACAACTAGAAGATGCTTGTCTTCAAAGACCACGTTCAGTGGAATATCCTGAGGGATGAGCTGGATAGGGGGCTGCTTCATCACCACGAGGCGAATGGTATCGCCCGGACGAATTCTGTAGTTCGAACGGGAGGTTGTACCGTTAACGGTTACTGTACCGTCGTCAATAGCTTTCTGAACACGCGTGCGCGTGGCGTACATAACAGAGTGGGTAAGAAATGCGTCTAGACGTTCGGGGCTTTGCCCGGGAGTAATCACGAACTCATGTGTGTGTTCGATCTTGCCCGGTCCCGATGGGTGGTGTTCCGGGTTTGGCGGCTTCATTGTGCTTTGATGGGAGTTTGTGGCTGACGAACAGCAATGTCACCACGCCGACACTGACGCAGGAATCTGCGACATTGAAGACCGGCCAGTGTGTATAGCGTTCGCCGAACCATGTGATGTCAGGAATGTCTACTTGTATAAAATCTACAACCTTGCCGAAAAACAGAGGGTCTTCATTAAAGATGACGCCATAGAAGGCCCTATCGATAAGATTACCCATCGCACCAGCAAGAATCAAACTCACTGCCAACTGCACAGACCAATGTGTTCCGCGCAGTCGCACGAGATACCAAACTAGGAAACCAGCAACGACAAACGTAACGAGAGTTAAGACGATCTTACCAGCTCCGAATTCAATCCCAAACGCCATGCCCGGGTTTTCTACATAGGTAAGCCTAACGGCTTCGCCAATCATTGGATGGCTCTCGCCGAGAAACATGGTGTTCTTCACCCAGAGCTTCGTCAGCTGATCGAGTACGACAAGTACGATCGACAGCATCAAGAAGCGATATTGAGGCAGGTTTAGGCTCAAGAGTTCAGACGCCTCACTTCAGAGCGTCTGAAGTCTTAGCCACAATACGATCGATACCGTCAACAGGGCACTTCTGATGAATTTTGTAGGAAGCGGAGAGTGTGGTTACTGGTACAGCAAGCAGACGTTCTCTAGCAATCAGGATGCCGCACATCCGGCAGATGCCATATGTCTTTTCTGTGATGCGCTGTAAAGCTTCTTCCAGTTTGCGTATGTAATCCTGAATGCGTTGAATCTGTGCGTAGGTCTTTTCCTTCTCAATGGCTTCCGAACCTTGCTCAGCCATGTGCATGGAATAGATCGCACTTTCCTCTGTTGACTCACTACTCGTTAGATCGTCTAGCCGCTCCTTCAGCATTCGTAGTTCTTCGAACGCGTCTTCCTTTGATCGCTCGATGTTGCTTTTGAAGGTGGCGAGGTCTTTGTCCGAATACTTCAGTCCCGGCTTCGGTGCTACAGGTACCATCGGTGGCTTCTTGGGCACAAGCGGTGCGGCGTTCGGGGTAAAAACAAAAGCTGCCCCAACAGTTTGGTTAACTGTCGGAGCAGCGGGTAGTGGGCCCGAAGACTTCAACGACTTCCTGTTCGTCACGTTCCTACTCAATGCTGGCTTTGACTGGGCAATTCGGATATCTTCCGAACTCTTTTTCGACGGTGTGACTATTGGTGGTTGAACCACTTTAGTCGACACAGGAGCCGCACTCTTCGAGGAAGTCTTCATTGGCGCCGGAACTGCCTTAGGCGTTGGACGCTTTAGGCTGCTTTTTTTTTTGCAGCTGTCTTCTTGGCTGCCTTCTTGGCTGCCTTCTTAGCTGGCTTCTTAGCCGCCTTCTTAGCTGCCTTCTTAGCTGGACGCTTAGCGGCTGCCTTCTTGGCTGCCTTCTTCGCCGGCTTCTTGGCTGCCTTCTTGGCTGCCTTCTTGGCTGGCTTCTTAGCTGCCTTTTTCGCTGCTGCCATAAACTAATCTCCGAACAGTTGAACATGAAAACACGTACGCCACTTTGGCGTAAGCATCTACGATGCGGAGGCCCGCGCACCAGTGCGCCCGATCCGCACGCTGACGTTTCGCCCGTTTATCTCGAGAACGGTCCCAAAGGGACCTTCCCCCCGCTCGAGCGTATCGGCCAGCGTTTCCATTACAATCGAATTTCGCATGACATCCATTGCTTCGGACATTTCATCATCCGCCGCGAACGTAATGTCAATACGATCCGTCACTTCGAATCCAGAGTCCTTGCGGAACTTCTGAACCTTGCTAACAAACTCGCGTGCCAAGCCTTCCTGAATCAGCACACCGTCCAACTCCGTATCAAGTGCAACCGTCACACCATCTGCTGAAGCAACCAACCAGCCTTCGATATCCTGACTGACGATTTCGACATCCTCTAGGTCGATCTGCACGACCTCATCGCCAACATTCACTTCCAGGACTAAAGACTGCTCGAGTTTGCGGACTTGTTCGTTACCCAATGATTTGATCGCCTGCGACACGAGCTGCGTTTTGTCACCGTACTTCTTTCCGATGATCTTGAAGTTTGGCTTCGTTGAACGTTGAACGATGTTTGTGTCATCGGACACATACTCAATCGCCTTTACGTTGATCTCTTCAAGAATGATTTCTTCAACCGTTTGGATTTTCCTGCGCGTTGCAGGACTATCTACTGGGAGAAGAATGCGACGCAGCGGTTGTCGCGTTTTGATCTTCGACTTTTCTCTCAAAGAACGAGCAAGGAAAACAATCGTCTGCGCCTGCTTCATCCGGTACTCGAGATCACTGTTGATAAGTGACTCCTCGGGCTCGCGCAATATAATACAATGGATGCTCAAATGTTCTTGGTGCAAACGCATGCGCAGGAAAATCTGTTCCGAAAGGAATGGAGCAACGGGTGCCATCATTTCTGCGACGACGAGAATCACATCACGAAGCGTTTGATATGCTGCGAGTTTGTCTTCATCCATCTCCCCTTTCCAGAAGCGTCTGCGATTGCGGCGTACATACCAATTCGAAACATCTTCAATGACGAAGTCTTGTACGAGTCTACACGCGCGTGTGATATCGTAACCATCCATACTTTCTGTGTAGGCACCAATTGTGGTGTTAAGACGAGAAAGAATCCAATGATCGATCTCTGGGCGTTCATCAATAGGCACAATTGGTTCGTTGCCGGTAAATCCATCGATACCTGCATACAGTGCAAAGAAGCCATACGTGTTTACAAACGACCTGAATAGGTCTGCAATCACGGTCTTCGCAACGTCGTCCTCGTTGAAGTTGCGCGGCTTCCAGGCTGGTGCGGCAGCCATCAGGTACCACCGAATAGCGTCGGCGCCATACTTATCGAACAACACGAACGGATCTAACATGTTGCCGCGCGACTTCGACATCTTCAGCCCGTGCTTGTCGAGTAACATGTCGTTGACAACGACATGACGATATGCTGGCTGATCGAAGAGCGCCGTTGAAATATTATGCATGGTATAAAACCATCCGCGCGTTTGATCAATTCCCTCAGCAATGAAATCAGCAGGAAATGACTTCTTAAACAATTCCTCATTCTCAAACGGATAGTGGAATTGGGCAAACGGCATCGATCCGGAATCGAACCATGCATCGATGACCTCTTTCGTGCGACGGTATTCGACTCCGTTGCGAACGAAGACAACGCGATCGACGAACGGACGATGCAGATCGACCGCATCGAGTAAGTTTTCCACAGGAACCCTTGAACCGTCGTCATGTTCGTATAGACCTTTCTTCAATTCGTCAACCGATCCTACAGCGAACATATCCGATCCATCTTCACTCACCCATATCGGCAATGGTGTTCCCCAATAACGATCACGTGAGAGCGACCATTCTTTGACATCTTCGAGCCAATTACCAAATCGACCGGCACCAATTTCTTCGGGATGCCACGCAATGGTTTTGTTCAGCGCAACGAGTTCGTCTTTGTACTCGGGAGATTTTATAAACCATGAATCGCGCGCGTAATAGATGACGGGATTATCGGTACGCCAGCAATGCGGATAGCTGTGCAGATAATCGAACGCGGCTTTGTACGCTTTACCACCAATCTTCAACGCCTTCACAATATCCCTGTCCGCACCCTCTTCAACTCGTGTACCGTTCGCAGACTGATCGGGATACGTAAAGGTCTTTACGCCACGCCCTGCGTATGCTTTAATGGCATCGGTGAATCGTCCGTTCTGATTTACAGGTTGCACGATAGGGAGGTTGTAGAGCTTCGACATTTCAAAATCGTCCTGGCCGAATGCTGGCGCAAGGTGCACGACACCGGTTCCATCCGTTGTCGAAACAAACGCGCCCGGTAGAACATGCAGTACATTCGGATACGTAGCTGCGTCGAGCTCAACGTCTGGGAATATCTGCTCGTATACGGTGCCAACAAGATCGGCACCAAGAAAACGCTCTACGATCTCAACCTCTCCGTCGAGGATTTCAAGACGCGATTCAGCAAGAACAACCATCGCTTCGACTGGTGCTTCATTTATCGTGCGCGTGTTACGCACCAGTACGTAGGAGATGTCCGGACCAACAGCAAGTGCAACGTTTCCGAACAACGTCCATGGCGTGGTAGTCCACACCAATATCGAAGCCCCATTGGCCGCGAGCCCCTTAACAGGAGACGAGGTAATGCGAAGTTTTAAGTAGACGTTCGGGTCGCGGACGTCTTTGTAGTTGAGCGAGAGTTCGTGCGATGATAGAGGCGTACCAAGTGTCGGTGACTGCGGCACAACCTTGAACCCCTTATAGATGAGTCCCTTCTCAAAGAACTGCTTCAGTGCCCACCACACCGATTCGACATAGTCGTTCGAGCAGGTGATATACGGATCGTCCATGTCGAGCCAATAGCCCATACGACGCGTGAGTGTACGCCACCCGGTATCGTGCGCGATGTTATAGTCGACGAGCGCTCTGCATGCCGCGTTGAATTTGTCAACGCCAAGTACTTCAATCTGTGCTTTGTCCGTAATACCTAGCTGCTTCTCTACGGCAAGTTCAACCGGAAGCCCGTGGGTATCCCAGCCTGCCTTGCGACGTACGTAGAATCCGCGCATCGTCTTGTATCGGCACATCGCGTCTTTAATCGTACGTGAAAACGCATGGTGAATACCCGGACTGCCGTTGACGGTGGGTGGTCCTTCGTTGAACGAAAAGCGCTTTGCGCCTTCGCGAGCATTCAGCGACGCCGCGAAAACGTTGTTGCGTTCCCAGTACTCAAGAATCTCTTGTTCGTGTCGGGGATAGGAGAAATCGTCCGGAAGCGGTTCAAACATGAAGTGCAGTCGTAGTTACGAAACGTGGAAATTTACGGCGCGGCGCGTTGATATGCTTACGGTGCGGCGCGTTGATATGCGGCAATTCGCAGGATGAAGGTTGTGCCTTTACCGAGATGGCTGAATACTTCTATGCGTCCGTTGTGTGCGTCAACAATCCACTTCACGATTGAGAGACCGAGTCCAGAACCGAGCACGTCTTTCGAACGGGCCTTATCGACCTGAAAGAAACGGTCGAAGATGAAGGGCAATTCACCTGCAGGTATTCCTATGCCTGTATCGCTCACCGTAAGCACCGCCTCGGAGTCTTCGCTGTTGTACTCTAACCGAACATGCACGTCGCCACCTTCTCGCGTGTACTTCACAGCATTCTCGATAATGTTCAGTAATGCCTGCTGCATGCGAACGGTATCGCCCATGATCATTAGGCCAGGCGCGATGGCTGTGGCGATCTCGATACGTTTTTTGTCCGCAAGAATCATAACGTCGTCGCACACGTTTTCGACCAGTGTGCTGAAGCGCACTTCTTCGAGCTGAAGTATTACCTGTCCGGACTCTGCGCGTGAAAGCTCGAGCAGCCCCTGCACAACTTGATTGAGGCGTTCAACTTCTTCGAGACAGCTTTCGAGAACCTTGCGTGCGTCGTCTGATGTTAGGGGTCTGCGTAGTGCCAGCTCCAACTCCCCCATCATAATGGCAAGCGGTGTGCGCAGTTCGTGCGAAGCATCGGAGGTGAATTGTCGGATTTGAGAAAACGACTTCTCGAGCCGTGCAATCATGTCGTTAACGGTTTCGGTAAGGCGTCCGAGCTCATCATCGGTCACTGGTTTTGGCAGTCTCAGGGTCAGATTCTGCGCGGTGATCTGCCGTGCTGAGGAAGTAATCTCATCGACGGGACGTAGCGAGCGCTTAGCAAGAAACCAGCCCGAGAGCAACGAGACGAGGAGAGCGGCCGGCAATGACCAGAGCATGACGGAGAAGAGACCACGTAACGTGCTATCGACTTCGCTTGCGGGGTACGCAGCCAAGACTTCGGCCGCAGTGCCACGCAGGAGCACGATGCGATAGCGCTGACCATCGAGTGTGTAATACGTGTAGATACGATTGTCGACGACGGTTGTACCCTGACGTTCGAAGTAGGCAAAGCCAGGCAGTACCTTTTCGGCCGTCGTTAAGGTGTCAGTAACAGCATAGTTCGACTTCCACGCCAGTTTGCCCGATCCGTCGCGGACCTGAAAAAGAAAGCTCGATGAGTTCAGAAGCATGTGCTCGTACACCGCAGACCACACAGGATCCTCTTCGCCACCCGTGCCTTCGATTGGCATGATTGGTCCGATAAACCGTGAGGACTCTCGGTTGAGAAATTCGAAGGCGTCTTTACTTGCCGCCGGACGTCGTTCGCGCCGAGCGGGAGTAAGCGGACGTTTCGCTTGCTTTTGCTGCTGACGGATGACGGCTTCTAGCGAAGTCGCGGCACGAGACAGCGATGCGTCGAGGTTCTGGTAGAGCTCAGACGACACCGTCACATAGGTGCCAATGGCGAAGGCAACGACGATAAGCACGACAAGCGTGCTATACATAAGAGTGAGGCGAGCGCGAAGCGACAAGGGCATTGGTGAAAATAGCCCCCTATATTTGATAATGACGAATGACACGCGACCCATCGGGGTCTTTGATTCGGGTATAGGCGGCCTTAGCGTCCTAAAGCATCTGGTACAGATGCTTCCACATGAGCGGTTCATCTACCTTGGTGATACGGCTCGCGTGCCATATGGCAATCGGTCGGTGGAGACAGTTCGGCTGTATTCGCGTCAGTGCGCTACATTCCTCGAACAGCACGATGTGAAAATGATTGTTGTTGCGTGCAATACGGCATCGGCCGTCGCGCTCGATGTGCTACGCGAGCACAGCACGGTACCCATCCTTGGCGTTATCGAACATGCTGCTGCAGAGGCGGTACGACGCACGCGCAACGGACACATCGGCGTTATCGGCACGCGCGCCACCATTGCGTCAAATGCGTACGCTACGTCTATTACACATGCAGCAAACGCCATGAACACAAATGCGGCTGGCACGAAGAACGTTTTTGTGCATAGTCAGCCGTGCCCCCTGTTCGTGCCCCTTGTCGAAGAAGGCTGGTTAGATACGCCAGCTACACGACTGATTGCTGAAGAGTATCTTCGTCCACTCATTGCAAATGGTATCGACACACTTGTACTTGGTTGTACGCACTACCCTTTACTCTCACCTATGCTTGCACGTATGCTGCCCGACGTAACATTAATCGATTGTGGTGAGGCTGCAGCTCATGAAGCAGCGCAGCAGCTCGATGCGCCGACTGACGCAGCACAACAGTCGCAGACGTATTTCTATCTGACAGATAACACGCCCCAGTTTCAACTTCTCGCTCGGCAGTTTCTCGGAACCACCGTCAACGAGCCCGTTCGTGTAAGTGTCGATCATCTCATCGGAGTCTAATGCATGGCTACGTATCTCTTACGGAAGGTGCTGTATGCAATCCTCGTCCTCGTGGGCGTAATTGCCGTCACGTTCTTCATACGTCCTCCGGGCGACCCAGCCCGCGTATTGCTTGGGCAGCGTGCCGATGAGGCTTCGCTACGTGCGTTGCGCGAACAGCTCGGACTCGACAAGCCGTTGCCCGTGCAGATGGGCTACTATATGGTAAACCTGGCTCAAGGCGACATGGGTCGCAGCATTGCGACCGGCCGCTCAGTAACCGAGACCATCATAGAGCGGTTGCCTGCGACCGCTTTACTTGCATGCACATCAATGGCAATCGCGACCCTCCTTGGAATCGTGTTGGGTTTGATTGCGGCTTGGAAACCGAACTCATGGACGGATACATTAACGATGTCGATGTCGCTGCTTGGCATTTCATTGCCGGCGTTTGTTGTCGGCCTACTGCTCGTATTACTCTTCGGCGTAATGCTCGAATGGTTTCCGAACAGTGGCTACGTCGATCGTGGTGCCGAATACCTTGTACTGCCGATGATCACCCTCGCTATACGTCCGATGGCCATTATTGCGCGCGTAACGCGTTCGAGTATGCTCGACGTTCTCGGACAGGATTATGTCCGCACGGCCCGTGCGAAAGGCCTGAACGACTTCACCGTCTACACGAAGCACGCTCTTCGCAACGCGTTGAATCCGGTGGTGACGACGGTGAGTGCATGGTTCGCCGGACTGCTTGCAGGGACGTACTTCATCGAATACATCTTCAGTTGGCCAGGCGTCGGTCTTACGGCATTCAACGCGATTGAAAAACTCGACTTCCCTGTCATTCAAGGCACCGTTCTTCTTACGGCAATTGTGTTTGTTGTCGTGAACGTGTTTGCCGATCTCCTCTATGCCTACATCGACCCCAAGGTCCGTCTTAACTAAGGAAACCCATGAGCAAGACTGTTAAGGGGCACGAAGGGGGCGAAAGCCTGTGGGGAATTGCATGGCGTAGACTTCGCAAGAATCCAGGTGCTGTGTTTGGTATGAGTGTTCTTGTTGTGATGATTGTTATGGCAATTGCCGCACCGTTCATCACGCCGTTCGATCCAACAACGCAGATTCTAGAGTACGCAGTAAAGCCCGCGGGCTTTCGCGGTAGCGTTCTGCTGAAAAAGAATCCTTCGGATGAGCGCCAACCATCGATTCTTGCGGTGGCCACGTGGGAGCAGCGCGGTGACACTGTGTTCTACACAGACCCAGCGGGTCAGCCGTACAAGGTTGCCGTATCGTCATTACATGGCAACAGCGCCGATGACTGGTTCGAGGAACCGCTGTTTTTACTCGGTACCGATCGTTTCGGACGCGACATGTTTAGTCGCCTTGTTTACGGTATGCGCGTTTCATTGAGCGTCGGTCTGATAGCGGAATCGATTGCACTCTCTATCGGGATTCTGCTTGGGTCGATGGCCGGTTTTTTTAGAGGTTGGATCGATGACGTCATCATGTGGCTCGTAAACGTTGTATGGTCTTTCCCTACCATTCTCCTTGTCATCGCATTCAGCGTCATTCTGGGCAAAGGGTATTGGCAGACATTCGTTGCCATTGGTCTGTCCTCTTGGGTAGACATTGCACGTATCGTTCGCGGCCAGTTCTTCTCGATCCGTGAGCAGGAATATGTAGAGGCCACACGCGCGCTCGGCTTCGGGTCGATGCGCACAATCTTCAGACACATGTTGCCGAATGCGGCCGGACCAATCATTGTTCTGTCGACTGCGGGCTTTGCAACGGCAATCATTGCAGAAGCCTCGCTCAGCTTTATTGGCCTTGGTGTTCAGCCCCCTACCCCATCGTGGGGTCAGATGATCAAAGACGGCTACGGATACATAGCGCTAGGCACGAACTGGGGTATGACTGTCTTTCCAAGTATTGCAATGGCTCTTGCAGTGTTGGCACTAAATCTGTTTGGTGATGGATTACGCGATGCTCTCGATCCGAAAACAACGCAGCGATGATCGATGATCTTATTAAGTCGGGCAAGTATCCACCGGTACTCCTACTGTTCGGTGAAGAAGAACTCCTCGTAGACGAAGCCGCAAGACGGCTTTTCGCTGCGGCTTCGGCCGACGATGTCAGTGGCATGAACAGCGACACGCTCGATGGCGAAGGCGCCTCGCTCGACTCTGTGCTTACCATTGCTCGATCATACCCAATGATGGGTGAACGACGTGTTGTTTGGGTGCGCCGTTTCGACAAGGCAACAGGTGCCAAAGACAAAAAAGGCAACGACGTGATGGCCGCATACCTAGCATCGCCTTCGACGTCGACGTTTCTTCTGCTTACAGCAGCGCTTCCAAGTCTCGACGGACTTCAAGCATCGATGCAGAAAAGCGCTGCAACATCACAGCGAAAGATCGCATCGCAGAAGCCCCCTATCGGCGCCTTACTCAAACATGCTCTATGGCACGAGTTTCCGCGCATGCGTGAAGCACAGGTGCGCGTATGGGTGCGCACACGAGCAAAGACCATTGGGATGACCATTGATGATGCTACAATTGACTTTCTGTTGCTTCGATGTGGCACCCAACTGCGTGACCTGGCACTGGAGCTCGACAAACTTTTAACCTACGCGGGCGATAGACACGACGTAACACTAGACGACGTAAACGCTGTCGTCGGTGCAGGTAAGACCTACAACATCTTCGAGCTTCAGCGCGCAATCGGTCGTGCTGATGTTGGCAGTGCGTACACCATTCTCACGCGTATGATGGAAGCCGAACGTCAAGAAATGCTCATTATAGCAATGCTTACTCGCTACTTCCTTTCGTTATACAAGCTCCTTGACCTGCGGGGCGTAACAGATCGCGGTGAGGTGGCAAAGCGTGCAGGCATTCCGCTGTTTGCAGTTGGCGATCACATGGAGGCCATCGATCGACTTGGCGGAGCACGCATCGAGCGTGCCCTCTTACTGCTTGTTCAAGCCGACGCCTCGATTAAGTCGTCGTCGGCTGACGCGCTAACAATCTTGCAGTCGGCACTTTCACAAATGTTAGAACCAGCATCGGCGCGATAGGTAGACGTATATTTGCAACGTGAAGCAGCCTGCAATTGCCGAGCGTACGCCCGTGTGGTGCGCGCAAGAACAACTCGATGCGTACAACGACCGTGACATTGATCGTTTTGTACGTGTGTATGACGATGACATCGAACTCATCGACCTAGCAACGCAAACTGCTTTCTGCCGAGGTCTCACTGAACTCCGCGAACGATACGGCGCGCTGTTTGCATCACGACCTCAACTTCATTGCACTCTAACACAACGAATGAACTGTCCCCCTTACGTCATAGACGAAGAACGTGTTGTTGGCCATAGCGGCGACACTCCCGTCCATGCCATTGCCATATACGAAGTGTACGACGGATTAATTAAGCGCGCGTGGTTCGTGAAGGAACGTGCATGAATGACCATGTGCCGATCTATGCAGACATGCATTGCCATACGACATGTTCAGACGGACGCCTTACGCCGTATGAACTGATCGATAAGGCAGAGAAGGCCGGGCTTCAAGCGCTTGCAATCACCGACCACGATTGCATCGATGCACATCACATGCTTCTTGCCGATGGATACAACGGACCAGTGCGTGTAGTCACAGGCATTGAGATCTCCTGCTATGAGCATGGCCGCGAAGTGCACATGCTTGGCTACCACGTGCTTCCCGACAACAAACGTCTTGCAGAGCTTTCAAAGGAATTTCGATTGGACCGCGTTCGTCGCGCGCTTGAAATGGTCGATCGGCTGCAGCGCATTAACGTGAATGTCTCGTATGCAGAAATCGAGGATGCCGCAGGTAAAGCGCCTATCGGCAGACCGCACGTGGCGAGTGTTCTGGTGCGTCGCGGCTTCGTGCCCACAATCCAGAAGGCATTCGACACATACCTCGATACCGGACGTCCGGGTTACGTTGCCCGTTCGCCATACGCCGTCAAGGACGCAGTCGATCTTATTCACGGTGCCGGCGGCGTGGCCTCGGTTGCACATCCGTCAAAAACCTACACCGACCCGAGGCTCTTTCTAACGCTTATGGCGACTGGACTCGATGGTATCGAAGTTTATCATCCGTCTCATTGGCACGTTACGCGTGAGTATTATCGTGTACTCGCCCTGCAGCACGGCATGTTAATCACCGGCGGCTCAGACTATCACGGCACGCGCGATTACGACGAACGCAACTTCGGTGTGTTCGGAGTACCCACAGACATCTTTGAGGCCATCGAGCATCGTTCTAAGAGTAATCGCACATAGGGGGCGTATATGAGTTCACCAGGCGCTGCGCGTTGGTCTGACAAGCCCGAGGGCAAACATCGTCGTATTGGCATCGTAGCTGCCACGTGGCACGATGACGTCGTTCAGAAACTCATCGAGGGCTGCCTCTCACAATTGATTGATCTGGGCGTACACGAGAACGACATTGTTATCGTTCGTTGTCCTGGCACGTTCGAAGTTCCTCTTACTGTCTCGACAATGGCCACGTTTGGTAAATACCATGCCGTCATTGCCCTAGGTGTTGTTATACGTGGCGAGACCGCTCATTTTGAATTCATTGCCGGTTCGACGGTTCAGGCATTACAAACCGTAGCCCTAGACACGAACGTTCCCTGTGTATTCGGCATTCTGACAGTCGACACGAAGGAACAGGCTTTGGAACGGGCAGGGGGCGTGCACGGGCACAAGGGGGCTGAAGCTGCTGAGACAGCGCTTAGAATGGCGGCAATTATAGAGGCTTTGACGAACACATCAGGATAATACATGTTGCATCGGAATCTGTTGAACCGCGCATCGGTTGTCTGCGTTTTTGTCCTTTCTACATGGACGCTCAGCGCTCAAACAGTGCAGGTCAGCGACTGGCGAACATTCTCCTCCATGCGCACTGTTATAGCAGCAGATGTGGATAGCAAAGGCCGAGTCTGGGCGGCAACGTCGGGTGGAGTCTTCGTTTACGACCCAATGATCGATTCTGTAAGAGAATTTCGAAACATCGATGCTCTCGTATCACTGGACGTAACTGCCATTCTGTGCGACACTGCCAGGCAACGCGTTTTTGTTGGCTGTGGCGATGGTGCCCTGCACGTCGTTACAGAAGACTTCACGTGGTCGGTAGTCACAGACATTCGGCGCGCGACGCAGTATCCGCGACGCGGGATTGTAGACTTTGTTCTCGACGGTTCAACGTTGTTTATGGCTACTGGATTCGGCCTTGTTTCCTACGACGTAGACCGCAGTGTGTTTATCGAGACAGTTGATCGTATCGCTTCAATGGAAGCAAAGACTCCCGTGCATGGCATCGCACTCGTTCAAGATTCTATTTGGTTGGCGACGGACAGAGGGGTTGCTATTGCTGCGCGTAACGTACCCACGCTGCGCCTTCCGTCGGTATGGACACTCCTTGATACTGCGTCGGGTCTGCCGGACGCTCCTGTCAGCGGAATCAGATTTGCAGGCAGCAATATTTATATCACGGTTGGCAACGGTGTCTTAAAAGCCGACGGTCACACCTTTTCTATTATCTATGGCTCACCCGACCCAATTCTATCGCTCGCGTCGATGAATGGCTCGATATCATTCGCAGATAAGAACGGTGTGCGCACACCGGAGGGTCCGATAGCCGTTACGTGGCCCGGGGCACTGGTCGGCCACACGACACTCATGCTCAACAACTCGATCGCATATATCGGCTTTGTCAAGGAACGCTCGTTGGCCATTTGGCAGAACGAACGGTTAACTGCAGTCGAGGTTAATTCCCCGGTATCAAATCAGTTTGCGAGTATTGCAATAGACACCGATGGCGGCTTATGGGTCGCCACCGACATCGACCCGCCGCGCGCAGGTGTCGGCGTTGCATACTTCGATGGTGCGGTATGGCAGAATTTCACAGAAGCAACGAGTAGTGCTATCAAGTCAAATGCATGTTATCGCGTTTCAGCTCTAAGCAATGGTATGGTGTGGATTGGTACATGGGGCAAGGGCGCCGTAAGAGCTGAACGCAAGAGTGGGACTGTCGAGCTAACACAATTCACGAATACAAACTCGTCGCTCGAAGGCATTGGCGCCGACCAGAACTACGTTCTGGCTTCAGACGCTGCAATCGACAGACAGGGCAATACGTATGTTGTTAATGAGGCAGCAGGCTCGCGTGCTCTGGCCGCCTTCAAGCCAGATGGCACTAGTTCTGCTGTGGTTAATTGCACAGATCCACGCAGTAATCTCTTTCGATCGATTGCCGTTGATGGCGCTGGGAACCAGTGGATTGGCAGCCCCTTTGGGAACGGAATCCTGGTGATGAATGACGACGTATGCGCTACGGTACGTTCGAGCAATACTCAGTTGCCCGATAACAGCGTGAATAGTGTGCGAATAGACAGGACTGGTGCGTTGTGGATCGGCACCGCAAAAGGTGTTGCGGTAATATCTGGGCCGTCATCTGTAACGTCTACATCCATTCCATTTCTTCGCCGCATTTCAGCACTCACAACGGTTGTAGTAAATGATATTGCTGTTGATGCACTCAACTACAAATGGATTGCCACTACAGGCGGCGTATTTGTCTTGAATGAGGATGGCACCGAAGTACTTGCCACGATTACAATGGCGAATTCGCCGCTGTTAGATGACAACATTCGATCTATCGCTATCGACGATGGCACAGGCACAGTGTACTTTGGTACTAGCGTGGGTTTGTCTACAGCTCGCACGCAAAGTATACGTCCCGAACAAACGTACAACGTCACCTTTGCTCCTCAGCCCTATCGTCCATCCCAGGACGGCTCACTCACGATAGACGGGCTCTCGGCCGATTCAGACGTTCGCATTATGACAATCGATGGAGCGCTTGTTGCTGCGGTTCAAACGCGTGGTCGGCAAGCACTTTGGGACGGACGCGACCTGCAGGGACGTGCGGTTACACCAGGTGTCTACGTCGTCCATGTCGTAAGTGCGGCTTCAAAAGAATCCGCAGCCGGAAAGATCATTGTTACGCGCTAAGTATCAAATATCCTGACCTTACAATTGTCCGCCGATTTTCCTCTCCGTATCTTTGTCACTCTGCGGAGGTGGCGAAATGGCAGACGCACTACCTTGAGGTGGTAGCGCTCGTGAGGGCGTAGGGGTTCAAGTCCCCTCCTCCGCACACTAGGTTTTCGTAAGGTTTTCGACTCTTACGCTTAACTACAGACAAACAAGGCGGTTACGAACATTGCGCTCGTAACCGCTTTTGCTTTATTGCCCCTCGTTTTTGCCCCTTTTGTGCTATTTTGCCCCCCGTTTGTTGCCCCCCGTCAGGTGGGGGCAAAACTTGAGCGCTTCATTCTGCGATAAAAGGGAAGGTAGAACGCATGGCAAACGCCCCCGGTCCGAGGTATTCCGTAACCTTCGAACTAAAGTATCACGATGGCAACGCGAAGGGGTCTATTCGGGCAATCGTTACCCACGCTAAGGAACGCGTCCGCTTTGCCATCGGGCACGACCATATAGACCTTTCAAAATGGGATAGCAAGGAACGACGCGTAAAGGGTCACACGCGCAAGGCGATGGACGCAAACGCACGCATGGAGGAAATTCGAAGCAGCACCGATCTGTGGTTCGAACAACGCGAACCCGGAACGTTAGCGGAACTTCAGTATTCGATAACAGGCAAATACCCGAAAAACGCAACCGTAGACGCTCAGGGCAGACACACAAGCGGGACAGGTAAGGGTATTACCACCCTCTTCGATTCCTACATAGCCGACAAGACAAAGCCCGGTAAACGTACCTATAGTGTTGCGACGGTTAAGGGATTCGAGACAGTCAAGAAAGCGCTTGTACAATTCGAACAGGGCACAAAAAC
>JBKJNB010000114.1:0-4868 GCA_046595995.1 Candidatus Kapaibacteriota bacterium
GGGGGCGGCAAAGGGGTCTCTGGTGGTTGCATTCGTTGCAAATTACGGCTCTTCGAGAAGGCTGGCTATATTGGAGTGTCACAGAGGAGGGCGAATGGCTGTAAAGCAGCAAGGAATTATTACATCGATCGAAGAAGCAGCCAAAGAACTGAAGGCAGCGGCGGGCTTCATCGGTCAGCGTGTTATCAACCGCGAAGAAGTCATTGAACAGGCTGTGTGTGCGCTACTTACCGGCGAACACCTCCTATTACAGAGCCGCACGGGGGTTGGAAAATCCCTTCTCGCCGAACAGCTATTCAGCATGTTTGAAGGCGCGAAGATTTTTCGTGTGCAGGCAAGTAAGGAACAACAGCCAGACACGTTTTTTGGTGGACTCGATCTCGAGCAACTGAAGACAGGTCGTATTGCCCACAATACGTCTGACTCGCTTGTTGAGAGCGAATTCGGCTTTATCGACGAGATCTTCGACGCCAACGACTTTACCTTACGTGCGCTGTTGTCGCTTCTAAACGAACGTCGCCTCATTCGTGGAGTTCAAAACGTTGCATCACCTCTTCACTCGGTAATTGCAGCCACGAATTATCTACGCGTGTCTGAAGTAACAGAAGCGCTGCTCGACAGATTTCTCTTTAAGGCAGTGATTCTGCCAGACAAAGACCCGTTCATTCAGTACCAGATTTCACAGCGTTATCTGGTTCATGCCGGACGCACAATGCAGCCCGTGTCGCGGATCCCCTTCTCCCGACTGAAGGGTCTCCATGACATCATTACCGGAAAGAGTCCAGACTTCACGATATCAATCAGCGCTGAACTCCTGTACTTCACAAACATTGTTATCCGTCACTACGAATTCCTTCGCAACCGCGCGTTAAGTGGTACGGTGAAACACAGTGACGCACAGGACTTTTACATTTCGCCCCGGACACAAGCCAAATCGCTCGATCTATTGCGAGCGCTAGCCTTACTGAAGGGTCGCAGTACGGTCGCACATGAAGATGTCAGCAAACTGTACTTCGTATTCGCAACAGTTGGCCTTCCGGAAGAGACGGCAATGTTCAAGAAGGCATACACGACGGTATTAAACTCGCTTACTGCATCGCGAGGGTTCGATCAGATAACGGTGCTCCTCGACTTTACGGATATGCTCGAGCGCATTCGTCAGGAGCCCACGCTCCTTAATCAGCCCCTTTCCCTAATGACGGACACGAATGTCAGACTTTCGTTCTTCGAATGGGTGCGCGAACGGTTCGCCGGACAACTACCTCGAGAGCAGAACAAGAAGTTGCTTGAACAGTTCGTGCATGACTTTGTGCCTGCATGCGACGAAGTGCGTGAACTGAAGCACTCTGTTGAACGCACGCTCCAACAGACGCTGATGACTGCCGAACGCGAACTCAATCGCGTCGCATAAGTGAGCAGGAGTCTCATCGAGACGTCGGAATTCTTCACCCGCATGGAGGAGTTTGGATTCTTCGATACTGTCGATGAGCATCTTCCAGACGACTTCACGCTTATCTATGAAGTCGCGCGCATCATCGAAAACCTCGAGCATCCTATTGCACGGGCACTCGCGCCAATTCTACTGCTTAATGATGGTTCAGCGAAGGACTCTGGACAAGAGCAGATGCTTATCCCTCACGTGCCTGAGGCAAAGGAGTATGAAGCAGACCTCATTCGCAGCGTCACCGAGGTTCGCAACATCTACCCATATCAGTTTCTCTTGCCAGAAAATGTCTTCTTGCAGCGTCTCGTAGAGCGCTCGTTGTGGATGCCACGTGCAAAGACTCCGCGCAACTTCCGCTATCAAACACAAAGCGACCGATTCTCACCCGACGACCGTAAGCAGAAAGTCTATATTCTGTTTGACACGTCAAACTCGATGCGGCACAACTATCGCATCCATCTTGCCAAAGCCATTGCATACCTGTTCCTAAAGCAGAATCAGCGCGAATTGGGTACGATTTTCTTTCGAACGTTTGACATTGCTGTAGGGCCTCTTTTAGAAGCGCGCGACGTGCCGTCGTTCGATCGCATGATAAGCAACGTCATGCACGTAAAAGCGCTAGGTAATGGAACGTCGTTACAGAAGGCTCTCATTACGGCGATGGAAGACATTGCACACGAGAGCCAACTTAGTCACGCGCAAATCCTTGTCATTACAGACGGTGTCGCTCACATCGACTACGACCGTTTGCGTGGCCTCATGGGCGAAACGATTACTATAAGTACGGTTAAGATCGGGCACGCGCGCATGCATGTCGACGCTAAAGTAATCGAAGATCAGATTTACCATTCAACCGATGACGACGCTATGCGCCTTCGAGATCTTATCAAACAACGCCGTGATGCCGAGCAACAAATGGGCACTGCCTCTGGGCACATGCGCCAAGAGGCGTTGAAGGGGCAGATAGGGGCTCTTGGAAGGCAAATCGACAATCTTATGACGCGCCTGGGCAACCATGTGAGCGAGCACTATGGCACAGAGATTCAGCGGCTTAGCCAGGTGTACGTGAATGTAGACGACATGACACCGGCTGAAATGTTCTCGTTGCCCGAAGAAAAGGTTGTTGAGCTCGAAGAACTAGCCGACTCTCTACTAGAGGTGCTGCGATCCGAACATCAGATTGAGGACATAAAGCGTGCTGCGGTTTTATACGATCACTTGATGCTACTTATGCAGTACAATAAGATCGACGCACAGCGCTTTGGCGATTCTGCGGCTGAGCTACAGAACATGCTCAATCACATCTTGAACGACACGAGCTCTAGTGCAGACGATCTTTCCATTAGCGACATGGAACGGATGCAGCTCCGCAACATGCTTACTGCAGGTGCGGTGAAAGACAAATTTGGGCTTGCACGACTGCTACGGGCGCTGTGGCTGAAGTCTGCACGGTGGTGGCGAACCAGGCGACAATTCAGACGACACAGGTCGATTACAGGTAGCGCCGTTAGACGTCGGAAATAGCGTTTAAAAGCGCGCTTAAACGTCGGAAGTTGGGTTCATGAGCGGTATAATGCTCGGGCGTCCGACACTATAGTATTCGAAGCCTTCGGCTAGCATATCATCTAATTCGTAGATGTTACGTCCGTCGAAAATCAGAGGGCGCACCATCTGTTTGCGTACACGGTTCCAGTCCGGACGTTTGAACTCGTTCCACTCTGTTACAATAATCAGGGCATCGGCATCTGCAACAGCTTCGTACGGGTTTGCAGCATATGTAATACGATTACCCACAACCATTCGCGTCGTCTCTATTGCTTCCGGGTCGTACGCCAGCACTGTCGCTCCGGCGGCAAGCAGTCCGTTGATAATCACAAGGGAGCGTGCTTCACGCACATCGTCGGTGTTCGGCTTGAATGCCAAACCCCACAACCCGATCACCCGACCATGTAGCACATTGTCGAACCGTGCTGATATGCGGTCGATGAACCGTTGCACCTGGCGCTCATTAACGTCGTGTGTTGCTTCGATCGTCTCAAGCGGTGTACCCGCCTTGCGTGCCGCGTGTGCGATTGCCTTCACATCTTTAGGGAAGCAGGAACCACCGAAACCTAGCCCTGCATGAAGAAAGTTACGTCCAATCCGTTCATCGGCTGCGAGACTAGCACGCACACTTTCGATGTTGGCGCCGACTACTTCGCAGTACGTAGACAAATCATTCATAAACGAAATCTTTGTCGCTAGTAAAGCGTTCGCTGCATATTTCGCTATCTCTGCGCTGCGCACGTCGAACACCAGAATCGGCGCATCCGACCCAACAAAGGGTTCATACAGATTGCGCATTACTTCTTCGGCATATGGGTCTGTTGTACCGATAACAACACGATTGGGCTTCATAAAGTCATCGACAGCAATGCCTTGGCTCAAAAACTCTGGATTGCTAACGACAGACACAGTCCTGTCGGGTGCTAAACGACGAAAAATATCTGCAACACGATCGGCGGTACCTACAGGCACCGTGCTCTTATTCACGACGATGCGTGGCTCACGGATATCGAGCGTATTAAGCAGCTCTGCGACCATTTCGCTCACATGCAACACGGCAGCGAGATCGGCTGCGCCGTCTTTATCCGGAGGTGTTGGCAAACAGAGCATTAGTACACTACAGGTGCGTACAGCTTCGGAGAGATCGAGCGAAAAAGAAATGCGTTCTTCGCGAAGTGCACGCTCGAGCAAACGTTCGAGTCCTGCTTCGAAGATGGGCACGATGCCCTTCCTGAGGGATTCAATTTTTGCAGCATCAACGTCGATGCAAAGAACGGTGTTGCCCACATCGGCGAGGCATGTACCAGTTACCAATCCTACATAGCCAGTGCCGATGACGCCAATACGGTATGACATGCAAACAGAAAGAGAATAATAAAAATCAGTATGACAATCGCCAGCTTGAATAAGCGTTTGACGAGCGCGAAGGCCAGCAAGATACCCAATACCCAGCATGCGACCTGCAAGAGCACGTGTGCCCCGTTGTACCAAACCAAGAAATCGTCTATAAGTGTCATGATGGTTACGATGTCTTAAACGTGAATGTAATTGTGCCTTCCATTTCGACAACAGTGGTTAGTCTATTAAATCGCCATTGATACATGGCTGACATTGCCGCAGCATCAACAGTCGGATCACCAGAACGCTGAATTGGACGCACAAATGATACACGCCCGTCTGGCGCCACCCTGAATCGAAGTCGCACCTGAGTATCCATCGACCCTGGAGGTTTCTTCGGCAAAAGCTTAGTTAGGACGATGCGATTACCACCACCACCCCAATCAATATCACCGTAGCCTTGACCCTTTCCAGACCCCTTACCAGCCTGACCAAGTCCTGTGCCTTCGTCGTTACCATCTGAAGCACCAATGCGCTTCTC
>JBKJNB010000039.1:0-3392 GCA_046595995.1 Candidatus Kapaibacteriota bacterium
TTTGCACTTCGTCAATGTCTGGAACTCTACGCGATCTATCGCCAGAAGATCGAGGACTGCGAGGATGCTATTGCGGAGCGACTTGAGCAGCTTGCCAGCATGAGTCAATCGGTGGAGACCGAGCTACCTGCTCCACGCTCCAAGGTCAAGCAGCATAATGCCGTCAACTTCGATGTTCGTAGTGCGCTGCATACTCTCACGGGCGTGGACCTCACGCAAATTCACGGCATTGGCCCGGTTCTGGCATTGAAGCTTGTGGGCGAATGCGGAACAGACATGACGAAGTGGCCAAGCGCAAAACATTTCACCTCGTGGCTATGCCTCGCACCCGGCAATAAGGTATCCGGAGGCAAGCTCCTCAGTTCACAGACGCGGCGGTCATCAAATCGTGCCGCAGCAATGTTGCGACTTGCATCAGTGACGGTAGGCAAAACAGATACTGCGCTTGGTGCATTCTATCGGCGGCTATCTGCACGTGTAGGAAAATCAAAGGCCATCACAGCTACAGCACGAAAAATTGCCACTTTATTCTACAACAGTTTGAGGTTCGGCATGATCTACGAAGACCCGGGATCAACCTACTATGACGAGAAGCATCGCCAACGTGTCGTGACAAATCTCCGCAGACGCGCCGAGGCACTGGGATTCTCACTTTTGCAAACACCTATGACTGGAGTTTCTTAGGAAAACAGAACAACGCATGAGGAGCGACTCATGATAGCGCGCGAGTATGTTGCCCAAGGGCACGGTGCGCGTGCGGTGCTGAAGATTGTGGACGTCAAGGAAAGCACGTTCTACTATAAACCGAAACCGGGTACCCGTGGCCGCAAGGCAACAACGACAACGATGGATGCCAACGGTGCGGTGTGGTCCGAAGCCTACGTGGTAGCGCTGATCGCTGCGGAACTGGAGAACGAGTTTGTTGACTATGGCTACATCAAGGTCACACGCTGGCTGCAGCATGAGCACAAGCTTCTGATCAACAAGAAGAAGGTCTATCGACTGATGGCCAAGTACGGGTTGCTACATCGCAAGCCGGTGCGCAGTGCGGTCAAGAAGCAGTGGATCACCGAGCTGGTACCCAATCCAACACAGCCGCTGACGCACCTTGAGTTCGACATCAAGTACATGCACGTGCAGGGTAACAAACGCAATGCCATGATGCTGACGGTCATTGATGTCAAGAGCCGCTTCAATGTCGGATGGCTCATGTAGTGGAGTATCAAGAAGGCCGATGTGGTAGCGTTGTTTGAGGACATCCAGCGCACGCTACCGATGGTCACGAAGATTACCGTGCGCAGCGATAACGGCAGCCAGTTCGTCTCCCACCTGGTGCGCGATCACTTCGCAACACACGGTATTGAGCATGAGTTTACACGACCGGCAACACCCGAACAGAACGCACACATCGAATCGTATCACAGCATAGTTGAGAGCGTCATCTGCCAACAGTACACCTTCACAGACCTACGTCACGCCAACGACGTGCTCACCCGATGGGTACGGTTTTACAATTACAAACGGATTCACAGCGGCGTGGGCTACATATCGCCCGCTGCATACTTAACGAAGAACAACGTATCGTTGCCGCAGGCATTAACATCGACTACACAATTCACAGACTTTTCTATCAACTAACAATCACGAGTACCCCTACAATCATACGGGGACTAGACCAAGTACCCTCGCATTGAGGGCTCAAGATCAAGGCAGCCATACAATCACCTGCGACGCGGAATGCATCGCGAAGAAACACAAATTCACCTTTTGTACCGGCAAAGAAAGTGGCAATGGGGTCACATACAAGCACGTGTGCGTCAACGACCCAAACAATGCTGTTGACCCGATTACAGGAAAACCTCTGAAAGTCTACAAGCCATCTCTAAATGCGCAGGGGCAGATTGCTTGTGTGTACTATACGCAAAGGTCGTTTTATCGTACTGTCGGAAATATATTTAACCCAATCATCGCTTACGTCGGCGTAGGTAGTCCAATCGCGTACACCGTTTTGGACACACGAGATGTAGGCATGGAAGGATGTATAAATGCTGCGATGCGAGAATGGACTTCCTCTTGCGACCTGGGCTCAAACAAGCTGCAATACACAAGTACCTCGTGGCTTCCTGAGCCGAATGGATGCTGTCTTCGAATACAGTGGTCTAGTGACGATACGGAGGTGAAGATTCCTGATGAAAACGGTGACGCCAAGGACGCGCTCGCAGTGACTTGGATCCCCGGTGATAGCCAGACATCATGCGACGGAGTCACTAGGCCTCCTAAATGCGTGACGAGCAGCGCCGCGAGCTTTCCGCGAATCAGCATAAATCAGACTCCATCGTTTCGTGGTCAAGACAAAGACGGTATTCCAACTACTTTTTTCACCAACAATCTAGGTGGTTTACCAGTCGAGACAGTAGCGGGTCGCATGGCCCAGCTCGGGTATAAATACTATGATCTTTGTTCGACACTAAAACATGAGTTCGGGCACGTATTTGGTATGGCGCACGACGATGGAAAAGACGGCAATGGTGAGACCTGTGAAGATGCCCCAAGTATCATGCGCAGTTCTCAAAGTGCTTGGACCCCGTATTCTCTCCACCCCTCTGATCGTTGCAAATTCAAGAAACTCTATTGTTGCAGTCAAACGATGACAAGTGTCGTTGAGCAAATTGATGGATGGGGCGCTTGGACTGGACGCGTATTTGAGAACTGCAACAGTACGTCCGGACTTGCCATGAAAGTGTATGACCTAGAAGGGCGATTACTTGTTGTGGATGTTCTGCCTTGCACAACAACTTTGGAAGATCTGGGCAATCAAATTCGGATTGACTCAGGCTTCTACATTATTCATTTTTCGACCGTCACCGAACATCGCGTCCTCAAGCTTTCTATTCGGTAACTATTGCTGTATCATCTCGATTTTTGGCTTCATTGCGTACTCTATGCCAGTTGAAAAGGTTGCTGTGCTAAGCTATTTGTCATCGACCCTGTTGTTCCCTCTCAATTAAAACACGCAATAGGGTGTATGAGCGATGCTTGGACTTCTCTTGATCACCGGGTATCTTTCCTTAGGTGACCCGGTCCAATCTAAGGGATACTGATAGAGCGCCTCCCTACTCCGTTGTAATGCATGGGAAATGCTAGTTTTGCGCCTCCACTAACACCATCAATCATATATGACCTCCACTAACTCTCCCCAGAACGCATGAACAAGATCAAGGTAGCCAATCCTGTTGTCGAGCTCGATGGCGACGAAATGACGCGCATTATCTGGAAGTTCATTAAAGACAAGCTCGTCCTCCCCTACTTAGACCTCGATATCAAGTACTTCGACTTAGGCATGGAGCATCGCGATGCAACGAACGACCAGGTGACGATAGATGCTGCAGAGG
>JBKJNB010000120.1:0-12267 GCA_046595995.1 Candidatus Kapaibacteriota bacterium
TAGCCTCGGGTATCGTGCTCGAAGTGCGTAACTCCAACAACCCAATCGAGCGTACAAACCTCGTCTTTGGTGTTGGTGCTCGTGCTACAGATTTTGTCGATGTGTTGTTTGGTGAAACAGTCTACACAACACCGCTGAACTCCTTCGGTGCCCGTTTCCATCCACGTGATGAAAACGGCGACGACATCTATCAGTACGGACTCGGCGATTTGTTTAACTACACGTACAATGCAGGTGTCGCTGGACCACGCTCGAGTTCACGCGATATTCGTGATATCTACTCCGATTCGACGCTGCAGTACTGGGTTAAATTCAACGCTGGAAGTGCACTGAATTACCCAATCGTTGTATCGTGGGATGTCACGCAGTTTCCTGCAGGTTCAGCACTGTTCATTCGCGACACGTTGAACGGATCTCGTTTCAACCTAAACATGCGCGAAGGTACTGGCCTTGGTGGTTCACGTCGTTCTATCACAATTCGTGATGCAGACATCACAGCATTTGTGATCGAGTACACACTGCCGCTTGTAATGCAATTCCCTGTCATTGGCAAGGGTTGGAACCTACTCTCGATTCCTGTGAATCCGTCATCGAACAACTATCAAGATGTCTTCAAGAACGCCTTAAACATTCCTGTCCGCTTTGCGCAAAACATCTATCAAGATGCTGCGACGGTTGTACCAGGTGTTGGTTACTTCATAAAGTATTCCGACCCCGTCGATAAAACAGTGGCTGGAACGCGTATCTATCGCATCGATGCAACGCGCTTCCCAACTCGTCTTTACGATGGCTGGAATACCATTGGTTCACTCTCAACACCAATAAGTATTACAAATGTTACGTTGGAAATAGTAACTGGTGTTTCCACTAGCATTCCAACAATCGAAGGCGATATCTACCGCTATGTCACGGGTCGTGGCTACGTGCCTGTTACGGAAATCACACCTGGTCTTGGCTACTGGATGAAGATAAAGGGCCATGCATGGCTCATTATGGATGATCCAACACGTGAGAAGGTTGGCGCCGGTGTAGCAACAACATCACGTGCTTCTGTCATCGGATCTACAACAGAAGTAAGTGTAAGCGACAATGACAACAACGCAGCTTCGCTATACCTCGACGAACAAGGTACACTTACGGCGTTCGATTCCTTCGAACTGCCACCATTGCCTCCGAACAATCTATTCGATGTTCGCTTCAGCAACCAGGCATACGTAGAGAACTCGGTCACTCCAGTAATCAAACTGCAAGGCGCAACATTCCCTGTGTCAGTCACAGTTAACAACCCGTCGCGCAATTACACAGTAGTAAACCCAGTAACGGGTGAAGTACTTGGTAACATCAAAGCAGGTTCGTTCAACGTTATCAAGGTTACTGATGCACGTACACCTGCAGTTCGCCTGCTTGGCGACGCTGTAGATCTCGCGACGTTGAACGTAAGCGTCACACCAAACCCTGTTGCTACAGGTGGTATGGTAGACGTCACTGTTCCACAAGCGGGCCATGTAAGCGTGTCACTCTACAATGCAGTTGGCGAAGTAGTAGCCGTACTCTTCAACGGTTCGAAGACCGCTGGTGTATACAGCTTCGACCTTAACGGCGGCACCTTTGCTCCGGGTCACTACAGCATTAGAGTTCTTAACGCCGGGCAAGCAGTAACTGCTTCGGTGATAATCGTTCGCTAAGAAACATGAATTTCACAAAAAGGGCAGCAGGAAACTGCTGCCCTTTTTTGTTCGTTCCACATCGCATGGAGCGCTTATGAACATCACCATTGCAATTGCAACACTGTGCTTACTGCTAAGTCAGGCGTCGGCGCAACGCGCAGATATTCCGATTACGGCAACCCAAATCAGTCCAGTCGCAACCAATACCCGTACGTTCAATTTTTCGGCCGACGTTCGTGCTACGATTGGTAAGGACTCAGCACTTGGTGAAAAAGAGATTCCAACGATTCCTCCTCCGTCGGACATCTTCTACCTCTGGACTGTCGTTAGAACGCCAGAAGAGGTGTGGCTTTCACCGCTTGACATCAGAAAACTACGCACAGAGAAGTATGTCGAAGAGTACAACCTTCGCGCTGAATGGCAGGGTGATACCTTGCGCTTCGCATTGCAGTCGGGACTACCCGCGTTTGTAGATTCCGTGTATCTTGTTGACGATTACACGACATGGCCTAACAACGTAGTAAAGTTTAAGATGGAATCAGGTCAGCGTTACAGCGTCACGAATCCATCGATTATAAAGTTCGTCCTTCGTGTGTACTACGACGGCACTACCCTAAATGTATACGATAGCGATATAACCGACCGCGAACTCTTGATCGCCCCGAATCCTTTGAACTCAGACGTGCTTACTGTACGCGACCTTAGCGTCGATGCATCAACACTCGATGTCTTCGACGTTCGTGGAGTGCTCTGTGCATCCTTTGATGTAACAGGGGGCTTCGCAGAGGGGCTCTCCGTTGGCCATCTTCCAGGCGGCGCGTACGTTTTAGTCGAACGCCGGTTCAACGGTTCAATGCGCCGTTGCATGTTTATCAGGCAGTAACGACACGAGAAAAACCGATGCCATGAGTAACGACCAACAGCAGGGCAATCCGCAAGGCAGACGTAGAGGCCGCAGACGCCCATCGCATAGTCCGCAGCACCGATCTGAAGCATCTGGTATGCACAACGCAACCGTAACGGTTGTAATCCCGCTGTTGAATGAAGAAGGTTCGCTTCCGGAGCTGGCAAGTCGGCTTGAGCAAGTTCTTGAACGTTCAGCTCCGCGCGGCTATGACGTTATCTTTATTGATGACGGATCGACGGACCGATCCTACGATGTTCTGCGAGACATCAATGCACGTAACCACCGATTTAAGGCAATTCGCTTTCGTCGTAATTACGGGAAGTCTGCTGCGCTAGCCGTAGGCTTTGCCGAGGCCAAGGGTGATATTGTCATTACAATGGACGCTGACTTGCAGGATGATCCGAGCGAGATTCCGTCCTTGATTACGAAGCTCGCAGAAGGCTATGATCTCGTCTCGGGCTGGAAGCGCAAACGGCACGACCCCTGGCATAAGACCCTTCCTTCGAAACTCTTTAACGCCGTTACGTCATCGATGTCCGGCCTAAAGCTGCACGACTTCAACTGCGGACTTAAAGCGTACCGCAGAGAGGTTGTAGAGACGGTTCAGGTCTACGGCGAGATGCACCGCTACATTCCTGCGCTTGCGCACTGGGAAGGCTTCCGTGTGGCTGAAATTCCGGTACAGCATCATGCACGTAAGTATGGCGTATCTAAATTCGGCATGAGTAGGTTCCTTAAAGGGTTCCTAGATCTACTAACCGTGATGTTTACAACTCGGTATGTGAAACGTCCGTTGCACTTCTTTGGGTCTGTGGGCGCTTTGTTTGTAGCAATTGGCTTCATTACCGATTTGTACCTTGCGATAGAGTGGTTCCTTCAGCGGACGTCGCTCTCCAACCGTCCACTGGCTCTCTTCGGCGTAGCCATGATCATCGTTGGTGTGCAGCTGATAAGTATTGGACTAATTGGTGAACTCATTGTGAAGAACAACCTCGAGGGACAGCGATACAGCATTAGAGACCGCATCACGTAACCTTCGACGCGTATGACTGTTGTTCACATCGAAGTTGATATAGGGAAATGCATGCATCGTCAAATCATGATTATCGGTATGCTGGCACTACTGTTTGTGTTGTCGGCGAACCAAACCGCTGCGCAAATACGTTACCGGGTGGCAGGGGGCTTGTCGACTGACTGGATTACGTCGGACAACCCTGCGGTCTACCGCCTCGCCAGTTCCGACACCAGCACCAGCCCTGCGAATGAATTCGGCGGAGCGCTCGATGGTATGCAGGTAGGTTTCGGCGTTCGCATGTATGCCGACCTTGATGCACAGAAGAAATTTCGTATACCTGTGGGCGTGGATGTTTACACGTTCTCTGGAGTCCAGGCTGTGAATGCAAACACGTATAAGTTGCGCATCCGTCACGACGTAGATGTGTTTACTGGTATCGTTGGCTTCGAATACTCATTCCTAGAATTCCCCCTCGCATATGCCCGTGTCTTTGTCGGTACTGAGATACGACCACTCTACGTCGCTCCTAACAACATTATTACAGACGAAATGTACGTTGGGTCAGACGGCAGCATCGAATCAACCGTACACAAAGAATACAGCGGTAAACCGTCTGCATTCCGACTTGGAGGAATGATACGCCTTGGAATAGAAGGCGAGATATACTACCCCGTCTTTCTTAATACTAGCATTGGTTATGGCGTGATGAACCTTATCGGAAGGGATACTCGGCCGACGTCAGAGGATGGCAATGGAGGCAGGGGCGAACTACTTACGCCGCGCTCCATTAACGAAGCAACCGAACAGATGCTTTCACACGTGAACTTCACCTTCATGGTGCAAGTACGGCTGTGACTTCAGATGACCGCTTGTTCTATGCAAGCGACTGCAAGCATTTTCGAGGCGACATCCCTTGTCGTCCGCATAAAGAGCACGGAGTGCATTGCTCTGGATGTGAATACTACGATAAGAGCGCCGGACGTATTCTCATTATCAAGTTAGGCGCCGCCGGTGACGTGCTGCGTACAACGCCCCTTCTTAGCCGCTTAACAGAGCGATATCCCAACCACGAGATATGGTGGCTAACCGACACACCAGAGCTCGTGCCGAAGCAGGTGCATAAGAGATTGAAGAGTACATGGCAGAATTTTAACGTTGTTGCAAACACTACGTTTGACGTTGTGTACTGTCTGGACAAAGACTACCACGCGTGTGTGCTTGCGTCTAGCGTAACTGCCACAGAACGATTCGGATACGTGTGGGAAGAAGGACGTCCAGCGCCGGCAAACAAGTTGTCGCAACACAAGTTTGTAACGGGCTTGTTCGATGATATCAGCCAGGAAGTGCGAAAGTCATATCCGCAAGAACTGTTAGAGCTGTGTGGCTTTGAGTGGAGCGGCCAGGAATACATTATTGATGCTCCAACCCCGCCGGCAGTTAGTATTCCGCAGAGTTGTCACAAAGGTGGAATAGGTCCGGTAATCGGCCTAAACACTGGCTGCGGTGACCGTTGGCGCGCACGCGAATGGCCGCTAACGTATTGGCAGACATTAATCGCCGACCTTCATGCAGATGGCTTTCGCGTTCTGCTACTTGGTGGTCTGGCCGAGCACGAAAAGAACACACATCTCGCTCGCGAAACCGGTGCAGTCTATTTCGGCACGTTTCCTCTGGTGGACTTCATTGGTGTCGCCGACCTTTGCGACGTTATTGTAACACAGGTTACAATGGCTTTGCATATAGCACTCGCACTACGTAAACGTATTGTGCTGTTTAATAACATCTTTAATCCGTATGAATTCGAGCTGTACGGACGTGGTGTACTTCTACAGCCGGATAAGCCTTGCCACTGCTACTTTAAGCAGACATGCACACACGATGAGTACCAGTGTATGGACCATCTACTTCCGCAAACTGTGCTGCATGCAGTTAGGAATAGTACGTCTGCTCAAACGCATGCGCCTCAGGCCGACCGAGGATGATGCGCCTAACGAGCCCTACGACGAAGCCAAGTCCGTAACCAATAAGCTGTATCATCGACGCAAGAACAGCCAGCAGCGCGATTTGTAACGAACGGCAGCGGAGGCCAGCATCGGTCGCAATCAGAATAACGTAAACCAGAAGCGGTAGAAACGCCATTTCTCCGCGATGTACACCGATTGTGTAGATAAGCGCCGCAACCAAATACGTAGTGAACGCAGCCGGAAAAAAGTGCGTGAGTTTAAGCGTTCCTGGATGACGTAATGACAAGTCTATACGCGCTGCGCCCGAATTGTATACTTGCTTAAAGAATTTACCGAAGTCAGTCCGCCGCTTGTGATACACCCATGCATCGGCGATTAGACCGACGGTGAAACCCGCCTCGATAATCCGAATGCTGAAGTCGACATCTTCGCCGAAGCGCATGCGTGCAAATCCGTCGGTGCGATTAAACACCTCGCGCGAAATGCCCATGTTAAACGACCGCGGATGAAACGTCCCCCCAACGCGCACCTTGCCACCTCGGATGCCGCCTGTGGTAAAGACAGACGTCATCGAGTAGCTGATGGCCTTCTGTATTACGGAGAAATTCTTGTGCTCTCGGTCTGGTCCACCGAACGCATCGAGTGAGCACTCGGCGATGTTCGTATGCACAGTGTGCAACCATGACGGTGGTGTGGTACAGTCCGAATCGAGGAACAGAAACCAGTCACCTGAAGCCCGCCGGCAGCCGAAGTTGCGAGACGGACCCGGACCCGAATTTTCTTTCGTGTAGTAACGCAACGTCAGCGACTGTGCAAATTCATTACACACTGTTTGCGATGGAACACTCGAGCCATCCTCGACAATGATGACTTCGAAGTCGGTATACGTTTGGTGTGTAAGGCTGTCCAGCAACTCGCGCAGCTCGTCGGGACGGTTATAAACAGCAACAATGATAGAATATGTCATGCGATGGGCGCAAAGATACGTCGCACCTTCCTCGTAGCTTTGCCCCCTCATGGCCCCTTACCAGTCCACGCCAGATTTAGCGGATATCATCGAAGCGTTGCCGGAGTATATCCAGCGCACGAAGCGAAACTTCCGCATGCAGTACCGTCTTGCAAAACACACGCTAATACCGTGGCTCGAGACGCGTGGTGTATTGCCAAAGCCAGCAAACGTCATAGAAATTGGTTGCGCAGAAGGTGGCGTTCTCGCGGGCTTCATCGAGCGCGGCACCACGGTCGCCGTCGGTACTGACATTGCAGGTCGCCTGCTCACAGATATCTCAGAGCCGATTGCGCAACGCCTTGGGCTTGACGTTACCTATAGCGAGCACGACGTTATAAACGAAGACCCACTGCCCGGATGGCGCGGCGCATTCAATGTTGTCGTGCTGCGCGACGTAATCGAACATCTCGACGATACATCTGCGGCACTGCGCAACATCTCGAAGCTGCTCGTGCCTGGTGGCGTAGTGCTTCTGACATTTCCGCCGTATACGTCGGCATTTGGTGGACATCAACAGTTGCTTGGTACGGGGCCCGGTTCATTGCCATGGGTACACATGTTACCGAAGGCATGGTTCAAGCGTATTGTGCAGCGCGGCGACCCTCTCAATGCAGAAGAGGTAATGCGCCTGCATCGTATACGCCTGTCGGCGGACGACGTAACGCAAGCGGCGAAAGCCGCTGGACTCGACGTTATCGATCAGCGATACTTTTTGCTGCGTCCGGTGTTCAGATGGAAATACCAAAAGCCAATACCCACGATTGAGATGACAGGCCTGAAAGGCATGAGCCTCGCACGCAAACTCGCTATGGAAGTAGCGATGATCTTACAGAAATGAAGACTGTTCTTGTCATTGCATACCATTTTCCGCCAGGTGGTGGACCTGGAGTGCAACGCGTGCTAAAGCACATCACGTACCTGCACGAAGCTGGTTGGCGTCCCGTTGTGCTAACCGTTCAAGACGGCGACTTCCCTGCGCGCGATGAGTCGCTCCTTGCCAAAATCCCCACCAGTGTGCGCGTTGTTCGTGTACCAATCTTTGAGCCGTACAATCTCTATCGCGGCTTCATGGGTGGCGGTGCGACTTCAGCCATCGATGTAAACGTAAACAAGTCAGGGGCTCAGAGAAGGGGCTTGAAAGCCGGACTCGCCGAGTTTGTCCGTGCGACACTCTTCATACCCGATGCACGCATCGGGTGGCTGCGTAACGCAGTGCGCGAGGGATTAAAACTGGTTCGCGAAGAACAGATCGACGCCATCTATACATCGTCACCTCCGTACACTTGTGCACTCATCGGACGTAACATTAAACGGCAAACGGGGCTTCCGTGGGTCGCTGGATTTCGTGACCCGTGGACAGGATTTTTAACAACACCCGACCGATGGTGGTTGCCTGCAACAATAGACAGGAGTCTAGAGCGCAGTGTGTTTACAGAAGCCGATGCTGTCGAATGTGCGTGGGAAGGGATTATCGAAGACGCGCTGGACAAGTATCCGACACTCGACCGCAGCAAGTTTCATCACGTACCGAATGGATATGACTCGTCCGATTTCCCGCCCGAGGGCACGTATCCAAGAACACATGCAGACCGATTTACCATAACGTACACCGGGTCGATGTACGGACGTCGCAACCCTGCAACGTTTCTGGCCGCACTCGACGTACTTGCCGAGCAACGCCACGTACTTCCAGACGACGTGCATCTACGATTTGTCGGACGTTTCGGAGATGATGTAAACGCAATGCTCAACGCATCACAATTCGCTCGCTCTATGGATATAGTAAGCTATGTGCCACACGAAACAAGTATTGCAATGCTCATGGCTTCTGACGCATCGCTCCTAATCGTCGACGATGCTAAGGAAAGTGCCGAGATTGTACCGGGCAAGGTCTACGAATATCTCGGCGTCGGTAAGCCAATTATTGCGCTTACTCCACGGAACAGTGCGATTGAGCGGCTCGTCGTGGAAACTCATGCTGGGCTGTGTGCTCCACAAGACGATGTAGCTGCTATTGCAGAGATAATCGGCACATATGTTGCTCGATGGCGTACAGGAGAGCCAGTCGTGATACCAGACCAGCAGGCAATCGTAAAGTATGAAAGGCGCGAAGCCGCCCATCAACTAGGATCCATTCTTTCAGGCTTAGTCTCATGAAAAAAATCATCGCCATAATCTGTGCAATCATTCTAGCGATCTTGGTGTTTAAGGTTGTGATTTGGTTGCTGAAGATTACGTTTTTTGCTACGATAGGCATCATGGCCGTGATTGCCGTACTCGTGATTGCTGTGCCCATTTACTTAGTCATTCAAAAGGCGTTAAAAAGATGAGATCCAACCTTCTCATAGCTTTGGCTGCGTGTGTACTATTTATCGGTGCACAGTTCGACATGCGCGCACAGACACTGTACAACCCGCTTGCGGTTGACGTTACACGCACGTTGCTAAAGGATCTGTTCGAGACGAATGCCGTTCCGTACATCCAACCAATGATTACGACGGTAAATGCAACGTCGAACGCAGCATTCTATAACACGGCCTACATACCAGACACAAACGCAGTGTATGTTAAGATTAGTCTGCGCGGCATGGTCGGGTTCATTCGCGACGATCAGAAATCATACACGCCGACCCTTGATCTTGGAGCCCCTTCCACAAATCTTTTAAACGATGTGGGACGTTACGGCACAATCGACCCTATCAAGAGAACGTTCGTTATTAAACCGACCTACGCTGATACGTTGGGTCTAACGATGTTTTTGCTGAGAGAAATTCTCATCGATGCCCAGAAGCAAGGCAAGTTCAACTTACCTGCAGTAGCGCCTACACTGTTTGGCAACCAGCCCGACACACGCGTGAATTTGCCGCCTCCGGATACGCTACTTGCGGTGTTGCGCGCGCGCCAAGACTATCAAGCCCTGCGTGCATTGTCGCCGGGTATCGACTCCTCGCTTAGCGCACTCGTAAAGCAGCTCTCACTACCGCCGTATCTAACGCTTCCGCCGGGTGCAAACATGAGCACCATCGTCGCCGCCGTACCACAAATCGAAATCGGCTCATTCTACGGTACCGAATTGCTTGTGCGATTTATACCACCAGTCGAGTTCGATAAGAACATTGGCAAGTTCGCGTTCTGGGGCGTTGGTCTAAAGCATTCTATTTCGCAGTATTTCCCTGAGCGTTACTTCGACCTTGCCGTACAGGGTGTGTATCAGGGCACGACGCTTACACAAACCGTTGGGTTCACGGGCGCGAAGCTCGATGCATTGGCGCACATTGCAAGCTTTAACATCCATGCAAGTAAGCGACTGGCGAACGTACTCGACGTATACACTGGTTTTGCGTTCGAGAACATCGACGTGACGTCTACCTACGTCTACACGATGCCTCAAGAAGTTCAGGTAAATCTGAAGCTGCTACCAACGCCTCCACCCGGACAAAAAGCAGAGCCAACGCCCGAACAGCCAGGAGACCAGTTCCCGCAAACCAGTATAATCCAAGCCGGTGACACGAATGCAAAGTGGACGGTAGGGTTTTCGCTTCTTGCCGGACCCGTTCGTTTGTTCGCAGATTATTCTATAAGCCGGTTTAACATCTTCAGTGGCGGCCTCGAAGTAATCATCGGTCAGTAAGATGTTAAGAAGGGGCTACGAAGGGGCTTTGGGGAATCAGGCACTGCTAAAGTGGTATCGAGACAATCCGCGCGAGTACCCATGGCGTGTCGTCGCGATCGATCCGTACATCGTGCTCGTGTCAGAGATTATGCTTCAGCAGACACAAGCACGAACAGTGGCAAAGCGATTGCCCGAGTTTCTAAAACTGTTTCCGAGCTTGCTGGCATTAGCACGCGCCTCTAACGCTGAAATGATACGAGCATGGCAAGGACTTGGCTACAATAGCCGCGCCATTCGACTGCGTGACGCAGCAATTGCTATTCGCGACAATCATGGCGGTGTCGTGCCGATGAACGAAACTGCACTTGCCGAGTTACCTGGCATTGGTGCGTATGCATCGGCATCGATTGTATGCTTTGCATATAATCGTCGAACAATAGTTGTAGACGTTAACGTACGACGCGTGTATTCGCGATTCATGAAACGGCAGCCGACGACAGCGAGCGTCGAGTCACTGAGCGCCGTTCGCGTATTTGCCGAATCTGTAATACCGCGCACGAATGCGGCGGAGTGGCATCATGCCGTGATGGATCTCGGGTCACTTATCTGCACCGCTCGAAAGCCCCTTTGCGATAGCTGCCCCTTACAAGCATCGTGTCCGTCTGCAAACGTCATGCTGCCCGCGACGCGCGTAAAACGTGCTGAGCCGACATTCTACGGTCAGCCCAACCGCATCTGGCGCGGGCGCATCGTGAAGCTCGTCCATGGTACACAGCCTGCAATTACCCGGCGTGGTCTGTTTACCCGGCGTGGTCTGTTTAAGCATCTAACAAGCACCACGGCCACAGCACCTGACCTCGTATGGCTCGATGGCGTGCTCAAAGCGCTGCAAACAGACGGCATGGTAAATCTCCGTGGGTCGAACATCTTCCCTACGAGTTAACTTTCGCGATGGCGAACCCCTTCTGCGTCGAGCGAGCATGCGACGACCAGGCATCTCTTATAAAGAGGATGGCTGCGTTGTGGATGTATCGCGAGCAATGTGCCGCGGGTACAGTTCTCACGCATGCAGCGTGTGAGGAGCTTATGCAGCATCACACACACGAGTTGCTGGCGTTCGCGCAAACAGTCGACATGGCGTACTCTCTAGCAGTGAATGTGCGCCTAAACGCACACGCTCCGTATTCGAAGCTCCTTGTTGGATGTGCTGTAATTGACGAGGCCGGGAGCATTCATGTCGGGTGCAATGTTGAGAATGCAAGCTTTGGCCTTACGCAATGCGCGGAGCGTGCTGCGATTACAGCTGCCGTTGCATCGGGTAATGTCGGACTCGTAGCCGCGGTACTCGTTACCGATACAAAAGAGCCTGTAATGCCATGCGGAGCATGCAGACAGGTGATGGCAGAGTTCGGACTCGACATTGTTGTTGTGTCTCGAACAATGAGCCACGAACGTTCATTGAGTGTTGTTAACGATCTTCTTCCATCAGCATTCACATCATGGTAGTACCAGCCGTCGCCGGCCAAAGCCCCTTATCCCCTCGCGTGTGGTTCACAGTACTTGTGTGTGCGTTAGGATACTTCGTCGATGTCTACGACCTAATCCTCTTTAGCATCGTAAAGAACACCTCGTTAACCGACATCGGCGTATCGGCTGCGAACATGCAGGACGCCAGCGAGTTAATCCTGAGCGCGCAGATGGTTGGTATGCTTGTGGGCGGACTCATCTTTGGCGTTCTTGCTGACAAGCGCGGACGTCTCAACATTCTGCTTACGTCCATCCTGCTGTACTCGCTTATGAACATCGCCAACGCTTTTGTTACGAGCGTTCCGATGTATGCAATCTTCCGTTTTTTCAGCGGCGTTGGCTTGGCGGGCGAGCTTGGGGTAGCAATAACGCTAGTAGCAGAAATAATGCCTCGCGAATCGCGCGGGTACGGCACTACCATCGTTGCCACGGTCGGTATTCTCGGCGCAGTAGCAGCGTATCTGGTGCACGAGTTGTTTAATTGGCAGACTGCGTTTGTTTTAGGGGGCCTAATGGGGCTTGCCCTGCTTGCGGCACGCGTTAAAGTGTTCGAGTCGGGTATGTT
>JBKJNB010000045.1:0-26668 GCA_046595995.1 Candidatus Kapaibacteriota bacterium
GGAGAAACTGCACGAGGCCTTTTACCAGACGCTCATCGGCCACTGAGAAATAGGCAATACGGATTTCCCGACCGGCATTGTCAGCCATCCAATTGAATTTCTGACGTGCATTGGTGACGTCGATGTAATCACCGGCCATCCACGATTCTTGACTTACAACGTTTCTATAAAAACCATCCGCTGGTAGCGCTATACAGGAAAAGCTGAACGAATTGATGAACGGCGTATATGATGGTGTCGCCGTATCTGTTTCAGAAAGTGTAAAGAGAAATTGTGGAATGGTGATTTTACACGGATACGTGCTCTGGTCGATAAGGATCGTTTTGAGCAGAGCCTCGTTCGTAACGATGGCTTCATAGGCTCGGTCACCAAAGTAATAGTACATCGAAAGGCGCGTGGGGCTTACGATATTATCGATGTTGCGGATGTCGCGGTCGACATCAAGTTCAAGCGGTGAAGAGCACGACATAAACGTGAGTACCAAGCACGAAGCAAGTAAGAACTGCATTGCTGTTCTTGCCGACCCTGCGATTCCATGAATGGGCTTCATCAGTAATTCCTAAAGGTCAACGCTTAGAGCGTAGATAAGGCCGTGTTTGACAGACTTGAACCAATTGTTACCGTCGCGGTATCCGAGAGCGCCAAGATTGTATCCGGCACTAATGCGCACCGGACCTATAGGTTGATACTGCAGACCAGCAAAGATGTGGCCCATTGGACCCTGTGCTAGAGCGTATCCGCCGGTGATACTTACGAATGGACGCAAACCGGAGAGAAGGAGGTCGAATTCACTGGGTGACCATTCTGCTGTACCGCCAAACCAGGCTAGAACCGGAGTCTGGTCCACTTCAACCGGACGTCCGTCGCGCATAGAAGTGAAGACCTGGTGGAACGCTTCGAATCCAACCTCGAGGCCGACGCGAAAATCCGGAGTCACCGGCACGAGGAACGCGAACGCAGCATTAGCAAGGACAGCATCGTTCACCGACTGAGGAATCTTCCTGTCGTTACCAACCGACGATGGCAGCGAACGCATTCTAACTGAGAATGGTACATCGACTGTGCCGGGTGCTAACGGACTTGCCTCGATAAAACGCGTATCACGGAACAGCGGTCCAAGTGCAAGAGATTTAGATGACGCCATATACATCGGCGGTGTATCCAACGTGAGAGGAGTGATAGCTAACTGCGTCGACTCAGTGTTCGCTGTAGATGTTGTTGGGTTTTGGTTTGTAGTGTTCGCGTTAGCCAATGGTAGCGAAGGGGCTGGAGCAGGGCGCGTCTGTGCAGGAACCCGTACGTACAGTGTTTCAACGCGCACTGGCGGTATTGCGGTCGGCGGCGTTGCTCCAGTCTGTACATCGACATTCTGCGCTGTCTGAGCCCCTTGCTCCGACATTGCCTGGTTACCGACTTGAGTTTGGTTTGTGCCGCTTGCGTTGAAGAGGAAGTACGCGAGGATAACACCAGCGAGGATACCTCCGCCAGTGTGAAGTAGCCGGGATAGGAGTGTCGGACTAGCAGCGACAGCCACTGCACCAACAGGCGCTACAAGTCCAGTTGCAGCAAGAATCTCTGTCTCTGCTGCCGCTGGCGGGAATAGTACGTCTCGATGAACGGCATTACGGATTGCGAGCACGTCCTTCATCTCCGTACGGAGTTCGGGATGCGAAGCCAGAGCGTCGAACAATTGCTGTTCGTCGCCAAGCTCGAGCTCACCATCCACAAAGGCGTAAAGCGCCTCGTCCGGGCTGATTGGGGTCATATAGATACCGTAGACATGTTATGTGTTGTCGTTTAAGTCGGAGAGGTAAGGCGCCAGAATGTCGCGCAGTTTCTTTTTTGCGCGGAAGATTCTAACCTTGACTACGTCGAGCGATTCGCCAATAACTTCGGATATTTCATTGTAGGTAAGGCCATTGTATTCGCGCAACACAAACGCTTCTCTGTAGTCATCTGGCAACAACTCAAGCGATGCGTGAATGAGATGCAAAAGTTCTTTGTGTTCGTACGGAACGTCGCGTGCCGTTAAATGGAAATCCTCCACCTGAACATAAGA
The DNA here is from genome assembly GCA_046595995.1 of Candidatus Kapaibacteriota bacterium. GTDB lineage: Bacteria > Bacteroidota > Ignavibacteria > Kapaibacteriales > Kapaibacteriaceae > JAWXBR01. Next base: position 2,060 of record JBKJNB010000045.1, read on the forward strand.
GCGCTTGTTACGAGCACGGTACGAAAGACAAAGATTTCTGGCAATCGTCATCAAATAGGCCGGAAAGTTCTCGATTACCCGACCTTGTTTGCCGGAATCATAGAGCTTTATAAAAGTCTCCTGCAGCAGGTCTTCGGCGGTATGGTTATCGCCGAGAATCTTGCGACAGTACGTGTAAATTCTTTGTGAATAACGGCGGTAGAGAGCAGACAGGGCTTCCTGCGCAGGGGCGTCCTCCAGCGTGAGCCGGGCGTACAAATCGACATCGGACACCTCATCGGAGTCCTTAGTGCGTTGCCTTTGCATGATCCCGGTGTGCATACCGGCCTTTTCTCGTGAATTCAAGCGTACTGACTTTAACAGTGTGTGGGAGTTACACCTTAACCACTCGTTGGCGCCGTAATTTAATGTATGTCAACACTTTCCAACGATCCGGCCGGACTTGTCATCATCCGGGCCGACGCCAAGAACTGGGATGACCTTTCGTATCGCCAGTCATTACTAGACCTCATAGACGACGGAATCGGGGGGGTCTGCGTATTTCTCGGCGAGCTCGGCAAGACTCAGGTCATGATAGCTGAATTGCAGAAGCGAGCTGGCGGACACTTGCTCATCTCTGCTGATTATGAATACGGTTTACCGATGCGTTTGGACGGTGGCATTGCTTTTCCACGTGCGATGGCACTCGGACGTACACTGCCCGGCATTACCGAACATGTCGCCTCCTGCATTGCCGAAGAAGCCAGGGCCATTGGTGTCTGCTGGAATTTTGCACCCGTATGCGACATCAACGCCGACCCCCGCAACCCGATTATCAACACCCGAAGCTTTGGCGAAGACGCCCCGACCGTAGCCCTGCATGCCGTAGCCTATGTGAATGGTACGCAGGCGCGAAACGTGCTTGCATGCGCCAAACATGCGCCAGGCCATGGCGATACACACGTAGATAGCCACGTAGAGATGCCTACGGTTCACATCACGAGAGAGATCGCCGAAGAGCGCGAATTTGTCCCGTTTCGAGCCGCTATATCCGCTGGGGTTCGCAGCTTGATGATGGGCCACATTGTCTTGCCGTTTCTGGATGCCAATCTTCCGGCTTCATTGTCCGCCGCCGTCGTTACTGGTCTTGTCCGTAATGAATGGGGCTACAAGGGGCTCATTGTCACTGACGCCATGGACATGAAGGCAATTGCCGACCGGTGGGACTCTTCGAAGGCTGCCGTGCTTGCCTTTAGCGCAGGTAACGACGCAATCCTATTGCCTGAAAATCCTGCGCTGGCGATTGCAGGTCTTCGCGAAGCCCTGGCTGCGGGTACGATATCTAACCATGCGGTGGCTGCGAGTCTAGCGCGTTGGGATGAGGCACGAGCCTTTGTAAACAATGCAACAAAGGATGCAATTGTTATCGATCAAAACACACACGCGATGATTGCATTGCAGGCAGCGGATGCGGCGATCTCTACGATGGGCGATGAACACTTGCTGCCTATTCTAGGAAAGCATATTTCAGCGTTCGCCGTTGTATCCGAGAATGACTCCGAAGCTGCTACAATGTGGCTTCACTACCTCGCAGGTGCGACAGAGGGGAGTTGCGATTACGCCTTCATCGATGGTTCGATTGAAGAATCGGATCTGGAAGAAATGTGCAAGGGCATCGAAGGTGCAGATGTTGTGCTCTTTGCGTTTTTCGGACGTGCCGTTGCCTATCGAGGTGCACTTCCTGGTTGGGACAGGTTACCTGAAGTAATGACTCGCATTGCGTCAGCAAGGCCCATCATCATTGTGTCCTGTGGTAGTCCGTACGGCATGGATGAACTACCTGCAGATTTTCGACTTTACACGTATTCTGAAACCATGCCGTCGTTGGCCGCGAGCGTGATGCGCCTTGTAGGCAGGTCTGCGGCCCCTTCGGCGGCCCCCTGAAATTATCTAGTTTTGTGAGCTTTTTTCCTTCTAAGACGGATTTGTGACCACCATTCTAGTGACAGGCGGGGCCGGCTTCATCGGATGTAATCTTGTCCGACATATCCTCGCCGAAACTCCGCACAACATTCTTATTCTCGATGCCCTCACGTATGCGGGTAATCTCGAGAATCTCGACGACGTCATTCAACATCCGAAGGTGCGCTTCGTTTACGGCAGCATCACGGACGCCGATGTTGTTGCGCAGACACTGTCCGATCCGTCGATTGGATCGGTTATTAACCTTGCGGCCGAAAGTCATGTTGACCGATCGATCAACGATGCTCGGCCATTCGTGCACACGAACGTCACGGGTACCGTTGTACTGATGGACGCGTGTAGAATGTTTGGTATACGACGCTTTGTGCAGGTCTCGACCGACGAGGTGTATGGTTCGCTCGATTCCGAAGCAGCGCTGTTTACTGAGACCTCAGCCTTGAACCCCTCGTCACCATATGCGGCATCGAAGGCAGCTGCTGACCATCTTGTGCACGCCTATGCGCACACACACGGCTTCGATGCAGTGATTACCCGCTGCACGAACAATTACGGTCCGTATCAATTCCCTGAGAAGTTCATGCCACTGATGATCATGTGTGCAATGGATAACAGCGGACTCCCCATTTATGGAGATGGGATGCAAATACGGGATTGGATTCATGTCGATGATCATTGTCGTGGCATCATGGCTGCGCTCGAACGCGGTCGAGCTGGTGAGACGTACAACTTTGGTGGCGGCAATGAATACGCGAATGTTGATGTTGCCAGGAAGATTCTTTCGGTGACCGGACGAGATGAGACGTTGTTAACACACGTCACGGACCGACCCGGGCACGACAGGCGATACGCAGTGTCATCGGCAAAAGCGCATGAACAACTTGGATGGGAGCCGAAACGCGATTTCGATGAGGGCCTTACATCGACGATTGAATGGTACGAGCAGCATCGGTCGTGGTGTGAACGGATAACTAGTGGCGAATACAGAAACTTTCGGAACCGGCAGTTCTAACCAGGAGCGTATGAGTACCTCATTACGGCGCAGAGGCCGACCGCGTAAGAACCTTAGCAAGCACGAACGCGCACTGATGAAGAAGATTCAGGACAAATCGTGTACGATAGGTGTCGTTGGCCTTGGATACGTCGGACTTCCCATTGCGATGGAGTTCGCACGGCAGGGCATGCAGACAATTGGCATTGATGTCAGCAAAGAGAAGATTAAGTCTCTGCAAGCCGGACGCAATTACATTCAGGATCTCGACGACGGCGTTATCAAAGACCTCGTAAAGAAGAAGACGTTAACGGCAACGACAGACTTCGATGCAGTGGCGAAGTGCGACGTAATCTATGTATGTGTGCCAACGCCGTTCACGCCTAACAAAGACCCAGACATCTCGCACATTGTAAGTGCCACCGGTGAAATCGCAGCACGGTTACGTCCGGGACAGCTCATCATCCTCAAGAGCACAACATTTCCGGGCACGACAGAAAAGTACGTGCAGCCTATTCTTGATGCTTCGGGACATGCATGTGGCACGGAGTACTTCCTGGCCTTTTCTCCTGAGCGTATCGACCCAGGCAATGCCGTTTGGACAACCCAGAATACGCCCGTTGTAGTCGGCGGGGTAACCAAGGCGTGCCTCGATCTCGCAGTTGCCGTAAACAAGTTGATTATCGCCGACGTTGTTCCGGTGAGTTCTCCGGCTGTCGCCGAAATGGAGAAGCTGCTCGAAAACATTTTTCGCAGCGTGAACATTGCACTCGTGAACGAACTCGCGCAACTGTGCGATCGCATTGGTGTAAACATTTGGGAGGTTGTGCAGGCAGCATCTACAAAGCCATTTGGCTTCATGCCATTCTATCCGGGTCCGGGTATTGGTGGACATTGCATCCTTATCGACCCATACTACCTTGCATGGATGGCACGTGAGTACGATTTCGTAACGAATTTTATAACGCTTGCAGCAGAAGTAAACGAGTCGATGCCATTCTATGTGCGCAGCATGATTGAGCGCGAAATAGCAAAGCAGGACGTACGCATGTCGCGGGCGCGTGTACTGTTACTTGGGATGGCGTTCAAGAAAGACGTCGACGACCTTCGGCACTCTCCAGCGTTAAAAGTCGCTGAATTGCTGCTTGACGATGGTATCCAACACATCTCGTACTTCGACCCCTTCATTCCTAGTGTTCGCGTACACGACAAGACCCTTACTTCTCGCAAGACCCTTACCCCTTCATTTGTAAGCAGACACGACGTCGTTGTTATAACCACCGATCACTCGCAGTTCGATATCGACATGATTGTGAAGAACGCACGCGTGGTAATCGACACGCGCAATGCTACACGCGATGTAAAGGGCTCGCGTAAGAACATTGTTCTTCTTGGTGAAGGTCGATGAAGCGCATTCTTTCGGTAGTAGGGGCACGTCCGAACTTCATGAAGGTTGCTCCCATCCACCGTGCGTTCGCAGCGTATGCAGACACGTGGACGCATGAGATCGTACATACAGGACAGCATTACGACGCGTCGATGAGTGATGCATTCTTCAGCGATCTAGACATGCCACAGCCAGCCTGGTTTCTTGGCGTCGGCAGCGGTTCGCATGCGGCACAGAGTGCACGCATCATGGAAGGTTTTGAGAAAGTGTGTATCGAGGCGAATCCAGATTATGTGATTGTTGTGGGTGATGTGAATAGCACCGTTGCATGTTCGCTTACGTCTGTGAAGCTTGGCATTCGCACAGCGCACGTAGAAGCCGGACTACGTTCGTTCGATCGCTCGATGCCTGAAGAAATTAATCGCCTGGCTACTGATGCCATTGTCGACGATCTGTTTGTAACGGAGGAGAGCGGACGCCAACACCTGCTTCACGAAGGCGTATCCGAAGACAGGATATACTTCGTGGGCAATTCAATGATCGATTCGTTGCACTACGCTCTACCGAAAGCAGCACACTCGACTGTATTGGAGCGCGTGGGTGTCACATCCGGACATTATGCACTTGTTACGCTGCACAGGCCGAGCAATGTCGACGACGAAGGCCAGCTTCGCATGCTCTTAGACGTGCTGAACAACATCGCGCAACACACCGATGTCGTGTTTCCGTTGCATCCGCGAACCCGAAAGAACATAGAGTTGTGGTCGTTGAGTGCAACGATCACACAACGTATTCATCTCATCGAGCCCGTTGGTTATGTCGACTTCTTGCGACTAATGCAACAATGTGTGTTTGTTCTGACCGACTCTGGTGGAATTCAGGAAGAAACCACAGCCTTGGGCATTCCGTGTATTACCGCAAGGACAACTACGGAGAGGCCCGTAACCGTCGAGATCGGTACGAATATCCTTGTGCCGCCCGAGCATGATGCCCTTATCGCCGAGTGTGCGAAGGTCATTATTGAGCCACAGCGTCCGTGGAGGGTTCCGGAGCTTTGGGACGGCCACGCGGCCGACCGGATTGCAGCGGTTATCACCCGGCACTATTCGTAACTTTGCGGCGTCGGTTGACCCCGTTTGTGACATATCAAGGTTTATGGATGCCCAACACACAGCAGGGTACATGGTTTATTATCGGTGTCTGTATCGTGGCAGTGCTTCTGCCCCTTTCTGCCCCTGCACAGTCGTCTTCCGGTGTCGATCTTGAGCGGTTAACACCTTCTCAGCGGTCGTCGTCGGCGATTTCGCCATTGCTCACGGGTGAGCAGATTCCAAACAGTGATGTCGTAGATCCTAGGTCATATGTCGTTGGTCCCGGTGATGTGCTTTCATATCAGACTTCAGGTCTCGACTATCTTGAAAAACTTACGATTGTCACACCCGAAAACACTCTGGTTCTCGAACGCTTCGGCATGATCTCCTGCGCCGGCCTTACGCTGCAGCAGGTGCGTGACACTCTGGCGGCGATGATCCATCGGCGTTCGCCTAACGTCGACCTTACGCTTTCACTTAGGCGCCCACGTCTCATCTACGCGACCGTCTCCGGAAACGTAGCAAATGCAGGTACGTACACCGTGCCAGCGTCGATGCGCGTGTCGACCTTTCTTGCAGTGAGCCGACAACCCGGTCTTATTGGCAAGAACACCGAGTCTTCAGACCCGGGTCGTTCGATGAGTGCGTTAAAGTCGGCGCCAGAGGGTATGCGGTCGGCTGCGTCTCCGTTGTCTGCATTTGCGCGTCGCAACATTATTGTCCGACACCGATCTGGCATCACGACCGTCGATCTCTCTCAGGCGGCGATACCCGGCTACGAACATCTCGACCCGCATCTGCGCGAAGGCGACGAAGTAATTGTGCCCTATGACAATGCTAACTACGCTGTAATAGCCGTTGCTGGCGCGGTGGGAAATCCCGTTTCGCTTGCATACCGCGAAGGCGACCGAGCATCGGTGCTACTAGCAGCGTCCGGAGGCCCAACGTTCGATGCCGACTTTGCCAACATCACGCTCGTCGATGGTAACGGATCGGGACGCATGACGTTGTCCGTTGACTCTACATGGCGATTGAAGGGCGAGGATCCGCTGTTGTCCCCTGGTAGCACAATCGTTGTTGAACGCAAAGTCGTCACAGGGCAATTATCGCGTCAGGGTATTGTTGAAGTACACGGAGAACTCGAACGCACCGGCATACAGATCATCATCCCGGGTGTAACTCGACTACGCGAGGTCATCGATCGTGCGGGTGGTATCAAGAAAGAGGGTTCACTTGCACTCGCTTACGTAATGCGTCCTGTGCTCGCGCCAACGACCCAGCGTACGGAACGCGAGGCAAGCCTGCGTCGATTCCTTTACAGCAATCTCACACTCGAAGACACACTTCGTTACTTCCTCGACAGGCAGTTCCAGCTACCGTACGTTTCGTGCGATTTCAATAAGGCATTTGCGGACAGCTCATCGCCTGATAACATCAGACTTCAGAACGGCGACATCATAGAGGTGCCTCGCAAACCCGATCGTATCTATGTTTATGGTCAGGTAAGCCAACCTGGGTATGTTGCATATGTGCCTGGCCGTACACTCGATTGGTATGTGAGTGGGGCAGGGGGCTTTGCAAATGGGGCTAAGTCCGGACGTACCATTATTATCCGCGGTAAGACGAAAGTCTCGGTGGACGACGACGACGCCATCGTCGAAGCGGGCGACGAAGTGTACGTCCCTCGCAAACCTGACGTTCCTGCAGGCACCGAACTCCAGATGTACGCGATTGTCGCGGGTATCCTGGGCAGCGTCGTCGCGGTTACCGCAGCGATCATCTCCATCCTCCGCTGACGTAACCAGGCACGTGACGCAGAAGACCATTCCCGGAATTGGATCGCGCATGCTCTCTGGAGGGCTATGGATTGTACTGACGCAAGTGTGCGTTTTCCTAATCAGCTTTCTGGCTCAGCGTGTAATTCTGTCAACGCTCACGAAGGACACGAACGGCCTATTGGCGGTTGAGCGGCGTATTGCCGACCTGATCCTCATCATGATCGTCGACTTCGGTTTAAATGGCATTGCCATGCGGAGACTTGTTCAGTTTCCAGACCGTGCAAATGAAATTCTATCGTCGCTTGTGGCCTTTCGCATGGCGTTGTTGATACCGGCAACGCTCATCTGCCTAACATCAGCCTACGCATCAGGATATAGCATTGCCGACGTTGCCATGTACTGCATCTTTCTTGGCATCAGCTCTCGCACGGGACTCATCCGGTATGCCCTAGAACTGCCGTTTCGGGCAAAGGTCCGTTACACACTTGTGAGTGCAACGTCGATCCTCGACGCTCTGCTCTTCGCGGGTCTCGTTTTTGTGTGGCAGGGCCAGTTGTCGCCTTCTGTTGTTATTCAGGCCCTGCTATTATCAGCAATCCCAGGCTTCCTAATCTTCGTGTTTGCTGGCGGCTCACACGGCATCCGCCCACGTTTCGTTTCGTTCCCAGAAATGCGCACCCAAGTTATGGAAGCCATGCCTGTATTGCTTACGCTTGTTTTGATGAACGTGCATGACAAGATCGATACCCTCATGCTTGGTTGGTTTACGACGCCTGAACAGGTGGGTGTTTTTAACGCAGTGTACAGCACTATGGCACCTATAACATCGACCATTCCTTATGCTTTCGCCCTTGCGATGGCACCAGTCATAGCACGTCTTGCAATCGATGATTTTGCAGCGTGTCGACGTTACGCATTCACCGGATTGCGTTTTCTTCTCGTCATTGCTGTTTGCACGTCAGCCACGGTATCGGTTCTTACGCCTTTCATTATAGAATTTGTTACCAAGGGTCGGTATAGCGACAATCAAACACACTTCTTCATGTTTTTGTGGATGCCTGTACCGATTTTTCTACTAGTGTTTGTCCAGGATCTGAATGTTGCAATGGGTCACCAGTCGCGCAACATCGCTGTGGCGTGGACGCTGTTTCTCGGCACCGTGGTGCTGGGTTTTGCTATTATTCCGGTGTATGGGGCGTATGGTGCCATCGTTGCTAAACTCCTGACACTAGTAGTCGCTTCGAGCTTCGCAGTTGTATTGTTTACGAGAATCCTCAAACAACCCCTACCTTTAGCGCTTGTCCTTCGCGTACTTGCACTGATTGCCGTCGGTGTTGCAGCATCGAACTTCATGCCGAATGTTCTTCCGACAACTCTTGCCGCTATCACTTCCCTTGCAATCGTATTGATTGTGACCGCTCTTCTTGGAATCGTTGATAAAAGTGATGTCCTAAAGGTGAAAAGCCTCCTATTTGCTCCCCGAGGTTAACGATGCATTCGATGTTACGACCGCGGGCAATGCAGTTCATGTTCGATGTGCTGGCGGTTACGTTAGCCGTCTTCATCTATCTCGGCGTGCGCGAACTTGTCGATCCAGAATTCATCCGCGTTGACATCGAACAAAAAATCGCGATTACGTTACTCGGTATCCTATACTGGTCAACGCTGTTCTGGTTAGGCGGACTCTATAGAGACTACTATGTACGGTCTCCGTTTGATGAGGTATTCGCAGTACTCAAGCAAATATTCTTCGGCACGTCGATTCTCTTCTTCCTGATTCTGTCAGACTCGATTCTCAAGAATCAACCTCGTCCGCGTTTCACGATTGTTGTGTTTTGGGCGGTACTTGTCGTTGCGGTCTGCATCGGACGAGTTATCGCACGTCGATTGCAGCGCTTATTCCGAGTTCGAGGCATCGTAACAGTACCAGCTTTGCTGCTCGGCACCCCGACGCGGCTCGTGGAGCTGTCGAACTCGCTTCGACTCGAACCCGCGTGGGGCTATGTCGTACGGGGTGTCGTGACGGTTGGCAGCGACGATACAACGGAACTCTCAAAACACGCCTCCATCTTAGGATCATCCGATAGGCTCACGCAAATACTAAGCGAACATCAGCCGAGGGAAGTTCTAATATCTGTTGAGGAAACTGACCATGTTGCTCTGCTTCAATGGACAGCTGCTTGTGCGGATAAAAATATCAGCGTAAAGATCGTTCCAGACCTGTATGAAATCTTCAGTGGTCAGGCACGCACCCAACAGATTTACGGTAGCCCCCTCATCGAGGTTAGTCCGGAACTCATGCAGCCGTGGGAAGAGTTCGCCAAACGCTTACTCGACGTCGTTGTCAGTTTGCTTGTTCTGATTCTCGGATTGCCTGTGTGGCTGCTCGTTGCACTTCTCGTTAAGTGTTCGTCGAAAGGCCCTATCTTCTACATACAGGCGCGTGTCGGCCGTGGGGGTCAGCAATTCGAGATGGTAAAGTTTCGCTCGATGTACACCGACAAGGAACGTGCGCCTTCGTGGACGCTATCGAACGACCCTCGCGTTACCTCTATCGGACGCTTTATTCGAAAGACCCACCTCGATGAAGTACCCCAGATGTGGAATGTGCTGAAGGGAGAAATGAGCCTTGTAGGCCCTCGACCCGAAATATCGTTCTTCGTTGAGAAGTTCTCGGCGCAGTTGCCTTATTATCGTCGTCGTCACAAAGTACGTCCTGGAATTACGGGTTGGTGGCAGGTTAAAGCGCGCTCTGGAGCAGAGTCGATAGAAGAGATTGAACAACGATTACGTTATGACTTCTTCTACATAGAGAACATCTCGTTTAGACTCGATCTTGAGATTCTCGTTAGAACGGTCATTGTAATGCTCAAGGGGCATGGTAAGGCATGAAGTGTATCGTGTGTATTCCTACGTACAATGAGATGGAGAACATCGAACGAATGATCGATGCGGTGCACACCGTTATGCCCGACCTTCACATTCTTGTGATTGACGATGGCTCGCCTGACGGTACCGCAGCCCTAGTGCGTGCGCGCATGCCTGATGATGATCGCCTCCATCTGCTTGAACGAGCAGGCAAGCTAGGTCTAGGCACGGCGTATTGCGAAGGATTTCAATACGCACTCTCGCAGGGCTTTGAGTTCATCATGCAGATGGACGCTGACTTTTCGCATGATCCGCAGGAGCTGCCGCGATTTCTTGATGCAGCTCGGGATCATGACCTTGTCATAGGTTCGCGATACATATCTGGTGTCAACGTAATTAACTGGCCGATGAGTAGACTGTTGCTCAGCTGGTTCGCGAATGCGTATACGCGTGCGATAACCGGTATGCCAATCGCGGATGCTACCGGAGGCTTTAAGTGTTTTCGAGCCGAAATGTTAAGCCGCATCGACATAGGTTCGATCCGCTCGAACGGATACGCATTTCAGATTGAAATGAACTATCGCATGTGGCGATTGAAGAGTCGCATCGCAGAGCTTCCAATCATTTTCATGGACCGCATAAGTGGCGTGTCCAAGATGAGCAAAAACATTGTGTTTGAGGCCGCATTCCTCGTGTGGAAGCTGAAACTAACTACGGTGTTTACACTGGGTAAGCGATGAGGCCAGACGTCAGCGTCATCATCGTCAACTATAATGTCAAGGATTACCTCCTCAACTGTCTTCGATCCATCGAACAACGACATGAGGGCGTTTCGCTTGAAGTGATCGTAGTGGACAACCACTCGGCTGACAACTCGGTAGACGAAATTCAACCGCTGTTTCCATCGGTTACGTGGATAGCATTACGCGAGAACATTGGCTTTGGAAAGGGGAATAATGCAGGGCTCCCGCATTGCGCGGGCCGCTATGTACTGTTCCTGAACCCCGACACCATCGTGTCACCTGATACATTCAACACGATGGTTGCGTTCATGGATGCGCATGCCGACGTCGGTATGGCAGGCTGCAAGTTACTGAACGCCGATGGCACCTTTCAATTGGCATGTCGCAGAGGTCTTCCAACCCCATGGGCTTCGTTCTGCAAGCTCTTTGGCTTGCAGGCCTTGTTCCCCAATTCTCCACTCTTTGCCCGGTATAATCTTACATACAAAAGTGTCGACGAGACGTATGATGTGGATGCACTGATGGGCGCCTTCATGATTGGCCGTATCGAGATCGTGCGCGATATAGGCGGATTCGACCCTGCGTTCTTTATGTACGGTGAAGATCTCGACCTCTGCTACCGTGTGCAGCAACTAGGTTGGAAGATCATGTACGTGCACACAACAAGCGTCGTGCACTTCAAGGGTGAGAGCACAAAGCGCAGTTCGATGAACGAAGTGCGGATGTTCTACTCTGCAATGGAGATATTCGCTCGTAAGCATTTTGCAAACTCGCGGGGATTTCTACTTCTGATGAAGGGGGGCATTGCATTTCGGTCGTTCGTAGAGCAGATCATCCGAAAGCGTGTAGAGATCATGATTGCAGTTGCTGACATCATCTGCATTCTCCTTTCGCTTCTCATAGCAACTGCCATTCGCTTCGAAGGACCGTTTGCGTTCCCACCATACGCATACCCGACCGTCCTAATCGTCGTACCTCTCGTGGCAATCCTCTCGCTCGTTGCTATGGGGGAATACGTGGAGTACCGACCCACGGTGCGACGTTCACTTGTCGGCTTGCTACTAGCATTTCTCGTACTGTCGACGTTGATGCAATTCTTCAAAGATTTTAATTTCAGCCGCGGTGTTCTACTGATGACGATCGGCTTCTCTGCTATCCTTTATTCAATCACTCGTGGTGCGATTGCCATTAGCAACGTGCAGCGACGTCGACTTCGACGCCGACGCGTATTAATGGTTGGACTTACCGAGGGTACGGAACGGCTCGTAGCGTCGTTAATGATGGCCGAGCCAGGGAATACAATGATTGTGGGAGTGGTCGCCACTCAACCGACAACTGTAGGCGAATTCGCGGGCTTACCGATCCTGGGATCGTCGCAGTACCTCGAAAAGATCGTTCTCGCGTCGACGGCGCAGGAAGTCATTATAACGGACACGACGCTATCCAGGTCTGAGACCATGAGGCTCATGAAGGCCTGCGCAACAGCGCAGGCCCGCGTTCATGTTGCATCGGAGTATGATGCGCTTGTGACGTCTCGTATCATCGAAGACGTCTCCGGAGCCGGTTCATTCGTGCAACTGACACCCTTGCTACGATTCCGCAATCGCACCTTGAAACGGTCTGTCGATATAGCGTTTTCAATTATGGTTTTGTTATCGAACCTGCCGCTCCTAACTTTGAGGTCTAGGCGAACACTCGACCGTGTGCACTCATGGACAGCCGTTCTCAGGGGATCGAAGAGTCTGGTTGGTCTGTATCCCGATGGTAGGCGTCGGCAAGCGGGGAAAAATGGAATCACTGGACTTGTGCACGTTAATCTTCCGCACATACTGTCTGCGTCGGCTATCACCCAACTGAACGATTACTACGTGGACCGCTTCACACTCGCACTCGATGTGGAGATTATTCTAAAACACCTTCTGCGAAACCTACGTGGCAAGCAACGTAACCCTTGAATTCGAAAAACCGATCGTAGAGCTCGAGAAAAAGATTGCCGAGATGCGTGCCCTTGCAGACACCCTCGACATCCAACCACAAATCGAGGAACTCGAAGGTCAGATTGAACGCTTACGCAGCGACGTCTATCGCGATCTCACTCGCTGGCAGCGCGTTCAAATCGCACGCCATCCCGACCGGCCATACTCACTCGATTACTTCACGCACATGTTCACCGATTTCGTGGAGCTACACGGAGATCGCTCGTTTCGGGACGATCCGGCAATTGTCGGTGGACTTGCCAGTTTTAACGGCGCCGGAGTATTGCTCGTTGGCCATCAGAAGGGTCGCGATACAAAGTCGAATCTTTATCGCAACTTCGGAATGCCTAACCCCGAAGGATATCGGAAAGCTCATCGCCTATTCAAGCTCGCAGAACGCTTCAATCGTCCTGTTATCTGTTTCCTCGATACCCCTGGTGCATTCCCCGGACTTGAAGCGGAAGAACGTGGTCAAGCAGAAGCTATCGCTCGTAACTTGTTTCTTATGGCCGAACTTCGTGTACCTATTATCATTGTTGTTATTGGTGAGGGAGCCAGCGGCGGAGCTTTAGGTATTGGTGTGGGAGATCGCATTCTCATGATGGAGAACGCTTGGTACTCGGTGATTGCACCCGAATCGTGTTCATCGATTCTGTGGCGCAGTTGGGACTACAAGGAACAGGCTGCAGAAGCGTTGAAGCTGACAGCGCCAGATCTGGTAGAACTCAGGATTGTCGATCGCATCATACCCGAACCAATGGGTGGTGCACATCACGATCCAGAAGCTACATTCGCAACACTTAGTGCCATTCTAGCCGAAGAACTAGCCGCGCTTCAGTCGCTTTCTGGTGATGAGCTTGTTAAACGCCGACGTGATAAATTTTATGCAATGGGTGTGTGGACGGAATGAACGACCCCAATCAAAAACAGATGGACGATTCGAAGAATCGTTCTGATGACCCTCGGGACGATTCTAAGAATCGCCCCAGCGCACCAAAGCCCCCTGCGAAGACCCCTACGCCACCAACGTCATGGGATGATTTCGAGGATGACACGAGTCAGTTGGCGTTCTTTGGTCCGAATGCCAAGCGTCCACCAAAAGGTGAACCGCCTCCACGTGAACCATTCCCAGAAGACAAACAACCCACTGTAAACATCTCGCGTTTCCAGGCCGAACAATCGCAACGCTCGTACGATCGGCGCAGGCCCAACGACGGCGGCGGCCAACGAACGTTTCGGTCGCGCGGTGAACGGCCCGATGCTCAGAGACCTCGCGATCCGCAACGACCGTACGACAATCGTGGGTCAAACCCCGAAAATCGAGGCCCCCGGCCCGATAATCGTGGACCAAACCCCGAAAATCGGGGCCCCCGGGTCGATGACAACCGCGGACCACGCCCGGACAATAGAGGCCCGCGACCGGACAATAGAGGATCACGCCCGGACAATAGAGGACCACGCCCGGACACTGGAGCCCCCGGACCTCAAGGTCGGGGACAGCATCCTGACAACCGCGGACCACGCCCGGATAACCGCGGACCACGTCCGGACAATCGAGGTCCGCGACCGGACAACCGCGGACCACGCCCGGACACTGGAACCCCCGAACATCAAGATCGGGGACCGCATCCGGACAACCGCGGACCACGCCCTGACAACCGCGGACCACGCCCGGACAACCGCGAACCACGCCCGGACAATCGCGGACCACGCCCGGTACGCCCAGACACGCGTGGACCACGCCCTGAGCGTCCTGACCACAGAGGTCCGAGACCAGACACAGCGGGTGCGGACGAAGGTGTACAGCACCGTTTCGATCCGAACGAGAGGCCGCGTTACGATCGTAGTAGGCCGAATCCAGATGCTAAACAAGTTGCACGTCTTGAACGACCGCAACGAACAGGCCAGCCGAAGCGTATCCCCGGCACAACGCTACTGAAGGCCTTGGTGTCATACCAGTTTGCTTCGCGAGGAATTTCTCTGCTAGCAATTCATGCAAAGCGCGTAACTGTTAATGACGAAATCATTTTGCAGCCGAATCACTATATCAAGCTTGATAAAGACGTGATTGCTGTAGACGGACACGTCCTGCAACGCAAAACCGTAAAGCCCATCACCCTTGTGTTCCACAAGCCCCATGGCCTTGTCGGTTCGAAAGAAGAATACAGCCGCACGTTGTACAGTTTTCTTTCGAACAAGCGTAGCTGGTTTGTGCCAACCGGTGCGCTGCCAAAATCAGCGGCGGGCATTGTTGTTGTGTCAAATGACAACGCCCACAAGAATTACCTAACGTCGCCCTTTGCGTCGTTCACAAAAGACATCTGCGTAAAAGTGCACCGTCAGGTAAAAAAGACAGAACTAACAAAGGTTAAAAAGTTGCTCGTCGACCGTTGGGGCGAGGGTGCAGGCGACATTGTAGACGTTACGCTGCATCAGAAGAATGCACGCAACTGCTGGATAATGATTCGCATGCACAACGGCACGATTCGCGACATAGCCAAAGTATTAAAGTCTCAGGGCATCGAAATCCTGAACATCGAACGTCGTCGGATCGGTCCGTTCTCTACCGACAATCTCTCACCTGGCGCATTCACACGTCTCACCGATGAAGAAGTGCTGGCACTCGACGAGTTGGCAAAGACAAAGCCGAAAGACGACAACGTGTCGCTTGCGTCCATCTGGAAATCGTTAGCCGATCGCATCTTCAAGTGACCAGAATAGCGTTCGCTTAGGACGTCGAAACCGGCAGACCGCCGTCGTGTTTGAACTGCAATCGATGCAGCTTCGCATAGATGCCATTCATTGCAAGCAGTTCAGCATGCGTGCCGTGTTCTGCGACTTCGCCGTGATGTAACACCACAATTCTATCGGCGCGCTGAATGGTTGAAAGACGGTGCGCAATTACAATCGAAGTTCGACCTTGAAGCAACGTCGAGATCGATTTTTCGATTAAGCGCTCTGTTTCTGTGTCGATGCTTGCCGTGGCTTCGTCGAGGATGAGAATGTCGGGGTCGGTGACAAGCGCGCGGCAGAATGAGATGAGTTGTTTCTGACCCGTACTGAGCACAGCGCCACGCTCACGCACATTCGTGTCGAAACCTTGCGGCAGTCTGTTGATGAACTCGAACGCACCGAGTGAACGTGCCGCTTCGATTACCTGTTCATCAGAAATCTGCGTGCGTCCGAGACGAATATTCTCTTTTACCGAACGGGAGAATAGGAACACATCCTGAAGTACAACAGCAATGTGTTCGCGCAACGAGTCTTGTTGCCAATCGCGAATAGAGCGGCCATCGATAATGATGTCGCCATCCTGGAATTCGTAGAAGCGTGTAAGCAGATTAATGATGCTGCTCTTGCCCGCACCCGTTGCACCAACGAGGGCAAGCGTCTCACCTTTCTTCACTTCGAAACTCACACCCTTGAGCACGGGCGTCGTGCCATCGTATGCGAAATGCACGTCGTTGAAGGCAATGCCTGTGGTGAGTCCGGTGAAGGGGCGCGCCTCCGGCGCATCGGGCACAACATGGTTTGTATCGAGCAGTGCGAAGATGCGTTCTGAAGCCACGACCGAACTCTGAAGAGTGTTGTAGCGTTCGGAGAGGTCACGAATCGGACGGAAAAATTGTTCGGTGTACTGGAAGAACATGATGATGACGCCAATCTGTACTCCGCCCACACCAACGCCCATGTGTCCTGCGGCGTAATACAGCACCGTGCAGATTGCAATCGTGCTTAGCAATTCCACGACTGGAAAGAACGTGGCGTAATACAACACCTGTTTGTCCTGCAGTTCACGATGCACACGGTTGAGGTCGCCAAAGTTCTTCGTCATCCGCGGTTCTTGCCTAAAGAGTTGCACCACGCCGATGCCCGTGATGAATTCGTTCATGAAGGCATTCATCTTCGCGACTTGTGTACGGATGAGGCTGTACACACGACGAACTTTTGCGCGGAAGATGAACGAAGCAATCAACAAGAAGGGGAGTATGATAACGGTGAGGCCAGTGAGCGTGGGGCTTACATAGAGCATAAACACGAGGATCCACACAATGGTCATGATGTCAGCAATCATGCTGACAAGGCCTTGCGAGAACAGTTCGTTTAGGGCTTCGACGTCGCTCGTAACGCGCGTAACAATACGTCCGATCGGCGTCGTGTCGTAGTACCGTAGTGCCAACGTCTGCACGTGTCGGTACAGTGTGTTCCGAATGTCGAGCAGCACGTGTTGTCCGATCCACGTAAGGGCTATGCCCAAGAATACCTGCGACACCCATTGTAGCATGAGAGCACCGACCATGATGCCAATGAGCATAAAAAGCCCATCAGAATCGCCCGTCATAATGTGATCGTCGATTGCGACTTTCGTCAGGTACGGACGCAATGGCACAAGCGCCGTCGAGGTAAGCGTTAGAGCCACCGCACCGAAAATGTGCCACCGATAAGGCTTGAGGAATTGCAGAAGCCGACGCAGAAGGCGATAGTCTACCTTCTTCGGAGCGTCGTCACGTTCATTTACCATACCACGAAAGTACGGAAACGTGCACTTGTGTGGCTGCACACAGAACAGGCTCGACCCCTCTGACAGCCCCCTTAAACCGTCGTGCATGGTAGATTCGCACATGAGAATTGAACACGACTTCCTCGGTGACCGCGAACTGCCCGACAACGCGTACTACGGAGTGCAGACACTCCGTGGACTCGAGAATTTCAATATCACCGGTGTGCCGATTGGCCACACCCCCAGCTTTATTGCGGGTTTGGGATACGTTAAGAAAGCTGCGGCGCTGGCAAACAAACAATGCGGCGTGTTGGACCCGAAGATTGCCGATGCCATCGTGAAGGCATGTGACGCAGTTATTGCCGGACATCTAACGGACCAGTTTGTTGTTGACGTTATTCAGGGTGGTGCAGGTACGTCTACAAACATGAATGCGAATGAGGTAATCGCAAATAAGGCGCTCGAATATTTGGGCCATGCGAAAGGTGAGTACGACATCGTACACCCGAACGACCACGTGAATCTTTCACAGTCCACCAACGATGCCTACCCAACAGCCTTCCGCATAACGCTCTACCGAGAACTCGACACACTAGCTGAGTGTATGGCACTGCTGCAAGGGGCGTTTGCAACAAAGGGGCGCGAGTTTGCCGATGTATTAAAAATGGGTCGCACGCAGTTACAAGATGCCGTGCCCATGACACTGGGTCAGGAGTTCGATGCCTTTGCCGTAAACGTAGGTGAAGACATTCGCCGGTTGCAAGAAGCACGCGACTTAATTACCGAAGTCAATCTTGGCGCAACGGCGATTGGAACGAGCATTAACGCGCCCCCTGAATATCCTCCGATTGCTGTAGGCATACTTGCAGAGATTACAGGCATTCCCGTTACGCTATCATTGAACCTTATCGAAGCAACATGGGATACGGGCGCCTACGTGCAGATTTCGGGTGTGCTGAAACGTGTTGCGGTAAAGCTCTCGAAGATCTGCAACGACTTGCGGTTGTTGTCGTCGGGTCCGAGAACGGGTCTTAACGAAATAAACCTTCCTCGTATGCAGCCCGGCTCGAGTATTATGCCTGGTAAGGTGAACCCCGTGATACCCGAAGTCGTAAACCAGGTGTGCTTTCTGGTTATTGGAAACGATGTTACAATATCGTTTGCGGCTGAGGCCGGACAGCTTCAGTTAAATGTGATGGAGCCGGTAATTGCACACTGCCTATTTGAATCGATCGGTACTCTCACACGCGCATGTGACACGTTGCGCACGAGGTGTATTGACGGCATTACGGCAAATCCGGAGCACACACGCAACATGGTGCTGAACTCCATCGGCATCGTTACAGCGCTAAATCCTATACTAGGTTATGATGTCAGTGCCGAGATCGCAAAGGAAGCTTTCGAAACTGGCGGCAACATCATCGACATCGTCAGGCGACGCGAACTACTCAGCGAAGAAAAGATCGCAGAAGTCTTCTCGCTCGAAAACCTGATGCATCCGAAGTACATTCGGTAATGCTGCTCAACTGCGTATGAACTTTATCCTCGTCATGCTCGGCGGAGCAATCGGCAGCGGACTCCGATACAGCATTCACTACTTCCTACCGGTAGGTGATGGGTCGTTCCCATACAACACGCTCATCATTAACATCGTGGGAAGTTTTGTCGTTGGCATCGTCGTAACGATCGCACCCACACAACTCATATCACGTGAATGGTCGTTGCTGCTCGGCGCTGGTTTCTGCGGCGGTTTCACGACGTTCTCGGCCTTTTCCTTCGAAACGCTCTACCTCATTCAAAATCACAAAGAATGGCTAGCGTTTTTCTACGTTGCCACAAGTGTGGTAGGGGGCTTAGCCGCCGCATGGGGTGGCTGGATTGTCGGCAGACAACTCTAGCGTAATCACCCTTCGTCTCCAGCGTAATCACCCTTCGTAGCATGTGTTAGCGCACAACAATTCTGCGTCGCACACCGTTCGATGTTTCCTCGATTACGCAGTAAACGCCACTCGTTAATGGAATGCCAACGCTCAGTACATCGCTTGCGTTTGACGTGTGTACATCGCTTGCGTTCGACGTGTGTATAACGCGTCCCATCAAGTCGCAGGCCGTCCTCGAGAAAACTGTTGTGGGCGTGCCGCCACCGTCGTTGTCTTTTACTGCCGTAGTTGCTGATGTGTTCACGGCAATGTCAGTAACGGTTCCACGACGAGTCTGCCACAGCGAGTAGGGTCCGCTCGGGGTAAAGACGACATGTGCGTTAGGATACGCGTTCATGCCTTTTGCAATGGTATCCTTCGCAAACGTTAGACCTCCGTCATTCGATGTAGCGAGATACACACCTTCGGGGTTCGCCCACGTAACCGCAATGTTCTGTCCGTCTGGGGTCACAGCAACAACGGGATACTCCGCGTCTTCCGAAAAGCCCTGTGTGAGATTAATGTTCGTTGGTGTTGTCGTGCTGCCACGAGGTAGGGCGGCATAGAAGCATGTGCCTGGCTCTTGTGAGCTACGAGCGTCACGCCACGAGATGTGCAGTGTGCCGCTGTTGTCGTATTTCAATGCTGGCCCCGTTGCCGGGCAGCCCCCTATCATCCACATGCCAGATTGGATGTTTACGGGTGTGGTAAAAGTCGCACCACCATCACTGGAACGCGCAACGTGAATGTCACGACGGTTGTTGAGGTTTGACCGGAACGCAACAGCTACTTCGCCGTCCGGACCCACCTCAATGTTCTGCGTGCAACACTCACAGCTACCGCCGGCAGGGAAATTGTCGACCTTCTTTTCTGGCATCCACGTCATGCCATTCGTGGTCGAACGAATAATGAAGTCGTGTGCGAATTTGTCGCTGGCGTCTTTGCTATTCGAAATGTAACTGATGTAGATAGTGCCGGAGGAGTCGACGGCAATGCTGCTGAAGTCCATGTGGCGCATGTCTGTTGGTTTAATCTCTTTTGGCGACGTCCACGTCGCGCCCAGATCCACTGACTGTGCGTAAAACGTCGCGTACATGCCCATCGAACTTGGGGCTTGGCCGACGGCATGGAGGACGCGTTTGTTATCCATGATTACGTATGGCTGACGTTGCAGAATCATACCGCCATAGGGGGCTTCCATAAAGAAATGGTCTCCGGACCACGATACACCGCCATCGGTCGACAGTGCGCACCGAAAGCGAGCAGCATTGCCACTTTTTACCGCAAAGGCCAACACCAGTGTGCCATCAGGCGCACGTGTAACTTTCGGGAACTGACGTCCAGCCGCCGTGGCAGTCGGAAACAGATACTTCGGCATCGCCATCTGTGCAGAAGCGTCAAGGCAGAGGCAGAGCGAGAGAACAACGAGTAGGGTAAGTTTCATGCAGGCAATATACCTCGACAGGGGATTCGGTTTCACCAGATCTCAGCCAAAGTGGTCGTTGGTGATAACGACGTTCCCGGTTTTCTCACCGGTCTCGACGTACGTATAAGCCTCGACAATCTGCGATAGGGGATATGTCCGGTCAATCACTGCCTTCAGCTCACCTCGCTCTATCAGATCTTTAAAAAAGATAATGTCGCCTTTGTTATGTGTCGGTAGAGGAAACAACACCTTCTTTCCACCGAACAGCGGCGTAGTAAGAGCATAAATCGGGTTCTGAAGCCATGCTCCAAATTCAGTACCAACATAAATGCCCTTTGGCTTCAGCGAATTCTTGCAATGTCCGAACGATGTTTTACCAACGGCATCGATCACAACGTCATACATCGTGTCTCGTTTGGTGTAGTCTTCCTTCAAGTAGTCGATAACATCATCGGCACCAAGCGATCGCAGCAAATCAATGTTCTTCGTGTTACCAACAGCCGTTACGTGAGCACCGAAATGTTTGGCAAGCTGGACTGTTGCAGAACCAATCGAGCCCGTTGCCCCGCACACCAGCACGTGCTGGCCCTTACCGACCTTTGTTGCTTTCACAAGCGACAACGCAAGCATTGCACCGTCTGGAACAGAGGCCGCTTCGTTAAACGTCATGTTCGCGGGCATGTGCGTAACAGACCCGGACTCAGGGATGCACACATACTCGGCATGGGCCCCAAAGTCGTCACCCGTCAGGCCAAACACCTTATCGCCGATGTTAAAACTCTTTACGGTATTGCCAACAGCATCAACCACACCTGCAAACTCACTGCCGAGGATTGTCCGTTTCGGTTTCGTCAGTCAGCTAAAGAATCTTACAATGAACGGCTTTCCAGTGCGAAACCCACAGTCCGTCCGATTCACCGTCGTCGCATGAACCCGCACTCGAATCTCACTGCTTTTAGGATTAGGTATCGGCACATCCTTCAGACAAAGAACATCCGTCGATCCGTATTCGGTGTTTACCACAGCCTTCATTGTATCCGCGGTAGCGTTCATTTGAGCCTTAATGCGAGTATGTAACGTCTATCTTAAGTCGACGAGTTGAGATGGAATCGGTGATCAACGTGACATGTAAACTGGTGGTCAGTTTGCCGTGTAATCAGGTGGTTAATTTGCCGCGTAGTTTCCACGTAAGTTGAGTATTCGTTTGGCTTTGCATGGTATGAATTCAGAATTAAAGACTCGTAATGCAACGTTTTCTCCTTCCGCTGTTGTGCATCCTTTGCGCTTGTGCCGCTGTGGCACAGGATTGGTCGCCGACCATTCGTAGTACCCAGAAGAAGGGAATCTTCTTCTGGCAGAAGAACCTTCCACCGATATTCCTGAGGGACAAGGTACAGGATACTGCTCTTGGATACGGGCTGTATGGTATCGATACAAATGTGCTTCTTGGCCGCTGGAATTTCAGGGCATCAACTGGCACCTTCCCAGGTACAGGTAATGTGCTTGTTGATTTAGACGGAAACGGGCTCAACGACTATGTTGCATATGACAAAGTGTATCTCAACGCCGCGACGCCGCAGGAGCTTAAATACTCAATTCCTTACATCGGTTCTCCGGTTGGTATTGCCGACGTCGATGGTGACGGCATGGTTGATATTCTCGACGACCGAGGGCTGTTTTTCTCCGACGGGACACGACCTCTAAATCGGGTCAAGTTTATTAAGAACGTCCACCCAACCATTCGTGAGTATTATGGAATCTATCATATGGACACGTTGGGGGGCAGGATTCTGTTCATGACTTCCTGGGCATCTCCCAAATTTCCACCGGGCAGTAGCAATATCACCATTGCAATCGAAATGCTCGAGCCCGGAGCCCTTCAGGCCGCTGGAGATACCATAGAGCTCCGAACCTTGCATTCATTCACCTACCCTTCCTCGATAGCGGAAGCGGGTGGAACTCTGTCCCGCGTGTACACTACGGACGGTAGACTCGTAGCAACCATTCCTGTACAGACGCGTGGACAGGGGTTATTCATTGGTCGTCCTCCCGCCCTATCGACTCAGGGTGTGATGATTGCCGTCCTTGGTTCGTGCGTTGTGCGGTTACAATAACTTTCATTACAGTAAACTCAGCGGAGATCTTCCATGAACGTCGCGGATGTCTCGCCATAGTATTGATGTGCCTAGTTGTGCAACGTGCAACAAGGTCCACAACTTCAAACGTTTGCCTATGTTGCACCGTGCCGTTCAAGAGGAACTCAACAAACGCGCGCGGGAGCAGTCTTCAACGCTCGAACCAAAGAGAAATTCAACTAGGAAACGGACATAGCCCTGCCGATTTCCGTTTTCTGAAACGAACTGCAGAAAGCAGTTGCTGCAGCTTAATCTGGCATTTTTAGAGGTGCCCTTATTAGAGAGGATACATTCTTATGAAGCCAATCACTTGCTTTCGGGCACTGTTCCGCCAGGCCGCAGCCGGACTGGCCGTTCTTCTCTTCATAACCGGCAATCCGATTTTGGCCCAATGGGTGCGAACCAACGGACCGTATGGCGGCAATGTCATGTCATTTGCCGTCTCGGGGACGAATCTCTTTGCGGGGACTGATGGCGGCGTCTTTCATTCCACCAATAACGGCACAAGCTGGATTGCGGTCAGTTCCGGCTTGGCAAGTAGGTATGTCTCTTCACTCGCCGTCTCGGGGACGAATCTCTTTGCGGGGACCGTCCTCGGCGTCTTTCTTTCCACGAATAACGGCACAAGCTGGAGGGAGGTCAATTCCGGCTTGGGAAGTAGCCATGTCACTTCACTCGCCGTCTCCGGGACGAATCTCTTCGCAGGGATTTCTAACAACCGCGTCTTTCTTTCCACCGATAGCGGCACAAGCTGGACGGCGGTCGGTTCCGGCTTGAGAAATTCGCAAGTCACTTCACTCGCCGTCTCGGATACGAATCTTTTTGCGGGGACTAATGGCGGCGGCGTCTCTCTTTCCACCGATAACGGCACGAGCTGGAGGGAGGTCAATTCCGGCTTGACAAATACGTCTGTTTTTTCACTCGCCATCTCGGGGACGAATCTCTTGGCGGGGACTGGGTCCGGCGGCGTCTTTCTTTCCACGAATAACGGCACAAGCTGGAGCGGGGTCAGTTCCGGCTTGACAAATACGCGTGTCATGTCACTTGCCGTCTCGGGGACGAACCTCTTTGCCGGGACTTGGGACGGCGGCGTCTTTCTTTCCACCGATAACGGCACAAGCTGGACTGCGGTCAGTTCCGGTTTGACAGGTACGTATGTCTGTTCTGTCTCTTCACTTGCCGTCTCAGGCACGAATCTCTTTGCGGGGACTTGGGGTCGCGCGAGGACTTGGGGCGGCGGCGTCTTTCTTTCCACCGATAACGGCACAAGCTGGACTGCGGTCAGTTCCGGCTTGACAAATACGAATGTCTCTTCACTTGCCGTCTCGGGGACGAATCTCTTTGCGGGGACTGATGGCGGTGGCGTCTTTCTTACAGTCAATAACGGCACAAGCTGGACTGCGGTCAGTTCCGGCATAGTAAATCCGCGTGTCAGGTCACTTACCGTCTCGGGCACGAATCTCTTTGCGGGTACGGGGACTTATGGCGGAGTCTTTCTTTCCACAGATAACGGTACAAGCTGGAGCGGGTTCAGTTCCGGCGTCTCGACAGAAAGTACGTCTGTCAATTCACTCCTCGTCTCGGGGACGAATCTCTTGGCGGGGACTTCTGGCGGCGTCTTTCTTTTTGGCAGTAACGTCACAAGCTGGAGTGTGGTCGGTTCCGGCTTGACAAATACGTCTGTCTCTTCACTCGTCATCTCGGGGACGAATCTCTTTGCAGGGACTTCTGGCGGCGTCTTTCTTTCCACCAATAACGGTACAAGCTGGAGTGAGGTCAATTCCGGCTTGACAGTTACGTCTGTCATTTCACTCGCCGTCTCGGGGACGAATCTC
>JBKJNB010000125.1:0-6838 GCA_046595995.1 Candidatus Kapaibacteriota bacterium
GATCGAACGACGACAGAAGGTGTTGGATGAGGCGTTTGCGAAGTACCCGGAACGTTTCGTCAAAGGTCTACCGCAGCATCAACAGATTCCGGAGGCGGTGTGGATCAACAAGCCTGAGAAAGATCCAAACTTGGTCGTAAATTCATGAACACAATGTGTCTAGAAATCGTTGGCAGGTACCGTTCTCCCTCGTCCATGTCACTCCGCCGCATCACAACAACGATACTTGCAATGTCCTATAAGTATCGCCCGAACGCAAGCGAATGTAGTAAATCCCTGGCGGGAAAGAACTCAGATCAATGTTTATTTCGTTGGCTGCGGTGGAAGTACGATATACGCGGCCCCCAATCGCATCGAATACTACAACGTCGCTCAGATGCCTCTCAAAAGGTGACGAATTCAAGGTCAATCTCACCCATCCAAAGGATGGGTTGGGTGATACACGGAGATCATCACCTCGATTCACCGCCTCGACAGAAGCAACAATCTCGCGTTTGAAAATTTGTCCCTGATTCGTAGTCGCATATGCAACAACACCATTCACAATGTGGATATCATTGATAGCAGCACCGTTCGAGCTTATATTATCATTTACCCAGCTCTGACCACCATCCGCAGTAGAGTAAAGATTACCGATAACGTCTCCGGCAAACCCAACAGCCTCATTTGCGAACACAATTCTAGTTATAGTATTTTGGAATACGGTGGCAATCGTGTCCCACGTCTCTCCGCCATTTCGTGTCTGATACAATCTGATATTCGGATGTAAGTATAGTTCGCTGTTACCCGATCTCGCGCCCGCAACCCAGCCGATCTGATGATTGATGAAATCGACGGAATTGATGCGCATGGTCACCAAAGTTTGGTCTTGCCATACTGTGCTCCAAGATTTTCCCCCGTCTGTGGTTTTCGTCAACTTGCCAAAATCGAAACCTAAGTCGCTTGACCACCCTCCGATGTACCCAATTTGTTTATCTAAGAATGTGACTTGATTTCCCTGATGCAGCCGGTACCCTTCAGGAATCGTCCACGTAAGTCCACCATCCATCGTGTGTCTAATTTTAGTTCCGACGATTATGCCTTGCGAATCACTACTAAAAAATGTCGACACAAAGTCATCCACAGCGGGCCGCTCGTCGTCGGTATAGATGCTATCCCAATTCTGTCCGCCATCTATGGTTTTATAAACCGTTTTACCAACGACGTAACCCACGTACTTGCTAGGAAAATGAACTGCGCTGAAATTCTCACCGATCCCATCACCCAAATGTTTCGAATGCCACGATTGGCCGCCGTCGGCCGTAGAGAAGACCGTAGCACGTCCAACTACATATCCGCTGTCTCTGCTCGAAAAAAAAATTGCCCGAATGTCCGATGCTTCGTTGAAAGGCAACTTTTGCCACTGCGCAGCAAGACTCGGGCTCATAAAGCACGAAACAAAGATTAGCACTATACTTTTTACTAAATTCATTTACAAAATTACCACTGTGAAGGTCACGCTCATGCCGTTCGTCCTCAATGCACAGTAGTACAGACCAGGCATAAGACCTGCCTTTTCCAAACGTATGGAATGTGTTCCCAACTCTTGATGCTGGCTGTTTACTAACGTGATTACCGTATTCCCAAAAGTGTCATGAAGACTTACGTGCACAGGTCCACTGGCGTACAACCCATACCTGACCGTAGCATTGGTGACAAGCGGATTAGGCTGGATCGTTAAAGTCGGCATGATATCAACTTGCGCTGGCGCGTGGATGCCGCGACTCCGATTGATCAGTCCTCTTCCGGTCTCATCGTCTCGATCTCGAGCAGCACTTTTCAAGAAGAAATCTGCATCACAAACCTGAATGTGTGCCCAGAATGAACTACCAGATTCAGCGGTAAACCCGCTGGTCAATTGAATTTCGCTACCAGCCCTGAATTCAATGTCCGCGCTAGATTTGACTGTTGTATAATTCGGTACGGTACATACGTCACCAGCTTCTAATTTGTTGATCACCCTAAATACATTTGGTACAGTTTGGTCTGTCAAGTTTCCGCACACTTCATAGTTCAAGGGGGCATGATCTTCATAAACACCCACCGCATCCCAAGCTTCCTTTATTGCAATGATTTCACCTGACGTAAATTGAAGTTCGGACGCTGCCTCAAGAGAAGCTAGTCGGGCGTCCCTATAAGTCGACGTAGGGCCCAATTTTGTAGTTAAACTCTCGAAGCATAATAACGCAGCTCTTTCCTT
This sequence comes from Candidatus Kapaibacteriota bacterium, assembly GCA_046595995.1. Classification (GTDB taxonomy): domain Bacteria; phylum Bacteroidota; class Ignavibacteria; order Kapaibacteriales; family Kapaibacteriaceae; genus JAWXBR01. Next base: position 2,240 of record JBKJNB010000125.1, read on the forward strand.
GCCAATTTCGCTGACGTTGTACGTGTAAGTGCTACACTGGTGATTATTGGTTTTGGGTGTTGGTCCGCTTCCATTCGCGAGCAAACAGAACCATTTGTTCTGGGCGCCCGCCCACACATATTTATCCGCGTTACTCCAATTTAGACCCGCATATGTATCGGCTCCATTTCTCAGTCTTGGAGAGCACATATCTCTCATTAAGTACTCGTCTTCTTGCACTTCCACATTGGGTGGATACAGATCCTCAGCGAACTCAAAATCATCACAAGTTATGTTGGGGTCGTTCATCGTAGCTTCGCCATGACACTCAACCATGGATCCGAATATATCGCCGAACGATTCGTAGAGCGCCCCAAATTCAGTGGCTGCGTCAGGGTCCGGCCCCCCGAATGCTTCCGTCAGTCCATGCGTCCACTCGTGACCCACAATATCCAATGAGTTAGTATAATTTGGACTGTAAAAGGTGGGTTCCCCAATTTCAACGATGCCGCCGCCGTAGCTAGCTACTGCGGCTCCACCAACTGTATGAACAAGCACGGCGTTGTTATCGTCGTAACTATCGATTAAATGTACGACCTTGAAATAGTCATACGTCATCATGCCCGCCCAGTGCGTTTGCGTGTATTGTGATTGTGTTAGAGCCCAATCATTATCAGCGTCATATACCTCAGCGGAGTTTACATCAAGTGTTGAAACCGTGTTCAGGGTGCAATCGTCGAGAAGCTTGTACCCGTTTCCAGAAACGTATGTCGTTTTAATCTCCCGTTCCCCATTGAACGTCGTAACGGCTTGACCACCGACACATCCGTTCAGTAGCGACCTGCGTCTAAACTCTTCCCCTGTATTAGCATCAATGTAAATGGAATAACCCTCGTGTGGCACCTTTGACATAATTTCAACCTTGTATGCGAGGCGCAGATTGTCGTTGGTGACATCCCCATGGTTTACAATGCGCGCTAGAACTAATACCGGCTTAGGGTAATATGATGCTAATGTATCTTTTTTTATAAATTTCACAAGCCGCTCCGACGCATCATCTTCCCATTGATATTTTTTAGAAGGGAATACTTTCAAAGCAATATTCAGAGCCTCCTGTTTTGTAATCGAGGGAGATGTTTCAATATCTACGTCTGTCGCTATTTTACCATTTGCCTTGACAACTTTATTGTCGCGCTCATGTAATAGAAAAACAGCCCCCTCAATTGGAATGCCGTTATGATACTGTTGATACCTATAGTGCGTCCACCCACTTTGCTTGCTAGTACGTTTTTTGAGAAGACGCATTTCGTCCTCGCTGCCTAGGCCGAATTTAGATTTATGAACATCAAAGACTGTGCTAGGGAAGACCTCGACGTTTTCTTTGAACGTTATCCATCCGCTTGCATCAACGATTTCACTAATTTCAAGCACTTCTCTCTTCAGCTGTGCGTGCAGTGGCGCTGCGGCCATAATTAGTGTTGTCACAACAAGCAACAATAAAAATTGAGTGGGCTTGCGCAGACCAAAACCAAGGTGGGGCATGATTTCAACTCCTCCACTAATCATTTGTTGGAAGAACTCGCGGTTCTCAGTTCTTGGATGTCTTTCTGAAGAAGGTCATTCCTCTTGTTCAAATCAATTACATACAACGTCAACTCTTCAACTTTTTTCAATAGGACGACCTGCATATCTCCTAGCGAAACTCCATTCTCTTCCACTTCGGCAGCACTGGGAACGCCTGGGAGCCGCTTGTTAGCGCCAATGAATGTATCAATTTCGGATAGTGGCGGTAGAACATATTCATCTGCAAAAACGTAGTCAGCCCATGGAGTTCCCGATTTCACCCAAATTTCCTTTGTACAGATTGCACCGTCAACGCTTAATCTGGTAGTGAGTGGGGAGGTAATTGTAATTGTGCAGCGATTCGCTCCGATGACAACGTCGCCATTTACATGAAGTAGTGCTTTGGGTGCAGTAGTACCTATACCCACTTTGCCGTCATTTCCTACGCGAAGCATCTCGGCATTCGCCGATGATACGATCTTAAGCGCACAAGCGTTCGTACCAGAGAACGATTTGATGAACACTCTGGAATCCGCATCCGGCCAATACTTGCCGAACGAAGCACATCCCTTCCCGTTGTGCTCCTTAAATGTCAAGCCGGAAAAAGCGTCCAATGGAGAAGTACCTGCTGGGTCCTCATACCAATCCACACTGTTCCCTGCCACTCCTGAGGAAGTTCTTCCCACACCTAGCTCCAGAACACCATCTAGTGTCATGCCGACCTTTTGAGGCCTCGCTATCGTTGGACTCGTCTCGCTCACAAATACACGGTCAACGTTTGAGCCGTCACGATAAACGTTGTAACCAATGTAGTTGTTCGTAAAGCCAATGTGGAACGTCATTTTATTGCCGATATGAAGAAGCTCCTGTGGGTTGTTCTGCAAAATTCCAACATGACCCATCGACGTAATGCGCATGCGTTCCTGATCGACCGCAGCTACTCCAACGGCCGCTGCTGCCTGCGTCGTCGTAAAAAGTATAGCCCCGTCAGCATTCTGGCTAGACAATATCAGCTTACCTGCGGTGGACGCTGTGCGTACTACGAGATCACCTGCGCCTGCCTGTGCACTGTAGTAGAGAGCATTGGGTGTCGTGCTGCAAAATGCAAGTTGGGCAATCGGCTGACCGTTCGTCGGAGCCAACGCACCATAAGAAAAACGGAGGATTGGCTGCGGACCAGGGTTTTCACCGTCTAGATGTAGATGGAGCTTGTTCAATGGGGCATTAATCCCCGTCCCAATACCAGTGAATCCAATATTCGGGAAGATATTCTCAGCGGCTTGTGCATTTGATGCGACAAAGGACGCCATGTAGAGAACTGCACCGAGAACTACGTTGCGACAAATCATGACGTTCTTCCAATTCGTGAAAGGTTCGATCAGTTTGGCCGTTACACCACGAACGTATCGACAAGCAACAGCCCATTCCGTTACATTTCTTAAGGATTGGTTACATACATTGGCGAACGGTTGTCCGTAACAGAGATAGATATTCACAAGCGTTCGGCATTCAGTCGTGCATACTGCGGGCTTAACACGCTTCAGCCATCATCCACCCGCCGCGCTGGGCTCTGGAGATCCTCTCCTGGCAGTAACAAGCCCTTATGCTGTGGCAAAGGTTCGCTGCTGAAGCTATTGCACAGGATTTTCCTGTGGCAACACTAAACAACGACAACAGACGACAACGCGAACCCACCATCGCGAAATCGTAAGTCCAGGCCTTGGCAGAGCTCGTCGATACCATCGTCATTGTACAACTATCACGAGGTATACCCATGACCGATCCATTACAAAATGGAGCAGACGCCAAAGACTCTGCATCGACAGAGCTGACGGCAGCAAATCGCGGATCAAGTTGGGACGTCTACTTGCGTCGTCGCGTAAGTAACCACCGAGTGGACATGAAAAAATTGTTCGACGAGGCTTACGGCAACGACCGATCAGAGTCAACCGAGTCAAAGCGTCGCCGCGCCGGCGCTAAACTTGTTGAGGTTGTCGTGCGAACATGCTATGGTACTGCGACAACACCTGTTCCCAACCCGATCTTGTCGAATATCGAGACCGACTTTCATGAATTCAAACGCCGCTACCCAAAGAACACTGTCGATCGATTTGTCAGCATTGGATATCCGGAACTGAAAGCCAGATATTCGGAGATGTCTACTATCAACCCAGCAATGAACAATGGAGATATGTGGGAGTGGGACAGCGAACGGGTTGTTGACTACCTCGCATTCCGTTTGGCAGCCGAGGAGGTCCGGCAAACATATCGTGCTCCTAAGAAAGTCAATTTAGATGCACATCAGTCACTTCAGGAAGTGCTTGAGTCACCGAAGAAGGTTTCGATTCAGAGGGCTGCAATTCTCGTTCACTATCTACTCAAATCCTTGAACAGTATTCCTGAATTGGCTAGCACTGCGGCGCTCGTTCGCCTCGTTCAAGCGCTCAATGGTGCGGATAATACTAACGTACGCAAGAAAGTAGATTTGTTTCACGCCATACTGGTATGCGAGGAATATGACCACATTCTGAGTCATGGGAAGCAAGTTCACGACGACATGCTTGTGGTGCGCAACCTGCTGGCTGAGGTGCACGTTGATTGCAGGAAGATCACAATTGACAGGGATACAGAAGACCTAGAATTGAAAATAACGAGATACAAAAAGAGGAAGAAGAAATGATGTAAATCTCGTTCGGGTGACCTAAGACCCCACCCTAAGCTAGTTAATGCAAGCGCCGACAATTGTTTCACAATGGTGCTTGCTATGAATAGCGATTACACACCATCCGCAAATACTGCGGAATGCCCTATAGACATTGACGCAGCAGCGTCAATTCTTCACCTCAGTCGCAGCACGGTCTACGCGCTCACCTCGCGTCGTAAAGTGCCCCACTACAAACGCGGAGGTAAACTCTACTTCCTGCGGTCCGAGCTACTCGCGTGGCTTATGGACGGCAAGCGCGATGTTATCGACGCCGATGCTGCGTCGCGCCACACCGCTCCACGAAAAGGAGGTGCGCGATGAATGCCGCACCACAAGAGAACGCGGCTCACGCG
>JBKJNB010000058.1:0-3047 GCA_046595995.1 Candidatus Kapaibacteriota bacterium
CTATAAACATCTTTAATGTTGCGAAGCCACTTGTTCATCAGGCCGAAATTCTGCCGGCTTAATGCGGTCTTTACTCCGCCACATCCGTAGTGACCGCAGACGATGATGTGCTCTACGCCTAACACTTCAATGGCGTATTGAATTACACTTAGGATGTTGAAGTCTGTGTGCACTACAAGGTTCGCGACATTGCGGTGTACGAAGATGTCGCCTGGTTCAGAGCCTGTTACTTCCTCTGCAGGTACTCTACTATCGGCGCAACCAATCCAAAGGTATTTCGGACTCTGCGAGTCCGTCATGCGCGTGAAGAAGTCTTCGCGTACGTTGAGCTTGTCTACGACCCAGGCTTTGTTGTTTAGAAGTAGACGCTTGTAGTCTTCCATGCGTTAGCTCCGGACACGTTCTTTATCGTGAAGGTTGTGGTAGCGGACCGTTATCGACTTAAAAGCAGCAGTCTGTTCAAAGTCACGTAGTGTTTCATAGATGTCATGGTCGACATACAATGCTTTTGTGCCGTCTACAATAAGGTGCGCACCGTCGGGTATTTTTCGCAAGTGTTCCTTCAGTGCTGCTTTGTTCACAAACGAACAGTCCTTGTTAAAACGCAAGAGCCAATCGAGGTTGTCGTGTACAACGGTTATCGCAGCATGTCGGTTCGTGCGAATAACAAAGTACAGACTTGCAAGAATACCAAGTGCAACACCAGCAAGTATATCTGTGGCAACCACAACAACGGTTGTAACAATGAACGGAAGGAATTGCGTAATGCCTTCCTTCCACATACTGCGAATGAGTTTCAACGAACTCAGTTTGTACCCCACTACCAGCAGCACCGCTGCAAGGCATGCATACGGCAGTTTGTTGATAACGGTAGGAACGAGGAGCACACTCAGCAACAGCAACCCGCCGTGAATCATTGCAGACAAACGCGTTTTACCACCTGCGTACACGTTAGCGGATGAGCGCACAATAACGCTTGTGACGGGTAAGCCCCCTAACAAACCACTCGTGACGTTGCCGATACCTTGTGCAACAAGCTCGCGGTTAACGTCGGAGATGCGCTTTTGCGGGTCCATCTTGTCGATGGCCTCTATCGAAAGCACGCTCTCTACGCTGGCAACCGCTGCAATCGTCAATGCAGTTGTCCATACCGCACCAACAGCAAGTCCCGAAAAGTCCGGAAACGTGAATTGCGAAAAGAACGCACCGAGCGAAGCAGGAATTGGAAGTTGTACCAAGTGACCACGTTCCGCCGACAAATAGAACGAAGGGGCCACGCTTGCAAAGAGTTCGTTAAGTGCAATGCTTACGATTACTGCAACAAGCGCTGCAGGAACGAGCGAAGTCCAGCGCTGCTTCTTTATCGATTTAATATCCCACGCTAGAAGTATTGCCAGCGATACAAGGGCAATAACAATAGCACCGGGGTGTATGACTTCGAGCGCGCGAAACGGGTCTGTGAATATGTGGGTCCACTCCCACCCGCCAAATGCTATCTCCTCATCCACGAAGCCCGATGCATCATAGCCGAGCGCATGTGGCAGTTGCTTCAGAATAATCGTAATACCGATTGCGGCAAGCATCCCCTTAATAACGCTGTGTGGGATGTAATTGCCCAGGGTACCGGCTCGTAAAAATCCGATGACAACCTGAAAGATTCCGGCAAGGACAACTGCAGCCAGGAAGAGGCGGTAGTCGCCCAACGCCGCAATCGATACAAGCACAATACTTGCAAGGCCAGCGGCGGGTCCGGAGACACTCAGCTGCGACCCCGAAAACAGCGCAACAACAATGCCCCCTACGACCCCAGCAATAATGCCCGCAAACAGCGGTGCACCAGAGGCCAGAGCAATGCCCAAGCATAACGGCAGTGCAACGAGAAAGAGAACGACGCCTGCGGGGACGTCATTGCGCACATGACTAAGCGGTACCGACGGGAATTTCAACATCAGTACAAAACTAAGAAGTCCGTGTTCAACGAATTAACAAGGGGGCGCAAAACGATAAGGCACGACGGCTAGTGTATTTCGTGGTAACTCGCCTACTGTTTGCGGACAAGCGCTGTTGCGCGACGTTCACCGGCAGTTGCTGAAAACACATACATACCCGTTGGTAGCGCCTCGACATTCAACGAATGCATTTCCGACGGCTCTTTGAGACTAGACGTGAGTACGACTTTTCCTAACACATCATAAATACTGCATGTATGCATCTGAAATGGGGCACGAATTTTAAGGGTCTCAGATGCTGGGTTTGGGTAAACAAGTAGTTCAAGAGTATTGCTCGCGCTTGCTCCTACGCTAACCGTCGTATCGAGCGCAAACATTTCGCAATACTCATTAGGGTACAAGCACAAAAACCATCGGTCATCTCGGTCAACAAGAATGTCGAATGGCTGAGATGCAACGGGCATAGACCACAACCGCACTCCGCCGACCACATCGATACAATGCACTGCTCCGTCTGCGTACGTTATAACATGGTCGTTGTTGTGCAACATCGATAATGGCAGATGGCGTGTGCCGAGCGGAATTGTGCGGAATAATAATGTGTCGACGGCACTAATAATGGCAAGTCCGTCTTCATGATCGAGCGCGCCATGAATGCCGTTGTTTAACAGTACTCCGAATGAAGCCCCAGGAAATATTCTGTGACTTGCGATGTGTGGCCATGCGCTGTTAATTCCTGTATACAAATGGACCGCGAGATTGTCCTGCTCGTAAGCCGACAACAAAGCATTATCGCCGCTACCCGACGCTGAGAATTGTCGAACAACAAGGCTGTATTTCTGTGCTTTAACAAAGGTTGCGTTCCCCCCTATCCACAAACGGTTGTCAACGCAAGGTGATGATGTTCGAGAAAAACCGACACCTTCGCCATCCCCGCTATGAACCCAAGCTTCAAACTCGAACTGCGATATCATCTCCGTACCCACATCGTTCAACCAAACTGGCGAGAGCGGACCCAACCTCCCTTCTGTATGTCCTGATATTCCTCTAATCGTACAAACTGTTGCTGCGTCGTTTGTATTTACTAGTCGAACACTG
>JBKJNB010000098.1:0-24453 GCA_046595995.1 Candidatus Kapaibacteriota bacterium
TTGCGGGATGATGGCGATTGCGCGACGCAACGTCGGCAGGGGAATGGACGCAATGTCGATGCCGTCGATCAGGATACGTCCCGACGCAGGCTCGACAAATCTGAACAACGCCTGAAACAATGTGCTCTTGCCCGACCCCGTGCGGCCTACAATACCGACCTTGGCGCATGCCGGCACCTTGAATGACACGTCGCGCAACACGAGTGGCAAATCGTTAGCATAACGCACCGACAAATTCTGAACATCGATCGATAAGGGTCTGCCTTCGGCAAGGGTCGAACGACTTTGCTCTGTTTCTGCTTGCTTCGTTGTAACGGGCTCCGGCGCGAGCTTCGCGTAGTGCTCAAGGCGCTCGACTGCTGTCATGCGCGATTCGACCTCGCTGAAGGCACGGACGGCCCAATTGAGATTCATCCAGAAGCCGAGGGCGTAGGTGAGCACGAGGCCGGCTGCGCCAGGCGTTATGCTGCCCGCACGCGCAAGTAAAACGATGCCTATGCAGGACGCGAGAGCAACGAAGCCGCTGACGATGGGCACACGAATGCTGAACCAGCGGTTAAGCAGAATGCTGCACCAGAAGGCTCGCTGGTACTTGGCAAGAATGTCGTAGAACGTGTCGATAAAAAAACGCTCGCGCGCGAAGCCGTGGATGACGTCGAGTCCGGTTACCAATTCCTTGAACTGCGCATAACGCGGTGAACGTGCAATCGACTCCATGCGCTTTGCTTCGCGCGCAGACGCCCGATAGTCTCGTTGCAGACGATAGTAAACAAGCAGAACAGGAATTATAACCAATGCAATAAAAGGCATGACGATAAGAATCAGTACCATCGAGCCAATGGTTTGCGACAAGGCTTTGAAGGACTGTTCGAAATTCCATGTGAGGTGATCGTCGACGGCCTCCATGTCGCGTGCGAAGCGATTCAGGATACGTCCCATCGGCGTGCGGTCGAAGAACCGCAACGGAGCAGAGAGAATGCCTGCGAGTGCAGCATCATGAATGCTCGCGCCTGCGCGCGCAGAGCGGTAGAGCCATAGTAGACGTTCTGCAAGCCATGCAAGCAGGACGACAATTGCAAGGAGTCCGTACACGCCCACGGCAAACAACGGCGAGCTGACAGCGGGGAACACATCGGCTGTGAACACCGAGCCCCAGAGCCCCTTACCGGCTTGTGCGCCATCGGTCCACCACGACAGCCAGCTTGTCTGCAGAATCGGAAGTGCCGTGATGCCGATAACGGTCACAAGCAACGAAAGCAGTATGACTGGCGCAAGGATGGGATGATGTCCGATCATTGCACGCACATAACTAATGAAAACTTTTTTACTAACAGCACCGGTTTCGCGGTCTTCATCGTCCATGTAGCCCCTGCCCCTGGTACTCTCTTCGTTCTGCGCAGGTGCAGCGTGCTGTGTCTGCGAGTCTGCATGAGGCATCTGCGATTCGCGTACGTACTCTGCAAAGCGTTCATTGGTTGTAATGAGTTCCTCGAACGTGCCTTGTGCAAAAACACGTCCGTGTTCGAGAAACACGATGTGATCGAACCGACGCAAGTGCGCAAGGCGATGCGTTACGGCAACGCGCGTGATGTCGCTCCACACACCAAACAGCAAATCATTGACGAGCATTTCTTCGGTGTGCACGTCGACAGCAGAGAGTGGGTCGTCGAGAAACACGACGCCCGGACGGTGCCAAGCAGCACGCGCGAGAGCAACGCGCTGTTTCTGTCCACCCGAAAGATTCACCCCACGCTCTCCAATCTCTGTCGACAAACCAAGTGGCATCGTCGCAAGGTCAGGTTGCAACGCACATGCGGTTAGAATTGAGTCGAGGGCGTCGGATGAAGCCAGCGCATTCTTTGCATCGATACCGACGTTCGCGAAACGATCGACCCCAACATTGGCTTCTCCATCTCCCTCGTCGCCAAATACCACGTTGTCGTAGATCGAGGCATTCATGATGAAAGCCTCTTGTGGCACATAGGCTGCACGCGGACGTACCCCTATCGGTATGCCATCATACGTGACACGTCCCGACGTCGGCACCTGAATCCCAATCAGCGCACGCAGCAACGTACTCTTGCCCGCGCCAACCGCGCCAACAATAGCAACCGCACTACCGGGTTTAATATCAATTGTTACACTATCGACAGCGGCGCTCACTGCATCGGCATACATGAGCGTGAGATCATGCGAACGGACACCAACGGGTTGGTATGGGTCGGAAAGGGGCTGATCGTCTTTCACATCGGTGCGCACGGGTGCAGAGAAGAAGCCATGCAGTCGCGTCGTTGCAACACGAGCATGCTGCAGATTAGCAAGCAAGTGCGAGATAAGTCCGAACGGCTCTTCGAGCATCACAAACAACGCTAGACACGCAAACACCAGCGGTGCTGTGAGTGTGTTGCCGTTAAGCACAAACGTGCCGAAGCCGACGAACGCAACGACGGTCGTTGTTGAAATGAAGATGACGGTTGACATCGCATCGGTTTTCACGATGCGCACACGCGTGCGAATCTCGCTTGCTCGTACTGTGCGTACTTCCTTGCCAACACTGGCTTCCCATGCGTAGTACTTCACGACGCGGATGCCGTGCAGAATCTGCGACATCAGTGTAACGCGTTCATCACGTGTTGCCATGATTGTTGTGTCGAGACGGCGATAACGGCGTGCGACCATCACCGTTAGGGGAATCATCACAAGCAGAGCCCCTAAGGCAGCGAAAGCTGCCGGCCCCAGAAACACAAAGAGCACAATCAGTACTGCGACGATTTCGAGTGCAGAGTTGAAGAACTCAGGCACGAAGAAGCCGGACTCGCCGAGTGCTTCGGTGTCGCTCGAAAGGTGATTCACCAAATCGCCCGTCTGCATCGTGCTGCGCGAAGAGCGTCGCAGTCGCAGTGCATGCCGCACAATGCGCGCATTGATGCCATTCGTAATGATTGCGAACGACGACAGAGCACAGAAATAACAATGCTGCATAATCACGGCCTGCACCATGCCCGCAATGCCGAGCAATACTGCAAGCGTGAGGAGTCCGACCGGAAACTCCGTCGCCGTGATCGCCGAAGGCATGCCTTCGAGAAAGACCTTCAGCAGAATAGGCACGCAGATTCCAACGCCAACCCTAAAGAACGTTAGGATCAGCACCCGACGCGACGTCGAACCCGCGGCAAAAAACACATTCAGTATGAAGCCGGGGAAGTGTTCCGTCGACAGCGTGTCGAACACACGCGACGCGTTGCGCGGATGGATCGACGCAGGAATTGCCGGTGCATCGTCAGTCGTTAACGGACGTGTTCGTCCCAAACGCACAACTGGCGCTACATAGCGGAAAAAGATTCTATCATATAACGAATGCAAGTCGCATCTAAAGGAATTTTCATGCCACTATTGTTCACGGCACTCGCTATGGCACGCTTATCTTAGTCCGCTTCAACCGACAGGACAGGAAATGCAAGAAACTACACTTACGGTCCCCGAGATGTGCTGTGCCGATGAGGTCGCAGCGGTTGAACGTGTACTACGTCCGATGCCAGGGATCAACGATGTTCAGGTCAACCTTGTTCTTGGGACGGTGACGGTTGATCACGATACGGCGAGCGTAGCCGAAATCATAAGGGCACTGGGTAAAGTTGGACTTCGCGCTTTCGTACAACAGGCGAACAACGCGCAGTTATCAATTACTCCAACGAAAGACACTTCCGCGGACACAACTCCCTCCTCTGAGACTCGCACATCTCTGGAAAAGCAGCGATTGTTCGACGCTCAGCGTGGACACTTGCATGCGGTGGTCATATCGGGTGCGCTGACAGGAATCGGACTTCTGCTTGAATGGCTCGTGGTAGGACTGGCGATGTGGATACCCATCGTCCTGTACGCAGTAGCCATTGTTGCAGGTGCATGGTATGTGGCACCAAAGGCGATGCGATCCTTGAGGCATCTTAGCCTGGACATGAACGTGTTGATGACCGTGGCTGTGATTGGTGCGGCCTTTATCGGGGAATGGTCGGAAGGGGCTGCCGTTGCTTTCCTCTTTGCGTTATCGGAGCTGTTGGAATCGTTTAGTCTTGCCCGTGCACGTAGAGCCATTCGTTCGCTCCTCGACATCGCACCGGCAACAGCAGTTGCTCAGGATGGCGATGTGCATCGCGAAGTACGAGTCGAAGAAGTGGCGGTCGGTACAACAGTCATCATTCGGTCGGGCATGAACATCCCCCTCGATGGTGTTGTTACGAAAGGTGAATCGACGGTTAATCAGGCGCCGATCACGGGCGAGTCGACACCTGTAGCGAAAGCTCCGGGCGATACCGTGTACGCTGGAACGATCAACGAAGATGGCTTCCTTGAGGTACGTGTTACCAGCATTTCATCACAGAGTACACTTGCTCGAATCGTGCAACTGATTGGAGCGGCGCAAGCGCAGAAAGCCCCTTCGCAACGATTTGTCGACACATTCGCCAAATACTACACGCCTGCTGTTTTTCTCTTCGCTCTTGGTGTGCTGCTTGTACCGCCGCTGCTTCTTGGTGGTGCCTGGCATGAATCGATTTACCGTTCGCTGGTACTCATTGTCATCGCTTGTCCGTGTGCGCTTGTTATCTCGACACCGATTTCTATCGTGTCCGGACTTACCGCGATGGCACGTCGTGGTGTGCTCGTTAAAGGTGGAGCGCACCTCGAAGAAGTTGGACGTTTGCGTGTGCTTGCTGTCGACAAGACGGGCACTATTACTTCGGGCAAGCCCGCTGTGCACTCCGTTATTCCGTGGCGTGAAAATGACGAGGCAACAGTCGTGCGCATCGCGGCGGCGATCGATGCGTACTCGGAACATCCGTTGGCTCGTGCGATCATTGCTTATGCAACAGAACGTGCGATAGACGCACCCGAGAGTGCTGGATATAAAGCAATCAGTGGTAAAGGGGCTGAAGCCGACGTTGAGGGCAAACGGTATTTCGCCAGTAATCATCGATACGCGCATGAACTTGGTGTGTGTACACCCGAACTCGAAGCTCGACTGGCGGAGATTGAAGCACAGGGACTTTCCGTTGTGGTAGTCGGCAAAGTCAGCAACGACCCAACGGGCGACACAATCAGCAATGACACTGCGGGCGCGGTCCTCGGCATCATTGCAATCGGCGATACGATTCGTGCGGATGCAAAGTCAACGGTACAGGCACTGCACTCAGTAGGTATAAAAAAGGTGGTCATACTCAGCGGAGACAATCAGCGAACAGTTGATGCCATCGCAAAAGAGGCAGGCATTGATGAAGCATACGGCGATCTGCTTCCTGAGGATAAGGTTGAACGCATTCGCGCTTTGGTTGCTGAGTATGGCCATGTTGGAATGGTTGGCGATGGCGTTAACGACGCACCTGCAATGGCTCTTGCCAACATCGGAATTGCTATGGGAGGCGTAGGCACCGATGCTGCTATTGAAACCGCGGACATCGCACTTGTTCAGGATGAACTTCGAAAAATTCCTCAAGTCATCCGACTGGGGCAGAGAACAGCGAGGATCATCAAGGTCAACATTGCGTTTGCACTCGGCCTGAAGGCATTGTTTCTTGTCCTTGCGTTTGTTGGCGTGACAAGTCTCTGGCTGGCAATTCTGGCAGATACAGGTGCTACGTTGCTTGTTATTGCTAATGCGCTTCGGCTTCTGCAAACCCCCAAATCAGATTCTGCGTAACTTGCTGGCTATGCGTTCGCGTACTCTGCGTATCATCTTCGGCACCGTTCTTGTATGGTCGCTGCTCCTTGGTCTCTGCCTAAACAATATCGTGAAGGCAGCCGTGCAGCTCGCGCAAATCGAGCATCAACTCGTTGACCATGACGAGTCGCTGATGGACATCCTGAAGTGTCTTACGCATGATGACACACAACACACATCGACATCCGATTCTGAACACCATCGGAATCACGACCACACGGGACCTAAGAACTGCGGAACAGGCTGCATAGCCCAGGTAGCAGTACCACCAAGGACTGTAGTCCTTCCGCCCATTAACGGCGGCGACCGTATACAGTCGCGCAATACGTCAGTAGACCTGTATATTTCCAAGCCCCAGGCGTCGATCTTTCAGCCTCCGCGCGCCTAAGAGCACTCACCGCTCTGTTCCCAGCTACGCTTCTGCGTCATCGAACACGATGACGTTGTCTGCTGTTGCCTCCCATACCCAACTCAACAATTGAATGTAGAAGTCATGTTTGACCACGTCATCCGGTTCTCTGTCCGGAACAAGGTCATCATTGCATTTGGCGTTGCCGTCCTCATTGCATGGGGATTGTATGCACTACGCCAACTGCCCATTGATGCCGTTCCGGACATTACCAACAATCAGGTTCAGGTCGTAACCACATCACCCAGCCTCGCTGCCGAGGAGATCGAACGACTCGTTACCACACCCGTCGAAGTTGCGATGGCATCGATTCCGGAGATCGAGGAAGTCCGTTCCATCTCCAGATTCGGTCTATCGGTTGTCACTATCGTTTTTCACGATAACGTCGACGTGTATTGGGCGAGAGCGCAGGTGTCACAACGTTTGGTGGACATCCAGGGTGAGATCACGGCTGATGCCAAAGCCCCTTCACTAGCACCTGTAACTACAGGTCTCGGCGAAATCTATCAGTACGTATTAAAAGTTGATCCTGCGTTTGCGGATCGATATACCAAGGCTGACTTACGGACACTACAGGACTGGGCCATCAGGCGCAGGTTACTCGGCACACCAGGTGTGGCAGATGTCTCCAGCTTTGGCGGGGATCTTAAACAAATTGAGGTTGCAGTCGATGTCGAACGTCTTCGATCATTCGGCCTCACGATTGTAGACATCACCAAAGCTGTAGAAAACAACAACGGTAACGCAGGTAGTGCCTACATCGAGAATGGTCCGCGCGTGGCGTTCGTACGCTCAGAAGGACGTCTAAAATCGAAGGACGATCTCGCGAACATCTTTATACGAGGGACACCAAGCAGTACGCCCATCCGGCTACGGGACGTAGCAACAGTGAGAGAGGGTCGGGCGATTCGCTACGGCGCAATGACCATCGATGCCGTTGGTGAAAGTGTTGGTGGAATCGTGCTCATGCTGAAAGGTGCGAATTCATCCACGGTTATCGAAGACGTCAAGCTGCGCGTAGCAGAGATTCAGAAATCACTGCCTGAAGGTGTTGTGATCGAGGCATTTCTCGATCGTTCGCATCTCGTGAACAAAGCCATCGGCACTGTTGCGAGCAACCTTATAGAAGGTGCGCTCATTGTCATCTTCGTCCTCGTACTGATGTTGGGCAATCTGCGGGCAGGACTGATCGTGGCATCTGTGATACCACTGGCCATGCTCTTCGCCATCGGTATGATGGTCGCCACTGGTGTGTCAGGTAATCTGATGTCGTTAGGAGCGTTGGACTTCGGGCTCATTGTAGACGCCGCTGTCATCATCGTCGAACACGTCCTGCACAGCCTTCGACATTCTCCATTAGGTAACAGGGAGCAAATTGTCACCGACGCCTCTATCCGGATGCGACGCAGCGCGTCCATCGGTGAGTTCATAATTCTTATCGTGTACGTACCGATCCTCGCGTTAACGGGCATCGAAGGACGGATGTTTATACCGATGGCACAAACCGTCATCTATGCCATCATAGGTGCATTCATTCTTTCGCTGACGTGGGTACCGATGATGTCAGCATTGGTGCTGCGTCAGAACACATCCACTGCCCCTACGATTGCAGATCGCTTCATCATCCTCCTGCAACGCTGGTATCGTCCGTTACGCAATGGCGCACTAAGGAGACCACGTATAGTACTCGGCGTGTCGGTGATTGCACTTGCAGCGTCGGTGATTGTCTTTATGAACATGGGCGGCGAGTTTCTTCCACAACTCGATGAAGGCGACTTTGCTATTGAGGTACGCTTGCCGACGGGTTCTTCTGTAGAGGAAACTGCACGTGTCTCCTTGGAAGCCGCTAAAATTTTGATTCAGCGGTTTCCCGAAGTCAAACGTGTCGTCGGAAAAATCGGAACGAGTGAAATTCCACTGGACCCCATGCCGATGTCGGCTTGTGATGTGATGGTGATACTGAAGGACAAGCGGGAATGGACGTCAGCATCGACACGGGAAGAACTTGCCTTGCACATGCAGGAAGCACTCGAAGAGTTACCAGGTGTGGAGTACGGTTTCCAGCAACCAATCCAAATGCGCTTCAATGAGTTGATGACGGGCGCAAGACAGGACGTTGCAGTAAAAATCTACGGTGAGAATCTGGACACGCTTGCATCGCTCGGTGATAAACTTCGCGACCTTGCATCTGAGATCAATGGTGCTACCGATCTCTACCTTGAAGAGGTCGAAGGTCTTCCACAGCTTGTCGCAACAGTAGACAGGGATGCCTGCGCACGTGCAGGCGTGAACGTTTCCGACGTGAATATCGCAGTCAGGAGTTTCATTGCCGGACAGCCAGCTGGAGTGTTCTACGAAGAGGAACGACGCTTCGACATTGTCATACGCCTCGACTCATCCTTGCAACGTAATGAAGCGATGTTTCGACGCCTGCCCGTGCCAACTACAGCCGGAGGCGTTGTTCCTCTCGAACAGGTTGCGGCAATTGCTACGCGCTCTGGTCCGAATCAGGTTCAACACGAAGACACACGCAGAAGAATTACCGTTGGTTTTAACGTACGTGGACGCGATGTCAGGAGTATCGTTGACGATCTGCAGGCAACGATTGCAAAGAACCTTCCCCTTCCGGACGGTTATTATCTCCACGTCGGAGGCCAGTTTGAAAATCTTGCCACGGCTGAACGACGTTTACTAATTGTCGTGCCATTGTCTCTGTTAATTATTCTTTTGCTGCTTTACATGACCTTCCGCAGCATTCCGGATACGCTCATCATTTTCACCGCAGTACCTCTTGCGACTGTTGGCGGTATTGCCGCACTCGTGCTCCGTGGTATGCCATTCAGCATTTCGGCAGGCGTTGGGTTCATCGCCCTCTTTGGTGTGGCAGTGCTGAACGGTATTGTTCTCCTGGCCGCGTTCAAAAGATCCATCGATGATGGGACCACGAATATCAACCGTATCGTCGTGCAAGGAACAACAGACCGACTGCGCCCTGTGCTCCTGACAGCCCTTGTTGCATCGCTCGGATTTCTGCCGATGGCACTCAGCACCAGCGATGGTGCCGAAGTACAGAGGCCATTGGCCACGGTTGTCATAGGCGGACTTGTCAGCTCGACACTACTCACTCTACTGGTTCTGCCCGTGCTCTACACCCTTGTGCACAGAAGACTGAAGCGTCCGTCATTCGCTGCTGCTTCATCAGTTGTGGCATGTCTGTTTCTAGTGGGTGCATCCTCCATGACTGCACAAACCATCACACGTACCGAAGCCGTTCAACAAGCGTTACAGTATCATCCCGACGTGCAGCAGGCTCGCTCCACGCTTGCAGAGTTTGAAGCGGTGTCTGGTAGTGCAGCCATTGACATTGGTCGCACTGCGGTAACCTATACGAAGGGGCAGCTCAATTCTGTAGCGCAGGACAACAATATCACTGTCGAGCAAGCCATTCCCTTTCCCACCGTGTGGTTCGCTAAAACTTCATTGGCTTCGGACCGCATCGATATGGCTCGTGCGCAGTTGAAGCTGCGCGAACGTACGGTGCGTGTAGAGGTCGAGCACATCTTCGAGCGCATCCGGTATCTGCGTGCAACGGAATCTCTTTTAGGGGGCTTCGATAGCCTGTATACAAGAGCCGTGAGTGTAAGCAGGACACGCGAACGGGTTGGTGAAGGCACCAAACTTTCAACGGTCTCTACAGAGAGTCTGCGTGGAGAACTCGTTGTTCAACGACAGCAGATTCGTGCTGAGTTGCGGTCACAGGAAGGCAGGTTGCAGGCAATGGTGGGAAGTCCGGTTACTGCTGCGGACGAAGGAATGGACATTCTAACCATTGCAAGTGACAGCACAACCGAACTCCCACTTGTTACATACAGCAACGCACAAGCGCAGGTTGCAAAGGCTCAGAGCAGCCTTGATCATGCAAGCATATGGCCTAACCTTACCGTTGGATGGTTTACACAAACGCTCACAGGTACACCGATAGGTACTGGAGTGTTATCGGGTCCGTCGGACAGATTCTCGGGCTTCAGTGTAGGCGTACAGGTACCACTGTGGTTTGCAGCCGATGCGGGTCGTGCACAACTGGCATCTATCGCTGAACGCACTGCTGTCGAGCGAACGCAGATCGAACGGCGGTCCATCGACATCAGGCGAGCGTCGCTGCGTACCGAGTTGGAGGCCGCTCGTGCCACCCTCACCTACTACCAGGAGACTGCCTTGTCTGAAGGTACTCTGCTGACAACACAGAGCACACGGGCATGGGAAGCCGGGGAGATTGGATACCTCGAACTCCAAACGGCACTCACAAGAGCGTTGACGATTCGCTCGGCATATCTCAGCGCACTACACCGGTATAACCTCCTCCTTATTGATTACACACTGTTTACAAAACCATGAAATCAACCATCCTAACCTTTGCCTACATTCCACTCTATTGCTTATTCGTGTGCACAGTCCTGCTCACATCCTGCAGGCAGGCTGATGACCATCCCGCGGAGGAACATCAACAACTCGTCGTGTCCGGAGATACCGTCACGATTACACTGGCACAGCGCAAGCGCATTCAACTAACCACTGCGACCGTCACACAACAGACCGTCACGACATCGCTGGTCGCCAACGGTCGCATCGAAGTTCCTCCGCAGGACGCTGCGCGAATAGGTACACCCATGGGCGGAGTCGTCCGTTCGATTAGTGTCTTGCAGGGCTCCCAGGTCCGTCGAGGACAAATCCTGTTTACGCTTGAACATGCAGACTTCATTACGGCACAGAGGGACTATCTTACCACAGTGTCGAAGCTCCAGGTGCTTGAAAGCGAACTGCAACGCCAGCAGACGTTGGCGGATGAGCAGATCAACGCTGGTAAAGTATTGGAGCAGATTCAGGGAGAAGTTCGGGCACTACGTATTCAACGCAAGGCGCAACAGGAACAACTGGCATTGCTTCACATAGACGCCAGCAAGCTGACCGTGGATAACATATCCCGCACCGTTCGCATCGCATCGCCCATCGACGGTTTTGTAACAGGCGTTTATGCAGTAACAGGTGCGTACCTAACACCCAATGATTCCCTTGCCGACATTATCAGTCTCCGCCATCTCCATGCAGAGTTCTTCGTCTTCGAGCGCGACATCAACGCACTCAAGGAAGGACAGGCATTCAGGGCAACGATCAACGATGCAGCGAAGACCACGATTACAGGTCGCATCCACCTTGTAGGAAAAGGCGTGGAGGCCGATCGCACCGTCCGTGTACACGGGCACCTCAATCCCTACACAGCAATCCTAACACCAGGCACCACACTTACAGCCACCGTAGCAGCCGACCCCTGGACGGCAATGCTTGTACCTGGCAATGCAGTCATCAGCGATTCCGAAGGCTCGTGGATTCTACTTAAAGACGGTGAGAACCGTTACGTGCGCATGAAGGTAACACGAGGTGTCTCGCAGGGCACCGATGTCGAGCTACGCGATGTGCCTGCCGAACTCATCGGTCGCAAGGTTGTCGTCCGTGGGGTCTCGATGCTCAGTGGAGCATTCTCTGGTGGAGGTGAACCCGCACATTAAGTTCATCACGATGGGTAGGTGGTTGCCTAACTCACCCATCGCCTTGTATTCCACGCCATCTGGACACAATTCCGAAATGAGATCATCAATCTTACTCATCGTTTTTCCTTCCATTCAATTTCATTCTGCAAATGCTTCATGCGATCAAGGTAGTCCGACTCTACTTCCGATGGTTGGGTGTCTAGTTGTGTGCGATACTTCGCATACTCAGCTTCGGCTTTATTGGTGGCCTGTTGGTGACTGACGCTACCAGATCCGTCGAGAGTCCGTGCTTCCAGCGCTACTATCAGTCGGTCGAGGTGCGATAGCCAATCTGTCATGTAAGTCGGCTCTCGACTCTCTGCCCGAAATTCAGCGGCATCGACGTAAGCTGAGACGAGGGTATTGAGTCGTTTAAGCTCGCTCTCATCGAGGTAATTCTTTGCAATGATGACTTCTGCCTTTGTGGGCTGTGCACCGCTAAACGTAAGTAGACCCATGAAAGGTTTAAGAGCACCTTCTCACTGCTTCGAATGTCGCGGATGCGTTCGAGCAGCTCTTTCCAGTAGGTGCCTCCGCCTAGATTTTTCAATCGCGCATCATCCATCGTGAACCCCTTGATGAGGTATTCACGCAGGCGTTCGGTAGCCCAGATGCGGAACTGGGTGGCTAGACTTGACCGCACCCTATAACCGATCGAGATGATCATGTCGAGGTTGTAGAAAGGTATCGAGCGTGTTACCTGTCGTGAACCCTCGGTACGAACCTGTCGGAAATTCCGACAGGTTGCCGCCTCAAGCAATTCGCCTTCCTCGTATATGTTGCGGATGTGCTCGACGACGTTTGTCCTGGACGTCTGGAAAAGGTCCGCTAGTTGTTGCTGACTTAGCCACACTGTGTCCCCATCCAGACGGACCTCGATCATAGGACGATCGTCCTGCTGATAAAGGATGATTTCTCCGGTGGGTTCGGGGCTCATGTCCTACTTTCTTCCAGATCTGCGACGATTGCGCCGATAGCCGTGCGGAGTTTCGACTGGCGTGCGACGACTTGTGCGATCTCGGTGTTGAGTGCTTTAATGTCTATCGCGACGCTGTTGTCAACCTTTTCCACGTATGAAGAAACGGCGATGTTGTAGCCGTTATCGGCGATGACAGCGTTGTCGACGAGCTTCACAAAGTGGGCGACGTCAATGCGTTCTGTAAACGCATCGAGAATTTTCTGCTGGTTGGCAGCCGTCAGCTTGTTCTTGTTGCCACTTCGCGTGAATTCATTCGTGGCATCGATGAACAGAGTCCTGTTGTCGCGCTTCGACTTCTTGAGAACAACGATGCAGATGCCGATAGTAGTACCGAAAAAGAGGTCACTCGGAAGTTGGATGACTGCATCGACGTAGTTGTTGTCGATCAGGTACTGTCGGATTTTCTGCTCTGCACCACCACGATAAAGAACACCCGGAAACTCCACGATGGCGGCCGTGCCATTTACTGCAAGCCAATTAAGAATATGCATCGTGAAGGCAAGGTCTGCCTTGCTCTTGGGCGCTAACACTCCTGCCGGTGCACAACGAGGGTCGTTTATCAGAGCCGGATTCGCGTCGCCGTCCCACCTAATGGAGTAAGGGGGGTTGGAGACTATGGCTTCGAAGGGTTCATCATCCCGATGGGCTGGGTCGGTGAGGTTGATTTCCTGTCCGTAGAACCCCTGCCTTACTTTGTCAGCGCCAAGCACTTCCGCGAACTTGAGCAACAGCGAACCCGACCCACATGCCGGGTCATACACTTTGTTCACTTCTGTTTTACCGACGACGGTGATTCGGGCCAGTAACTCGGATACTTCCTAAGGCGTATAAAACTCTCCGCCCGACTTACCTGCGGTGGAAGCATACATCTGCATCAAGTATTCGTAGGCGTCACCGAAGAGGTCGATGGTGTTATCGGAAAAGCTGCCAAGTGGCAGGTCTCCAATAGCATCGAGCAGCTTTACCAGCTTTTCATTGCGCCGTGCAACGGTGGGACCAAGCTTGCTGCTGTTGACATCGAGATCGTCAAACAGCCCCTTGAAATCACCCTCGCTGTCTTCGCCCTTCGCGGACCCTTCAATCTCTACAAATGCCTTACTTAAGGTTTCGTTGAGTTTGTCGTCGTGACGGGCTTGTTGACGTACGTTAGTGAACAGGCGGGAGGGAAGAATGTAGAATCCTTTTTCCTTTACAGTTTCGGTACGCCCCTTCTCTGCAGCTGCATCGGCGAGGACGGCGTAGTTGAATTTCTTATGGCCGGCCTTATGCTCCTGTGCATTGAGATACGCAACTAGGTTTTCCGAGATGAAGCGATAAAACAACATGCCAAGCACATAGGTTTTAAAGTCCCAACCGTCTACACTACCACGCAGATCGTTGGCAATGCGCCAGATGGTTTTGTGAAGCTCCGCTTTTTCCGACTCTCTGTTGTCACTCATCCTGTAAAAATGGCCTTGGATTTCTCTCTGCAATACAGCTGGCGGATTCAAGTAGGAAGTGCACCATGGGTAGGTCAACAGAAAAGGGTTACCTGCCGACAAGAATCCCTTTTCAATGGCCAACCATGGAGCAAACATGGCAAGTGGGTATCACCATCGACGATCAGTCGAGAGTTATGTCGCAACATATTCGCTGCGAACCTGCACGTCATGCTTGCGGTAGTTGGCGAGCACGAGCGAGTTGTGGCTTCGCGAGCTCGTGCGAGACGACTATCGCAAGCATGATCTGAATGGCTTCGCAAGACTAGTGCTTCGATGCCCGCGACGGACGTTCTGGATTCGGAATGAACAACTGCTGTTGCAGACCGAAGCGCTTTACGACGCGCTTGCGGAGATGCTCCATGGCTTCGTCGATGGAGTCGGTAAACAACACGAGCTCTTTTTCGTGCGCTGAAACCGTTCCGCGAGCAATCATCACGTCGATGAGTTGCATGATGTCGCTGTAGTATTCGGTGCCGACGACGACGACGGGGAAGTTCTTGATCTTTTTCGTTTGCATGAGGGTGACGGCTTCGAAGAGTTCGTCCATCGTGCCCATGCCGCCAGGCATGACGACGAAGCCGAGGGAGTACTTCACAAGCATCACTTTGCGCACAAAGAAGTGTTCGAACTCGACCATGAGGTCGAGGTACGGATTGCCACGTTGTTCGTGTGGTAGGCGGATGTTGCACCCGATCGAAAAGCCCCCTGCCTCTTTGGCGCCCCTGTTTGCGGCTTCCATGATGCCTGGACCTCCGCCGGTCATGACGGTGAAGCCCATTTCGGCGAGGCGGCATCCCATTTCGCGGGCCTGCTGGTAGTAGACGTGGTCTTCGGTGAAGCGGGCGGATCCGAACACGCAGATGGCTGGACCAATAAAATGCAGTTTGCGGAAGCCCATGATGAACTCCCATGCGACGCGACAGACGAACCAAAATTCGCGTAGCCTGCCATGCGGACCAACGAGGAATTCCCGCTCGATATTGTCACTGGGCGCTACATCTTTACTCGGTTGTTGTGGGGTCGAAGGGTCCATTGCTACGAATATCGGGGAAATGTAATGGATTGCATGATGGATAGATTTGCAGATGAGTGAAGCTGTACACACGATGTTTTCGGACATCGCCCCGAATTACGACCGGACAAATTCTGTTTTGTCCCTTGGCATTCATCACCTTTGGCGCCGTGCCGCCGTTCGCGCAACAGGTGCACGACGCGGAGACGCGGCTCTCGATTGTGCCACAGGCACGGGCGATCTTGCACTAGCACTTAAGCGCGCAGTGGGTCCGTCGGGACTTGTTGTAGGCACAGACTTTAATGCCGACATGCTCGCACACGCTCCCGGTAAGGGTCTCGCCAAGGGGCTTGACGTGCGATGGGAAGTTGCCGATGTATTGAACTTGCCCTACGATGACGCAACGTTCGACGTGGCTACGATTGCATTCGGAATTCGCAACGTCGACGATCCCGTACGCGGGCTCGCAGAAATGGCACGGGTGTGCAAGCCAGGCGGACGTGTTGTTGTGCTCGAGTTTGGTCAGCCACGCGGCATTATTGGAATTGTTTACCGTGCGTACTCGCGATACGTGATTCCGTTTGTTGGGGGCTTACTCACAGGTAATAAAAAAGCTTACGAATATCTTCCATCGACAGCCGCCGCATTTCCGTCAGGCGAAGCGTTCTTGCAACTCATGCGCCAAACCGGAAGGCTTTCGCACGTTGCCATGAAGCCCCTTACCGGCGGTATTGCCTATTTATACGTGGGCGAAGTCATCAATGATGGATTGCGGTAGGTGTTGGCCTCCAGCATATCGTGCAGCTTGTGCAGATTCTTGGGTATCGTAAGATTCCACTCGACCGTATGATGTAATGCTCCACGCTTCACCGTGATTCTTGTGATCGGAGCATCGGCAACTGGCGCCATCGCACTGCTGGTGGCAGTGAAGCCACTTTCTTCCAGTTCGTTCAGGATTTCGCACATGGCCTGCGGAGTTATTGCTCCCTTTGGTGCACGTGGTGGGTCGACAAATGCAACGGCGCGAAAGTCTACGTTCAGGTCGCCGTAGATATTGGCTTGATATGTCGGACACTGTCCGAAGCATGCACCTTTTTCAAGCGTAACGCTAAAACCGCGAAGGTCGATGTCCTTAAGGCACGCCGACGACGAACAACCCAAGAGGCTACCGATTGCAAGGATAATTATCGGAAACATCGGAAATGTCTTCCTTGCTAATTGAAACATCGTGATTGTCTTCGTTGCCATTAGAAATATTCGGGCTGTCTTCATTGAGGTTACGTTCTCGTGATACGTGGGTAATACTTTACCAACGTGGGGAGCCGAGTTTTGCAATCAAGATACTGCAACCCCGGAGGATACATGCCGATTCGATTCGCGCTTTACGCGTGCGCGCTCATTCTGTGCGCACCATTCTCGAATAGGGGTCGGGGAGAGTTCTCTATTTTCGCCCCATGACAAAAGAAGAGTTGGCCCGCGAGATTTACAACACGTCGCACATCACAGGAGAGTTCTTGCTCCGGAGCGGCACCATTAGCAACGAATACTTCGACAAGTATCAGTTCGAATCGGACCCAAAGCTGCTTCGAGAGATTGCAGAACACGCTAAGGCGCTCGTGCCTGACGGCACGGAGGTGCTTGCTGGACTCGAACTTGGGGGAGTGTCTATTGCCGCAATTCTCTCGCAGATAACGGGCATTCCGGCTGTTTTTGTGCGCAAGAAGGCGAAGGAGTATGGCACGTGTAAGCTCGCAGAAGGTCCGGACGTACGCGGCAAACGCGTCCTCATCATCGAAGACGTCGTAACAAGTGGAGGTCAGGTTGTGATGAGCGGCGAAGACCTGCGCGCCCTTGGTGCCGAGATCACGCACGTCGTCTGCATCATAGATCGTGAGCAAAACGGTCGGGCAGCGCTGCGCGAAGCGGGGTACACGTTATTAGCATTGTTTACAATGTCGGAACTGAAGGCTGCTGGTACGACCACAGCAGCAGATGAGACTGGAGATTCCGTCGCATGAAAATGTATTCGTGGAACGTAAACGGCATTCGCGCAGCACACAAGAAGGGCTTTCTCGATTGGGTTGCTGCGTCAAAAGCGGATGTCATCATGATTCAGGAGACGAAGGCAGACGAGGCGGACATACCAAAAGAGATTCGCGAACTCGACGGCTACCACACGTACTGGCATTCGTGTTCTCGTAAGAAGGGCTACAGCGGTGTTGGCGTGTTAACGCGTACGGAGCCGACACATGTGAACACGGTACTTGCCTGTGACGAATTCGATTGCGAGGGACGCGTACTCGAGTTTCACTTCGGCGACACCGCGGTATACAACATCTACTTCCCGAACGGCGGACGCGAAAATAGTCGCGTACCATTCAAGCTGAGCTTCTACGAAAACCTGTTCGCACGATGGGAACGTCAGCGTAACGAAGGCAAAAAGATTATCGTTGCCGGTGACTACAACATCGCACACAAAGAGATCGACCTGGCACGTCCGAAAGCCAATGAAAAGACCACTGGCTTCCTCCCCGAAGAACGCGCTCTTCTCGACGACCTGGCGGCCAAAGGATGGCTCGACTCATTCCGCGAATATCACCCCGCCGAACCCGAGCAGTATTCCTATTGGGACGTCGTAACGCGCGCCCGTGAGCGCAACGTGGGGTGGCGCATAGACTATCACTGGATGACCCCTGACCTAGCCCCTTCGCTCAAGAATGCGTGGATCGAACCGGACGTTATGGGGAGTGATCATTGTCCGGTAGGGATCGTGGTGCACATCTAGTAATAAGTCTAGGGCCGAGACCCGATCACAGTTGCTACACTTGGAGCGTG
Organism: Candidatus Kapaibacteriota bacterium; assembly: GCA_046595995.1. Taxonomy (GTDB): domain Bacteria; phylum Bacteroidota; class Ignavibacteria; order Kapaibacteriales; family Kapaibacteriaceae; genus JAWXBR01. The sequence goes on from JBKJNB010000098.1 coordinate 18,015, forward strand.
TCACATGGGCACCGCGCGTAATCACGACTACTCTACAAGCATCACGACAATGTGATTTTTGTAAAGAATTGGACAATTCGTAGATTACTCACCAAGGAGAAATCATGTCAGACGACAACACCAAATACAGAGATCCTAAACGATTTCATACTTCGTTTTTCGGCACGATAACTGTCGACTTAGCGACAATTTTTCTTGACGGCGACAAACTCAGGGCGTCGGTGGTCGAGGATGGTAAAAAGCTTTCTCAAATTGTGATCCGAGACCGGGAAGCAAGAATCGCGGGCGACAAGACAACGGAGGCGTAATGCCTTGGAACTTGCTTGTCCTACCGTTCATCGGCGGCTACTTACTCGTGCACGGCATTCCGTCGCTTCGATACTATTGTCGCAGAACTGACGCGCGGCGCCTAACTTTTTTAGCTGCCAGCTTTGGCCTTCTTCTCCTGATCGTCGCTGTTGTTGCACAGGAATCGTGGCGGATTTTCTCTCCAGACAGCTACAGTTACTTTGCAACCACATGGCGCGGTGTACCTAGTGTACACTTTCGGTATGCCGCACCATCCATTGCGGCAATGTGTTTCGGTGTTGGCATTGCAGCTGCCGGACAGCTTCTAGATAAGAATAAGGCTGTCATAAAGGCAATCACACGAAAAGCAGATCCATTCGAGAGTCTACTATTGAGGAGCATCCACGAGAATAAGACCATCGCAATTACCATGAGCTCAGGTAAGGTGTACGTCGGCTATGTTTTTGTACAGCCAGACCCTGGTAAAACACAAGAGCACATCAGTTTGATACCCAGAATCAGTGGATACCGAGAGCCTGTGAGTAAGCGCATCACTTTTACGACAGACTATATCCCAGCACAATCGGGAAGACTTCATGAGGCATTCGCTCGTAATTTTTCCCCTCAGAGCAAGCAAATGCAAACCGCTGCGTTTGTCCGACAGGCTATGATGGATTTCGAGTTGGTGGTTCCCACGTGCGAGATTCAGGCGGTCACGATTTTCGATCAAGATATCTATGACCGACACTTCGTTGAAACGTCAGAGTCAACAGTATCCTCAAACTAGTGAGCCATCGTCGCTCGCGTCATTCAGCGAACACCGCATCCGCAATCGGTACGTTCAGCTTGTAGTCAGAGTACCAGATTTCTACCGTCGCCTTTGTCGATTTCTCTTTCGCCTTTGCCTCGTCGGCTGCGCTTGTGGCAGGCTTGTCGATGTCGCCGCTCATCACTTTCGACATCTGATATGAGCCAATGTCGAACATGAGCTTTACGTACGATGGCAGGCAATAGGCCCGTGCCTTTTGATCGTCGAATACAAGCTCGGCTGTAACGGTGCCACCTTGTTTTGTCGTGCTGACGACTTTGCGCGGGACGTTTAGCGCTGTGTCAATCCATACGGTGGCCACAGCTACTTCGCCACCTTCTTCGGTAGGAAGGATTTTCACCTTGCGCATCTGCACGCCCTGGAATGCTTCACGTCCGCCGTCGACCGCGACATACGGATTGTCGAGGAGGCGCTGAATCGTCACATCGGCTCCGCGTTTCGGCAGCATCGCAAAACCCGGTGCGTCGACATGTGTTTTATCAGGCGCCTTGTAGTACATCGTCGCCAGTGACTCCGGAGCTTTCAGGTACGGGATGTCCAGCTTAATCCGCATCGAAGTCTTGTACGAAGAAACCCCTTTCATGCGCCCCTTCATGGCATTCATGAGGTCTTGGGCGCTTTGTGCAAAAGCGTTGGTTGTAGTTATCGAAACTATGAGAAGCAGGAGTGTGCGCATCATGTCAGGATGTCCTTTCGTTTCATGATAACCAGCGTTGCACCAAAGCACACGACGATGTGTGCAACCAGGATTAGTGCGCTTTGCGTGACGCGCGCCCAATCGACGATGGGGTCGAAGAGTAGGCGCCAACCAATCATGTGACTCGTAAATGCAACACTTCGTAAAGGGTCGAAAATGGGCGAGTCGATGGAGCTAAGAATTGTCAGCACGATGATGATGCCCATTGTTGACATGATCGGACCGATGGCGTTTTCGACGAGCGATGAAGACAGGAATGCAATCGACGCAACGGTCGACATCGATAGTGCGGCAAAGAGGTAGGCATAACCAAGACGCCAGAGCACGTCGTCTTCTGCGAGGATTACGACCATCGAGCGCACTGCAACCATTTCGCCGGTACCGAGCATTGCGGTGCCAATGCCGAGACTCAACAACGCCATCGTGCCAACGAGAAGGACGGCGTAGAGTGTGGATGCAATCCATTTGGCTGTGACGATGGTAAGGCGGCTGACTGGACGTGTCAGTATGAGGCGATACGTGCCGCCCGTGGCTTCACCCGCAAGAATGTCGCCCGCAACCAGCGTGGTGAGAAACGGCACGTGGATGTAGAGCATACCGAGGATGATGTAACTAACCGTATAGCCATTCATCAGGTTGCCGGTGAACGTAAATGCCTGCTGCAGCGATTGCGTGGAATACTGAAAAAACCGCATGCCTTCGATCTTCATGGCGACTATAACGATCGGAATAATAATCGCAACCACCATAAAGCCAATGAACGTGCGCCATTTGCTAAAAATCTTTATTAACTCAACTTTTAATACAACGGCAAGCATTAATGTGTCCCTTCGGTAGGGGCTCGCGTCAAGTCGAGGAAGTATTCTTCGAGCGAACGGACGGGGACGACAGAGTGTATCGCAATGCCCTCGGACGACAGATGCTGCACGACGTCAGCAATCTCCGCACGTTCAAGCATTAGCACAATCGCACCTTCGGCATTGCCGACAAGTCGTTGTGCATACGGAGTGCGTTGCATCGACTCGGTAGCACGCACAGGGTCGTTTGTATCAATGGTAACTTTCATGCGCCCAGCGTTCAGGAGATCCTGAACAGCCCCCTCAACAATAGCTTTGCCTTTGTTGATAATAACCATGCGCGTTGCGGTGAGTTCGACCTCGGGCAGGATGTGCGATGACAGCAGCACCGTCTTGTTATGCGTGCGCGAGAGATCGAGAATCAGCTCTCGAATATCCACCATCCCATGCGGATCGAGTCCGGTTGTCGGCTCATCCAGCACCACCAGATCGGGGTTATGCAGCAGCGCTTGCGCAATACCGAGGCGTTGCTTCATGCCATGCGAAAACGTCTTCACCTTGCTCTGCGCGCGAGCTTCGAGTCCGACCACGGCCAACTGCCGCATAATATTCTTGCGCGACACATCCGCTCTCGAAAGACGTCCGAGAATCTCGAGGTTCGTGTAGGCCGACAGGTAATTGTAGAAATCGGGCCTCTCCACAATCGCACCAATTCTGGCAAGGAGCGCCTCGCGATGCTCGGCAAGGAACTCTCCGAACAGGCGCACAGTGCCTTCGGTCGGACGTATCAGCGAAAGCATCATCCGTATGGTGGTGCTCTTACCAGCCCCATTCGGCCCCAGAAATCCATAGATGTCGCCCTTGCGCACCGTAAGGTCGAGTCCGTCTACGGCCGTAAAATCCCCGAACTTCTTGCGAAGCCCCCTAAGCTCAATGACGTTCATGCGGGCGGTTAACGAACATGGCGGTGTTCTAGTCCAATGCCTGCTTCGCGAAGAGCGAAGCGTACCACTGCTATTCTAGAGATCGAACGGACTCTTTGAAAATCCGTCCGCGTTCTTCGAAGTCCGCGAACATGTCGAAGGACTTGCAGGCGGGGGAGAAGAGGACGATGTCGCCTGATTCGGCGAGGTCGGAGGCTTGGTGCACGGCTTCGGCCATGGTGAGGGCTTTGACGCAGCGGTGTTTGGTGCACCAGTGCGAGAAGATGGCGTCGGCGTCTTCGCCGATGCAGACGATGGACTTCACGTTCGTGTCGACGAGCTCGTCGAGCATGGCGTAGTCGTTGTTGTCGCCGCGGCCGCCGGCAATCCAGACCAACGGACGGTCGAAGCTCGATAGAGCGTACCATGCTGCGTTGATGTTGGTGGCTTTGGAGTCGTTGATGTACGTGATGCCCTTGTGGGTGCGTACGTTTTCGAGACGGTGTTCGACACCGCTGAACGACTGCAGAGAGTCGCGGATGTCTTCGTTGCGCACTTCGAATGCGCGAGCCGATAATGCGGCTGCCATGGAATTGTACAGGTTGTGTACTCCACGCAGTCCGACGTTGCGTACGGACATAAGTAGTTCCTCTTTATGCTGCTCGTCAGACTTAAGAAACACTTCGTCCCCCCGGACGAAGGCACCAACAACGTCGGTGCGGACACTGATATAGCGAACTGTTGCTTGAGCCACCGAAGATGCCGCAGCTGCATGCGGATCGTCAGCATTCAAAATTACTACGTCATTGCCTCTCTGGTTCTTAAAAATTTTCCACTTAGCCTGCACATACTGTTCAAATGTACCGTGATAGGATAGATGGTCGGGAGTAACGTTGAGCAAAACACTTACGTTCGGACGAAAATCAACACATGTATCAAGTTGATACGAGCTTGCTTCAACAATGATGATTGTTGCCTTATCCACAACACCTACTAAGCTCGACAACGGTACTCCAATGTTTCCCGCTACAACAGCTTTGCGTCCGGCACTATTCAACACGTGCGCAATTAACGCTGTCGTCGTAGTCTTTCCATTAGTGCCGGTGACTGCGACTATTGGGTTTTGCAACAGGCGCCACGCGTATTCAAGTTCACCGACGATCGGAATCCCACGCTGCGCAGCCCCCTTCCGAACCTTATTAGACGGTGGTACTCCGGGCGATACCACGATGAGGTCGGCATCGAGTGCACGATCGGAGTGTGCGCCGAACTCGGTCTGAATGCCTGCTGAGCTTAGTGTCATCAACGCTTGCGTCATCTTGTCGATGGGCTGCGCATCGGTTACGAATACGCGGTGGCCCTCGCTCTCGGCTAATAGTGCAGCAGCAATGCCACTTCGTGCGGCGCCAACAACAGTAATGTTCACAGTGGTGCTTCCCGCATACCTAGAGTATTCATACGAAGGCTTTTGGAATGTTCATACGACGGCTTTCGAGCGAGAAATCACATTAAGTCCGGCGTGCTACGAGATTGTTCGCAAGCTCCTCGAGCATGATGCGAGCTGGTGACTGAGGCAGTTGATGAAGGTGTGCAAAAGCATCGAGTGTGGTACGCTCGATAAGTGATCGAGCCTCGTCGATAACCCCGGCCTCATGCATCATGTTGATAACGTCAGCGACACGTTCACGAGGTAGTCCGTTGTTCGCATAGAAGTCGAGAATCAATTCGGACGAAGGCATGAGCGTTTCCGCACGCAGCATAAGCCACGTGCGTTTGCCTTCGACAACGTCGCCCCCTTGAGCCTTACCGAAATCTTCGGTGCCGATGAGATCGAGCAAGTCATCTTGCAATTGAAAGGCAATGCCAATGCCACCGGCAAACGCGCGCAGGCGTTCCGTGGTCGCATCATCTGCACCACCGACGAGAGCACCAACGACAGCCGACATCTCAAGGAGCTTTGCAGTCTTCTTCGAAATCATGTCGAAGTAATCGTCAATGCTTACGTCGCGACGCGACATCAACGCAAGATCGAGTGCTTGTCCGTCGCAGACGTCCACAATCCCCGTCGAAAACGCATCGACCACGGTAAGGGGCTGCTTCGCATGGCTCGCAGAACGCAAAAGTGCGCGCGTGGCGAGTCCGATCATCACATCGCCCGATAGTATTGCAGCACTTTCACTCCACTTCACATGCACTGTCGGCTGTCCGCGACGCAAATCCGACCGATCCATAATGTCGTCATGCACGAGCGTAAAGTTGTGAATGAGCTCTACGGCGATTGCAGCATCCATTGCGGTACTCCCAACGAACTCACTCCCAACCCCCTCTCGCTGAACGAGAGGGAGAAGAGTTCCTTCATTTGCTACAGCTTGGCAACTCAAAAGGGTCAGCATGGGCCTGACTCTCTTGCCGCCCGCTTTCATGAGGTAGTGGATGGGGTCATACAGTTCCGCAGGTGAGGTGTAATCGTCGAGAAACACGCGAAGTGCCCGCTCGAACTGGTCCTTCAGCTCGGATTCTGTTTGCAGCCTCATCGCAGACCTCCATCAACAAGTCCACGCGAGAGACCTCCTGTGAGGAAGATCCACTGCTTGTATTCATGCTTCCATTGCGAGAGGAGTTTAACAACGCCGACGGTGCCATCGTTTAGGTGTGCTTGTAAAACCGGACGTGCCGCGGATGCCATCTGAGCACCCAGTGCTATAGCTTTTGCGATGTGTGTGCCGTTCATGATGCCCCCACTTGCAATGACAACAGCATCGGCATACGAAGCATATGCACCTTTTGTAATGCGTTCTTCGGCAATGCTTGCATCGATAACAGCGCGCACCTGACGTAAACAGTCGACGGTCGGGATGCCTACATCCCAAAGATGTTCGACGCTTGTCTGGTCGTCGCGACGAAG
>JBKJNB010000009.1:0-7682 GCA_046595995.1 Candidatus Kapaibacteriota bacterium
AGCGCAAGCATCGTCATCGTCTTCTGCACAATACGTCTAAAAATCGGCGCTGCAGTAGACCCACCATAAATGCTAGACGTAGGTCTGTCGAGCATAACAATCATGGCAACGCGCGGTGCATCCGCAGGATAGAACCCAACAAACGACGCTGTGTACGATTTGCGACTGTACGTTCCGTTTTCTAGTTGTTGCGCAGTACCTGTTTTACCTGCGATTCGTACGCCCGGGATTTTCGCTAGGTTGCCCGTTCCGTTTTCAACGACACCTACAAGCATGTCTGTTAGCAATGCGGCAGTCTTCTCACTTACGACACGTCGAACAGTCTGCGGCTTGAATTCTGTTTCGATTCCGCCACCGGGCGTCATCACAGCCTTCACACATCTCGGCTGCATGAGCGTCCCCTTGTTCGCAATGGCTGCATACGCATTCACCATCTGAAGCGCTGTTGCGCTTAATTCATAACCAAAGGCCATGAAGGTCTTTGTGGTTGCGTCGAATTCGTTCGGACGTTTCAACCGTCCACGGACTTCACCTGGTAGATCGATGCCGGTTGGAATGCCAAAGCCAAAATCACGTACATATTTATAAAAAACTCTATCATCGAGTAATCGCGAGCTTGTTGCAAACACAACATTGCTCGATTGTTCTAATGCGCCCTTAAATGTCGTAACACCCACGGGGTGGTCGTCTCGTATAACATGATCTTTGAGTTGCAGCGTGCCATTGCCACCATCGACACGTTCATTCGGTGCGAGTTTCTGTTCTTCGAGTAATGCGGCAGCAGTAACAAGTTTTATGGTCGAACCTGGTTCGTACTGATCTGTAATGGCACGAATACGAATTGCATCGTCGGTTGCACGATCGAGTCTGTTAGGGTCGAACGTCGGATACGACGCAAGTGCAAGAATGTCGCCCGTTGAAGGCTCTATGGCTACTATCGTACCACTTAGTGCGCCGCTCTCCCGAACGCCTCGGGCAAGTTCCTGCTCGGCCACGCGCTGCATATCGATGTCGAGTGTGAGCTGAAGTCCCTGGCCATTCTGCGGAGCTTCACGCTCTGGGTTTACGCTCGGCCGTAGTCGTCCGCGACCATCGCGCTGCATTACAACAAAGCCGCCACGTCCGCGAAGGAGTCCATCATAATGCAGCTCGAGTCCGGTTAGACCATTGTTGTCGACGTCGGTCGTGCCGATAACCTGCGCAGCAATCGGACCGTAGACAAAGTGACGTTTCGGCTCTTTGAGTCGTATCAGCCCCTTATCATGCATGGTATCGAGCATCGGATACATAACGGTGTTAATGCCGCGAGCAAGCCACACGAACCGTCCCGTCGAGGCTTTGACTTTCTCAGCATACGAAGCAGCGGGTTTGCCATCGGCTCCCGAGAGAAGTTCACCGAGGAGCTCGAGATGTTCGATCATTGTTGGGTCTGCAGCAAAGGACGTAGTGCGAATCATCGTTGCTACGTCGCGCATGTTGCGGTCGAAGATGCGTCCGCGTTCGGCACGCAGGGAAACTTTCGACTCGTACTGCTTCTTGGCGAGGTCGCGATACTTACTGCTTTCAATGACCTGTACCCAGAACAAACGTCCAAGAATAATCGTGAACGCCGCAGCAAACATTAACGTCAGGAGTCCGGCTTTCCAACGAATAGGATCGGGGTCCGGCCCACCCCCGGCCCTCCCCCCAATAGGGTCAAGGTCGTTTATTTGCACGCTCGTCCCCCTCCCCTTCTATCTCCGTGAACACTGTTGGCGCCTGAGGAGGCGGAATCATTCCCAGGCGTTCTGTGGCTATGCGCGTAACGCGCTCGGCAGACTGCAGCCGGAAGACTTCGGTTTGCAAGCTCTGGTTTACGGTGCGCAACGAATCGACTGACTTCCGCATTGCTTCGCCGTCACGCAGCAATCGGTCAACCGTTATAACATTATTTACATAAAGCACCGTGGCCAACGCACTCACGAATACTAGCGCGAAGATGCTCCACCTGTTCAACAGACGTCGCTGACGTACAAGGGTCGGAGACTCCTTGACGGGTTTTTCTACTGTGGCGTCGTCGTTGATAAATGGGTCGCTCATGCGTTGTAGATCGTGCCCTCGTGTCCGCTGTTAGCGCACCTCAGCGCCTGCTCCAACGATGTCATTCATCGGCGTAACAAGCGTAAGCGTTCCATCTGCATTCGATGCAGCCAGCACCATCCCTTGTGATTCCATGCCCATGAGTTTCGCTGGCTGAAGATTCGCAACAATCACAACAAGACGTCCGATTAACTCTTCGGGCGCGTAATGTTTTGCAATGCCTGCGAGTATCTGACGCTGCTCTGTACCCACATCGACCTTTAGCTTCAGAAGCTTTTCACTTTTGGGCACACGTTCGGCTTCGAGGATGCAGGCGGTGCGTAGTTGCACACTCTTGAATTGGTCGATAGTAATGCGACCGTCGTGGTCGGTTGTATGCGCTGCAGCACTAGATGCGTCGCCACGCGCTACAGTATGAGGTGCGTTTCCGTGTACGCCGGACTGCGCGTCTGCGGTTTCCGATGGACCCAACTTTGCGATTTCGCGTACGACCACATCATCCTCTATCTTGCTGAATAGGATATGGGGCTCATTAAGGGTCGCACCCGCAACAAGTGTTGCGTGTGCCGCACTATCCCAAACGTTAGTTGGGACCGCCGAACTGTTACGCTTTGCATCATCGTGCACATGAGACGTTTGTGGTCCACCAGTATGCACTGCAGTATTCAGCATTTCCTGAATAGTCCTGGCTGCATTCGGAAGGATTGGCGCAATGAGTATCGACAGCGCATGCGCCGTCTGCAAACACGTGTGTAGGGTTAATGCACAGTCTGCATGATCAGACTTGAGAGTCTTCCACGGCGCTTTGTCATTGAAATACTTGTTCGCTGCACGCGCAATGTTCATGGTCTCGGTTGCAGCATCGCGGAAACGAAAGGCATCGTAGTTATCGGCGACCAGCCTGATACCTTCTTCGATTGCAGATGCCAGTGCGCGCTCATGCTCGGTGGTAATGGCTGATGCTGGAACCTCTGGCACCATAAGCGCGAAGTTCTTTTGGACGAACTGCATTACGCGGTTAACGTAGTTGCCAAGGATGGCAGCTAGTTCATTATTCGTGCGTGCCTGAAAGTCTTTCCACGTAAAGTCACTGTCTTTTGACTCTGGCATGTTTACCATTAACACGTAGCGCAAGACATCGCTGTGCTGTGGTTCTGAGAAGTCTTGTTGATACTTTACAAGGTCGATTGCCCAGTTACGGCTCTTCGAGAATTTTTGCCCTTCCAAATTTAAGAACTCGTTTGCAGGTACCTGCTTCGGCAGGATATAGCCTTCACTCTCGCGAGTGTGAAGCAGAATTGGAAAGATGATGGTGTGGAATACAATGTTGTCCTTACCGAGGAACGCTATGTATTCTGTGTCGGCATCGCACCACCAGCGTTTCCACGCTGCATCAATGCCATGGTCCTTGGCCCACTGCTTTGTAGCGCTGATGTATCCAAGCACGGCTTCGAACCAGACGTAAATAACTTTACCCTCTGCGTTTGGTGCAGGTACGGGTATACCCCACGACATGTCGCGGGTTGCTGCTCGGGCTGCAAGGCCCTGCTTGAGCCACGATCGGCTTTGCTGTAGAACGTTGCTCTTCCAATCACCTGCGTGTGATTCGACGTACTGCTCGGTCCATGCCTGAAACTCATCGAGCTTGAAGAACCAGTGTGTTGTTTTTCGAACCACTGGCGCTTTGCCGCTTACGAGTGAGCGAGGATGTTTGAGGTCGAGCTGGTTGTAATACGCACCGCAATTGTCGCACTGGTCGCCACGCGCTTTGTCGTATCCGCAGTTCGGACATATTCCTTCTACGTAACGATCGGGCAGGAACATGTTCGCATCGGCATCGAAGAATTGGTCTTCTTCGCGTTCAACGAGGAGCCCCTTGTCTAACCAAAGCCTGAAGAACTCTTGCGCTGTTTCAAAATGCAGTGGGTTCGACGTCCTGTCGTACACATCGAACGCAATGCCTGCTGCCGCGAGTGCTTTCTTGTTAAGGTCGTGATAGCGGTCGATGACTTCGCGTGGCGAAACACCTTCTTTTTCTGCCGCTATGGTAATAGCTACCCCGTGTTCGTCAGAGCCGCACACGTACAGCGTTTCACGTCCGCGTAGCCTGCAATACCGCGCATAGATGTCGGCAGGCAATGTCGAGCCAACAACATTGCCCAGGTGAGTAATGCCGCTTGCATAGGGCAGTGCAGACGTGATGAGATAACGTTTTGTCATTCGTACATCACAATATCACTCGCAATGCGCGAAGCTGTTGCTGCATCGGTAAGGCGGCGGATTAGGGCAAGGGCGAACTCGACTGCAGTACCGGGACCTCGGCTTGTAATTAACAATCCATCTTCCGCAACACGATCTGTTGTATACGCATACTGCTTGAGCTGGTCGGCAACCGAAGGGTGACTTGTAAGCACAGTACTCGTAGTAAGCATGCGAAACTCGTGCAGAATTGTCGGCGCAGCACAGATAGCGCCGATCAAGCCCTTGCGCTCCTTGTGCCGGCGAAGGATGTTCTCGAGGTACGGATTCTTTATCAGCTCTTCGACCCCTTCAGAGCCCCCTGGCAGAACAATGGCTGCAAACGTGTCATCGTCTGCAATCTCGTGCAGAGCCATGTCGGGCACAATGCGCACACCGCGCGAACACGTAACAACGTCGCCAGCGCCAGCTACCTCTACATCGATACCCGCACGCCGTAGCATGTCGATAATGATAACGGCTTCCATTTCTTCGGTACCGTTTGCTATAGGAACGAGGACTTGGCGCATGAGCTAATCTTTGTCTTCAGTAGTGGTGGGTGCTGTAGAGGGTGTGGCAGGGGCTAATCCGAGGTCTGGACGACGTATTTGTCCGCCCTCATGGGCTGTAATGCCAACCTGTATGAATGCCCCGATTGCAACAACGACGAACACAATTGAAAGTGTGGATGCAATTGCTGCGTTTGTTGATTTCCACTGCGTGACAAACGCGCCGGCTGCTATAACTGCGGCCGCGATCATAACCCACAGCGATATCGTGGCCAGATCTTCATGCTCTTCGATTGCGTCTTTGTTGATACCGGCAATGTTTTCAACCTTGCCTTCAGCGCCTTCACCAGTTAGATAAGTCGGTATCGCTGTAAGAGCCATTACGACGTAGACTGCCAATCCTACCATGCGCACGGTGTTGTTGCGCATGAACATTCCGATTACAACGACCAGTAGCGCTGCAAATGCGCCGATTAACGGCACGTGGTTAAAAAACAGATGAATCTGTAGCTCATCCATGACTTACTCCCATTCAATAGTTGCTGGAGGTTTCGACGAAATGTCGTAAACCACTCGATTGATGCCTCTGACTTCGTTAATGATGCGATTGCTGATGTGCGCTAACACTTCGTACGGCATGTGAAACCAGTCGGCAGTCATTCCATCGGTGCTCGTAACGGCACGCAGCGCACACACATGTTCGTATGTGCGTTCGTCGCCCATTACACCAACAGTCTGCACTGGTAGTAACACTGCAAATGCTTGCCAGATTTGATTGTACAATCCGGCGTTGTGCAACTCTTCGAGATAGATTTCATCGGCAAGGCGCAATACCTCGAGCTTCTCGGGTGTGATGGCACCTGGGATGCGAATGGCGAGGCCTGGACCCGGGAAGGGGTGGCGGTCGATGAACCAGGCGGGGATGCCGAGATTGCGTCCGACTGCCCTTACTTCGTCTTTAAACAATTCTCTGAACGGCTCGATAAGTTTTAGGCGCATGGTATCGGGCAGACCACCAACGTTGTGGTGGGTCTTGATGGTTGCCGACGGACCCTTTACGCTCGACGATTCGATAACGTCGGGGTACAACGTGCCTTGTGCAAGAAACTGCGCATCGGAGAATTTCTCTGCCTCGACTTCGAATAACTCGATAAATGCATTTCCGATGGCTTTGCGTTTCTGCTCGGGATCGATTACGCCCTCTAACTTGCTTAGGAACGAGTGTGAGCCGTTGACAAGATCGACAGTCATTGAGAAGTTATTCTTAAACAATTCTATGATTTGTGCGCTCTCTCCTTTGCGCATTAGACCACTATCGATGTGAATGCAATGCACTTTGTCGCCAATGGCTTTGTGTAGTAACACGGCTGCAACGGTGCTGTCTACGCCGCCGCTGAGTGCGCATATGACGCCTCCGCCATCGACTCTGGCACGAATGTCTTCGATAGCTGCTTCGATAAATGATTCGGCGCTCCACGTTGCAGAGCATCCGCAGATATCGATAACAAAGTTTCGAAGGATGCGATTGCCTTCGGTGCTGTGATGCACTTCTGGATGGAACTGCACTCCCCACACCTTGCGCTCGAGACTGCGCACTGCGCAAATCGGTGCATTCTGTGTGTGCGCCATGCCTACGAAGTCTGTAGGAAGTCCAGTGAGATGGTCGCCGTGACTCATCCATACTTGCGACGATTTCGAAACACCCTTGAACAAGTCTGTATCGTCGTCTACAACAAGTGTGGCGCGTCCGAACTCTCGTCGTGCGGCCTTGTCTACCGAACCACCAAGCTGATAAGCAATGAGCTGAAGTCCGTAACAGATGCCTAGCACCGGAACGCCAAGCGCAAATACATCAAACGAGGGAATGGGAGCGTCGGGGGCGTAGACCGATGACGGACCACCAGAGAGGATGAGCCCCTTTGGCTTCAGACCCTTCAGTGCATCGGCTGAAATTGAGAAAGGGTGGATCTCTGCGTAGACACCCTGCTCGCGAACCTTGCGTGCGATGAGCTGTGTGTACTGCGAGCCAAAATCGAGGATGACAATTCGTTCTGCGTGAACCATTGGCAAAACTATCACCGTTCAACGTAGTCCAGTTCCTTGCCGTAGGTTTCTTTGAGAAAGAACCACCCGATAAACGCCAGCAGAAGTGTGATGCAGCCAACAACAATGGCACTTGAGACACGCGGTGTGGTGTTAATATCGGTGTAATACCTTCTGAGAAATGCAAAGAGTGCGAGTGCCGGAAAGAGCGAGCCACGTACGAGATTCGGAACCGTAGTTGCAACCGTTGCTCTGAGGTTCGTACCAAACTGCTCGGCTGCAGTTGTGACGAATACGGCCCAATAACCCACACCAAAGCCGAGGAGACTGCACTGAAAGTACGTGAGCGCCGCTGACTTCATTGGCGTAAGCAAGTACCACGCAGAGGCGGCCACGGTTATTAGGAGAAACAACAGGATTGCCCGCCTGCGGCTGCGGAGTAGCTGACTCAGCAGACCGCTGAGTAGATCGCCAACAGCGAGTCCTACGTAGGCCCACATCACAGACTGTCCGTCGACAATAGTAGCTGTCGACCCAGACTCTGCCGTGAACCCCGCCGAAAACGTTACGAGGATGCCGATTACGTACCAGACGGGAAGGCCGATAGCAACGCAGCTCAGATAACGTCCGATACGTTGCTTCGTCAAGAGCATTAACACATTGCCCTTGGTAACGGTTTTCTCTGCTGCTGCCTTAAACATACCCGACTCGAACACTTTAACGCGTGCCGCAAGCAGGGCAAGCCCCATTAGGCCCCCTAAAACAAACGCAGTCTGCCAATTAAACAACTCGTGCACCAGATACGCTGCTACT
>JBKJNB010000071.1:0-5640 GCA_046595995.1 Candidatus Kapaibacteriota bacterium
GGCCACTCGACGGTCTTTATCAACTACCATGGCGTGAAGATTATTACAGACCCAGTGCTGTATGATTACATCGGACTGCCGCTGTTTGGAGAGACCATCGGACCTCGTCGGCTTACCGACCCCGCTTTGCCGATTGAAGAAATACCCGTCCCGGATATCGTGCTGTTGTCGCATGCGCACATGGACCATATGGACTATGCAACGCTTGCGTTTCTAACCGAACGTTCGCCCAATGCCATTGACTGCATTACCGCGTTCAAAACGTCAGACGTCATCGAAGACCTGAAGTGGAAGTCGCTCACTGAACTCGATTGGGGTCAGAACCACACCGTCAGGAACATCCAGTTCGACGCATTCCCCGTAAAACATTTCGGTTGGCGATACCCGTGGGAGTATGACCGCTCACGCGGACAAGGCAAAACTGGACGCAGCTACAATGGGTATCTGGTAAGGGGCTTCGGACGAAGGGTCGTTTTCGGTGGCGATACCGCATACACGAATACATTCGAAAAGCTTGCCATACTAAACGGAATCGATGTAGCAATAATGCCCATCGGTGCCTATCAACCCTGGCGCTCGGTGCATTGCACACCCGAAGAAGCAGTAGAAATGGCGCAGATGATGAAGGCCCGACACTTTCTACCCATGCATTGCAAGACGTTTCGACAAGGCACAGAGGATTTTAACCAACCACCCAAAAGGCTGTTAAAGGCCATGAAGTCTGTCACAGACTTTAAACTTGGTTACATTGAGATTGGCTCGACCTACGTGGTACCGAAAGCGTAGTGCAATTGGACAATCGATGATGGAGTGCCCCCTGACATCCCGAGTGCCCGCTGACATCCCGATTTACTTATTTCTCTGCAACAATCAGCATGTTCGATGTGTGGATGTAGTCTCCCCAACTAATAGCGTGAATTGCACACTTGATGCGCTGAACGAACATGCCCGGACGATACAACAGCGCGCGCATAGCGCGCACAATGAACGGACCTCCGCGCGGATGCAGTGGCAATATCCTGTTGCTGCGATATGGCAACGATGCGAACAGCTCTTTTACTGACATCGTGTTAAGATGAAGTTCGTGTGTAAGGTCACCATAGGACAGCACCGACCCCATGGGTGCATCGACATTTGGCGTTCGGAGAATGATGCGTCCCCCATCGTTCAAACACGTATGCATCGCCGTTAGCGTAGTGATTGCTTCGCTGCGGGTTAAGTGTTCGATTACATCCATCATTATAAAGCAATCGACCTTCGGATGTTTTTGCAGTACGTCGTCGAGTGAGCCTTGAGTTACGTTGCGGACGCCAAGTGCGTGGGCGGCGGCTATCTGCTGCGGACTAATGTCGACGCCCGAGGTCTGTGTATAACCGTCCTCTTGAAGCATGAGTAGAGCACTTCCATAACCACATCCGAGATCGACAATGGTTGCGTTCTTTAACGTCGGAAGGAATGGCTTTAACGTGTGCCGTAGATACGCCTTGTCGTTCTCAACCTTCGCCGACAACTGCTCTGTCGAGGCACGTGATTGTGCGTCGGTGTACTGGGCGTAGAAATGTTCGCGATAACTCATGCGTTTGTCCTAGTTGCCATCAGATCGGTGTAGTAGTCCGTTATCTGCAAAGCAATGCGTTCGTTCGTATAGTTCGCCGCAACGCGGTCAATACCCGCCGACCGCATTTCGCTGAGCAACGAAGGATTATCGATAACTCGTGCAAGTGCATCTGCCCACGCCTGCACGTTGCCTTCTTCTACAATTAGTCCGGCGTTACCGACGACATGAGGTATTTCGCCCGAAGTCGAACCAATAACTGGTACGCCGCAGGCCATGGCTTCGACAATAACACGTCCGAACTGTTCGCGCCAAGAACCTGTCGTTAGTGACGGTACGCAAATCACATCCATAGCTGCTAATAGCGGCGGTACTTCTGATGCAGGAACACTTTCTATGAAATGTACTTTACCAGTCAGGCCTGCCCTTTGTACGCGCTCGCGAGTCGCGTGCACGTAGTCGCCGCCGCCGAGAATCACAAGCTGGGCGTTGCGATTGTGTAACAGTGCGAATGCATCGATAAGCGAGTCGAGCCCCTTCATCTTCAAGACCCTTCCAACAAATCCAATCGTAATAGGATCTGAGGGCGAGCCATTGCCGAGTCCGTGTTTCTCTCGCGTAACGGCGACATCACTTCGCGGATGGTAGCGCTCTGGTGCGACGCCGTACTGTGGGATTACACGCATCGGACCTTCATAGCCGAGCTTACGCAAGTAGCCTTCCGATTCTATCGAACCGGCAATCACACCATCGAAATGCGGGAGTGTCATGCCTTGCGTGAGCAGGTATAACGCGCGACGTGGATCGTAGGGACGCAACGATGTCAGAGGTACTTCCATGTTGCGCCAAGTAAAGTCTACGATAACTGGACGTTTCTTCATGCGCAACGCCTGACGCACAAGTTGAACCGTTACAAGACTTTCGGGTTCTTCTTCGATATGCAGGACATCGGGTTTAACCTTGCGAAAAACAGACGACAGGCCGCGGAACGTAAATGCGTTTAACCGATTCTTCCACAACGTTCGTTGCGGTTGTGCAATAACATCATAGCCGCCGTGTCCTTGGAACGCCTCAATGTCACGTCCACCCTCGGTAAACCGATCGGGTACAAGTAACGTTAGTTCTACGCCGGGCGTTCGCGCGATATATCGCAGCTTGTCCTGATAGACGTCAACAACGGATGAATGGGAGACAATGAGAACGCGCATTGACTGCAAAGATAGGCGTCAGGCGCTGGTCGGTCGTCCAAGAAATGCGTAAATTCCCTTCCTAATTCAACTGAATCGAGTCGACTATGCTTCGATACAACGCTGACATCCGCACGCTAGCCTATATGGTCGTAACCACGGCCGTATTCGTATTGATGTGGACGATGGATTCCGTACACCCACTGCTATACATTACATACTTGTTTCTGTCGGTAGCGGTAACGGTAATCGCCCACAACCACAATCACCTTCCGATATTCCGTAAGAAACTGCCCAACATTATAACGGACTATTGGCTGACGGTGTTTTATGGCTTCCCGGCGTTTGCGTGGATTCCTACGCACAACATGAATCATCACGCCTTGAACAACAAGGAAGGTGACTATACCATTACGTATCGGCTGACCGAAAACAATCACCTGCTAATGCTTCTGCTCTATCCATCGGTGAGCTCGTTTCACCAGCAGAAACCAATACGCGACTACTTGGGAAATCTTCGCAGGAATGACCGCAAGAAATTCTATTTGTCCGTTGGACAGTATGTATTCCTTGCATCATGGATAATTGGTGCTCTGATTCTCGATTGGCAAAAGGCACTGTTCTACATCGTAATCCCGCAGCAGGTTGGTTTGTTCAGCGTTCTAATCTTCAACTATGTGCAGCACGTGCATGCAGATGAAGAATCGAAGTGGAATCACTCCCGCAACTTCACGGGCTTTCTGAATGTGATGCTGTTTAACAATGGTTATCACACCGTCCACCACGAACGCGCGGGCACACACTGGAGCAAGACGCCAGAGCTACACGCAGCCGTAGCTGATAAGATCGACCCGTCATTGAATGAGCGAAGTTTCTGGTGGTATATCCTGCGCGTGTACTTCTTAGGCATGATTTCGCAACGTTTCCGAACGCGTTCGAAGCGCCTCGAGCGTATGGCGAAAAAGGTTGCTGCCCCAGCTCCGGCGACGCCGACAGTTAACCAACCCCACTAGGTCTAGACTAGCACAACGCTTGTTTTGCGGGTTTACGTTTTATGCGAGGGCTACGTGCGGATCCGTTGTCTCTGTCTGCTTTCTGTCTATTGATTCTAACGAGGTGAGATCTGTGACGGCCGGACCGTGCAGGACTTTACCACGTGCATCATAGCGACTACCGTGACACGGACAGTCCCACGATTTTTCGGCGGCATTCCACGACAACACACATCCGAGATGCGTACAGGTTGGCGCACTCGTGTTAACGACATGTTCTGCAAGGTGAACGATGGCGTTACCTGCACCTGCGAACCAGTCCCCTGCTGACTTCACCGGAATACGTCCAGCCGCAAACGGCTTCGCCCACGCGTTTTCGCGACCCATAATCATATCAGCAATGATGCGCGCTCCGAGCGTGCCATTGGTTAGGCCGTTGCCGCTATCGCCGGTAATCACATAGGTGTGATTATCGCTGTCACGTCCGTTGAAGCCAATGCCGTCAATCGACTCCATCACCTGACCCGACCAGCGGAATTCTACTTCGCCGGATTGCGGGAAATGCTTGCGCGCCCAGCGCTCGATTGCGTGCCACGGTGATGCACCCTCTTCGTGGTGTCCCGTCTGATGATCTTCACCACCGACGAGTAACATCTCTTCGCTATCGTTTAATGGAGCAGTTCGTACGTAGTGATAAGGTTCTGCGGTATCCCACATCAAGTGCGCCGGCACCAAACCCTTGTTTATGCGTAATGCGACAACGTATGTTCGGTACGCTACCTGCTTCGTGTGATAGGAAACGAGCGAATTCACCGGCGAGTTCGATGCAACAATTACGTCATGTGTCTGAATGGTGCGTCCATCTTCAGTTGCGACCAACCGCACACCATCTTCGTCTTTAAACTCGATAACTTTTCCGCGCAGGATTGTTGCTCCACCCTTGCGCAATGCATCGGCAATGCCGACGACATACTTCATCGGATGGAATCGCCCCTGCCTATGCACACGGATTGCCGAACCGCTTTCAAAATCGACGCCGGGAATTGCATCGACAGCGTCGCAAGCGATGCCGACTGCCTGTAGTGCGACACACTCTTTGTCGAGATTTTCTTTCGAGTCCTCTGGGCCCAGGAAGAGATAACCGTCGACACGTTCAAAATCGCACTCGATGTTTTCATTAAGTACAATCGACTCGATAATGTCTATTGCAGAGCTATGCGCGTCAGCGATGGCCATTGCGCCATCTTGTCCGTGCATGTCTACTAAGTCGTAGTACCGCGTTCCGAGAATTGGCGAAAGGTGCGCGCTGGTTTGCCCCGTCTCGCCACCCCCTATGTCGCCCATGTCTATCACAGCAACAGACTTGCCTTCCTGCATCAGCATGTAGGCCGCTGTAAGCCCGGCTATGCCAGCTCCCACAATGCACACATCCACCTTGTTAAGGGGCTCCGAAAGGGTCTCTGGATGTCCAGAATCCGTTGTGGCATGCCACAGGGACAGGCTCATGCCTGGTATGCGTTGATGTTCGGTCATAATGGTGCTCGTATTAAGAGCACCTCGGACGGATCGCATGAGCAGGTGTTCCCGGGGCAGCCTGTGGATGTGTGCCCTGCGAGAGTTTCAAATTCGCAGCCGGCGTGTCGCAAACATCCCATTATCACGCAAGGAATAGTGCGTCGACGAACCAGCCCCTTGAGTCTGTAAAGATTATCACAGACTCAAAGCCCCCTACAGAACCGAAGTTCTCGATTTGTTCGAGCGTGTACTTCTGTGAGACTTCCGTATGGATGCATTCGTATGCGTTGAAATGCACGTCGAGATGAAGTGAAGCAATGTGTACGCCCTGCGCAATGCTGTTTACAAGAAAACTCTTGCAACTAGCAATGTGTACGCTCTGCGCAATGCT
>JBKJNB010000053.1:0-4020 GCA_046595995.1 Candidatus Kapaibacteriota bacterium
ACAACGTCGAACGAGAGGAGCACATCCTCCCATGGTGACGATGTTACTACAATCAATCGATTGGCGCGATAACGGCCACGCTGCTGCTGCTTCGGGTGTTGAACGGACAACTGTGCACTGTTAGTTCTTCGCCGATCATGCTGGGATTGCCGATGTCGAAACCCGGTGGCACGGCTCCACCGAAACCTGCGTTGAAGCCCTTTGGCCACACACTCTTCAGCCTGCCATTAAGGTACCCACGGTAGCCGGTTATGCGGCCGTTACCATCCTTACGCACCTCTGTAATTACCGTGTTTCCCTCGATGCCGAAGAACGTACCGTACTCAATTTGCAATGCAAACCCATCTGTTATCGTGGCGCTACCCTGTGCAGTGGCTTTTGCTTCTTTCCATGCAAATGTGCCAGTTGAAGTTGGTAGGGTTGCAAACTTTATTGTCATGTCTGCGGAATTAATGCCAACGCCTGACGCAGGTACATCGAACAAGATTAGTCCGCTTATAATTGTGTCGCTCATCATAGGTAGTGTCTGCATCACGACGCTGTCGCCGCTTACCATTACTTCTGCGCGTTTTGTAATCTTTACGTCTATTAGCCCTGCATCATACGTTACTTCGAGCTCGTGGCCGGGGTTAATGCCTGACGGACCTTCCTTGCATGATGCAAGAAGTAGAACGGATAGAACAGTAACCAATGTTACTGCGATGACTGATTGTTGTATGGTCCGCATGGTAGTTGTTGTTTCTGAATGTTAGAGGGACAGGTCGAACAGGTAACTCACGCCAATCTGAGCAGAGGCAGGAACGTTGTCCAGCATCTTGTATGTGCGGAAGTCCTGACTCGGAAAGCCAGTGCCATCGACAGTATTACCCATCGTGTATTCGCCATCCTTGTACAGTCCGGTTACGAAATACTTCGCCTGCACCTCAACGTAGAGAGTGCCGAGCTTCGTGCTCCATACGTTGATCATCGATCCCAAGCGAACGTCAATCGCCACGGCCTTCAGTGTTGATCTGTCGACATCAAACTTCTCAGAGCTTCGGTCTGGATGCCACATCTGGCCACTCATGGGAAAGTTGAAGCCGGCTCCAAGATTCACACCGGCCAGATTGACGGAAGGCGCGACGGTGAAGTATTGATAGCGTTCTTTGAAGTATCCTTCCCAGCCAGACTTGCCGTCGTAGGATTCGTACGGACGTGTTCGCGTACCAGTCGAGGATATGCCGATGTCCAAACGACCGCCCATGTCCATACCCTTGCCGAATGGTGCGTATACTACAACTCCGAATGATGGTATGGCATAGAAGTCGGGACGTGTCTTACGTCCCTCGGCCGAAACGGTATTCATGCCTCCACCGAAGAACGAGAGCGACGGACCGATTTTGAAGACATACGACGAGTCTTGTCCGGTAGCGCCTACGGCAACGAACAACACACACACCGCGGCGAAGAAGCCACGCATAAGAACCCCATATAAGGTGAGCCGTCACCCGCAAAACTACTGTATTGGGGGCTTTCCTGGCTATTTGCCGGTTTTGCTGGCAATTTGCTGTAACGCGCAGCCTAAAGACGGATTCTTGCCCTGTAATCAATCGCGAGAGCATGACACACACACTGATGACTGATGAGGACTTGTTCGCCCAGGTGCGAGACAACCGCGACGAGCAAGCCTTTAGGACCCTCTTCAGGCGCTATGACAAGCGTGTGTATGCATACTGCCTGAGGGCGCTGGGAAGCCACGAGGACGCCCAAGACACCTTCCAGACAGTTTCGATGACGGTTTTTGACAAACGACAGTCGTTTTCCGAAGGCAGTTTTGCCGCCTGGATGTTTACCATCGCCCGGAATTCCTGTTTGAAAGCCCTGCGTAATCGCCGCCACACAACGGAGATTAACGACGAACTGATGCCGCCGGATGAGGAAGATTCGTACACACGACACGATTTTCTTCTCCGAAAGGCCTTACACGACGCCATTGAAAAACTACCGCCGGAATTCAGAGAGGTACTCGAAATGAAGTACTTCGATGACCTGGCCTACGAAGACATTGCCCACGCACTCAGTATTACGGTGTCCCTTGCCAAGGTGCGAGTGTTCAGGGCGAAGAAGATGATGCAGCTAACGTTGTCCCCGATTATAGATGAACTACGATGACCAACGACGAACTTTTGGCAGGCTTTCTCGACCGCTCCCTGAGCGAGGATCAACACCTCGAGCTTGAAGCCCGAAAAGCAGCCTCCCCCGAATTTGCCCACCAGTTCAGCAACATGCTGACACTGGAAACCATGCTCGCGTCGGCTACCCCAAAGGCAGCCATCCCCGCCCACTTCCTTGCCTCGGTCGAAAACACCGTTGCAGCGAAGGTGCTGGTAGGGGGCGCTTCCGCAGGGGGCCTGCTCAGCGGTCTGTCTTCCATGTGGTCTTGGTTGGGGGGCGCAGCGTTGGTCTTGGTTACGGCCGGTTCGATTTATTACTTCAACCAACCGGCAACGGTTGCTGTTGTTCAGACTGCGCAGCCTACGGTCGGTGCTCAGTCCGCCGAAGGACAAACCGCTGTTGCGCAGCCGTCGTCGACTGTGACCGAACCCGCGATTCCAGAACCGCAGCCAGTTTCAGTGCCTTCAACGACTACAAAAGCAGCGATACCAGCGCCCAATGTAGATCCTGCCACAACTTCCACCTCGGAAATGAGTTCTACGAGCCCAGAAGCGGCGCTTGCCTCAACCGTAAAAGAATACGAAGCTCACGTGACCTCGTCTGACCACCTAAACGCCACCCTCAAGGCGATTACGATTGGCCGCACGTACCGTTCGACGAACGATCTAGGCCGAAGTGAAGATTACTTCGCGAAAGCTGTCGTTCATGCCCGCAAGGCGAAGCTAGCAGAGCAGGAAATCACTGCGCTGGGTGAACAAGCCGTAACAGTGGCCGCCCGTGGTAACGAAACGCAGGCTCGGTTGTTATTGAACCAAGCCATTTCGCGTGGGTCGCAAACGGGGATAGATGTGTCGGTGTGGACACAAAAGCTAAAAGACCTTCGCTAGAAAATGTGCCCTATATGGTGTGTGTAGAAGAACGGTGGCCCTGAACTCAGGGTCGCCGTTCTTCATTTAGATACAGAGCTGCTGATCGATACAACGATAATTCAGGCTCTCGGAGACCCTTACGGAACCAGCCCCCTTCACGCGGAGCAATAGCCCTTCTGAACTCGCCTGGCACCGGCAACATGTCTGCATCGGGTGTTCGCATGTTGTCGAGCGATTGCACGATTAACACTTCTTCTCTGAATCCAAGACGAGCCGAAGCATCGGTAACTGAGTTTCCCTGCAGCGAAATGCGTCCGGGTTCGCCACGCGTCATCGTACCCTCTGCATCGATAGCCTGCACTTCAACCACTACGGGCGCTGCTATGACTGCGTCCATCGTGATGTCTTCGCGCATATCCCACGACAGCGTATACGGCCTTGGAGTGCTGTCTCTAAATGTTCGCACCGTTCTGCCACGATGTACCAGTTGCACGCTCCACGAGGCGAGTCCGGCTTCGGACACAATCTCAGGTACGATGCGAACCTGAGGCAATTGCGATTCTGTTGTCGTGTCCTGCATAGTTATCGGTCCGGATACCGTTGCCGTGCGATCTCGGAGATACACCCACGACGCAGTGTTGGCTGCATCGGTCGTAGACGCAGTGTTGGTTCCGTCTGTCGTAACGATAATCGGAAGACGCTGAGCTGATATTTTGAAGAAATCAACAAGGTATTGCTGCACTGTCTCGGCACGAGCGCGCGCTTGGTCCCGCGAGGTAGGCGTACCGTCATTGTATGCGAGCACTTCAACCGTTGATGCTGTAACACGCCGCATGCGTGACCCAATAACGTTCAACACATGATACTGCCAGTGCACACCAGTGTCCTGCGCTAGGCGTTGTTCGTTCCAACGCAGTGCTTCGCGCTGTCTGAACGCGTGATATCGTGTTGGTATGCGCGTAGACGCCGAATCGAACAACACAACAGGCAACAATGG
>JBKJNB010000109.1:0-7564 GCA_046595995.1 Candidatus Kapaibacteriota bacterium
CGTAGCGTAAGACGTCGGGGGTACGCGGACCCCTATCGACGATGTCGCCAACGAAGACAAGCGTTCTAGAGGTCTCTGCAGCCTGCTCCGTTGCGGACGTTGATGATGCTTCAGCGCCCGCTTTTCGCGCGTCGTCCTGCTGACGCAACGATAGCAACCGAACGAGCTCCGTGAGTTCGTCGTAACAGCCGTGTACGTCGCCGATGATGTCGTAACGCCGTGTGGTGGTGTGTGCTGCCGCCATGGGTACGTTGAGCGTTAGTACGTGAACGGCGTCCAGGCGAAGGAGACGGTGGGGAGGATGACCGGACCGTTTGCGACGGTGATGCCGAAGTCTGTGGCTACGGTGGTGTTGGCGATGCGCATGCCGACGAAGAGTGCGGTGCCGGCCGGACGTGTAATGTCTGCAGTCCAGATTTCGGCAAGGAAGTGCATGTCGTGATGATGATTCATGCGCGAATCGAGACTAAGGCCGACCCCTATTGCCCCATTCGCATAAGGAAATCGGAATTGGTTGATGAGTGTTCCCGCGCTAACGGTGTACTCGTCTGGGCCTGCAATCTTTGCGAAGAGCATGGTGCTTACGCTGGTGCGACGTCCGGTAAACGTGGCGACGGCGTAGAGGTGACCCAAAAAGTTCGAGTTGTTTAGCCAGGTGCCGTTTACACCAGCGGCATAATACTGCATGCCTTCTTCGAGCAAGCCGTTCGGCGCCTGGTATACGGTTGCTTTAACGTTTACGACGGATACTTGCTGGTCACCTGGCACAGATGGCACAACGCTGCGTCCGGCCGTTATGCTTATGATGTCGCCAATACCACCCCCCGCGTACAGGAACGCCAGCTCCCACAATCCGATAAAGTGGTCTTTACCAATGGGCGCAGCAGTGGGCATAATGTACGTGCGATGTTTCTGCCGATACGCTTCGGTATAAGTGCCTACGTATTTTATCTCACGTATATATACGCGAGCCTTGCCGATCTGACAGTAAATGCGCAATGATGTGCCGCTACTATCGCTTGATATTTCACGTATCGGACCTGTAAGGATATCGCCACTTGTTAAACGGATATAGTATATGATGTCATCGTCCATTTCGATCTTATCGAGCACAGCATGAATCTGGCTCGTAGTCATCGTGGTGTCCTGAGCCACTAAGCAGTTAGAACTGCCAATTAATAGCATGAGACTTAAGAGTATGGTTAAGTGGTGTACGGACATTTACTTACGCGGACGGTGATTATCGATGACTTTCAGGATTTCTAATGCAATTATAGGTAGTAGTCGGTATAGAGGGCGCTCAGTAACCGCTCTAAGTTCGTCCCCCCGGCACGCCTGACCGCCGCACGGGAATGGGCACTCCTCAATCGTCACTTATAACTACCTGGGATCGCAATGTCCACTTTACGACATCTTCTCTCGTTGGCATTCGTTCTTGCATGCCTTGTAACAACCTCATACGCTCAAATTCCGCGCACGATGACGTTTCAGGGACTCCTTACCGACAACCTGAACGTACCCCTGCCGAACAACACGTATACCGTAGCGTTTGGTGTATACGATGCAGCTACAGGCGCGTCGGCGTTGTGGACTGAGACGCATTTGGTTACTACACACGATGGGGTGTTCGACGTAATCCTTGGCTCTACGAATCCGTTCATGCTTGCCTTCGACCGTCCGTACTGGCTCGGCGTAACACTTACCGGACAGCCCGAGTTCGATCCTCGACTTGCCTTTAGTTCCGTGCCTTACGCAATGACTGCAAACACTGCATTAAATGTGTCGCCAGATGCAACAGGCGCGGTGTTGTCGCTGAATGGTGCACAAGGGGTCCTGACGCTTCAGGGGGCTGGTGGCACTACGGTATCAATCGTAGGCAACGCTATAACGATTGAGTCGAACCACGCTGCCATACAAGAACTGACAAGTCCGGACGGCACCATCGCAATTGCGAATCCGCAGGGTCCATCAACCATCGTCTCTCTTGCCGATGGCTCTGTGACACAAGCAAAGCTTGCTCCAGGTCTTACTATTCCACTTAGCGGTAATGCGGGCGGCGATCTAATAGGCACGTACCCAAATCCGACGATTGCAGCGGGGGTGGTTGACAACACTAAACTTGCTGATAATGCTGTTACGTCGGCCAAAATCGCTGACAACGCAGTTACCACGTCGGAGCTAGCGAATGGTTCAGTTACAACACCGAAGCTCGCGAACGCTGCCGTAACGACTGAAAAACTTGCAGACGGCGCAATCACGAACGCTAAACTTGACAACAACGCTGTTACCTCGAACAAGATTGCCGACGGAGCAATTACAACAGCGAAACTTGCTGCGGGCTCTGTGACATCAGACAAGCTGGCGCCTACGGGTGTAACGTCTGGTACATACGGCGCTCCGAACGAGACACTTATTATACAAGTTGATAACGCTGGACGTGTGGTTAGTGTACAGACCGTACTCATCTCGGGCGTATCCCCTGGTGGTGCGGCAGGCGGAGACCTGGTCGGCATCTATCCGAATCCGGAAATCGCTCTTAATGCAGTTACAACCAGCAAAGTCGGCGACTTTGCAATTACTGCGCTCAAACTTGCTGACAATTCAGTTACAACATCAAAAGTTGTAAACGGCGCTATTACTTCCGGTAAACTTTCGAGCACAGGTGTGACCGCCGCTACATACGGAAATGCTACAAACGTTGCGCAAGTAACGGTTGATGCTGCCGGACGTGTAGTGAACGCGGTGAACGTGCCTATTACGGGTGTATCTCCAAGCGGCAACGCAGGTGGCGATCTAACCGGTACATATCCGAACCCAACCATTGCAAGCAATGCTGTTACCAACCTAAAGCTTGCAGACAACGCAGTAACGACACCAAAGCTCGCCGACGGTGCAGTCACTGGCATCAAACTTGGTGACGGCGCAATTACAGCGGCGAAGATCGCCGATGGCGCGATTCCATCCTCGAAACTCACTCCAACAGGCGTTATTACCGGTACGTACGGTAATTCGACAAACGTTAGTCAGGTAACAATCGACGCAGCAGGCCGGGTAACCGCAGCAACGAACGTTCCTATCAGCGGCGTGCCCCCTGGTGGGGGCGCCGGCGGCGACCTCACCGGCACCTATCCGAACCCGACTGTCAAGGCAGGTGCGATAGACAATACTAAACTTTCTGACAATGCAGTAACTACGTCCAAAATCGCAGACGGTTCAGTAACGGCAGCAAAGCTCGCTCCCGGTGCAGTAACCGCATCGAGTATTGCTGATGGCGCAATTACGACTGCGAAGATCGCCGATGGTGCTGTTACATCTAATAAGATGTCCCCCACTGGTGTTGTGGTTGGCACGTATGGTAATGCTACGAACGTTTCGCAAGTAACGATTGATGCAGCCGGACGTGTAACGAACGCAACAAATGTGCTCATTACTGGCGTGACACCGGGCGGTGGTGCAGGTGGCGATCTAGCCGGCACATATCCAAGCCCAACGATTGCGTCAAACGCAATTACAACAACGAAGATTAATGACGGTGCTGTTACGGCATCGAAGATTAATGACGGTGCTGTTACGGCATCGAAGCTTGCGAACACAACAGTCGTTCCGGGCTCGTATGGTAACGGTACGACGGTCGGACAATTTGTTGTCGACGCTCAAGGTCGCATAACGGGAGCAACAAACGTTACTATCACAGGTGCAGCACCACTAGGAGCTGCCGGCGGAGATCTTACGGGCTCATATCCAAACCCAACGATTGCAGCTGGTGTAGTAAACAATACTAAACTTGCTGACAATGCCGTTGGCACGTCAAAGGTTCAAGATGGCGCTATCACTTCATCGAAGTTGTCAGCGAGCGGTGTTGCAACCGGCACGTATGGCAATGCAACGAGCGTATCGCAAGTAACGATTGATGCTACCGGACGTGTAACGAACGCAACGAACGTGCTGATTACTGGTGTAACACCGGGCGGCGGTGCTGGTGGCGACCTAACGGGTACGTATCCAAACCCAACGATTGCGTCAAACGCAGTTACAACAACGAAGATTAATGATGGCGCAGTTACAACGACGAAAATTAATGACGGTGCTGTAACAACGACGAAGATTAATGACGGTGCTGTAACAACAACGAAGATTATTGACGGTGCGGTTACCGCTTTGAAGCTTGCGAACACAACAGTTGTGCCGGGCTCATATGGTAACGGTACGACGGTTGGACAGTTTGTTGTCGACGCACAAGGTCGCATAACGGGAGCAACAAACGTTGCTATCACGGGCGCAGCACCAGTAGGAGCTGCTGGCGGCGACCTTGCAGGTTCATATCCGAACCCAACAATTGCAGCGGGTGCTGTAACCAACACGAAGATTGCGGACAACTCAATTACGAGCACGAAGATTGCCGACAACTCAATTACGAGCGCAAAGATTGCTGATAACGCAGTTGGCACGTCAGAGGTACAAGACGGCGCTATCACATCGTCGAAGTTATCCGCGAGTGGTGTTGCAACCGGCACATACGGTAATGCAACGAGCGTCTCGCAAGTAACGATCGATGCTGCAGGACGCGTAACAAGCGCAGCAAACGTGCTTATTACTGGTGTGACACCGGGCGGTGGTGCAGGTGGCGATCTAACGGGCACGTATCCCAACCCAACGATTGCGTCAAATGCAGTTACTACAACGAAGATTAATGACGGTGCTGTTACTGCTGCGAAGCTTGCGAACACGACAGTTGTGCCAGGCTCGTATGGTAATGGTACGACGGTGGGACAATTTGTTGTCGACGCACAAGGTCGCATAACGGGAGCAACAAACGTTCCTATCACGGGCGCAGCACCAACAGGCGCTGCAGGTGGCGATCTAACAGGCACGTATCCGAACCCGGAAATTGCCGCAAATGCTGTAGGCAATGGTGAACTTGCTGACAATGCAGTAAACACAACAGAGATCGTGAATAATGCTGTGACGTCAGCGAAGATGGCGAACACAGGTGTTGCTGTCGGTACGTATGGCAATGCAACGACCGTATCGCAAGTAACGGTCGACGCTGCTGGACGCGTAACAAGTGCGACAAACGTGCTTATTACTGGGGTTACACCGGGTGGTGATGCAGGTGGAGATCTAACAGGTACGTATCCAAACCCAACGATTGCAGCGAATGCAGTTACATCAACGAAGATTAATGTCAATGCGGTAACAACTACGAAGATCAACGATGGTGCTGTTACAGCATCGAAGCTTGCAAACACAACAGTCGTGCCAGGCTCGTATGGTACAGGTACAACGGTCGGACAATTTGTTGTCGACGCACAAGGTCGCATCACAGGCGCAACAAACGTTACGATCACGGGCGCAGCACCAACAGGCGCCGCAGGTGGCGATCTAACGGGCACGTATCCGAATCCTGACATTGCGGCAAATGCTGTAGGTAATGGAGAACTCGCCGACAATGCAGTAAACACAACGGAGATCGCGAACAACGCTGTGACATCAACGAAGATGTCGAACACGGGAGTTACTGTCGGCACGTACGGCAATGCAACGAACGTATCGCAAGTAACGGTTGATGCTGCAGGACGCGTAACGAGCGCAACGAACGTTCCTATCACAGGTGTACCGCCAAGTGGTCCGTCGGGTGGCGATCTAACAGGTACGTATCCGAACCCAACGATTGCAACAAACGCAGTAACCACAACGAAGATTATTGACGGTGCTGTGACTGCTGCGAAGCTTGCGAACACAACAGTCGTGCCGGGCTCGTACGGAAACGGCACGACGGTCGGACAATTTGTCGTCGACGCACAAGGTCGCATCACAGGCGCAACAAACGTTACGATTACTGGTGCCGCACCAACAGGCGCAGCAGGTGGCGATTTAGCCGGCACATATCCAAACCCTGACATTGCCGCTAATGCTGTTGGTAATGCAGAGCTTGCTGACAATGCAGTTGGTAATGCAGAACTCGCCGACAATGCAGTAAACACAACGGAGATCGTGAACAACGCTGTGACTTCAGCGAAGATGTCGAACACGGGAGTTGCTGTCAGCACGTATGGCAATGCAACGAACGTGTCGCAAGTAACGGTTGATGCAGCGGGTCGTGTGACAAGTGCGGCAAACGTTCTTATTAGTGGTGTAACCCCGGGCGGTGCTTCGGGTGGCGATCTAACAGGCACGTATCCAAACCCAACGATTGCAGCGAATGCAGTTACAACGACGAAGATCATCGACGGTGCAGTTAGCACGACGAAGATCAACGACGGCGCAGTTACTGCATTGAAGCTTGCGAACACAACAGTTGTACCGGGCTCGTACGGAAACGGCACGACGGTCGGACAATTTGTCGTCGACGCACAAGGTCGCATCACAGGCGCAACGAACGTTACGATTACTGGTGCTGCACCAACAGGCGCAGCAGGTGGCGATCTAACGGGTACATATCCGAACCCTGACATTGCCGCAAATGCTGTAGGTAATGCAGAGCTTGCTGACAATGCTGTTGGTAATGCAGAGCTTGCTGATAATGCGGTGAACACATCAGAGATCGTTAACAACGCTGTGACATCGACCAAGATGTCGAACACAGGTGTGTTGACTGGTACTTACGGCAATGCAACGAACGTGTCGCAAGTAACGGTCGATGCTGCCGGTCGCGTAACGAGCGCAACAAACGTTCCTATCACAGGTGTACCACCAGGTGGTGCTTCGGGTGGCGATCTAACAGGCACGTATCCAAACCCAACGATTGTTGCAAGCGCAGTTACGACAACGAAGATTAATGACGGTGCAGTTACTGCTGCGAAGCTTGCGAATACAGCAGTTGTACCGGGCTCGTACGGCACGAGTACAACGGTCGGACAGTTTGTTGTCGATGCTCAAGGTCGCATCACCGGTGCAACAAACGTCACGATCACCGGAGCAACACCGTCGGGTACAGCCAGCGGTGACCTCGCGGGTACCTATCCAAACCCGACCATTGCAAATACTTCAGCCGCAGGTACGAACATTCTATCCGCGATAAATCAAGGCAGTGCTACTGGTACGGTTCCTGTTGCTCGGGGCGGTACGGGTGCAACTACGAGTACGGCAGCGATGAACAATCTTCTTCCTACTCAGTCTGGTAACAGTGGCAAAGCACTTATTACTGACGGTACGAACGCTTCGTGGCAAACCTTCGTGGGCGGCAACGCTCTCACCGTCACCAAGACGGATGTCGAAGTGACACTTCCAGATCTTACGGGGAATGACGTCACTGGCTTCACGTTTACGTGCACTGGTGCATCCGTCGGCGCAACAGTGGCGATATCGCCAGAAGGTGGAATGCCGGTTAAAATCATCATCGCGTGGGCGTATGTGTCCGCTGCAAACACCGTGACAATTCAGGTGTACAACGCTGGGCCTGCAAACCACGATAACGAAGTAATTGAACTGCATGTAACGGTGATCGAATAATGCGAACCACCTTCCTCATCACTGTTTTCGCTCTCGTTGCGTGCACGCTAACGCAAGCGCAGATTCTGTTGCACCCCACGCCGGTTTCGGCTGGCGGTGTTAGCACGACGTC
>JBKJNB010000130.1:0-3968 GCA_046595995.1 Candidatus Kapaibacteriota bacterium
GATCTGTGGCGCCAACGCAGTGAGATCCCAGAGCAGAAATGGATCATCGACCAGTTCTTGCCGATAGGATTCTCGATCATAGCAGGTCGAGAGAAATGTGGCAAGTCGCTCATGACCTTCGGCACCATTGCGTGTTCGATTGCACTCGGTGTACCCGCGTTCAATACACTGCGGACGCTACAGGGGACGGTGTTGTATTTCGCGCTTGAAGAGAACCTAGGCACGATTATGACGCGCATGGGTCGCCTTTTCAGTCAGCCCACCGATACCTGGAAGCCGCCTGACGGTTTGCGGCTGTTCCTTAGCGAGAGTATCGCCTCTTGGACCGACCAAGCCATCGTGCAGCTAGAAGCTCTAATCGAAGAGCATCCCGAAACGTGTTGCGTTGTAATTGACACGTTGCGATTGCTTGCGCCGCCGAAGCGTGTCGGTGCATCGTCGACTGATTACGACTTTGAGTATCAAGTCGGGACACAGCTTCAGCAGTTAGCACTAAAGCATGGCATTGCAATCCTTGCTCTTCACCACACGACAAAAACCGTGTATGCTGATGTGTTCGATTCCATCGGCGGAACGGCGTGGACAAAGAGTGCGGAAATGCTTGCAGTGATTGAGCGTGACGGACTCGGTATGAAGCTTCATACGCGGGGTCGGTCGTTGCCAACAAGCTGCTGGCGTATGGAGCAAGACCAGGACACGTTGCTCTGGACCATCGCCGCGTCGAGTATGGGTGACGACGACGCAAAGACTCGCAGGCGAACCAGCGAGATAGAACGGTTGGCTGTGCAGGATGTCTTCGAAGACAATGTGCACCTCCGCTTTAGTGATGTAAAGAAACGGTTCATGGACTTGGGTCATGGTGAGTCGTCAGCGGGACGTTGGCTCACAGCCCGTGTGACCGACGGTAGTCTCGTCAAACTCGCCGATGGCTCTGGCTACCGACGCGCCGACAGCGAGAACGAACTGCCCACCGATCAGACATCAATGTTCGACACCGACGAGATCGGCTCCACCGAAAACGATCTCTTCGACCGCTTTCCGCCACTTCCACCACCAGCACTTTCCATGGAAATGGATGAAGGTGGTAGTGAACTCGAACCCGCAGATCTATTCTAACAACAACCTGAAAGAACGACTATGACATTAAAACAACAACGCGAGGCGCACAACTGGACGCAGCGTCAATTCGCAGAGGCTGCTGGTGTTGATACCCGAACAGTAAAGCGCTGGGAGGCCGAGGCAAGACCATCGCTCCGCACGCAGCTAGTGTATCAAACAATCTTCGATGTGCTGGATTCAGTGGAGTCGCAGGGCGTGCGCCCGGTACAGGACGATGCAGAGCCCCCTACAGAGCCTATGAACATCTCCGAGGTCATTCTACACCGTCCCAATCCCCTGCTCCTACGCGGACCGCTGGCATCGATTCTCGGCTCGTTACCACAGGACAGACCCTTCTCGATTTTGTTAGGGGGCGCGTCTGGCGCTGGCAAGAGCACGGTTGCATTGCAGATCAGTCAGGTTCTCGCCGATCATGGTGCCGTTTTGTACTGCACATCCGAAGAACGTATCAGCTCGGGTACAATCGGCACACGAGCAGAACATGCTGGCGTCAGCGATGCGGATTTAGATGTTGTGGAAGTGCAGGCGGTTGACGACGTCGCAGATAGCATCATGTCGGGCTCATACACCTTCTGCGTAATCGATTCAATCAACGAGTTAGGCTTAGGTCCCGACGAAGTCGTTGAGCTGATGGAAGAGCACAACACGATGTCATGGATCTTCATTGCGCAAGCCGACGCGACGGAGAAATCGACCGTCGGCGGCGCACGATGGCGACACCTTGTCGACATACGCCTTTGGTGCGAGCGAGAAAAGGACGGACGTCGGATTGTAAAGAATCTTAAGAACAGATTCGCACCGACTGCCGATCATCTTGTGCTTCAGGAGTCGAAGGTACTCCCACAACAACCCAAGAAGGTAAGAACGAACATTCAACCAACCATTCAAGGTGACAACGTGAACGAACAGACAGCTTGGATTATTTCGCGACTCGAGACCGACCTCGCCACGGCACAGCGTGAAGTCGAAACCCTGAAGCAACAGTTAACCGAAAAGGATCGGGTGCTTCGAGAGATCGAGCTCAAGGTTATTCGTTTCGAGATCGAAGCCGAACTGTCCCCCGATGAGGAAAGCACGTCCCTCGCTGACAATCCCGAAGTGATCGTGGGGGCACTAGAACGCGTTGCCCCCTTCATCGCAGTCGTTAACGATCTGATAAGGACAATTCGTCCCCAATCAAATGCCGCAGTGTCACCAAATCCATCACAGGTGCCATTTGGTCCGCAGTCCTTCAACCCACAGCCGAACGAACATCAAGTTCCTGGCGCAGAATATTCCAACACAATCCCATAAGGAGTCGTATGAAGAACGAGTACCGCCGTTCGCCCGGCGAAGAGCGTGAATGCCAAGTCACACTCATGGCGACCCACGCAGTTATGAGTCAAGCATTCGCTGACACATCTAGCATCCCGTCGCTTGCTGATGTTGAAGCAAAGGTCAAGACCTTCATCGATGAGCACATGTCCGACGTTCGGAGTGTGTTAAAGGCCCATGACACAAACCAAGCTAATACAGCGCTCGTTCGGGCGGTCGTGCGTTTGTTATGGCGTGCGCGACAAAAGTTGAAGTGATGCACTGGTTGTTACTGAGACGGAGAGCTGGCAGGGGGCCAGCTCTCTGCGCTTGTAGACTGTCAGATTGGGTGCCATTACGTTTACCTATTAAAACCGCCAGTCACCTTCGCCAATTGATCAGTCATTGACAAACTTGAGCACCTTGGAGTCATGAACGAATTCTCAGTCGAGGCTGGTTACATCCCAATCGTTGAGCACCTACAACTGCACTGATGCAGGCAATCGTCTTAGCATACACGTCGTGCACAAGCACGACGAATCCAATACCTCGGTCTGTGTGCGAGACCAGTTGTAGCCGAACAACCTAAACTCAATCAATGATAACAATTGCTCAAATTGTTGAAGCATGTCAACAAGATTGATAATGGATGTGTCTCGAGCGGTGTCCAAGTCACGAGGCCGTACCCTAGCACCTTTTTGTAAGAGCAACTCAATAAGGTCGATGCGTTCGAGAGCGATAGCCGATTCCAACGCCCCATGCCCTTCCTTCGTTCTGTAATTTGAACAAGCACCATGAAACAACAGCAGGTTGATGTATGGGAGATCTAGATGTTGAGTCGATACGGTTTCTGCAATCGTTTCATGCAACATTTTACCCATCACCTCCGGGGTGAGCAGTTCGAGTTCTTCTACAGGCAATCTTTCTGGCACAGATTTCAGATTTAATTGTGACGGACTTCGGTCGGCGAACACATCTCACCTCAGAACAAACTTCCCCCATCTACACTTTACGGAGAACAAGACACGCGATACTTTACTGAATTGCGAGTCGGGCTACGCTCTCAACAATTCGTGCAGTCTCCAAGCTCACCGTCACTACCTTCTTTATCAACCTCACGATATACGTCGCGTCATCCTCCCGATTCGGATCGTTCGTAATACCCGACCGCTTGTCTGTGCTCACCTGGTACTGGTCGACAACCCAATTCAGCGCTGATCGATTGCCTAGTTTATAGTCATCCACACCCACTGGCACACCTCCAAGTGTGAGGGATTCGTTGTAAGTGAGCTTCGTCGGATCCTTCGAGTCGCGTTTCATCTTCATCACGCGATAGTTCTTCGGCATTCCATCTGCCCAGACTTCAGTCAACGCATACTCGGCTTGATTTTCGTAGTTCACGTGTAGGTCTAGGAGTTTCTTGCCCGCTTCGGCAAATGCTTCGAAGTCTGGTGCAAATGGAACACGCGGTAGCTCGCGCTTCAGGTTCGCAGCATACTTTGTCCGATACTGAGGTGAATGCAGGATACCATAGACATAGTAAAAAATGCCGAGCT
>JBKJNB010000133.1:0-7999 GCA_046595995.1 Candidatus Kapaibacteriota bacterium
GTTGGATCCTGGATCACGACGCGGTATCCACTGTCATCACCGGAGCATCGCAACCCTCGTAAGTGGCAGCCAACGCCGCAGTATCCGAATTGCCTCCGCTGACACAGGAAGTACACCGACAGCTTGCAATGATCTATGAAAGCTCGATAACAGAGCACATTCGTGGCTTGTATTGAGCGATACAAAGTGTGGACTTTTGACCGCTGACGAACTCATGCAGAATCGCAGGGTAGATCGTCCTCGTCGGGACGAGAGTCGAGAGAGTTGGCGTCGATGGTTGTGCTTCATAGAAATACCTTGGAGGGAGCCGAAACACGGTCCCTCCAAGATCTATCTATGCAGTCCGTCCTTCGCGCGTCTCATAACCCATGGAAATAATGGAGAGCTTTAAAGTTCCGAACGTCGGGATCGCACCAGAGTTAATTGCTTTGATTCCGTTTAGAACAACAGCAGGTTTTTACAGATTGGTCAATCGTCGCTTTCGTTTGCACGTTTCCTCCCTTGGAACATTTCATCAATTCGTTGGGCTACGACGTATGCAACCGGTACAAAAAACACTGCGAGTACGGTCGAAGTGATCATACCGCCGAACACGGCGATACCAAGCGAACGGCGGCTTGCTGCACCGGCACCTTCCGCGAGCACAAGCGGGACAACGCCGGCGATGAAAGCGATTGAGGTCATCAAAACCGGTCTCAGTCGTTCCTTTGCGGCTTCGATCGCCGCATCTGCGATCGACTTGCCCTGAAGCCGAAGGTCGCGGGCGAACTCAACGATAAGAATTGCGTTCTTACTGGCGAGCGCTACGATTAGGACCGCACCAATTTGAACGTAGACGTTGAATTCGATTCCGGCCAACAATGCCGCACTGGCGACTCCCAACAGGCCCAACGGTGTGGTCAAGAGAACTGCAAATGGTAACACCCAGCTCTCGTAGAGCGGAGCAAGTACTAAGTACACCATAATCAACGCGAATGCGATCACCACAATGTACTGGCCACCGACTCGTTGTTCCTCAAACGCCAACCCAGTCCACTCTAACCCCATCGTCGATGGGAGCGACTTGCGTGCGGCCTGTTCAATAACGGCGATTGCTGGACCAGAGCTCTTTCCGGGGGGAGCGGAGCCAAACACGGAAATCGTTGGATAAGTGTTGTACCTTTTCACAAACTGGGGGCCGAATGACTCACGGACTTTGAGCACCGAGCCCAGTGGTACCATGGATCCCTGACGGTTGCGTACAGATAGACGGAGAACGTCGTCCGGCCGGTCACGATAAGGTGCGTCGGCCTGCACCCGCACTTGGAATGTGCGGCCGAATTTGTTGAAGTCATTCACATACACTGAGCCAAGAGCGGTCTGAAGGGTGCCAAACACGTCTTCCATCGTCAAACCCAGTCGATGTACCTTCTCCCGATTGATGTCAGCCTCAAGTTGCGGGACACCAGATCTAAAGGAGGCGGAAAGAGAACCGATTTCCGGAGCACCTTGAAGAATCTCAAGTAGCCGACTTGTATGTTTTTGCGATTCTTCGTAGCCGACTCCTTCACGATCCTCGACCTGCAGTTCAAATCCTCCCGCTACGCCTAGACCGATGATGGCTGGAGGCGCGATGGCAAACGCGTTCGCGTCGCGGATCGCGAGAAAATCATTGTTAAGGGAGCCGAGGATGGCTTGTTGTGTCAATTCGGCTCGTCCTTTTCTCTCATCGAATGGTGAGAACATCACGAAAAATGTTGCGGAATTTGGTGCGTTGGCACCGTCGAGTAGAGAAAATCCACCGAGTGTCATCCAGGTTTCCACGCCTGGTGTTTTTGCCAGCACTTTTGTCACCTCGTCCGTAGCACTCCGCGTGCGGTCCAGTGATGCCGCATCTGGAAGCTGAACGACGACGATCCCATATCCTTGATCGTCAGCCGGTAAGAAGCCGGAGGGCAGCCGCGAGAAAGTCCAAGCGGTGAGGAGCATCAAGGGTACACACAATGCAAGGACAAGCAGAGGCATGCGGACCAGTTGGCGAATAGCCGAAGCGTAAATCGTCTGGACGACTTGAAAGGTCTTGTTGAATGCACGGGTAAAAAAATTTCTTCGCGGCTTCGACGCTCTTAGCCACCTTGCCGACTGAACAGGTTTCAGCGTGATGGCATTTAGTGCGGAAAGAAGAGCTGTCGCGGCAATCGTAAGGGCGAATTGTTGGTACATTCGTCCGGTAGTCCCTTGGAGAAACGACGCGGGAATGAAAACCGCCATCAATACCAGCGTGATTCCTAGGATAGGTCCCGTCACCTCTTTCATGGCACGAAGGGTTGCTTCTCGAGGCGAAAGCCCCCGCTCGATATGGCGGGTTACCGCCTCAACGATCACGATTGCATCGTCTACCACGATTCCAATCGCAAGCACGAGCCCGAAGAGCGTCAGAAGATTGACGGAAAATCCGAGCAAATGCATAAATGCAAATGCGCCCACGATTGTGACGGGCACAGTCGTGGCAGGCACAAGCGTAGCTCGCCAGCTTCCAAGGAACACAAGTATAACGACCAAGACCAATGCTCCTGCTTCTATGAGAGTGCGGTAGACTTCATGTACTGCCGCGTCCACGAATGGAGTCGAGTCGTATGGATATCCATGCCTGACGTCCGAAGGGAACTTTTCGGCGAGCTGATTCATGGCCTCGCGCACGCCGCTTGCAACGTCAAGAGCATTCGAGCCAGGCAGCTGGTAGATGAGAATTGCCGCAGCAGCTCGTCCCTCATGCCTCGTGAACGTGTCATAGCTCATACCGCCCAGCTCAACGTTGGCGATGTCTCCGAGAAACACTATTCTGGAGTCCGAGCCCGTTTTCACAATCACACGTTCAAAATCAGCTGGTTCAGCGAGGCGGCCAAGAGCTGTAACTGAAAGCTGGAAGGGGGAGTCTCCAGCCGTTGGTGGCTGACCGATTTGACCGGCAGCCGCCTGAACGTTTTGTTCGCCCAGAGCTTGAACAACATCTTGTGGGGTCAGCGAGTAAGCATGCAGCTTGTCAGGGTCGAGCCATACCCTCATCGAATAGGAGCCGGCACCATAGACCTGGACTTCGCCGACGCCCGGCACGCGAGCTATTTCGTCACGAACACGGAGCGTGGCGTAGTTAGCGAGAAATAATTCATCATGCGTAGGATCCTCGCTCGTCAAGCTCACTACCATCATCACTCCAGCTGTCTGCTTCGTGACTACTAGTCCTTGCCTTCGGACTTCTTCTGGTAACTGTGCCTGGGCGATGGTCAGTCGGTTCTGAATCAGCGTTTGCGACTTGTCCAGGTCCGTGCCGATATCGAACGTAACGGTCAAGGAATAGGTGCCGTCACTCGCAGATGTACTTGACATGTAAAGCATCCGTTCGACACCGTTCACTTGTTGCTCGATTGGAGCTGCAACGGTGTCTGCTACTACCTGTGCTGACGCGCCCGGGTAGACGGTTGTAACCCGAATTGTGGGCGGAGTGATTTGAGGGTACTGCTCAACAGGTAATTTTGTGAGGCTGACCACGCCCAATAAAAGCAGAAGTATTGAGATTGTTCCTGCCAGCACTTTACGGTCGAGAAAGAACTGCGCGATCATGGTCGATCTCCCTTGGCAACAAGCACTTGATTCAATTCGACAACCTCTGCCGCAACCAGGGTTCCCGGTACCAACTTGGCGACTCCCGAAACGATGGTGCGGTCCGATGCTGTCAGGCCTTTCCTAATCGCGATCAAACCATCGTACGAAGGCCAAGTCGCCACTCGTTGCCGCTGAACTTTGTTATCTGAGCCAACGGTGAACACGTAGTGCCCCTGTTGATCTCGAAAGACCGATGATTCTGGGACATGTGGAGCCGGCTCGCTTTGCGAGAACAACACTTCCACTCTCGCGAACATTCCAGGCGAGAAAAGCCGATTTCCATTGGGAACGACCGCTCTCAATAACACCGTGCCGGTGCCTGGGTTCACCTCCGTGTCACGGAAATCGACAATGACTTCGTACGGCGTGCCTTCGTCGGTATCCAGGCCAAATCGGACTGAAATCGATGGCGAATTGGCCAATGAAAAAGTCGAGTTACCAAGCCGTCCCCAATTCGAGATTAAATCACTTTCCGTCACCTCGAATACTAAGTGAAGCGGGTCCATTTGCACGATCGTGGTAAGTAATGTCGGCTCACTTTGCCCGACCAGATTCCCGGCCGTAACAAGTGTCCTGCCCGCTCTTCCATTGATTGGAGCGGTAATCCGAGTAAAGCCCATGTTGAGCATCGCTGTGTCAAGTCGAGCCTGCCCCCTTGCTAAAGCTGCCTGCGAGATCGCCTTAGTTGCGATGCGATGATCGTGTTCCTCTGCAGAGACTGCCTTCTTGTCTTGAAGCTGGCTAGACCGAAGTGCATCCTGAGTGGCGACCCAGTATTCGGCCTCAAGCCGCTCGAAGTCTGCCCGGGCGTCATCGACTTCGGCCTGGAAGGTTCTTGGGTCGATAACATAAAGCTCTGCTCCCTTTGTCACTTCCGTTCCCTCCTGAAACAATACCTGATCCAAGTAACCCTTTACCCGAGCACGAACCTCAACCCGTTGATCGGCTTGAAGCCTTCCGGAGTACCGACGAGTTTCGATTGGTCTCCTCATTGTCGGGCTCGCTATCGAGACCTTCGTCGGTTGGGCCTCTGCAACAGGTTGCGAGGATGGCTGCTTTTCGCAGCCCATCGAGGTGAGCAGAGCAAAAAAAACAAGAAACCATTGGGGCATTCTCATTCTGTGTATATTAGGCGGCATTGCGGTTCTCCGATTTTAGATTGAAGTTTCAGCTATCGTGGAAGCCTTAGCTAATCCAGATTTCTCGTTGTGAGGTGTCCAGCGGCTACAATTGACCTCTCGTATCAATGACAAAAGGGACGACCCGGATGACTTCCCCAACCCGAAACTGGCCCCAGCCTTTGTAAATGCCACGCTTCTGAAATGTGGCATGAAACGAAACAACGTGCGATGAGCTCGTTGGTTCGTGATCTAATGGATGCGAGTGGACGTAATCATTGCCATCGCTGCTTACAATTTGAAGATGGCCCCGTGCGCTCATGTATGGCATCAGGTTTTGAAACGGTCGGCCCTGCGCATCCATCAATGCAAATCGGAGAATCGAATCTCGACCATCAGTCCCGGTTTCCAGTGTGATGTCGGCAATCCAATCTTCGCCACGCACGCGTCCAGGCACATTGACTTGGAGTTCTGGTGCGAGCGGCGATTCACCTGGGACGTCCACTGTCGTTGAAGCTGTATTGTGCGACTTCCCCTTTGCCTGGAAGTCAGCATAGAGTCGATAGGTTCCACCGACTGGAAATGCGTACTGCACGACCAAGTTTCCATCGGAACGGATCTGAGGATGTAAGTGAGCGAAGGTGTCCAGTCCATTTCGCACGATAACCAAATGGACTCGTTCATCGTGAAGTGTTTCAAAATCCTTGATTACAGTTCCATCGCCGCTTTTAAGCATCAGTCGCAACTCGGATAGTTGCCCTGCTGGATTAATGGTTTCGCCAACGACGGAAAGCGATGTGGATAGAGTTGCATTTTTGTCTTTGTGCTGTGCACCATGGTGGTGAAGTGCGGGGGTCTGCATGTTAATCCTGTCTTTCTCGAAAAAATGCTGGAGTTTGTGGTCGAGGCCGACCTGGTTGTGCGAGCCGATGAATAACATGAGCGCTGCCATGCCAGCCATCAGGGAGTCTTCGACTAGCGTCACGGTAGACATGGGCAGATTGAAAACCGTTCCAAGGCAGGCGCAACGGATCTTACGTTTGGCGAGCAAACTCTTGATAACACCGACTGCACTGATCGACATGACGATGAGAGTGACGACGTTGGTTATGACAGGCTGAAAGCCGGTTAAGTAGGCCATCCCCAACAACAGTTCAATAAATGGGTATGCGTATCCATAAGACCTGAATCGTTGAGCGACAACGTCATACATTTGGTATGAGTCTGCAAAACCACGCAGATCGAGCATTTTGAAGAAGGAGAAGACTAGAAAAAAACCTCCCATGAAGTTGCTCATAGCGCGGCCCCAGACAATGCCGCCCGCGTTAAGTTCCAAGAGAGTGACTATTCCGATCAGAAAAGCCAAAATCAGAATCAGGGGGTAATAGGTAGTTGCTATTGGTTGCTCGGTTAGCGATTCCCCTGATCGTTGAGCGGAAACCGGCTCCAGTTCGCTCAGCACTTTAAAGCCGGCCTTGGCTACAGCATCCCGGACTTTCTCGCTCGACACGTTAATGCCATGCACGGTCAATGTTTTTTCCGAGGCGGCGATATCGACATCCCAGGAGGTGATCGAGGGCTCGTTGTCCAAAAGGGGTTTGACGGCGGCGACACAGGCGTTGCAGTTCAAATTCGTTTGAAATTTGCGTGTGGTAGTCATGTGCTTTTCCTTCGATTGTGTTGGTTTCTGAATTCGATGATCACGTTCAAGTTGGCTGACGCACGCGATCAAGCGGCGTTACAGTGTTGGTTCAATGACGTACAACAATCACCATGGCAGCCTTTGCATTCGCATTGCATTGCCGAAACCAATCGCACGTATTCCTTTCTAGGCTGAACATTCGTTCGCATTGCCTTCATCAGCCAGTGCGCGGTTTCTTTCCGCATTCGCTCTGCCATTCGGTTCAACCGGGCTTGGAAAGCCGGATCTTTAAATTCACTCATATTTTCTTCTCCCTGATTTAGCCCGGTTCGGCCGAGTATCCGAGATCTGAGACATAGGATTTCCCATTTCTGCCCATGCAGACGACAATGATTCTGTGACGTTACAGCTCTTGGCGAAAAATATCGGCGGCCCAACCGCAACCCACGCACTTAGGGCGATATAAGAAGGCTGTGGTCGATTTGACAGCGACGAACTCTGAGAATCGACCCCTACCCAAGTCGCGGCAGAAAGTAGGAAAGCGGGCAAAACGCAGCGAATATTAAGAAGTCTTCCTTGGACAGATTGCCATGCCACGGCAACCTACATGCTACGGGTTGTTCGGCCATCGCGGTTATATCCCGGTTGAGGGAGCCACGGCCTCAACAAAGAATCTTTATGGCTTGTTTACAATTTGAAAATGCTGGAAAGCATGGATAATGCATCATCTTGATAATGAGTCTGGGCTCGGGTACAGCTTGTCAGAAAAGGTATATTGGTCCGTTATCTCACCACAAAATGAGCCAGTAAATTGGCTCCTAGGGTATCACGACCTTTCCGGTTTTTTACATGTACAATCAATGCATCCGTGCGATGCGCATGTCCGACAAGATCGCTCAACTTCCAAACGCAAAGCCGCCCTGGCTCGATGGAGTCGAACCCTCGCATTGCCTGCGGTGATGCCCAACGCGTCAGCTGCCGAGGATACGTCGTTGCCCTGAATATCGACTCGCGAAATGAGTTCCGCATACTCAGATTTGAGTTCTGGAATCAGTTCTTGTATGCATTCGCAAATGACTCTTTCGGTGTCAGAATCGGCCGTTTCAACCGCCACGGAAAGTTGTTGTGCAAACCCTTCAAGTTTCCTCTGGTTTGCAGCCTTACGGCGATAGTGGTCGATAACGGCGTTTCGCAGCAAACGATAAAACCAAGCTACGGAGTTTTCACGTTCGCGAATTTCATCGCCTTTATCGAGAGAACGAACGAATGCGGACTGCAAAATCTCCTCAGCGTCCTCGTAGCTTCCAACTCGTTTTTCAAGAAACCGGAGAAATCGACGGTGATTGGCCAAGAGAATTGTCGGAAGGCTATCTGAGTCCTCATTGAACGGATTTGATTCTGACGACATTAGCAAGCTCCGATAAAGCCAATAGTTGGGATGACAAACGTACATGAGCGGAATGCCGTTATCGTACACCAGAACCATTGGATTGACTGGGGTTTACTACTTGCCGATGCGGCGGCGGTCGCGGCGTTTGCGCTCGCGGTCGGCTGCTTGGCGGCGTTCGTCTTGCCGGTACGTCCGAATCGATTCGAG
>JBKJNB010000094.1:0-5548 GCA_046595995.1 Candidatus Kapaibacteriota bacterium
TATTAATGGTTGGACGCAACCAATTATAAACCGCATTAACATGCTTAGCACCGGTATTCGTACCGACGTGGGTGTAAAGGTCTACGGACAGAATCTCGATACGATCTACGCATTCAATAAGCGACTAGAACAAGCGCTAAAAGGCATTCCTGGGGTGCAGGACTTGTATGTAGAGCCGATAACGGGTGGCAAGTACATAGAAATTGCGGTACGCCGCGAAGAAATAGGACGCTACGGCTTAACCGTCGATGATGTTAATGCAGTCGTCGAAAGTGCTCTTGGCGGTATGCGGCTTACGACGACCATTGAGGGGCGTCGACGCTTTTCGGTTAATGCGCGCTTTGCTCAAGATTACCGTAACAACATCACGTCACTCAAAAGACTCCAGGTGCAGACAATGGCATCCGGTCCGGTGCCGCTCGAAGCAGTCGCCGATGTGCGTCTCGCTGAAGGTCCGCCAATGATAAACTCAGAAAACGCCATGCTCCGTGGAACAGTACTCTTCAATGTAAGAGAACGAGATCTCGGCAGTACAGTCACCGAGGCACAGCAAAAGCTCAGCGCGTTAATCGGTACGATGCCTAAAGGCTACTTCCTGGAATGGAGCGGTCAGTGGGAAAACCAGCTACGCGCCAACCGCACCCTTAAGACGATAATGCCAATCGTTATTATCATCATTTTCATGGTACTCTTCTTCACGTATCACTCGATGAAGGAAGCATTGATGTCCATCATCACTGTGCCCTTTGCTCTTATCGGCGGTGTGTATGGCGTCTACTTTTTCGATGTGAACCTATCAGTTGCAGTAGCGGTTGGCTTTATTGCCCTCTTCGGCATGGCTATAGAAACAGTGATGCTTATGACCATCTACCTGAACCTGGCCATGAAAAATCTGGTGACGGAGCATGGTAATACGCGCACCGGCATTACGCCTGAATTGTTAAGAGAGTTTATCATCAAGGGGGCGACGCAACGACTACGTCCGTTCATGATGACCGTCTCCGTGTCATTGTTCGGCCTAGTACCGATACTCTGGGCAACAGGCACTGGCAGCGATGTAATGCTAGCTATTACGATTCCTTTAATTGGCGGAACTGTATCGGCCACGATGTATGTAATGCTCGTAACGCCCGTTGTCTTTGAAATCGTAAAGGAATGGGAATTGAAGAGGAACGGACAGATTGAAATTATCGAGGGCTCTGAGTAACCAACAATGCCGCCCCCTACCACTAATATCAACGAACTCGTGCAGAGTCTAAAAACTGACAGCTCACGTGGACTTTCTCAGACGCAGGCGACGGAGCTGCTGCAACAGCACGGCGCGAATAGATTGGCTGCGAAATCTTCCAGAGTGTGGTGGAAGATTGTTCTTAGC
The DNA here is from genome assembly GCA_046595995.1 of Candidatus Kapaibacteriota bacterium. GTDB lineage: Bacteria > Bacteroidota > Ignavibacteria > Kapaibacteriales > Kapaibacteriaceae > JAWXBR01. The sequence goes on from JBKJNB010000094.1 coordinate 1,376, forward strand.
CAGTTCAATAATCTTCTCGTTCTGTTATTGGTAGGTGCAAGTGCGCTGTCTTTCCAGTTAGGATCGTATAGAGATGGAATCGTATTGGCAGTAATCGTGATGGTGAATGCTCTCATTGGTTTCATTCAGGATCGGAAATCAGAGAACATTTTACAGTCACTAAAAAATCTAATCACTGAAAACACCACCGTTATTCGCGACGGCAGACCAGTTGAAATTCCCGTTGAAGATCTAGTGCCAGGCGATATCGTAATGATAGACGAAGGTGACGGCGTAGCTGCTGATATGCGCCTGTTGGAAAGCCATTCTCTTTCTGCTAACGAGTTCATTCTTACTGGCGAGTCGCAGGCGAGTGAGAAAGACCATAATGCAGAAGTAAAAGAGGATGCTTCGATTGCCTCGCGTACTAACATGGTGTTCATGGGAACAACCATTGCTAGGGGTCAGGCAAAGGGGCTCGTTGTCGGAACAGGCATGAACACGGAGATTGGAAAGATTGCCCAAAAAGCTGGTGATATCGAGCAAGAGATATCGCCGTTACAGAAGGAGATAAATCTCGTCGCCAAGAAGATTACCGTTATCACGCTAATTCTTGGTGCTTCGCTGTTTGCATTCAGTGTATTTGTGCAGGATGAAACCGTAGGTGCTGCACTTGTATTTGCTATCAGTATCGCTGCGGCTATGGTACCCTCTGGCCTGCCGGCGCAGATATCAATTGCGCTTGCCTTAGGCGTACGGCGACTGGCGCAAAAGAACGCAGTTGTTAAACAGCTCTCATCTGTAGAGGCGTTGGGTAGTGCGACAGTAATCGCTTCGGATAAGACGGGGACGATTACCAAGAATGAGATGACGATAAACAACTGCATCTTCAACGGTCAGCATTTCATTGTCACAGGCACCGGCTATGCACCGGAAGGGCAACTCCAGAATAAAGAAGGGCAGCCCCTTACGTCGCAAGATGCTGCTGGGTATGCAATGTTCTTTGCTGCCGGATATCTTTCGTCCACCTCTTCGGTTAATCCGCCAGACGAGTTTCACGACTCGTGGTACTGTATTGGCGACCCGACGGAAGGCGCCTTTGGCACACTCGCCCTTAAATCGGGATACGAACTTGCGAAGATGGAAGTCGAGTATCCGCGTCTAAAACTTTTCCCCTTTGACTCACATCGTAAGCGTATCTCAGTAGTGCGTATGTGGGAAGGCAAACCAATATCGTTTGTCAAAGGCTCGATAGAAAGCATTCTCGAAATCAGCAGCCGACAAATCATCTCCGGTAGCGTAACGCCGATTACCGACACGGAGAAACAAAGTCTATTGGGCCAGGCCGAAGGATTTGCATCTGAAGCGTTACGTGTGATAGCTATCGGATACAAGGAACTGAATGGCAGCGCGGAATCATGGCAGATACAAGACAGTGAAAGCGACTTGATATTCGCAGGATTTGCAACCATGTTCGACCCCCCGAGGGACGAAGTGGCTCAGGCGGTGCAGGATGCTTTTGCGGCACATATACGTCTGATTATGATTACCGGCGATAATGAAGTCACTGCTCGCGCAGTTGCCAAAAACATTGGCCTTAACAATGCGGATCAATCCTTACCTGAGGTAATTAATCAGGAACGGCTCGGCACTATGAGCGAAGACGATATAAAGCAGGCACTACTTCAGCGCACGTTGATTTTCTCTCGTGTTTCCCCCGATGACAAGCTGCATGTTGTGACACTTCTGCAAAGTAGCGGTGACGTAGTTGCGGTAACAGGCGATGGCGTGAACGACACACTTAGTTTAAAGAAGGCAGACATCGGCGTTGCAATGGGCAGGAGTGGTTCAAAAGTTGCGCAAGAAGCAGCAGCCATGGTTCTACTCGATGACAACTTCTCAACCATTGTGCATGCGGTAGGCGAAGGCCGAACCATATTCAACAACATCCGCAAGAATGTTGAGGCAACCCTTACATCCAATACTGCGGAGCTCATATGTGTGTTATATGGATTCGTTGGTGTCTATCTGGGACTGCCCGTTGCAATCCTGGCCATCCACATCCTGTTGATTGACCTCGTAGGTGAGATGTTGCCGCTTCTGATGCTCAGTTTTGACCCCGCTCATGATGGCATCATGCTTGAACCGCCGCGAAAGAAGGGGCAACTGCTTAACAGCGCATTGCTGCGGCAAGTGCTTTGGTCGGGGACCGCACGAGGTGTGTTAGCAATAGGTGCATTCACCGTTGTCTACATGCTTCACGACGGCGATCCGCAGCAACATGAAACAGCAGTTACTGGCACATTCATTACCATCATCCTTACGCAATTCATAAACATTTTTTGCATCCGTTCGAAAGGCAGCATGTTCAATGCGTTCATTTTTGCTAATCTCAATCTTTTGTGGGGCATGCTGATTTCGTTGCTTGCCATGCTCGCGATTACCTACGTGCCGTTCTTCAACCTATACCTGCACACAGGCCCTTTGAGCATGCAGGATTGGTTGCTACCGATAGCAGCCAGCCTCGTGTACTTGTTGGGCTATGAGGTGATAAAATGGCTTACTAACAGAGGTGCTGTGAAATGAAAGAAGCGAGATCAATGCAGGCTACTGAAGCTGTGAGAATAATCAAATCGGGACAAAGAGTTTTTGTACACGGTGGCGCTGCCACGCCCTTGCACTTACTAGGGGCTCTAGCAGAGTATGCACCAGCGTTGCAGAACGTAGAATTGATTTCCCTGAGTACTCTTGGTGACATGGCTGTAACAAAACCAGGTGTCCGTGACAGTTTCTACTTCAACTCATTGTTTGTTTCAGACAACATGCGTGATTGTGTCAACGGCGGTGGCAACGGAGGTTACATTCCTGTATTTCTGAGTGAAATCAGCCAACTTTTTTCCCGTGGTATTCTACAGTTAGATGTTGCACTCATTCATGTATCACCGCCCGATAGAGCGGGATACTGTTCGCTTGGTGTATCGGTAGATGTTGCCTTATCCGCAGCGCACCATGCAAAGCACGTGGTTGCCCAAGTAAACCCGCAGATGCCACGTATCCATGGCGACGGCTTCATTCATATCAGTCAGATAGATGTTATGGTAGAGGTAGACCAGCCATTACCTCAACTTGAACACGATGAGACTGTTTCGGACAACGTAAGCGCGATAGCCAATTACTGTGCAACACTTGTTGACGACCGCTGCACCTTGCAACTGGGTATTGGAGCAATACCCGATGCTGTGCTAAGCAGTTTGCATAATCATAAAGACCTCGGCATCCACACTGAAATGTTTTCAGATGGACTGATCCCGCTTATTGAAAAGGGTGTCGTTACCAACCGATACAAAAAGAAGCACAACGGAAAGACAGTTTCCTCGTTCGCCATTGGTACAAAGCAGTTGTATGATTATCTGAATGATAATCCTGCTTTCAGTTTTCTTGAATCGAGCTATGTAAACGATACCCGCAACATCCGCGCTAATCCAGGTGTAGTCGCAATCAACAGTGCTATTGAAATCGATATTACCGGTCAGGTATGCTCCGACTCCATTGGATACCAGCAGTATTCCGGCGTTGGCGGCCAAATGGATTTTATCCGTGGTGCAGCTTTATCTGAAAACGGGAAGCCAATTATAGCAATGACCTCTGTTACAAGTAAGGGCAAATCCAAAATCGTACCTCACCTTGCAGAAGGCGCAGGCGTAGTAACAACGCGAGCACATGTTCACTACGTAATAACAGAATATGGCATTGCTTCGCTATTTGGTAAAAACCTACATCAGCGAGCTGTTGCCCTGCTGAACATTGCCCATCCCGAACACCGTGAGCTACTGGATAAAGACATAAAGAAGCGATTTGGAAGAAACCATGAAAAGTAATCGACACTCTTCCATCATGGTCAGAAAATACAGCGGTGTTGAAGAACCATTCGATGCAGTGACGTTGCGTAAAGCTCTGCGCAGATCGGGGGCACGTGATGAAGTATCCACAAAAATTATTGCCGCAATTGAGCAGCAGCTGTATCCCGGCATCGAGACAAAGGAAATCTATAGAACGGCGTATCGGCTGCTGAAAAAGAGCGCACGTCCGACGGCGGCTCGCTACAACCTAAAGAGGGCCATCATGGAGCTTGGCCCAACTGGATTTCCTTTCGAGAACTACATTGCCGAATTGTTAAAGACACAGGGCTTTAAG
>JBKJNB010000016.1:0-27386 GCA_046595995.1 Candidatus Kapaibacteriota bacterium
CAGCCGAGCGACGCGGTGTTCAATAATGACAGCACAAGTCGGGCCATCTACAGCGGGGACATTCCACAACGGAATTCGCTCGCCTTTGGCATCACCGGTGGCTTGCGCTACGAAGTACCCGTGCCGAATAGCGATTGGTCAGTTGCCCCGGAACTGTTCTACACCCTTGCACTTACCAATCTCCAGCAATCGCAGGCATGGAAGATGAACGCCGTCCGCCTGGGCCTGTCTGTTCAGTACAGCTTCTGGATTACCCCACTGCCGTAACAATGGACTACCCCACTTCTATACACTTGCATTAACCCGTTGCTGTAGCACTTGTCTCGAGAACAGTGCAACCCAGCAGCGAAGTTGATAAACGATCGTCCGTGGTGCCCCAAGGTGCCACGGACGATTTTGTTTCGTTGTTACGTGAGAGACTGTCCGCTACCTTACTACTATTAGTCGTCGCGATTCAACGGCGCAGGCGACTCGCAGGCAATAGTTGTATGCGCCAACATGCACGTTCCGTGTGTCGAACAATACTTCGTGTGTACCGAGCTGTAGAAACTCGTTCACGAGCACCGCAATGGTGCCGCCCAGCGCATCCGTAACATCGATTACGACATGACCAGGTTGTGTGAGATCGAAACGAATGGTCGTTCGATCGGAGGCAGGGTTCGGCACGTTTTGTCGAAGTTCAGCTTGTCTGTTCGTTGCTTTGTTTACAATAGTTCGTACCGATGAAATGACTCCACACGTCGTCGTACGGAGTACTGCACCGTCGTCGCCAACTATCGTACCATTGTCCTCGCTCGCAAAAGAAACAGCCCACAGCGCACTCTCGGTGTTGCTTTGCTGCGAAGACCATGTAGCGCCACCATTGGTGGTACGCAGTACGGTGCCGCCATTGCCGACTGCAGTACCCGTGTTGTCATCAATGAACGAAACGCCGAAGAGCCATGCGTCAGAGCCCCCTGACTGCACCATCCAGACTTCACCACCATTCGTTGTACGAAGGATGGTTCCCGCCTCACCTACGATAGTGCCGATGTTAGCACTCGCAAATGAGACAGCGAATAAATCGTGCTGTGTATTGCACGGCGTACAAGCGTTTGCGTCTCACGCTGTCTGTGGCTGTCCAATTCGAACCCGCATCTGTTGTGCGAAGTATTGCGCCCGCTTCGCCGACGGCAATGCCGGTGTTGTCGCCGGTAAAACGTACAGCGTACAGATTTTTGCCAAAGCCACTTGCCTGGTTGATTCACGTTGTACCACCATCCGTGGTTCGACGAATACTTCCACTTTCACCGACAACTGTTCCTTTGAGCGGGCTCGTACAATTCACACCGTACAAATCGTCGGTAGTTGCAGTGTTTATAATATTTCACAATGCACCGACGTTGGTTGTGCGGAGCATACTTCCATCTTCACCCACAATCGCGCCGACCTGTGTGTCGCTTCGAACGAACTGTACACCCCAGAGACTCGTGCCGGCGGGGATTGGGTGTTGCACGAGCCTGCCTTGCTGTGCGAGTGAACTGCATATACTAAAGCACACGAGAACAACTGTCAGAATGATGAATCAATTCACGATGGCTCCGGTATTTGTTTCACGATTGCAATAACACTGCCGTTGCGAATGCCGTTGCGGATGCGGATGCGGATGCGAGTGCGGATGCGGATGCGGATGCGGATGCGGATGCGGATGCGGATGCGGATGCGGATGCGGATGCGGATGTTAATCTTTAGATTTTCATGCACAATTCTACACTTTGAACGCTCTGCCCTGCTCGGTCGCGACCGTCTTTAGCACAGCATCTCGCGTGAAAAGGACCGCACCGGAATCGATAGCTAGTGATGCCAGCAAATGAGCATCGACATAGCCAAGTTCACGTCCCATCAGGGCGTGACGCTCAATAAAGAACATGACCTCATCGTGCATTGCAGTTCGTGCCTGAGGCAAACTTTTCAGAAGCGAAAGCAAACCCTGCCGATTTCGGAATGTGCCACAGGCAAGTTCACCTATTACAAAGGGATGCATTAGAACACGCCCCTCCTGTAGGAGCAATTCGAGCTGTTTTTCACCCCGATTCAAATGCCCTATCCAAACGTTGGTATCAACGAGCACCATCATTGCTCTGAACGACGACGTGACACCAGTTCAAGCTGCGGCTCACTGCCCCCAAGTTTTGCGAGACGTCTAGCAGACTCTCTCTCGATCAGTGCTTTCAGGCTCTCCCGAATAACCGCGGTTCTTTCGTGCAAACCACTGAGTTCGGTAGCCTTGGCCAAAAGGGCATCGTCTATAACAATTGTAGTTCTCATGATTAGCGCTGCTGATTGTTGATGCCTAACATAGGCATCATTCGATGATAACTACAACATCTTTCTGTCTAACGGAAAAGTGGGAGTGGTGGATTCCCTTACGTGTAGCTTATGGCGAGGTAACCGTGACGTAGCATCTGTCCCCAATTTTCATGATGTACAATCCCGCAGGTTTTGAGGCGCCAACTACCCTTCGACCTAACATGTCAAAAGCCTCAATGCTGTCATGACCGGTGCGTTCGTAACCGGCACGTTCGTAATCGGTGCGTTCGTAATCGGTGTCTTCAACGTCGGTGCTGGCAGGCTTCGTCAATTCTTGTATCGCACGCATTTTGTAATTGCGATGGGGCTTCGAGGGGTCATCGGTGATTCCCCAACAACCGTAGCGGTTATACCCAGACACCAGCGTAAAGTACATGGCGAGTCCGCCCTGTAGATCTTGCCATCCCTGACGATAATTATGTTTAGTAACGTCAGCCATGCGTCCCGTACGGTGTGCACTGATCTGTGCACTGAGGTTGGTCGTTCCCCCGCCGGCGGGTACGTGCGGACCCCCTTCGTACGAAGTACAGCCCCCTGGCAAGTCCCATAGATTTGCCTTATCAATGTGTGCCTTACGATAGGTTGCTGCTTGCGTGTTTGCTATCTGATTGTTGATGTCTGCAATCATGCCCTCGTTAATGGCAAGCGGATCGGGGTTATCGGCGCGCGTCGAGCCAAAGTACAAGGCCGTGCTGGTTGCATAGATGTGATTCTTTGGAGCGCCAAACGTTCGGTCTATGTAACGAAGGTGATTATCACTTCGTCCGTGATACCCATGCTGCCCGGCCAGCACAACGCGCACCCGATTGTTGATAGCGTCAGCACCAAATACTGTTGCAAACCACTGCGAGAGCTGCACAGTGCGATGTGCATAATTGTCATCGAACGTTATGCCGCGTGCCGCGGCTGCGGCCGCGTTGTAGGGTCCGTGTGTAAGCTGCGTCGGACTCCACACTTCGTTACTGTTTTCGACGTAGATGTTTATCGATGGATTGAGTGAATCCTTGAGCATTTGCGCGAGACTCGTAACGTAAGCAGAATCACACGACATGTGCACACAAATCCAGATGTCCTTGTTCAGTGTATTCGCAAGGGTTACAATGTGATCCCAGCACCACGCTTCGCCCGTTCCCTGCTGTCCGGCATGCGACGTCTGCGACGCATACGTGGCGCGTTTCCGATTCTCCCACTGTCGCGTTATGGGGAACACGGGCTCACCGCTCCAGATGTTCTGCACATTGTAATACCTATAACAGGTGAAGTCCGCAGACTTACACAGATCAACGTACACGTCGGTAAAGACCTGCGTGCTAAATCGATCGTAACCCGGACGATTAACAACTAGGTTAGTAATGCCTGTGCCGACGGCATCGCTGGCAGTTCGCTGCGTTGCGGAGAATTGCAGAATAACAAGCGCATGATTTGCTGCATTCGCGGCACCAACAACCAGATCGAACACCGATGTATTCGTAGTTGCATCATACGACATGTTTTCAACCGATACGGCAGTGCCTTGCGCCACAATTGTGGCGCGCCCCTTAAAGTGAGCTAAGTATCGTCCGCTATAATCCACACGGTATTGCTCGGGGTCATCGATGGCCTGCGTCCATTCGGCGACCGGCCGCCCATCAAACGACACCAGCGAGAAGTCGCTTTGTGGCCATCCATTTGCATCCCACATCGTGACGCCGATAAAACGGCTCGTGTGTTTCATGACGTCCACAAACGCCCCCCGCTCATCGAGATTTACTCCAAGGTTTACCGGGGGCTGCGCTAGCGAAGGGAGCAGAGCGCAAATGGTGAGTAAACCGATGAGTAGGAGGCTGTGCATAGCTCGAGTACTTACTTCAGGACGTAACTGATGAGTACACTCATCGAACCTTCCGACTTGTCACCGGTGCCAGGGATGGTAGTAGACGGTTGATCAACTTTTACAATATATCCAAGTGACGGCGCAAAGTAGAAGAACGAATCCATGGCATTCTCTTCCGAAATGCCGGCAGTTGTGATTTTGGTTTTCAGCGACTGCTTAATCTTTACGGCGCTGATTGACTGACCTGAAACAGTCAGCGTTTCTGTACCAACATATGAATTCTCTGCTGTTATTTTCGTTTGCATGGTTACACCAAAGAACGAAACCGTCGTATCGGCAAGTACCATGGAAACGGTTGTTTTGGAGCTTATCGGAAAGTTCAGCCAAGGGAGCGTGCTCGAGAATACCGGGAAGTACACAGCTATGTCACCATTCGATTCGTAGCTGATGTATGCGGTACTCGTGTCACGCGTCGACGTGATAGACAACTCCGACACATTACTTTTTCCTTGAAACGAGATCCCCGTTCTTAACACCGTGTGCACCGTGGTGTCGCGCGACTCCGGAATCATCGCACCAGACGCTGTATCGGTGTCGTAATCATCGAATGTAAACGTACTTCCCGTTTTCGCTTGCACTACGGTAATGGTATCGGGGTTGACTGCTTCGTCACTGCATGACGCAAGAACGACCAACAGGGCGAGTAGAATTGCGGTGTGTTTTAGCATTGCGGTATTCATTAGTTATGAGTGGAGTAATTGATCAACGTGCAATATCATCGCTGACATTGTTACTGATTGCCAAGGATCAACGGCATGCCATCTTTGTTTCCCACGACAATGACTTTCGAGTTCGGAGATTTCGCGAGCTCGAGTGTTGCTTCAATGCCCTTCTCGCGCAAGATGAGTTCTGTTAGCGATGCACTAAGAATGCGGTTTGCGCGGGCTTTGCCTTCGGCATCGATGAGCTGACGTTCTGCTTCTTTCTGTGCCTTAGAGAGGCGGAACTCGTATTCGAGGGCTTCCTGTTCCTGCTTGAGTTTGTTTTCGATGGCTGTCTTGAGTGTTGCGGGCAACATGATGTCGCGTACGAGCACTTCGTTGAGTTGCACGTATTGTTTGTCGAGGATGCGCTTTGTTTCGATGAAGATTTCGTTTTGGATGACGTCGCGCTTTGAAGAGTAGATTTCTTCGGGCGTGTAGCGTCCGATGACACTGCGGGTGGCGGAGCGAATCGACGGACGTACCACGCGATCGAGGTAGTCCTTGCCTTTTTCTTTATGCAGCTCCGGGAGCTTTGCGAATAGCGGTTGAAACCATCCTGACACGTCAACGGATATCTCGAGTCCGTTCGATGACAGCACAGCCATCGATTCTTTGGCTTCCTGCTGACGCACTTCGTACACAACCATGTCATTCCATGGTGCTACGACGTGGAAGCCTTCGCCGAACGTGGTGTTCAAGTCGATTCCACCACTAAACGTCCGGAACAGCACCCCTGCCTGTCCGCCACGAATGGTAACCGACATATTCAAGATCACAATGAGCACCACAACACCGAGCACACCGTACCCTATCAACCGCAGGACTCTTCTCGGGTTCACAGGTGGATTGACGTTTAAATACTTGTCGAATTCGGCCATGACGGTACCCCCTGAATGGTTGGAGACGGACAAGATACTAGGCAAAGGATGCTCTACAACATTCGTAGTTTTAGATGCAAAGGATCACCGTCGACTTCCGTGCCTGTAACAATCTCTTCGCAATGCTACGAATCCTCGACCAACTTCTACCAACCGACGACTACTCAACCGTAGCACAACTCAACCACCACGCGTTTGTTCAGGCGCACGCTAGCGTGCTGTCTGCAGAGGCAATGCAACAGTGTTCGCTCGAGGCATCGATTGCATCGTGGAGTAAGTTCCCGAACCCCAACTGCAAGTATGGGTTTGCTTATGACGGCGCGATGCTTGTTGGCTTTACCGTTGTCACGCGTTGCCGCCTACCCGAGTACAACGAACACGGTGAGATGACATCGCTGTACGTACACGTCGATCACCATCACAAAGGCATCGGACGTGCACACCGGAGCGACTCCGATAACAACGATTCAACGTCCGATCTTTGGCGTTATCGCAGATGTCGAAGTGTTGAGCTATGCAGTCGAACCGAACTGAATAGATATTCATCCAAGTGAACATACATTCGGCGTTACTTGATCTAGTGCGTCGTCATTGTGGTTTCTCGCCAAGTTTTTGTTTATTTCTGACTCTTCTGCAGTCCTTTGCGCTCGTGGATATCGGCCTGATTCAGACCACCGTAGAGACCGATGTAACCATGACTTTGAAAAACGGCGCAATCGATCCGATACTGTTGAGAATTGAGCGAGATGTAACCAGCTGTCTCTACCGCTTCATGGCAGCTACTCCGTAGTTTGCAGCGTTATGAAAAGCCGCCTGAGAAGCAAAATCAAATATTATAGAATGTTATGGTTGAAGTACGACCTTGCGGCCGGGCTTACTGTGTTCCTTGTGGCACTGCCGTTGTGCCTGGGAATTGCTTTAGCCTCGGGTGCTCCGTTGTATGCCGGACTCCTCTCGGGCATCATCGGCGGACTTGTCGTTTCACTGATTAGTGGTTCGCAACTCGGTGTCTCCGGACCCGCTGCGGGAGTGACAACCGTTGTAGCTGGTGCTATCGTTTCCCTTGGAAGCTTCGAGGTATTTCTTCTGGCTGTTCTAGTTGCTGGATTTTTTCAGCTTGTTCTGGGACTACTGAAGCTAGGGGGCTTTGCAAACTACTTTCCATCGGCCGTCATTAAAGGAATGCTAGCCGCGATCGGAATCATGCTGGTGCTTAAACAGATTCCATTGGCCATTGGCTACGACCAGCCCGAGTTCTGGGCGAGTGGCCTTATCGAAATGTTCACCGGTCAGAATGTACTTGCGAACATTGACGCCTTTAAAAACCACATCTCGCTCGGACCCTTCCTGATTAGCTGCGTTGCCATTGCAATACTTGTTGGTAGTCAGCTATCGGTTGCAAAGCGCTTTAAGCTTCTGCCAGCTCCCCTGCTTGTCGTTGCAATCGGCATTGCGGCAACATTTGCGATTGAGGCCATCTCGCCTGCCCTCGCTCTAAAACCAACACAACTGGTGGATATTCCATGGAACGTGTTTGCCTCCATCACCTTGCCAGACCTCACACTCCTGTTTTCCAATAGTGGGATATGGAAATACGGACTCATTATCGGACTCCTTGCGACGCTCGAGACGTTGCTCTGCGTAGAGGCCGTTGATAAACTCGACAAGCACAATCGCATCACGCCTGTAAATCGTGAGCTCGTTGCACAAGGCATAGGCAACATGTTGTGCGGCGTGCTCGGAGCCATTCCGATTACGGCCGTAGTAGTACGAGGTGCGGCAAACGCAGAAGCAGGCGCACAATCAAAACTATCGGCCATCACACACGGTGCGTTCCTGCTGATTGCAGTACTGCTCATTCCCTCGGTGCTGAGCATGATTCCCTACGCGGTTCTAGCTGCCATACTACTTGTCACCGGCTTTAACCTCACCAAGCCAAAACTCTATCGTAACATGTGGTCGCTCGGACTCAAACAGTTCCTTCCCTTCATCATCACAATCGTCGTCATTCTTACCACTGACCTGCTCATTGGCGTCAGCATTGGACTTCTTGTGTCCACATACTTCATTGTACAGAACAATCTGCACGCTGAATACAAGCTGACGAAATCGCACGAGGGCGGCATCGATAATTTCTACATCAAGTTAAACAGCAATGTAACGTTCCTAAACAAGGTTAAACTACGCGACGCGCTCGACGAGATCCCCGAATACTGCGTTCTAACAATTGACGGTAGCGAATCCCGCTGGGTTGATCACGATGTCCTCGAAATCATTAGCGAGTACGTTCAGAAAGCGCATGATCGCCATATCGATGTCCGTCTACAAGGCATCGAGCGCGTCAGCGTAACGGCGCTGCATTAACGCCCCATGGCAGAGCCCCTTAAGAACATATAGCACATACATCGCGTGAGCATTTGCCCAATGACTATGCGAAGGTCATAGAAGTGCTGGTTGCTTCGTTGGGGCACATTCTGCCGAGGGATGAAGACAATACGATGGCACCGTTCATCTCTTTGCCGCACACGTGTTTTGTTGCGAAGTACGGACTCGATGATTTCGAAGCATCGATGCGCGCGCAGTACGAAATCACGCAACGCTTTACATGCGAATTCAGCATACGTCCATTTCTCGAACACCATACCGAACGCACGCTTGCACAATTGCGCACGTGGACGCGTGACAAGAGCGAGCACGTTCGCCGATTGGTCTCCGAAGGGACACGTCCGCGTCTACCCTGGGCCCCTCGTTTACGTGTGTTCGACAAGAATCCCGAGCCCATTCTGGAATTTCTCGAAGCGCTGAAAGACGACTCCTCTCTGTACGTGCGCCGATCTGTAGCGAATCACATGAACGACATAGGCAAAGACAATCCTAAGCTTCTTGTCAGCACCATGAGGTTATGGTCTGTTGGTGCCTCGCCCGAACGTGCGTGGGTAATTCGTCACGCGCTCAGGTCAGCAGTGAAGCGGGCTGACAAAGGTGCGCTAGAAATTTTAGGTTTCGGAAAACGCGCGAATGTCACAGTTGACGGCATCACGATAATACCCGCTAAACCGCGAATTGGCGAAAGTGTTGTGATTGCTTTTGACATCACGAACAACACGTCAGCAGTTCAGCATCTCCTCGTCGACTTCACCATTCATTTCGTAAAAGCCAATGGCTCTACATCTGCTAAAGTGTTTAAGCTAAAGGAGCTCGATCTCGCAGGAAAAGCAACCGTTCGACTTTCAAAAAAGATTTCACTCGCTATTCAAACAACACGCGTACCGTATGCGGGCAAACATGCCGTCGATGTGGTTATTAACGGCGCAGCACAAGCATTAGGCTATTTCACTTTACGCGCCTGATTACGCGCCTGTTTACTCGCCTGATTACTCGACTGATTGCATCGCACGAACCATTGCCTGCATCGAATCACGCGCAAACTTCTTCTGCAACATGCGCGCGAACGGCTTACCCACTCGTGCAAGAATGTGCCGGGGTTTTGAGAACGCATATAGATCGTACCATACACTGTCGTCTGCGCGAAGCCACTCCACGGCAAACCGTTCTTCGCCACACTCAGCATGATCGGCCAGTGTGCCGTACGCAAATCCGAACTGCTCCTTTACTACTTCGCCATTCGCATCATACGTGGCCTCATCAAAGGCATACACGATGCGCGCCGCATTCAACGACCAGAAGCCCAAATGACGAATCCGAATTGCAATAGTAGTCCCTACGGGGAAGGGGCTGGGGAAGGGGTCTACCCACCCCACATTAAACATCTCCCAAGCGCGGAGCGCGGCTTTTGCTTGTTCGTATGCTTCACGTCCGTGACCTAATAGAACGCGTTTGTGGTCGACGTTGCAGCCATTGCCCGCTCCACCTGCGCCACCGCCGTCCGGCATAGTGCGAACGATGTTCGTCGAGCCGACATCGGCATACGTTAAGTTTGTCGAGCGTTGCACGTCGATGTACTTGAGTACGGCTGCTTCGTCGGGCTTTCGCAGGAAGAACATGGAGTGGGGGTTTGTTTGATAACAATGGGAAATATATGCGTTTGCCATCGCTGAATACCATGCTAGAGCACGCCATGCGCACTGCTCGCCGGTTCCCCGCTGAGATACTCGTTGCGCTCGTCGGAACTGTGTCCATGATGACAATGCTTTTCCTGAACGATACGTATAGTCTGCCCGATGAGCAGGAACGACGTTACGTTCATATCGCACTATCGTGCATACTCCTGCTAAACGTTGCGCTGTCCCTAACCATAGCATACGAGGCCCGACGTATCTCGGCGCTGGTGCGGTGGATTCTGCTTACTGCAGTTGGTGGGGCGCTGACGTGGTTTGTGTTCCGACTGACTTCTGCCGACTGGGACGCTCAGCTCTTTGCTGCGGCTGCGTTGGGAGTACACACCGCTGTTGCGTTGAGTGCTGCGTGGAACCGCTCCCGACGCGGGTTTTGGGAATTCAACAAGACCCTTTTTCTTCGGACCCTTACCGGTGCATTGTTTACGATAGTGCTGGCAGGCGGCATCAGCCTTGCGCTTGTATCGCTCGATCAACTGTTTAATGTCGAAGTCGACAACTGGATGTATGGCTGGACGTGGATATTTCTGATTGGCATCTTTAACACGCTGTTCGTGCTGGGCGGAATTCCCCCGACACCTGTGACGTTTGATGCCGATGCTGCTGTCGTGACGGATGATGCCGCCACGTATCCGCGCGGACTGCGAATATTCACTCAGTTCGTGTTGTTGCCTTTGGTTATAATCTTCTTGTGCATTCTGTACGCCTACGGTATAAAGGTGCTCTTCTTCGCTGCGCTCGAAGGAGGGGTCTCGACATTCATTCTATCCCTGTCCGTTGCTGGCATCCTGGCCTATCTGCTCGTGTACCCTCTTCGGAAAGAAACCGAGTATGCGTGGATTGCGCTGTATGCACGCTGGTTCGGACGACTCATGGTGCCTTTGTCTGCCATGCTGTGGGTTGCGATTATCGTCCGCGTCGACGCGTACGGCATCACCGAAGAGCGCTACGCCGTTATTGCCCTTGCCTGTGTGCTGACGCTGGTTTCTGTCTACCTCGCGTTCTGGCGTGATCCCGACTTGCGCGTAGTACCGGCACTCTTGCTTTCGGCTAGTGTATTGGCTTTTGTGGGTCCGTTTAATATGACTTCCGTTTCTTACAACAGCCAGACCAAACGTGCGAACAACGTCCTTGCATCGAACAACATCATCACAAACGGCAAGGTTGATGAGAACGCAGCGGCAAAACTATCGAAGGTCGATGCCGAAGTTGTCCGTTCCGTTGTCTACTACCTCGATTCTTACAGCGACTCTTCGCGCCTGAGAAACTGGTTGCAGGAACTGGGCATTCCCATCCCCAACCGACTTCACTCCGACACAGTGCTTGCCTTACTTGGTGTTCGTGTAATGCCCTCGGGACGGTCGAGTTACACAATGCATTTCACCAGTACGGTGTCACCGACTGTAAACTGGGTTACGAACGGCACCGTTCAGCCGTTTAGTTGGCGAGGTGACTTTGAGCACGATAGCACGCAAAGCATGACGTTTCACGATGATGGCGAATGGAGTGTCTCCCTCAATCGCGACCAGGACCTCATCTGGATTGTAAGCGACCCCAACGGCAACAAAGACTCACTGTTTTTCACTGAATTACGCAGACGCGAAGAAGACGACTACACATCGTTGCCGCTTGGCTCCTACTCACTCACCGCCGAATTTCCTTCGCGCCGCGTGCGCTTTGCTTTTACGCAATTGAGTGCGTACATGGACAACAGCAAGTGGCTCAATTACAATGCAGAGGGCCTAATCATTGTCGAACGGAAGTAATGTGGGCACGAGCGCTGAAAGTCAAGTAAACTCTAGCGCTTCACAAGCATCTGCGAGCGGATTCCAGTGGGCGTGCGTACGATAACTAGATAGACGCCCGATGGACTATTGGCGATAGAGAATGTATTGTTGCCGATAGCATCCACATCCTGCAACCGGCCTGATACATTATAAACAAATACGTTAATAGCACTTATACCGACGTCCACTTCGGAATCAATCGTGAAAATGTCTTCGGTAGGAATTGGTGCGATGCGTAGATCGCGTGAGCCATCGGAGTCTCTGTTTTCGGAGTGATCCGTCGTGTATTTGGTTGGTAGTGGCCAAGTGCTAACAAAACCCCATGAATCGCCGACATGAATTGCCTTACGAACACGATCGTAAACAAGACACGTTGGGATGCCAAATCCTCCGTGGAACGTGTGAACGATTTCTCCTGTTATCGCTGACACGACATGTCCAATGGAATCTGAATTGGAACGAAGTATGAAGACGTAATCTTCGTTAGGAAGTCGCAAGACGCGATGGCCATCTGTAAACGGGTGCACATAGGTTTGATTCCAGCCGGTACTTTTCTTATAGGTGGCAGATGTTGATACGATTGTGTGGGCATTCGTTGCTATCGCCGACCGGGCATACATGCCTTGTGATACCATGATAATTGCGACGGTATCACCCGAAGCAAGGTCGAGTATGAGGATTCGATCGCCATACGATACGATAAGACTTTTACTATACCCAGCGTCAGCATCAGACATGTCTCGGCTTGGCTGAAGGATGAACGCAGCGGCTGTTGGTTCGGGCGCGTATGTAGGAAGAGAGACAATTCCACCATCCCTTGTTGCTGCGGTCCAATCTGAGAATGTAAGTACAAGTGAAAGCCAACGTCTTGTAGCAACGTTGTAAATCATTTTTCCGATCGTTGCCATCGGTGATAGTGCACCTGTACTACCATTGCCCCACCTTGCGTGGCCGATGCGAAGGATCGGCGTCATGTCTTCGCTTAACAACGTGCCGAGGTACCAAGTCTGCGCCAAAGGAAGTCCAACGAGCTCGGAACGTAACCAAATCAACGAATGCGAAGAGTCACCGAACGCGACTGCTCCGTCTTCTGCTAATTGCTGAACAAGTGCGGCGCCCTCATCGATTGTTGTTTCCGGTAGACGATAGATAGAAAGTGTGTCCTGACGTCCAAGTGCAAGGTGGTTGCATTCTGGACTAATTGACATCGTCCAGATTTTCGACGTACCCGGACGAAAGTACATTTGAACCGCAGGGGGCCGTCGCACGACTAGGGGATGGGATGCCGCTGCAATTCGAAGGACATTCCCATTCGTGTCAACGACCTCTGCTCGCATCGAGTAAACACCAGCCGTCGAACTACTAAACACTAGGGAAGGGGTGAGGGTTGTGGCAATAAGGTAGTCATCTAGATACCAACGAATCTGATGTGCTCCCATTTGGCTGAATATGCTCAACGAACAGAACGCAGTATCGAATAGAACAATTGTATCTCGCGATCGATGAAGCAGCACTTCGTCATGCGGCACAAAATTGGGCAACTGATACCGATTCACAGTGCCACCAACGATATCTCTGACGAACAGTGCGGATACCTGCGCATTGGCTACGGCTTCAATCTCTGTCGCGACACAGGGTTCCAGTGTATCGAAGGGGTTCCATATTCTGGAAATCAGATCATAGACTCCGAGGATCCGATTTGTAGGTGTGCCTCTAGCAGCCAGCATCCATCCACCCGGAGCAACATTACATAGCAACGCCTGAATTGTGGTATCCGGAGGGTATGTGATCCGGTATCGCAAATCGTACATGTAATTCTGATGTGCGACTATTCCGAAAATTCCAGTCGGTACTGGCAGTGTGCTCTCTTGAAATGGCGAGGCCATGTAATGTGCCTGCGTTGCTATTGGCACGCCTCGGACTCGCCAACTAGAACCCATTTGCGATGGAATATATCTTCCTGTGGAATGACTAAACCACGTTTCCGTACTTGCGAAAGAAGTGCCGTCAGCGGCCTCACTGAATGCGTCTAGAGTTCCCGATCGTGAACTATCGATTGCAAACATGTTAACGTTCACAAAGTGCCACGTCCCATCAGCCCCAGTCGATGCCCCACCAATTCCATTCGCAGTGATATTCCCCTGCATGATGAGGTTCGGTTGGTTTCGTAGGGACACTAGTCTGACGGAGGTCAGAACACGCGAGCCGATCGTAAAGAGCTTAATACCAGTTCGGACAACATTTGCACTGTCCGCTTCGATATACGCCAGTTCGACCGTGTCGCCAACCGTTCCGGTGAGAACGAACAATGTCGTGCCGTGATATGCAATGCCGCTATTCTTTGAAATGGCGACCGTATCGATCGGCTCGCCTGTAACTGCGTTCGCGCGAACGACGACGATATTCCCAATAGCATACGCGTATCGTGTAGCGTCGAAAGAAAACGTGCACGGTCCACTCTTCGGGGGAAGTTGAGCAGACCACGAGCGTGTAACGTTTTGTGCGCAAGTAGGCGTGATACAGAAAAGACTTAACACACATGAAAGGACAATAGGAATCAAGGCCCCACCGGATGATTTCCATTTGTTACGTCTCGTCAGTATCACAGCTACTCTGCTTTCGAATGAATGACAACGATACGCACATTTCTGCCCCTATCATCTTAGCATTTTCTTAGCACGTCTCCGACAGGAGACAAACGACAACGGCCATACATACCAAAGAAAAACGCCGCACTCCCTTTCGGAAATGCGGCGTTTGTGTTTACGGCGACGGTTACTGCACGATGAGGGTCGTGTGGCCACGACCGGACGTGACCTTATTTGATGACGTTCAGCGGGAGAGACTGTGTGCCGAACGGTGTGGTAAGGACGATGAAGTAGGCGCCTTGGGGCATGTCGGCCACGTTTGTGTGGATGACGTGATTGCCTTGGTCGAGCGCGCCACTCGTGAGCGTCTTAATCGTGCGGCCGTTGATGTCGGTGATCGTCATTGTTGACGTGCCGAGTGAACGGTTGAGCATGAGCGAGACGGTTGCCGATGTACCTGCCGGATTCGGCATAACGGCCATCGTGGCAATTGGCGTTACGTCGACGTCACCAGCCTCATGCACACCAGCAATAGGATCGGATAGCGTGAATGTGCCACCGGAGATCTGATTGCCATTGATGTCGTACGACTGGAAGTCGAAGTTCACTGTTGACCCTACGACGTCGGAGAGCGTTATGTAAATCGGCTTCACTAATGCCCCTTCTCCAATGCCCCCTTCACCAGCTTCGACGGCGCTGATCATGTAGCGACCAGAGTCGTTTACTGTTGGAGCGAGCAAGGCTTCGGATGGGTTGGTGCCGGCTGGACCTACTGCGAGGATGCGCGCTGGACCATTCGCTTTAATGCGAATAAGTGCTGTGCGTTCACGGTAGGCATTCGCGTTCCTGAAGAAGACGGCGTAAGTCTTTACACCATCTGGCTTCGACGTTAGGTCTGCACCCATCGCATCGGGTGCACCACCCGGAACACGGGCTTGATAGCGAATAACATCGCTGAACTCAGGGGTCTCTGACGCACCTACAGTGTAGAGGAATCGCACATCTACCGGGAAGGTCATGAGGCTGTTCGCATTGTTGAATGCTAGACCAACGGAGTCATTGGTGCCCGGAGGAGCAAGAACACCGATGAACGCTGTTCCTCCACTTGCGGGTGACGTGTTGCCATCATTCGTAAGTGATGTTAGTGGTACTTGTCCGGATGTTACTTCCACGCCGACCACCGTAATGTCATTGCCATCGACTGCAGGGTTGATGATGTGCAACGTGCCATTGTTTTTATCGGACATCACGATCGATGTACGTCCGACAGCTTCTGCCTGCACATCTTCGCCAGCCTTTGCGTCGCGCGCTGGTTGTGTGCCAAAGCGCGTTGGGAAGATTACGCCACTGTTATCCCATGGCACAAATGTGCGTCGGCGAACAACTGTATCACGAACGATAAGCTCGCATGTCTGACACTTACAGTCAGTGAATGTGTAGCGCATCGTGAAGATGAGCGTGTCATGACATTTGAAGCTGGCAGGCGGAGCTGGGAAGATCATGTTCAATGACATGTTCACACCGTTTGCGAAGCTTTCGCATTGTTGGTCTGGACCCCAACGAGCGATGCGACTGAATACACTTAGCAGGTTCGGGCCAGGCGATAGTGGAACGCTTATCGCTCCACCGGTGATGTCGCCTAAGCCTCGCTGCCATGCCGATGCCGGTGAGGTAAGACACTTCGTGCGAAGCTGCACGCCTATAATCGATGCGCTGAATGTCTGAATCGGAGTAGGACCTGCAGTTAACGTAGCTGTTAGCGTTACGCCACCAGCGTTGTTATAGGCAATCTTCGACTTGTCAATGCGGCGGATGAATTCCTTACAGCAGTCAAATGGTGGTTCTATTGGAGGACATGGTGGCAGATCGCGCAGAATGCTGTCTCTGCATAGTACCTGTCCGTTGTTGCCCATCAATGCATACTGAATTACAAGCAAACCACCAGAAACGGGAGGTGTGTCAGTGAAGACCGTGTTAACAACGAACGGTCCAAGAGGCAACACAAAGTTCGATGGTGCAAACGTGCCGTCGGTCGAACTCAGGTTAAGTACGCCTGCACCAGTGCCATTCGTACCAGTAATCTGGATGCTGTACTGCTGATTGCCTGCAGCGTCCTTACCCTTGCAATCAACCTTAATCTGGATACTGTCGAGACATCCAGCTTGCTTAACAACCGTTACGCAGACTGGTGCGGACTCGAGTTGTCCTATGACCTGGTCGGAGATAATCGTGCTGTTTATTAAGTGGCGTACCGCAGCACTAGCAGCAAACGTGTTACATGCCCTCGCAGAATCGGTGACATTCGAAGGTACGAGCGCGTTCATTTGCGCCGTTGCAGTACCCAGCGCTCCAATAGGAGTAGCACCGAAGTACCAGCCCACGTTTTTCGCACCCGATGGAATACCTGGGGTCGTCCAGGTGCCAAGTGAACCGCAACCGCCAACAAACATCACCGCAGGAGCTCCTGTCGGTTGGAAGTTGTTCACGCGTGCATAACTCAATGGGTTGTTCCACGACGTTGTTGCTGGTGAGGAAGCAAGTGGCGGCAACGCATACGTGACGTTGAAGGCGCTGTTCCGTGGCGTACACGGACCCAGGATGAGCTTGTCTGGATTCGGTGCATCATCGATTGGCAGAAGATCTGCAAACGTGATGTGGCGCAAACCAACGCTCGTTGCGGGAACAGTCATGCGCAGACGATAGGCAATCGTTCCGCCCGCAGCAACCGTTGCCGATGTACCATACGAACCACTTGGGTTCGACTTCACAGCCTTGTCGAGCGTGTAGCCCGCAGTACCAGCGACCGTAACCAATTCTGTATTCGATGTTACAGTAGCTGGAAGCGTGCCGCCACTTAATGTAAACAAGTTTGGAATGTTGCCGAGAGCCGATGTGTCTGTAATCTTCACATCGAACTCTATAAAGTAGAACGTCACACCTCCGGTGCCATACATGCCACAGTTGAGGTAGAAGATGCTCTGACACACAGCCGGAATTGTCGGCAGTGCAGCCGTCACGGTATTCGTTCCTGCGTTGTACGCAAACGTCACCCCAGCCCAGGTCGATGTCGGCTGACAAGGTGCCGCCCAGTTTGTTGATGTGTAATACGAAGGATTACCTGTTCCCACTACTTGCAGATTGGGGTTCAGCACATCGGTAATTGTGGCTCCGGTAAGGGGCTGTCCGCCAATGTTCTGAACACGCATACGATAGCGGAACGTAGCACCCGGCGCATACGATGGTAACTTCGAGCAGACGTCTTTCCACACACAGGCTTGCGGTGCTGGTGCTACAACCACAAACGAATTACACGCCTTGATCGGTGCCAAGCCAGGCCCTGTAAACCATGCACAGTTGGTGATGGTAGAACCCACGATAGCCGTTAGCGGAATCGTGAAGTTGACTTCGAAGTAACGACACTGTCCGGGAGCTAGCGCCGAGGTGCTGTTTACCGTAACGATGTTACCTACGAGTGTTGCAGCTAGACCGGCCGACACCGTACCCATAGACAAGCCCGTAAGCGTTGTCGGAATCGTATCGGTGATTGTAAACGATGCCACCGGAGTTGTACCGTTATTGCAGACCCAGATCTGGTACTTGCCAGAACAGCCAGGCTGTCCGGTTGTGTAGACAAACTTGCTGAGCGTTGCACTAACGATGTTCTTAATCTCGACACACGTAGAGTTACTTGTATCGCTAATGGTACCACACGGAGTTTGTGCACTACCTAGCGTACCGCTAAGAACAGCCCTGTTCGTAATCGTCGATCCCGTCGGGAAAAGTGCGCGTGGATAGAGCACGGTGAATGTGCAACACACCGTGTTGTACATCGGCAAGGCACTCAATGTCGTAGGTAGTACGGTCCATGTAACGAGGTTGCCTGTCTGAACGGCCCCACACGATGAACCCGTGAGAACAGCACCCGTCGGAAGCACATCGGTAACGATAGGGTTGACAAGATTGAGTTGACCCGTAGTACCGACGTTCTTATAGACGCAGATTTGATAGTTGACGACCGAGTCACCCGTGGCGTACGGACACGGTCCGCCCTGATACGCAGCACCAATGATGTACTTGTTGATGTTCCATGGCTCGACGGCAATTGCCCTTGTCGAGACAAATGGCGTACAAAACTGAATTTGCTTCGTTCCTAGAATGCCAGAAATGCAGGCTCGATTCCGAGCCGTGGTGCCATTACACGTGGTTCCATTCGGGAACCGCACAGTAAGTGTGAACGATCCCGAGCAACCGGAAGGCAGCGTCGCGAACGTCAACGAATACGTACCTCCAAGACTGTTCACAAGTGGGGATACGACTGTCGGTGTACCGCAGGGGGCCGTGAAGGACGCTGCTAGGAATTCAATGCCTGCTGGAAGGACGTCAGAGATCGTGACGTTGGTCGCTCCGGCTGGAATCGAGAAGTACACGGAATACGTGAACGACTGGCCGGTTGCAATCGCGGTATCGGAGATGACCTTTTTGAGGGTGTAGCCATCTTGTTGGGCCTCGGCTACCCACGACGGACCTATTCCGCCTTGCGCAAAGCTCTGGGGTGAAAAAAACAGTGCTGCAAAAAGCACCACGACAATCGAAGCCAACAGGTGCTTCGAGGGCGATCGGGAATCAATACGTGTCATAACACATGTCCCAGAAAAGAAATTTAACACGACAAATTAGTAATCGGCCGCATACAGCAACGCTCGCCGCGAATCACCAAAAAGTTCCATAAGAATGTTCGGAACCCTGCACATATAAATCAGGTTTTCGGCCCGCGATCCGAACAAGACCTACAATCGTAGGCATGCGAGTACGCAACAAAGCGTTTTTGTTTAAACAACCATTAATAGGTGACTCATGCTTTTTTCTCGACTTCGTAAGCCATTGCTTACGCTTGCTGGTGCAACGGTTCTTGGAGTGCTCGTCTACGCATCTTCACACCGTGAAGCACCACTTATCAGCAACGATCCTTTGGCTGATAACACAGATCTATATGCCTTTCGCTGCCCAGAGGATACAACCTCGATAGCGATCATTGCAAACTATATTCCGTTCGAGCTGCCAGAAGGCGGACCGAACTATGCTTCCTTCGGCGAAAACATTCGTTACGAAGTGCACGTAGACAACGATGCATCAACACCTGGCGATGAGATCACCTACCGTTTTACATTTACCAAGGTGAATGAAGACCCGACAACGTTCTTCAACATTCGTCTCGGTAAGGAAAACCTCAAGACATCATACAAGGCTGAACGCTCCATCGACGGTGGTGTGTCGTTCCAGACAATCGTTAACGGCGGCAAAGTACCACCACCAAATATCGGACCACGTTCGATTGAAAGTGCTGCTGGACTTGGTAAGGCGTACAGCCAACTCGTACAAGAAGCAATTACAACGGCAACAACAGGCGAAACAATCTTCTGCGGTCCGGTCGATGATCCTTTCTTCGTAGATCTGGGCGGCATCTTTGACCTTGGTCAAACACGCAAGCGTGACGGTGTTGGAGCTGAGAAGGCTCGCGATGCTGTTGCTGGCTTTAACTGCCACACAATCGCTCTGAAGATTCCAATCTCGACTCTGCAAAAAGATGGCAAGTCGGTATCGCAAGCAGCCAACATCCTCGATGGCGACTTCGTAATCGGCGTATGGGCTTCTGCATCACGTCAGAAAATCACAACACTTCGCACAGATGGCATGAAGCCAGATGTTAGCGGCGAATGGGTTCAGATTTCACGTATCGGCATGCCGCTTACGAATGAAGCTGTAATTCCAGTTGGTGACAAGGACCGTTGGAATGCTAACACTCCTTACGAAACATCGAAGGAACTATCGTACGCAAAGTATTTCGTTAACCCAGAGCTTGGCCTGTACATGGACGACAGCAAGTTCGGTGGAGCGGTACCTGCAATGGCTGCTCTGCGCATCCAAACGAATTCACTTGGTGCGTATGACTTCCGCAACGGCGCTGGTGGACTGTATCCTTTGTACGCCACCAACGGTGGTGCTGGTACAGCTCTCGATACAAACTCGTTTGGCAAGATTCTTCTTCAGCCAGCAAGCCCACGTTCGGTCGATCTTCTACCGATCTTCTACACAGGTGTACCGAATCTTCCACCATACCAGCTTGCAACAGGCAAGGGTGGCAATCCACTCGCTCCTGGCAAGCCGTTCATCAACAACTTCCTTCCAGTTCTTGGTGACATGCTTCGCCTGAACATGGCAACACCTGTTACTCCACGTAACAGCCCTGACTTCTCGACACTTGGTCTCGTACAAGCTGCTGTTCTTGGTCTAACAGATCCACGTTTTGCCGGTAGTGCGGACATTCAGTTCATTCCGAACATGGATGGCTTCCCGAACGGACGTCGCCTTGAAGATGACGTAACAACGATCGAACTTCAAGCAGTAAGTGGTGTTGTTTTGGCCGCCATCGGTCTGTGGTACGACGATTACGCAACAGGCGGATCGCCAGTTACTCCGAACCTCCTAGGCGTACTCACCTACAACGCTGGTCCGGACAAGAACGACAAGCCGTTCACAACAACTTGGCCATACATGGCTGAAGCGCATCGTGGATATGATTATGCTGAAGGGGGCTCACCAGTAGGCGTACGGGGCGAACCTGTAGGTCCACTTGGCTTCTCCGCTCCAACAGGCTTCTTTGTTGGCAGCAGCTATCCTAATCCATTCTCGGCTACGACATCGATGAAATTCCACATGGCTGAAGGCGGCCGTGTTACGGTCAAAATCTTTGACACACGCGGCAACCTCGTTGCAACAGCGTTTGATCGTAATGTCATAAGTGGCGACTACGAAGTAGACTGGGCTGCGAACACTGCACTTCCTGCAGGTTCATACGTGGCTTCATTGCAACTCGATGGACGTCCGTTGGCATCGTCGAAGCTTGTTCTAAACCGCTAAAAACTCACCCGCCCCCTTCCTTCGGAAGGGGGCAATTTTTTAATTGCAATCGCATAGATCATGAAACTTGCCCTTACTACTATCCTTTGTTGTGTTGTCTTGTGCGCATGCACGAAACTATCGATTGGCGATGACTACACGCCAGCACAGCTGAAACCACGTCAGCAAGGTCTTTATGCTCAGGATTTTGCCTCACAGCAGAAGAAATTCAATGAAGCTGCTTCGAAGATTAAACAGAGTCCAGACGAACCGGGTGTTTACTCCGCACTTGCAAAAGTGTATATGTATGAAGCACGCGTTACTGGCGAACACCCATACTACTACCCAGCGGCACTGACTGCGCTCGATGTTGCTCTCGACAAGAACTCGAAGGACCTCGAAGCCCTTACACTTAAGACAAGTGTGCTCCTATCACTGCACCGTTTTGCAGAAGCACGTGAACTCGCTGAGCGTCTAACGGTCGACGTAGCAGGCACATCTGCAGCCTACGGCATGTTGTGTGACGCGAATGTCGAACTGGGACGTTATGACGAAGCAGTTGCGGCAGCAGATCGTATGATGGCAATGCGTCCCGGACTCGAAGCATACGCTCGTGTATCATACTTGCGCGAGATTCATGGCGACAACGAAGGTGCACTCGAAGCAATGCGGATGGCTGTAAAAGCTGGTCTTCCGGGTACCGAAGATGCTGCATGGACACGTACGACATTCGGCAACGTGCTCTTTAACCAAGGAATGATTGCTGAAGCAGAAGTTCAGTACCAGCTCGCTCGCATGGAACGTGAGAACTATCCGTTTGCTTTAGCCGGAATAGCTTCTGTGCGCCAATCGCAACAGCAGTTCGATGAAGCGCTCACGCTGCTCGATACTGCTCTAGCCATGGTTCCCGAAGTATCGTTTGTTGAGAAGAAGGCTGAAATACAACAAGAACGCGGAGACGTCGAGGGCATGAAGGCCTCGCTAGCAATCATTGAACAAATGATGAATGAAGACGAGCAGGCAGGACACGTAAACCATTCCGATCGCGCGTTGTTATATGCAAAGTTTAATTACAAGTCCGACGTGGCCCTCGCACACGCACGTAAGGACATCGCTACACGCCCGGACAACATCACGTCGCAATACGCTATGGCGTACACGTTGTATCGTAACGGAAAGTTCACCGAAGCAAAGACGTACATGGATAAAGCCTTGCGCATGAAGACGCGCAATGCAGAGATGCAGGCTTGCTCTGTGCTTATTCACAAGTCGCTTCAACACGCAAGCCTCTGATACCCTCGGTGTTGCACCCTATGAAATCTCTCGTGTTCGGTCTTGTATGCTTGCTCGCTGCGCCTCATGTATCTGCGCAATTGCAGACCGCAAAGTCTGACACAACTAAGACAACATCTGACACTACAAAGACAACATTCGACGCCTCCACGTATAAAGCTGCGACGGTTGTCGTCGACGCCAATCGCGCAGTGTCAGCCGCAACCGACCAAACTTTTCGGTCTAAAGATCTACTGTTGCTCCCACACAACTCTGCTCAAGACTTACTTCGGATTGTTCCGGGATTGGTGATTGCGCAGCACGGTGGAGGCGGGAAAGCTGAACAGATTTTCTTACGCGGTTTTGATGCCGATCATGGTACTGATATCAACATCAGCGTGGATGGCGCACCGGTGAATATGGTCTCGCACGGACATGGCCAAGGATACGCAGACTTGCATTTCATCATTCCGGAGACCGTCGAACGGGTTGATGTAGTGAAAGGTCCGTACTTCGCCAGCTACGGCGACCTCACCACGGCCGGAGCTGTTACCTTCCGGACTGCTGACACCCTTGTGAACAACATTGCGAAGCTCGAGGGCGGCATGTTTGGTACGTATCGTGGTCTAGGTCTCGTAGCAACGTCACTGGGTACAACCAAAGCGTATGCAGGCGCGGAGTTCTCGTCATCTCAAGGGTACTTCGAACTGCCTCAGGATTTCAGCCGGTTGAATCTTATCGCAAAGACGTACACACCACTTGGACGTCATTCCGCACTTACAGCTTCTGTAATGACTTTTACATCGAAGTGGAATGCAAGCGGACAGATTCCTAATCGTGCAGTCGAGAGCGGACTTGTTACACGGTTCGGTGCCATCGATCCGAACGAGGGTGGCGCAACAAGTCGAACCACGTTCCAACTTGCTCTTCAAGAGCAGGGTGCAGATCCACTAACCATTCGAGCATCGTTTACCGATTATCGTTTTAGACTCTTCAGCAACTTCACATTCTTCGCCACAGATTCGATCAATGGCGACATGATCGAGCAAACCGATGAACGGTCCGTGCTCGCACTTTTCGGGCAGAAGAACTTCGTCTACCTAATCGATGAAGTAGGTATGCAGACATCTTTCGGTGTGAATGTCCGTCATGACAACGTTCGTGCAGCGCTATACCACGACTCCGTGCGCACGCGGCTCTCCACAACACGCGACAACGCCATCAAGCAGACAAACGTCGGCGTCTTTGCTGAGCAGAAAATCATTGTTGGTGCCTTAACAGCGGTCTTCGGTGCACGTGCCGATTACTTCGACTTCAACGTCGAAAATCTTGCTCCGCAAGGGGCTGCTACACAAGGATCTGCAGCGCACGGATCTGCGCAAAAAATTGTCGTGTCGCCGAAGGCGAACCTCGCGTACGCAATCGACGATCATGGTACGCTGTTTCTTAACTCTGGCTTCGGCTTTCACTCGAACGACGCACGTGTTGCCGTAACGAAGGCCTCGCAGACAACCATCCCCCGTGCCTTTGGTGCTGAACTTGGCGGCCGTTGGGCGAATGACGTACTGGCATTTTCAGTAGCAGCGTGGATGCTCGATCTAGAAAGCGAGTTTGTTTGGATTGGTGATGAAGGCACGACCGAAGAGTCCGGACGTTCACGCCGTATCGGCCTCGATGTCGAAGCACGCGTACATCCAACCACATGGTTTACCATTGGTGGCAATGCAACTGTTTCACGTGGCCGACTACGTGATCTTCCAGATGGTGCGAACTACATTGCACTCGCACCAACACTCACGCTTACATCCTTTGCCGTGTTTGAGTTTGATGCATTCTCTGCTGCTGTCCGTTTGCGTCACATCGGCGCACGTCCGGCAAACGAAACGTACTCAGTAGCAGCCACTGGTTACAGCATCGTCGACATGAACGGCACCGTGCCGCTTACGAGTGCTCTCGACTTGAATGTACAAGTCGAAAACCTACTAAACATGTCGTGGCGCGAAGCCCAGTTTGACACTGAAAGCCGCCTTCGAGGCGAGTCGGACACGACGTCAGAAATTCACTACACACCAGGAACACCGTTTAACGTGCGCGTTGGTGTGGGCCTTAGGTTCTAACCAATGAGTTGTCGACAGACGGCGTCCGTCGCAGTATGATGCGCGTGATAACGATGTGACTAATCAATGCAATCGTTACCATGACAACTGGTAACCAGACGTAAGGAAAGTACAGAACCCAAGTGTTCATGTTTCGCGGATCTGTACCTAGGGCGTGAACCATGGGCGACGTGGCAATTGCTATGATCGTAATTGCTACGAGGCAATAGATGCCCCAAAGATTCCATAGCCAAATCACAATGGCCGGAACGTTCACACCCAGCTTCAGGGCTGTAAACAAGAGCACAGCGCCGATTCCCGTAGCAATGTCGAAGTTGTATCCTGAGTATGACAGTGCCTCGGGCATAATGCCGACATTCGCCGCGTGATGCATCACGAGCTCAAGCGGCAGACGAAACATCTGTAGTCCGATTAGCGCAACCAGTGGTACTTCCGCCACCATATGACTCCCAAGTGGTCCGAGGCCACCACGAACAGATAGCACCAGCACCAGGACAATCATGAGTCCCATGGGTGGAAACGGTGCATCGGTATCGGATAGAAGTCCGGTCGCAGCCAACACTCCAGACAAAGCCATGATGCCAGCCACCGAAGCGAGCATGCCGAACTGCAGACTGCGCCGCTTGCGCGCAACGATCAGGGCAGTGAAAATGAGTGCGACAACC
The DNA here is from genome assembly GCA_046595995.1 of Candidatus Kapaibacteriota bacterium. GTDB lineage: Bacteria > Bacteroidota > Ignavibacteria > Kapaibacteriales > Kapaibacteriaceae > JAWXBR01. The sequence continues at coordinate 25,207 of JBKJNB010000016.1, forward strand.
ACGGCCAAACCTCCGATGCCGTATGCTGCAATTGCGTCAAAGATCGGCGGGTTAAACGGAGGCATTTTGGAACCATGGCATTGTGGTAGGCATTATTGCAAACCTACATGCCACGCAAGTTTGTGCCATCATTGCCTACGAATCGGCGATGAGCCCCTTACTGATGTCAACCCTGAGCACCATGATGCGCCTCCTATTAATACTGCTCCTCGCCGTTACGTTCACCGGACTGATGTACAGACAACTCGGTAGTGACACTGGGCTACGCGTAGTTGGCAGGCACCTCTACACACCGTGTGAGGACAAAGTGGTACTTCGTGGAGTGAATAAGATGGCTGTCTGGACGCAAGACCTCGCGCTTCGTAAGAAGTCGTACGAAGAGATTCGGAAGACTGGGGCGAACTGTGTCCGTATCGTCTGGCTTGCGCAGCCAAGTGCGGCAGAGGTTGATGCTGGTGTAGAAGGTTTAGATCGAACGATTCAGGATTGCATAGACAATGACATGATTCCAATGATTGAGATGCATGATGCAACAGGTAATTGGTCGAAACTCCAAATGGTACTCGACTACTGGAAATCTCCAGACGTTCTTGCAGTAATCAAGAAACACGAGAGGTACCTGATTGTAAATATTGCTAATGAGTGCGGGCAATTCGAAGTCACAGACGAGATGTTCAAAACTGGTTACGAATCTGCATTACTGCAACTACGTAACGCAGGTATCCACACTCCCCTTGTTATCGATGCGGCGGACTGGGGCAAGAACCTTGCACAACTCGTTCGCGTTGGGCCGTATCTCATGGATAAAGACCCTGACAAAAATGTGATGTTCAGCGTACACACCTATTGGTCGACGGCGGATGGCGCGAATGCAGCGTACATCACTGCTCAGTTTCAGGCTGCTGTTAATGCGGGTATGCCGCTAATGATTGGCGAATTCGCTGGGTTGTTTAATCGTGGTGATGCATTTGTGTACGAGGCAGACTACGAAACCATGATCATGCGTGCGCAGAAAATGGGCATCGGTTACCTTGCATGGGAGTGGGGTCCGGGCAACGAATACGCCGACCCGGCATGTACTATGATGAACATGACAACCGACAGTTACTACGCGACGCTACAAACGGGTTGGGCAACGGATGTGGCAGTAGCCAATCAATTCAGCATCAAGAACACATCGTTAACGCCGCAGTACATTATTGACGCTGGAATGTGTAAACCGAGTAGTGTAGAGTCAGACATCGCCAATGCAACGGAAGCACCTGGCGTCATCATCGTACCGAACCCGTTTAGTGAAAGTGCAACCATTATTGTCTACACACAATACGATGGACGTCTTCGCATATCGATCGTAAACGTACTGGGTGAAGTGGTGGCGCCACTGTTTGATGAACAGGTCCTACGTGGACGTTACCATGCTACAATTCCGAGTTCCATAACACATTCGAGTTCCAAAGAAATGCTGTTCTGTAGCGTGGAATTGAATGGTAGGCGGATGATGCGACCCGTGCGACACATCCGTTAATCCTTGACATTAGGCTTTGACGTTCGCAGACTTATCGCCGTTGGCAGGCCTACTAACTCCATCCATTTGTTCGAGCCGTTCTTCTTTTATTTCGGACTCGATGCGAACGGCCTTGATGTCGATGCGGACGCGAGCAAAGAGACTCATGTACACATTCGCTACCCATACAAGAGCGAAGAGCGCAATAAGATAACCGCGCCAGTCTTCGAACAATAGTTTGAAGTCAGTAATAATGATCATTGCTACCGCGACGTAATGCGAGAAGCAGTATTCACACGTGAACAAGTAGAAAAACTTCCGCGCTACAATCGTCCTGCTCGTCGTGCTACGCTGTACACAATACTCCCTCGGCTCGCGAAAGACCTCCTCATGCGTTATAGTCCATGCAATCGATGCCACGGGCAACGCAAGTATGATGAGGAAGAGGAGGTCGGTAGACATATGCATCGTTATGCAGTCTGTACGTGGAAGTTGAACATCGGTGTTATGCAGTCTGTACGTGGAAGTTGAACATCGGTGATCCTACCGTGCCCCAGAGGCGAATCCACAGAGGCAGTACCATCTCTGTGCCACGGGCAGTTGTAATGTCGCCTAAGTCATGGATGATGTTCCATCCGAATGCTGTCCTTAAGAGTGCCTTGACCTGTGCCTTTGC
>JBKJNB010000081.1:0-19507 GCA_046595995.1 Candidatus Kapaibacteriota bacterium
CCGAAACGTCTCGTCGGTCGATACATCCGTTAAACGTCCTTTGCGAAACAGCACAAGTATTCCATGTTTCACCCATGTGTTCACCCTCCACGAGCCGTCTTCCTGACGTTCGGCAGCACGAACAGTACCTTTGTTTAGAGCCTCGATGAAGCCCGAGACTACCTCAGGAACACCGAGTGTGTAGTGTAATTCCTGCGCCGGCATGGCGTATAGATCTTCTACACGACGCTGAAGTTCTTCTAGGCGTACTTCCTGATTCATTTGGTCTCCCGTTTTGCAAATGCAATGTTCAGCATTTTATAAACTAATCGAGCAACGGTTAGATCGGGATGATGGAGTCCTTTGTTCGGTGCTAACTCCACAACATCGAACCCAACGATGCGACGTCCGCTGGCAATGAGTCTTCGCAGCACATCAATCGTCTCGCTATAGAGCAGTCCGTCTGGCTCCGGTGTTCCCGTAGACGGCATGATTGCTGGATCGAAGCAGTCAACGTCGAACGTCACATAGACGTCCTTCGCCAGCGTGTCAACCACGGTCTGCTGCCAATCCTCACCATGAATGCCGCTGCGTATTGCTGATGCATAAAACGTATTGATACCACGTTCTTTAATAAACGTCGCCTCTTCTATACACTGTGCACGGATGCCCACTTGTGTAATGCGTTCCGTTGGAAACCACTCGGCAACGCGAGCTAGAAAGCTCGCATGTGAAAATGCTGAACCTTCGTATGTATCGCGCAAATCGGAGTGTGCATCGAAATGCAACACGCTCATGCGTTTGTACTTTTTGAAGTGCGCTGCAATAGGTGCTGTTGCAATTGTGTGTTCGCCGCCAAGCGTCACGACAAATTTTTTCAATCGAATCAATTCGGTGACGGCTTGTTCGATGACGTCAAGCGCATCCCTATCGACCTTCTTACCAAACACCAACGGTTTGATCGTGCAGATGCCTTTTTCAAAGCACAGCTCGCGTTCGAACTCATCGTCGTAGAACTCGACGAATGCGCTCGCTTTTAAGATGCCCTTCGGACCCTTTCCTGCCCCCTTACCATAACTGACTGTGTGCTCGTACGGAGCAGACAGTATGGCAATGGCCGATGTATCGAGTGCCGAGTGCGCATCGTCGAGCGCGAGAAAGTTTTTTGTTGTGCCCAAGGTTTCCATGACACAAAAGTAGTAACGAGGCAGCCTTTGAATCGTACGCCCATAATCACAGACAATAATTTCCAGATTTGTCGGACAATACCTATACATTGGAAGTATTTGTCTGCTTTGAGAGTGTGCGTATATGAAGGGCAACGAATGTCGGAACAAATAAGGAATGCTCTCGAACGTGACATCGACGCAGCACTGATAGTGGTTTTAGGCTCCGACCTATCTGTAAAAGCTTCGGTGCGTGCCCGCGCTTTGTTGTCTCGTGATGTCGTAACTGCCGAGCGTGCATTGGATGTGCTCGCCACGATTCTTAGCGATGCAGGCATTGAAACGGAATATGTTGACTCTGCAACACCAGATTTGCCATCGATCGCTTACTATGTGGGCGAAGCGAGTCGCATTGTTAGAAAGAAAAGCGGTGTCTCTGGTACGGCTGGCAACCGTGTGCTCATAGTGCGAGGAAAGGTTTCATCATTCCTTACGCATGCAGCAACGCCTCCTGAGATTCGCTCGGCGTCGCCTCGTGTTAATGACAGACCCTCTACGGCAAAATTCAGCGACGTCTGGCCGTTCATAAGGGCCTTTCTCGGAGACGAACGTTCAAACATTGCCGTAGTGATTGCCTACTCCATTGTGTCGAGTTTGCTTGGCCTGGTTGTACCACTGACCGCTCAAGCAGTGGTGAACTCTGTTGCTTTGGGGGTGTTTAGTGGACAGCTGCTGACGCTCTCTGCGCTCGTTGCATTCGGTCTCGTTGCTTCCGGGATGGTTGGCATCCTCGAACGCTGGGTAGTTGAAATCATTCAGCGCAGAATCTTCGTGCACACGTCGTTCAGTTTCATGCAGCGCATATTAGCTCTCCGCATGTCAGCGTTACGCGAGCAGTATGCACCCGAACTCGTAAACAGATTCTTCGATGTTATCACAATCCAGAAGTCTGTTGGCAAAATCCTTCTCGAAGGTACCAATGCTGTACTTGTTCTGTTCGTAGGACTTGTCGTGCTGGCCGCATACCACCCGCTGTTTTTGCTCTATGATGCGATTCTTGTAGCATTTCTGCCCGTAATCGTCTACGTCCTTGGACGTGGTGGCATCGGTTCTGCCATACTCGTAAGTAAGCACAAGTATGCGGCCGTAGCCTGGCTAGAAGAGGTAGCGCGTGCGCAGCTGGCGTTTAAGATCACAGGTGCACGACCGTTTGCCTACTCGACCCTCGATGCCATCGCGGCGTCCTATGTTGCAGACAGACGGCGCCACTTTGCAATCCTGGTCCGCCAAATGTTCGGATCGATGCTTTTCAAATCGGCGGCGGCTGTTGGTGTCCTCGCCATAGGCGGCATGCTTGTAATCGACCAGCAGATGTCACTCGGACAGCTCGTAGCCGCAGAGCTCGTCATCATCATGATACTAAATGCGGTAGAAAAGCTTATCAACCAGCTTGATATGTACTATGATCTCGTTGCAGCTGTCGACAAAGTAGCCGCTGTCGTTAACCAACCTATCGAAGACGTCGGTGGTCTTGTGGTGCCATCTTTGCAGAGTGGTGGCACGATAGACCTACGGAATGTGTGGTTTACCTATGACGGATCGACAACATCAACACTTCGTGGGGCATCGTTGTTCGTTCCATCCGGAGGTAGAGTAAGCCTTATTGGTCGCAGTGGTAGCGGCAAAACAACGTTGTTGCATGTGTTACTGGGGCTAGAGCGATCAGATAAAGGCACGGTATTCGTGAATGGCATTGATATACGCATTGCAGAATTGGCATCGTTGCGCGCACGATTTGGACTTATCTCGCCGAACGACCAGATTTTAGATGGCACAATTGAAGAGAACATCCTGCTTGGACGTCCCCTTGCGCATTCGGATTTGCAATGGGCAATGAATATGGCCTGTGTAACAGACGATATTCTGGCATTGCCAGATGGCTTGTCTACAGTATTACGCGCTGATGGTCATGCGATACCATTCGGGATGCAGCGTCGCATCCTGTTCGCACGCATGATTGTCCATCGACCAGAAATACTTTTACTCGACGAAGCATTCGACGGTATCGAGGATGTAACCAAGCGACAAATGCTCGAAGGATTGGTCAACTGTCCACACTGGACAATAATCAATCTCTCGCATGATAGCGACGCTGTGCGTAGTACAGAATCGATCTACGTCATAGACGAAGGAAGGATTACGTTAATGAGGGGTGAGGAGCATGCGTGACCAACATTTTATCTCGTTACGGCTCGTAACTGTACCACGAGTGCTACGAAGCCTTGTTATTACCATACTCGCAATCATCGTTTGCATAGCAATATTTATCATGTTCGCCCCGTGGCTCCAGACAATTCGTGGGTCAGGCAGAGTAACCTCCTTCGCACCTGATGCACGTCCTCAGGCTCTTGAGAGTGCAATCTCGGGGCGAATTGCGCAATGGTACGTGCGCGAAGGTCAGCAAGTGAAGAAGGGTGATACGATTGTAGTGCTTGCGGATATCAATGTGAACTTCTTTGATCGGTCTCTTCTCAACCGGCTTACGACACTGCGTGATCGAACCTTTACAGCACAGGAGCAGACAATGCAAGTATCGATGCAGCGACGAAAACAATCCGAAGAGCGACTTGCCCAGGCACATGCCAGATTAGATAACGTGATTGTAGAAGTAGCCACTGCACGCACGCGCAATGTTCGTGCCGACACGTTGTTTCGTCAGGATCTTGCCTCACGACGTGATGTCGAAACGGCTGTACTTGTGCTGCAGCGCGCCATCGCCGATTCGATCTCGGCTGCATCCAGCGTGAATGCAGCCATACAGGATGTGAATGCATTCTCGGCAGAAGAAGAACGCGTGATCAATCAAGCCTATGTTACAATGCAGGAAGCCGAAGTGCGACTGGCGAACGCAGAGGGACGTGTTGGCGCTAGTATCGTGCTTTCGCCAACGGACGGAACCATTGTACGCATCTACAAAGCGGGTACCGGTCAGACTGTAAATGAAGGCGAGCCCCTTGCCACTGTCGTTCCAAGTACAAATGATCAGGCAGCTGAGATATATGTGTCTGGCATGGACGCAGCACTCATCGACTCGGGTAGGACTGTAACGCTGCAATTCGCTGGTTTCCCTGCGTTCCAAATCTCGGGCTGGCGCGACGTGAACGTCGGCATTTTTAATGGGATAGTGCAAGTCGTTGATGCCGTCGACGACGGTACAGGACGTTTTCGGGTGCTGGTTACACCCGACTCTACTTCACACGCCTGGCCAACATCAAAGTATCTACGGCAAGGAACCGAAGTATCGGGCTGGGTTATGCTCGAAGAAGTCTCACTCGGTTATGAGATGTGGCGTCAGCTTATGGGATTCCCGCCGAAGTTTCCGGTTCCGGCCACACAGGCGAAAGGCTCGGATGGTAAAGGCGGCAAATCATGAGGCCCCCTTTCGTTTATTTAGTCGCGGTATTGTTCGTTTGCTTTTCACAGGTGTCGCGCGGTCAGAACGTACTGGCTCTTCGCTCCTATCTAGAAACCGTGGAGCGAGCCCATCCATCGATGCAGTCTAGTGCGTTCGAAGCGGACCTTGCCGAAGCTGAAATACGCAATGCCCTTGGACGATTCGATCCGTTTCTTGACCTACGGTATGTCCTAAAAGACAAAGCTGGGCAGGACAAACTAAACCTTTTTAAGGGCTCGTTGGAGCTTCCTCTCGACATGGTTTTCGGGCCAAAGTTGAAAGCCACATACAGTCGTGGTACTGGAACGGATATCAATCCCGAATCTGCGACGTCCCGTGAAGGCGAAGCTGGCATTGGCGTTAGTTTGCCTTTGTTTCAGGGTGTCTTTACCGATACTCGACGTAACCAGCTGCGTAAGGCATCGTTGCGCCCTGACCTTGCCAGCGCGCAGTACCGCATTGAACGAAACGCACTGCTCCGCACAGCTGCAAATCGCTATTGGGACTGGGCCGAAGCGGTTGCTTCCGCCGGCGTTGCGGATTCGGTGTATCGATTGGTGCGTGAACGGGCAACGATGATTGCGATACGTGCTCGCACTGGTGAGTCTTCAGCCATCGATACCGTGGAAATTCAACAGGAAGTGGCACGCCGTCGCGGTGAACTTTTTCGTGCGCAGCGCATTGCTGAACAGGCCGAAGTCGAAGCTGCATTGTTCGTTTGGTCAGAAGATGGGCTTCCACGTGCGCTTGGCGGCTTTCCCGAGCAGTTACCAATGGTTACAGATACGGGCGTACTTCAGTCGGCAGTACTTACCAATGCAATCGCAACACGTCCGGAAGTCCGTCGCACCGATGTGATGCAACAAACGGCTCGCTTAGACTCCGGTCTTGCGAACGAGTATCTACGTCCATTCGTAGAATTCGAAGGTATGCTCATGGCATACGGCGCCTTCAACAACACTTCGCCAAATTTTACCGCTGGCATTACCGTCTCTCAGCCCTTGCTCTTTCGCAGTGCGTCTGCGCAAGCAGAGGTGGCATCGGTCGCCGTGCGACGAGCTGATTTGCAGCGCAGCCTCGTTGAACGAGTAGTTATGGCTGATGTCTCGAATGCTACAATAGCAGTACGCCGTGCCCATGATCGGTTTGACGCCGCCGATGTAGAAGTTCGACTCGCAGAACAAATGCTTGTGGCAGAGCGACGCCGATTTGAAGCAGGCGATTCTTCTCTGCTAACACTAAACCTGCGTGAGCGGTTCTATGCAGAGGCGTTGCTACGTAAGATCTCCGCGCGTGCAGATTGGGCCCGTGCACTTATTTCACTTCAGTGGTCGACAGGAACGATTTGACCATGACTCATACACGGTCCGCACGTTGGGGTTGGTACACGTACGATTGGGCGAACAGCGCCTTCTACACCACGGTCGTCACGGTGTTTTTGGGTCCATACCTCACAACCGTCGCCGAGGCCGCCGCCGGCGCCGATGGCCTCATTCATCCCGGCGGCGGCCTAAGCTTGGAACCCGGCTCCTGGTTCCCTTTTATGGTGTCGGCATCGGTGGTCCTGCAGGTACTCGTCCTGCCTATCATTGGCGCCGTTGTCGACGGATCACCAAAGAAGCGCGCGCTCCTCGGACTGTTTGCATTTGTTGGCGCCCTCTTCACAACAGCGTTGTTCTTCCTCAACGTCGCCGATGCAAACTATATGTATGGCGGGCTCATGTTCATCGGAGCAAACCTCGCATTTGGCGCTAGTATCGTTGTTTACAATTCATACTTACCACAGATAGCAGCACCCGAGGAACGCGATAAAGTCTCGTCACGCGGTTGGGCACTCGGTTACCTAGGCGGCGGCCTACTACTTCTCACGCACTTGTTGTATTACAACAACGCTGTTGAAAAGGGGCTCGACACGGGGCTCGCCGTGCGCATCATTCTTGCATCGGCGGGCATCTGGTGGGCATTGTTTACGATTGTGCCATTGTTAACGCTACCGAGAGGTAGGTCTGCAAGAGTTGGCGAGGCCGATATGTCAAAGGCGTCGTCTTTGCCGTCTCCACCAAGGCGCAGTTCATTCGCGCAACTCTTCGACACATTGCGCCACATGCGCAAGCTGCCGCACACGCTTACGTTCCTGATTGCATACTTGCTCTACAACGACGCCGTACAAACTGTTATCGTAACCGCTTCGCAGTTCGGACAAGAAGAACTGAAAATGCCTTTGGGCGAACTCATGCAAGCCATCCTCATGGTGCAGTTCGTTGCAATCCTTGGCTCGTTACTCTTCGAACGTGTAGCCGCAGCACTCGATGCAAAGCGTGCAATCGTCATCGCTCTCATCGGCTGGATAGGCGTCATCATTGCAGCGTACGCCTTCGTACAAACCTCAACACACTTCTTCATCCTCGCGGCCATCATTGCTATTGTACTCGGCGGTGTTCAGGCGCTCAGTCGCTCACTGTACTCGCAACTCATCCCCGCAGGCAAGGAAGCCGAATACTTCTCGCTCTACGAGATCGGCGACAAGGCCTCCACGATCTTTGGTCCGTTGATTTTCGGCATCGCCCTTTCAATGCTCCACAGCTATCGCAGCGCAGTACTCTCACTGATCGTTATGCTTGTTGCAGGACTGCTGCTACTTCTTCGTGTGAATGTTGAAAGGGGCAGAAAGGAAACGGCCGCACTAGGCGGCCGTTAATACGATCGATAAACTCAGTGGTTTGGTTCGCTTTTCGCGTCAATCCATAATCTTTCTTAAGAACGCTGGGGTGTTGCCGCCTGCGCCCTGTGCTGTCTTGCGTGCGGGGAGAGGGTAGCCGTTTGGCTCTGCGCTTGCCTGCATGCCGTTCGCGCCTGCCTGCATGCCGTTCGCGCCTGCCTGCATGCCGTTTCCGCCTGCTTGCATTCCCGGTGAACCTTGCTGTTGCTGCTGCTGTTCGTTCTGACGTTGCTTGCGCACGTAAGCTGGTTCGTCGTAGTGTTCGAGGTCTACGGGCGAGTATGGCTTTTGTGTGGCGGGCGTAGACTGACGTTCCTGCACGATGGTTATGCGAGGAAGAGGTGCAGGATCGGCGACCACGTTGATGGCGCTTGCGGAGGCCTCGTCGTATTCTTTCTTGACGGGGAGGATAGTGACCTTTGGCGACTTGGACACTTCTTCTTGACGTCGGAAACCCGTAGCTACGACGGTGATGGCGATTTCATCTTCCATGCGTTCATCGAGGACGATGCCATGGATGAGGTTCACTTCATCGCCTGCTGCCTTTTCGATTGCAGAGACGGCTTCGCTTACTTCGTGCATCGTCATGGAATGTCCACCGGTGATGTTCACGAGTAGGCCAAGTGCACCGTAGATCGACATGCCTTCGAGGATCGGAGAGTTGAGAGCGTTTGTCGCGGCTTCGAGTGCGCGATGTTCGCCGCGTGCCTGACCGATACCCATAAGGGCATCGCCCGCGCTGGACATAACTGTGCGGACATCGGCGAAGTCGACGTTCACATAACCAACGCCAGAGATGATGTCCGCAATGCCCTTTGTGGCATTGTAAAGAACATTATCAACCATCGCTAGTGCGTCGATGAACGACACGTGACGATCGACGATTGTAAGGATGCGTTGGTTCGGGATGACGATTAAAGCGTCTACGTGTTCACGCAATTCCTTAATGCCTTGTTCGGCAATGAGATTGCGTCGCTTCGACTCGTACGAAAACGGCTTCGTGACGATGCCGACGACAAGGGCGCCTTGTTCGCGTCCGATGCGGGCAATCACAGGCGCTGCGCCAGTTCCCGTGCCGCCGCCCATTCCGGCAGTCACGAAGATCATGTCGCTGCCATCGAGCGCGTCGCGGACATCGTCAAGGCTCTCCTCCACAGCCTTGCGTCCCACGTCAGGGTTCGCACCCGCGCCGAGACCGCGCGTGATGTTCTTTCCGAGCTGGATTTTCGTCCCAGCCGGATTGTTCATCAGCGCCTGATGATCTGTGTTGGCTGCAATGAATTCCACGCCCTCCAGGCCGCGTGTGATCATTGTTCGGATAGCGTTCCCGCCTCCGCCGCCAACACCGACTACGCGTATTCGCGCGTCGTAAAGTTGTGTTGTGTCCAATTCGATCGCCATGGTTCCCCCCACGGAAAACGGTTGTATTGATCCTTACAAACTTTCGAACCAATCCTTAACCTTTTCCACAACCCCCTTCTTCCTCTCAGGAAAGGGTTCTGGTTCGGGCTCAGGTGAAGTAGCTGTCATCGTCGATTCTGTGCCATTGCGCATAGCTACACGAGCTACACCATTGGCATCCGCTATCTCAAATTCGTCTCTGTGCTTAATTGCATAGAGCACTAAGCCAACTGCTGTGGCATACATGGGATTGCTGACTTCCCTTGCAAGTCCGTCAACGCTTAGGCCACCACCAGGAATTCCAATCTTCACAGGCATGCGAAAGACGCGCTGAGCAAGAGCATCAGAGCCCCTTAGCAACGCGCACCCTCCGGTAATAACCACTCCCGCTGCAAGTTGATGCGCGAGTGTAGATTTCATCACTTCCTGTAATGTAAACTCGTATATCTCTTCCATCCGAGGTTCGATGATCTGACACAGCAGACTTTTCGAGACCTCTGTCGGCGTGCGTCCGCCAACACCTGGCACCTGGAAGAGTTCTTCGCGCATGATGCTGTCGGATACTGCGTGACCGTACTCGAGCTTGATGCGTTCTGCTTCGACGTTGCGAATACCAAGTACAGCAACGATGTCATCCGTGACTTTTTGTCCGGCGATGCCGATAATCGACGTAAACCGCAATACGTTGTCGCGGAACACGGCGATGTCTGTTGTGCCGCCGCCGATGTCGATGAGCGCGACGCCAACTTCTTTCTCTGCTTCGTCGAGGACGGCGTATGCGCTGGCAAGGGGCTGCAAGACCACACCCTCGACCTGCAGGCCTACTCGGTCTGCACAGCGATAGATGTTCTCTACTGCTGTCGACGATGCCGTAACCACAAGAGCGTTTGCATCGAGACGCTTACCGCTCATTCCAAGAGGGTCACTGATGCCGTCTTGGTCGTCGATGATGTAGTCCTGCGGAATTACATGCAGGATGCGTCTGTCCGGAGTGATGCGCAGCTGACGAAGTTCGTAGTGCAAACGACGAACATCAGCTTCGGTAATCTCATGCGTTGACGTTGTGACGATTGCGCGAGTTGGAAATGTCTGGATGTGATCGCCGGAGACACCGATGACAACTTTCCCGACTTGAAAGCCGGATTGTTGTTCGGCCTTTTCAACGGCCCGTTTGATTGCGTCTGCCGTTTTGGAAATGTTTGTGACGACTCCACGCTTGAGGCCTTCACACTCTGCCACACCGGTTCCGATTACATCTACACGGTTTGTGCGAGCATCATGCGACGCAACAACGACACAGACTTTCGTCGTGCCAATGTCGAGTCCAATCGTTATGGTATCCATTCCCGTCATGCGTTTGCTGCAACTCTCCTGACAATCACCTGATGTCTCCACCGCAAATCAATCTGCGTTCCGTGTACGAGATCGACCCGCGATGATGTGTTTTTCCAGAAAACATTCATGTCGGCAAAAGCGCTCATCGCCGAACCATCTGTAGCGCCGTCGATCTTCCATGTTGCGCGATCGGTTACAATCACAAGCTGCTTCGTCGAACGATCGTAACGCATTTCTGAAATTGTTTGGTACAACATCGGATCGACAATCAGGTCAGCAGCAACGAGCAAGTGCACTGCATGCTCTAACTCCGGCTGCGATAACGCAGAGCCGTTGTTTGATCTGACGAGTGGAACGTTGTGCGATGTGCGCACCGGCGCTTCCGGCAGCACCGCTCCGGTTTGGTCCACGTAGCGCAACGTGCCATCGCCTAACACGACGTGTCCTACTGGTCTGCGCTCGTTGATGATTACATCGAGGCTGCGAATACCCGACAGGTGGACAACTGCAGATTGCACGTAGGACAGAGTCTCAAGCTTCTCGCGGACGTCCGCAAGCGTGATTGCCTCAATCTGTTTTCCTGCGAACGTGTCTGCTACCGCGTGTACGGCGTTGATGCTCAACCCGGTTGCGCCGTGGATGTTGATGTTGTCTATCGATTGGCGATCACGCCACTGTGTGGCTATCAGTCCGAGGAAGACTACGGCCAGCAAGGAGACAACAATGCCGGGTGCACGATGATGCACGGTCGGTTGTGGGTCGTTCGCGCGAACACTCTCCGTCACTGCATGCCTTTGAATGTGGAAAACTGGATGCAGAATTAACATCGTGTGGATAACTGCTGTCCCGTCTTCTTTTCCCCCGTTCCGGAAACCGGACCGGTCGGCGTTCAACCCTTCGTAATCCAATGGTTTAGAGCCGTGACAAATGTAGGTGGTCGCGTTAGAATAAACAATATAGAGGGACTGAAAAAAAGCCCCAGTTGAGCACAGGTTATCCACATGAAGTGGAAAAGGTGTTTTAGCTCAGCGCACGGGTCCGTCCGCCATCAACCAGAATACTTGTGCCGTTGATGTACGATGCCGCCGGAGAAGCAAGGAAAGCGACGGCATTTGCTATCTCGGATGGCGATGCAAAGCGGCCTGCGGGGATTTCACGAAGCATGTCATTACGTACGTCATCCGTTGTCTGGCCTGTCTTTGTAGCCTTACCCGTTATGATCGAAGTAAGTCGTTCTGTTTCCGTTGCTCCTGGCAGAACGTTGTTTACTGTAATGCCGTACGGGCCAAGCTCTGTCGCTAGGGTCTTTGACCAACTTGCCATGGCACCACGAATGGTGTTCGAAACTCCGAGTCCTTCGATGGGTTGCTTCACAGATGTGGATACGATGTTGATTACTCGGCCATACCCTTCTTGCTTCATTCTGGGTGTTAACAACAACATCAAGTGATGACTTACAAGTATATGATTTTGGAATGCCTTCGTTAGGCTTTCCACATCGCTATCCACAAGGCGTCCGGCTGGCGGCCCAGATGTGTTATTCACAACGATGTGTATAGCTCCGACGTTATCCACTAGGTTCTTCACACTGTGGACAAGCAAGGCCTCGTTGTACATGTCGATTGCTAAGGCTGTATGGTTTTGCTCCCCAGTCGTAGGTAGTGAAGCAACAACTTCGTCGAGTGCTGACTGATCACGCGCCAGGAGAACGACACTCGCGCCTTGAAGCGCGAGCTCGTATGCCGTAGCCCGACCGATGCCGCGTGAGGCTCCGCACACAAGTGCACGTTTGCCGTCGAGTCTTAAGTCCATGTCCGCTCCGTTCTGATGTCCATAACCACTCCGTACCTCATTCTGATGTCTTTAACCACTCCGTATCTCTTTCTGATGTCTTTAACCACTCCGTACCTTTGTTTCCGCTAAACTACTATCCGCATCGTAGGTGGACTATGGCAGTACTTGCCCCAATCGACTTCAAGCGCTGGATTGACGAACACCGGCACCTTCTCAAGCCCCCTGTTGGGAATGCCCAGGTGTATGAAGATTCCGACTTTATTGTCATGGTCGTGGGAGGTCCGAACGCCCGCAAAGACTTCCACTACAACGAAGGCGAAGAGTTCTTCTACCAGCTCGAGGGCGATATCACCGTCAAGATTATTGATGAAGGCAAGCCGCGCGATATCAACATCAAAGAGGGCGACATCTTCCTCTTGCCCCCTCGCACGCCCCATTCACCACAGCGACCAGCGAACACCATCGGACTTGTGATTGAACGCAAACGTGAGCCTGTGGAGCTCGATGCGTTTATGTGGTTTTGTGAGAATTGCGGTTCGAAACTGTACGAAGAGTTCTTGCCACTTACCGACATCGTAAACCAGTTACCGCCGTTGTTTGACCGTTATTACGGCTCGATTGAGAAACGTACGTGTAAAGAGTGCGGCACCGTGATGGAGCCACCGAAGAGGCCGGGGCCGGGTGGCCTAACGCATAACGCTGAAATTTGAATGCTAAAAATTGATTGTCACGCACACATCCTGCCCGAACGCTGGCCTTCGTTAAAAGAGAAGTACGGCTACGGTGGCTTCATCGAGTTACACCACGAGAAGCCCGGATGCGCACGCATGGTGCGTGATGACGGCACGTTCTTTCGGGAGATTGAAGAGAACTGTTGGAGTCCGGCAGCAATTCTCCGCGATATGGACGCCCACAACGTCGATGTAATGGTGCTCTGCACTGTACCTGTGTTGTTTTCATACTGGGCCGAACCCGCAGACGCACTCGATTGGTCGCGCTTTCTGAATGATCACCTCGCCGATGTTGTACGCAAGTACCCCACGCGGTTTGTTGGTTTGGGCACGCTGCCAATGCAGGATGTAGACTTGGCAATCGAAGAACTCGCGCGGTGTAAGGAGCTTGGTTTCCCTGGCGTTGAGATCGGCTCGAACATTAATGGTGCAAACCTCGACGACAAGATTCTCTTTCCGTTTTGGAAGGCTGCGCAAGATCTCGACATGGCAGTGTTTGTGCATCCGTGGGAAATGATGGGCGCTGATCGTACAAGCCAGTACTTCCTTCAGTGGCTTGTAGGCATGCCTGCAGAAACGACACTAGCACTTACAACGATGATCTTCGGCGGAGTATTTGATGCGTTTCCGAACCTGCGTGTCATGTTTGCTCATGCAGGTGGATCATTCCCCTTTACCCTTGGTCGCATCGGACATGGCTTCATGGCACGTCCAGATTTGTGCAACGTCAACAACGTTCAACACCCCTCGAAATACATCGGGAAATTCTGGGTCGACGGCATCACGCACGACACGACATCCTTCTCGTTCTTGACGTCGGTCTTGGGCACAGATCGTGTGTGTTACGGTACGGACTACCCCTTTCCCCTTGGCGATCTCGATCACGGCGTGTTCCTGGACGAGATTGACCTGACCCCAGAGGTGCGACAACAAATCCAGCAGGACAACGTGCTTTCGTTCCTACGCCTTGAGGCTGCTCGTTTCAGGGGCTAGTTGCACAGGACGCAAGAAAGCCGGATTTTTGCAGCGGCATCGACAAACACCCACGGAGGGTTCGCATAATGGTATTGCAGCAGTCTTGAAAACTGCCGGGCGCAAGCCTGTGAGAGTTCGAGTCCCTCACCCTCCGCACATTCGATTACATATAAATTCTAAACAGGACAACCACATGAAATTTTCAATAGTTGCGCTGGCTCTGGTCGCACTCCTCGTTACTGCATGCAGCGACGATCCGGTTACGCCGCCAGCACCGGACAAGTTTGTTGTAACGACCATGGGTACATATTACGTGAGTAGCGTCGACTCGGTAAACAACAACCCAGCCGATACTGCCAACCCTACATACTCAGCAGCAGGCAAGGACAGCACATACATTGAAGGCACGACCTCCGTGGCTGGCCGCACCGCAGTAATCTTTCGTGGCAATTACACACACAACGGTACAACGACGTACGACACGACATACATGGCTCAAGATGGCAACGCCATCTTCCAGTATTACACTCTTGGTGTCAGCGACATCCCAGGCATCACACCGATCACCGCTGGCAAGACATGGGTACGCATTGGCGACAACGGTGCCTCGACATGGAC
This sequence comes from Candidatus Kapaibacteriota bacterium, assembly GCA_046595995.1. Classification (GTDB taxonomy): domain Bacteria; phylum Bacteroidota; class Ignavibacteria; order Kapaibacteriales; family Kapaibacteriaceae; genus JAWXBR01. The sequence goes on from JBKJNB010000081.1 coordinate 14,173, forward strand.
AGCCCTCGATACGCTCATCAGCAACGTATCGTTTACATACGGCGGTCAAACACTTGTTGCGAATGTCGACGTAGACATGCAGGGCAGCAAAGTTGGTACGCACACGATTACCATTGGTGGTACAGCGCACAGCGCCAATCACTTCCGTGTCAAAGGTGTGATTTTTATCGACCACGCATTTGCTAAAATTCGTGCGTATACGCAAGAAGACTTCTGGTTTGTGAAAAACGTGGGTATGGTTAAGTACGAACGCGGAGTCACCACACTCGACGGTGGCATCTTGTTCACAGGCATTAAGGTCAGCGGCAAGCGCGAGACCGCAACGTCCTTCAAAGTACTTTGATCTAAAACCGAATCGATTTACAAAGGGGCTCCGAAAGGGGCCCCTTTTTTTGTTTGGTACCATTGTAACCACGCTCAATACCCGCGTCTCTCCAAACGTCGATCACGATGAGGGAACACAACAATGCAGCCAATACGAGAAGACAGGGAAAGACAGCAGGCTTTTATGGCCCTGCTGGAACCGATACAGCGCATGCTGGAGCGGTACTGCATCCATATGACGACTGACCGCGATGAAGCCCTCGATTTGATGCAAGACGCCATCGTGCTCGCATGGAATCACTTCGACACAATTCGCGATCGCGGAGCATTCAAGAGTTACCTGTTCACAATTGCAACCAACACCTACAGAAGAAAATTCGTGCGGGCAAAGTTCTTCGGTCTCTACAACGATGATTTGGTTGAGACACTTGCATCCAGCACTCCATCACCTGACGTGCAGACCGATCACGAGATCCTACGTAAGGCGTTGTTATCACTCCCTGCAGCATATCGCGAAGCACTCATCCATTATGAAGTGAATGACATGTCGGTAGCAGAGATTCAGAAGATTCAAGGTGGAACGATTAGCGGAGTGAAGGTGCGCCTTATGCGTGCACGTCGCAAGCTCGCTGCACTTGTTGGTGTTGTCTTGGATGCCCCTGAGCGCGATAGCGCGACGGAAGCCCCTTCCCATACTCCTGTATTGTAAATCAACGACGAAAGCAAGTCATGCGTACACAACACGATCTCGACCAAGCATTCCGCGATTTGAAGCGCGACGACGAACCCCAACCGCTGATGTCGCGAGACGACATCACGACTTTGATCGTTGCACATCCGATTGCTTCATCAACTACGGCCACGTCGTCTGCTACGAGTGCAACCGTCCGACCCTCGCGTACCCCTTGGGTAGTTGGTGGCAGCCTTGCACTTGCGGCAACGGTTGCATTAGTGGTGGTGAACACATGGGACTCAAACGGCGAAGACGAAGTACGTGTGCAACAGCCGACGACTCACGTCGGAACTGGTCCCTCATCGGGCGATGTGGCAGCTGCGCCAGAGGCAAATGCTACAGGGAACGTAAGTCATGCGCCCCTTGCTGAGGTTCTGTCTCCCGTAGGCACTCAGGAAAAATCTTCGCCGCGCCTCGAGATTGAAACAATTCGTCTAGCGGCGACGCAGTTGGCACCATTTGGACTCACGTACTCGGGTGGAAGCATTTCATACATCGAAGACGCAAGACGTGTGACGATACGGGCAAATGGTGTTGCAACGAAAATGGATGCAGCGGTGATCAATGCCACGACGTTGACGCCAATAATGGTTGTGGTGTATCACGACGAGCAGCACTTCTCGTCGTGGTGGGATAAGAAGAACACGGACTTGCAGGACGTAGGAAATAATCGAAGCTCACAAATCAAAATGTTGTCTGTATCGGCTGTCAATGGCCTTATCGCAATACGAGTGCCCCTGCAAGCAACCGATGTTCTTGCCACCAAAGTTGAAGCAGTGCTCTGGTTTCCGGGCACACAAGAAGTCGCTGAACGCCTTCCTGAACAGTATCGTAGTCAGTTGTTAAGCGCGCTTGGTATTGCACAATCGTCCGCATCCACGCGTTACATACAACCGGATGCCAGTGGCTCGTCGCTTGTCACATCGAGCCAGGTTTTCCCGAACCCATTGCGTATTGGTACAGCTACAATGCGACTGCAAATGAAGCGAACTGCCTCGTGTACCGGAATGGTAACGGACATGTTCGGAAAAGAAATCGCTACGGCGTGGCAATCGCATTCGGTTAGTGAGGGGCAAACAGACCTTCCCCTCCTTGGTCTCGACAATGCTCCAACAGGCGTCTACAACGTGATTGTCACGTTCGAAGGAAGCCAGGAGCGAATCGTTCAACGTCTTATGATTCAACGCTGAGAAGGAACACCACAATGAAAACAATCCCTATTGCCATCGTCGCCTGCGGTCTATTTGCAGCTTATGCTTCATTCCCCTCGAAGTTCGATCCTCCACGCTTACCACTGGGCGCACCAGCAGTTGTAAAACCACAGAAGCCAGTGGAAACCCGGACATTGGGTGTGTACATACATGACAGTGCCGGCAACATGGTGCCGATGAAGATTCAACGTTTGGCAACAAGCGTAACGATCACGGGAACGTTGGCAACTACGACTGTTGATATGACAGTGTACAATCCACATAGTCGAATTCTCGAAGGCGAATTCGAAACACCTGTGATGGAAGGACAAACCGTGTGTCGGTTTGCGCTCGACATCAACGGAAAGCTTCGCGAAGGTGTTGTGGTTGAAAAGGAGAAGGCACGCGTCGCCTTTGAAAGTGTCGTGCGTCAGAAAATCGATCCGGCGTTGCTCGAATGGACGCGTGGCAATACGTTCAAAGCGCGGATATTCCCAATCCCTGCACGTGGTTCACGACGCATCGTCATTGCATTCGAGCAGGAACTGAGTGCATCATCGGAAGGCTACGCATACACATTGCCGTTTGCATTCAAGAGCGCCGTCGACACATTCGACTTTATTGTAGACGTGGCTGCATTCGGACAACGTCCTTCACTCGCAGGCAACAACCTCGAAGGTGTTGCATTCATGCCGAAGGGACGTTCCTACATAGCCGCGATCCACCGCACGAACATCGTAGTCGACAAACCATTCCGCTGCGCAATTCCGGTAACTGCGGGCAATACATACACAAGCGTAAACACATTTGGCAACGAACGCTACTTCGCAGCATTCATTCCCGTACCGAACATCACAACTGCACGTCCGGCACCGAAAACAATTACGCTGTTGTGGGACGTTTCTTTGTCATCGCGGTCACGCGAGATAAACAAAGAACTCGATCTCCTGGATGCGTACTTCAAAAAGATTGGCACCACACGTGTCTCACTAATTCCGTTTAGCATCGAGGCACACACGCGGAGAGACTACACAATCGCGGGCGGTGACTGGTCGGCCTTGCGTTCTGCAATCCTTGCGATGCCTGCCGACGGTGGTACCCAGCTTGGTGCCTTGCCTCTCGGTACGATTACAACAGACCTAACGATTCTTGTCAGCGATGGTCTCTCAACATTCGGTCAGCACGTGCCCCCTCGCGCCTCGCGCCCCCTCTATGCCATTACAAGCTCTGCTCAAAGTGACCATGATGTATTGCGATCGCTCGCCGAATCAAGCGGCGGTGCATTCGTCAATCTCGTCGAACGCAGCGCAGAAGACGCACTGGCGCTGTTGGCCACACAACGGCTGACGCTTATGTCGATTGACGCTCGATCTGGTGTTGTCTCATCAACCTACCCCGTTGGCTCAATCAACTCAAGTATGTTAACTGTCGGTGGCATCATGCACAGTGAGGATGCGGAGCTCGAACTCAAGTTCGGCTCCGGTGGACGTGTTGTTGAAACAAAGACGCTTACCATAAGCGCACGTGACCACGCTGACACCGGCACTGCCGTCGCCCGACTCTGGGCGCAGAGTCAGTTGCGCGCACTCGCAATGGACCGCAATCGCAATGAAGCCGCGATTGTTGCATTGGGAAAGAAGTTTACAATTGTCACAGCGGGTACATCCCTACTCGTTCTAGAGCGCATCGAAGATTATGTGCGGCATCGTATTGAACCGCCTGCATCCGAACCTGGCTTGCGTACAGAGTACTTGGCAATGGTACTGAATGAAATCTCGGACAGTGTTGCACTGCGTACGCAGCGATTGAATGACGTGGCAAACCTGGTTGCTGGACGCAAATCGTGGTACGACCGAACGGTGTTCAAGAAGGAATCGAAACAGGTTAAAAGAAATGGGCGTGGCACAACCGTCAGTATTGACTATCTATCTGTTGCGTCAGAAGGGAGTGCGGAAGCAGCTGATGGTGCCGGCATGACGGCCGCAACACCCCCTCCCGTTCTGCAGCAACAAGCGCCTGATGGTGCGGTCTCTGCGGTAGTAGTGGAATCAACACAGAGCTCGAAAAACTTTGCGAAACTTGCAACTGGGGACTTTAGCGCCGAGTACAGAAACGCAACAGGTGGCATTGTGAATATGAGAACACAGGAGGTTCGGATCCTCCACGACGCTGAAGCGAACAACGCTCCTTCCACCGTTGCGACGAAACTGGCACCACCGAGCCGTGATACGTACTTCGACACTCTCGCAGATGCTCCCGCCACCCAGGTCTACGCACGGTATCTAGCACTACGCGAGCGCATGGCAGAAACACCAGGCTTCTACATCGACGCTTCCGACATCATGCGTGATAAGGGGCTCAAGGCAGAGGCCTTGAGGGTGCTGTCGAATATGGCGGAGATTGCAACGGAAGATCCGAGACTACTGCGTGTGCTCGGACAGCGCCTTATGCAGCTCGGTGAGAGTGCGTTTGCCGTGACGGTGTTCGACGATGTGAAACGCATGCGGGGTGAAGAGCCGCAGTCTTACCGCGATCTAGGCTTGGCATATGCACAGGCAAAGCAATATCAGCGCGCTGTAGACAATCTGTATCAAGTCGTAACACGGACATGGGACAGTCGCTTCCCAGAGATTGAACTGATTGCAGTGAACGAACTGAATCGCGTTTTGCGTGACGCAGGGTCGGCGGTGTTCCATGCGTCTGTTGACCCTCGATTTATTAAACCGATGCCTGTCGATATGCGCGTCGTGCTGTCGTGGGATGCCGATGAGTGCGACATGGACCTATGGGTGATTGACCCTCGCGGTGAGAAGTGTTTTTATAGTAATCGGGACACGGACCTAGGTGGACATTTGTCGCGTGATCTTACGGGTGGCTACGGACCCGAAGAGTTTCTACTGAAGAAGGCACCGAAGGGCAAGTACGACTTAAAGGTGCACTACTACGGCGATCGTCAGCAGCGGCTTTCCGGACCAACCACCGTAACCGTAGACGTGTACACGCATTATGGTACGCCAAAGGAAACGAAGAAGTCGATGACTGTGCGTGTTGAAGGTGTGTCACGCGTCGTGGACGTCGGCTCGATTGC
>JBKJNB010000144.1:0-10237 GCA_046595995.1 Candidatus Kapaibacteriota bacterium
CGTTGCTGAAGCTGTTCAGTATCGCAGTCTTGACCGTTCTATGTGTCTTGGTGCGCATCAATGATTACACGAAGCTCTCGGATGTCGTCTGGACGTGTATGGCAGCAGCCCCCTACCAGCCCCATACCTAACTCGAGCCATGATGGCACGAATGTTTGCCAGTCGGTGTGTTCGTGTCCCGTTTCCCAACGCCGCTCCACTGCAAGCCAGTGGTCGCACCTGTTCGGAACTGCAGCAAGGGGCTGCGCGGATGCACCGCGCAAGGCGCGCAACGCTGGTAGTACCAGCGACGGCGAACAGCAGTTCACGCCAATACAAGCAACGTTGTCAAAAACACTTAGCGCATGCGCCGCCTGTTCGAATGTGTTGCCATCAGGTAGACGTCCGTCTGTACCGATACTAAACATTATTACCGTTGGCAAATTAATCGACATGGCAATTCCGGCGGCCACCAGCACTTCGTCTAGTCGTGGCATTGTTTCGAGGAGAAGCGCGTCTACGCCTTCTTCAGCTAACACACGAATGCGTTCTTCATGAAAGAGTACGTACTCATCAGTCGTGCGTGTGTACGCCGCTGTGAATTCGCTTCCGTCCGATAGCGAAGCACCGACCGAGCCAACGCCACCGAATACTTTCAAAGCGGAGTCACGAGTTTGCATTGCAGTCTGCACGCCAGCGCGCAACGCAGCCAAATAATCGGCGTGTGAATACCCTGCATCTGCAAACCCGCTTGCAGAACACTGATACGTCGCAGTCGTAAGAACGTCGGCTCCGGCGTCTACATACGACTGATGAACGCGCGCAATCGCAGATGCGTTTGTGAGCAATGCTTCGGCACTCCACAACGTTGGATGCATTACGACGCCGGCGCGTTCGAGCTCGGTTGCCATAGCGCCGTCGCGAAGAAGGGGCTTCGCCTTCGGCGATACACCGTCACGTAGAAGGGGCACGCTCAGTTCCGAATGGTGGGCATGCTTTGTTTTGCAAACACGGCGTGACGCAGAGAGACGAGACCGCTTTCGATACCGCGCATCTTCATGCCGAGATCGGCTTCGGCTTTAAGGGTAAGGAGACCGCCAAGCAACGGACGTCGTGCGGCTTGTGTGAGCTCTTCGGTTGTTGTTGGAATAAGCAGGTCTGCGTTGCCTTTGAACATTGCAGCAATGCGCTGTGCAAAGTCAATGCGTGACAACCAGTCGGCACCGCCAACGTGAAAAATGCCGGAACGACGCCGACGTACAATTCTCAGTATCGCCTCTGCCAGATCGTCGACATACGTGGGGTTAGAGAATTGGTCTGACACGACCTTGATGGGTGTGTTCGCGTCGAGAGCATCAATTACCCAGCGTACAAAATCCGGATGGTTGTCATCGGGTCCGTACACCACATTCGTCCGCACGACCGCAGCATGCACTCCTGCACCGAGCGCAACATTTTCTGCAGCTAGCTTAGATTTACCATAGTAACTGATGGGTCCGGGCAGGTCGGTCTCTGTGTACGGACCCTTTGCACCATCGAAAACATAATCTGTAGAGAGCTGCACGAGTTGGGCGTCAATTATGCGACAAAGTCTTGCTAACTGCTCAACCAACGTCACGTTTGCATTCCAGCACATTAGTCTATCAGTCTCGCATTTATCGACATTCGTCATAGCGGCAAGGTTTATCACAACATCAGACATTGTGCCCATTACAACCTGCTTTAACGCATTACGATCGAGCACATCGAGCTTGTACGTGCTAACACGTTCACCCGCATAGGGCAAGTCCTGAGACGAGAGCAAATGAAGTTTTGCCGGCGTCTCCTCGAGAAGCATCGGAATAAGTGAAGCGGCGGTTCGACTACCCGCACCAACGACGGTAATACTGGATAACATTTTGGTAGCTATAAGGGTCTCCGACCAGCGGGTCAGTTTCCGAGAATTCCTGTAGTTTCGAAGTTCACAATAGGGATACCACAATGATCGACAAAATGAACGACCTGTTTGCATCAATCGATAAGAAGAATGCCGTCGGCTTCGGTTCGCACTTGCACCCTGACGTTGAATTCCGTTTCGGGAATGGCGAATCGGTACACGGCGCTGAAAACGCAACTGCTGCGGTTGCGGGCTTCTTTTCGAGCATTCAGGGCATTAAGCATACGATGGCTGAAATGAAGATTGCAGATGACATCATTCTGTCGCACGGACAAGTAACATACACGCGCCATGACAACAGCACACTTACCGTGCCATTCGCTAATGTCTTCTATATGGAAGACAACCTCATCAAGAAATACTTCATTTTTGTTGACACGTCTCAACTATACACGAGTGCCTAATGCGAATCGCCACCATTGTTCTGCTGTTGTTTTGCTCCTCATACATAAACGCAGCGGCACAAGGATGCAGCGATGCCGGGTTCTGCTCAGCAGGATCGTTGAATGTAAATGCTCATGACGATACAACCAGCGCAGCGCAGACATGGGTCTCCGCTGCGTTTTCGTATGGACTAGGCGACTTCGGCGTTCAAGTGATTTCACCACGCATCGAAGTGCGTCACGATTTCAATCGCATGTGGCATGCATCGGCGCGCATCGGCATGCAAATGAGTGTTGGCGATCTCGCAACCACAACCGGCCTTTCAGATGTAGTGCTTACGGTGGCGTCAAACGTATTACCCGAGCTGCAGCTTACGTTAGGCGTAAAACTGCCGCTGAGCGACGGCAACATGATGGCACAGGGAGGCAGCCCCTTACCAATGGACTACCAGCCAAGTCTGGGCACTGTCGATCTAATCGCTGGTGCAGTGTGGCACGCCGGTGACTTTTCACTTACAGCCGCACTTCAGCAACCACTCACACAGAACGAGAATACTTTCTCACCGCTGGCGTATCCGACAACGTCGCCTGCACAACAGTACCACTCTACGAACGGTTTCGAGAGAAAATCGGACGTGTTGCTTCGAGCATCGTACGTCATTTCTGTGTTCGAAGAGAGTTTACGATTACACGGGAGTCTGTTGCCGATCTATCACATAGCAAACGACACGTACGTCGACACTGCTGGAGTGCGTCGCGACATTGCTGGATCACGCGGTGTTACACTCAACGTGGCAATTCTCGCAGAGTATGTTCTTAATCCGTTCAATCGCATAGAGGTAACAATTGCGGCGCCGTTGGTTGTGCGCGATCGACGTCCAGACGGACTAACACGTTCTATTCTCATCGGCGTTGAGTACCGCGTAGCGCTGTAGCACATCAGCGCATGAAATCTCTTACAACTCTCTTCGCGTTCGTCGCAATCTACGCGTCCATCGCATTCTCTACGTTCGCCGCATTCTTGCTTGCAACAACTCCAACGTTTGCGCAAAAGGTAGAGTTGTATCCGAACGTGCACACGATTGGTGTGAATATCGACTGGACGCTTCCTGTAGACCTAGAGGGCGATGACACAGTAGAGGTGCAGTACAGAAGTGAGATCGAAGCATCGTGGCACAAGGCGTTTCCGGTGAGCCGCGTGCGAGGAAGAACGTGTGTGCGCACGTGCATCTTTCACACAACGCCGGATACGAAGTACGAAGTGTCCGTAGTTGTAAAGCCATCTCCGCCAACCGGCCAAACTTTCAGTACGACCGACACAGTTCGCACTCGCACATTCATCACCAAGTACACACCCACGCGCACTTACTACGTGGCGCCTGACGCCGATGCCTTACAATTCGATTCGCTACATCCTGGAGACCTTCTTACGGCCATGATACTCGCAAAACCGGGCGAGGAAGTAGTGCTGCTCGACGGCAACTATGAAATCGGTGATCTTGAGATAACAGCAACCGTCGGACCCAGCGTTCTACGCGCCGCTAAAGGGCATCACCCCACGATTTCTGGTGGTGATCATTCGGTGCACGCCTGGACGGAAACAAACACGCAGGGCCTATACGTCACGGTACTTTCTGCGAAGAATGCAAATGTAAACTGTGTTATCACCGCAGACGGACGCAGGTTGTACCCGTATGCAAAGCTCGAAGACTTGAAAACACACAGCCTCTCATGCATTCTCGGAACGCCTCAGGAATGCGGCCTACCCGGCTTGTGGCGCGATCCACGTCCGTCTACCGTAATACCATTTCAGCTCCAAAACCCCGAGTACCAGAAGTTGTACGTAAAATTTCCCGACAACTCGCATCCACTCGACGCCGCGTTGGTGATATCGCATAAAAATCGCGGTCTTACGCTGCGCAACGCCAAGAACATCCGCATCGAAGGTATCCGATTCAAGTATTACGGAGTGTCGCCCTACGGCTGTGCGCTCTCTATCGAGAACTCATCCGAAATCGTCATCGATTCGTGCAAGTTCGAATACAGCGATCGGCATGTTGCGATAGAGGGAGCTTCACACCACGTAACAATTCTCAATTCTTCGTTCATCGATGGCGCAGACTGGGACACGTACATCGGAAAGGCCACGTATGAGCCCATCACTCCTGCGCTCTGCTACGGACTTATAGTACCCTCGCTGTACCCAAACAACGACAGGATGATGGAGACCGGTGGCATCATCTTTGGTTGGAATTATTCGGGTCGTGGTACAATCATTCGCGGCTGCACCTTCAAGGGGATGATGGACGGATTGAAGGGTGTAGCGCCCGCGGTCGTCGACTCACTCACAGCGGAAACCGACATCTACGACGGCGAGATTTCCGGAAGCGACGACGCAATAGAACTCGACGGCAACGCAGCGAACGTTCGTATGTGGAACATGCGCGTCCGCGACGGCTCCATCTCCATGGCCCCCTCGCTTTCGGGCCCCCTCTATGTTTACCGCAACATATTAACCGACTTTAACATGTCGCATGCGACCATCGAGGGTTATGACACACTCGTTGCATTTCGCGGTTCTCCATTCAAGTTTGCAACGGGCGACGCAACACCAGCCGGAAGTGTGCACGTTATGCACAACACCTATGTGGCAAGGGGCGACGGAGAAGGGGCTGGCTTCGAGCTGCGTGTACCGGCAAAACATTCGTCAGTGACATTTCTAAATAACATTATAATCGCCGGTTCGGGAATGGCATGGGCGTTTATCACACCTTCGGTTCAACTTCTCGAAGCACCCCTTGAACTGATCTCTGACTGCAACACATACTTCACTACATCTGATGTGTTCGGAGCACGCAGGGGTAGTAATCCCACAATGTGGTTTAACAACCTCAGCGAGTTGCAATCGGCATTGCCATACGAGGCACACAGCATTCTGCATCGCGTCCAGTTTACCGATGAAGTCCGGTCAGATTTTCGTCCGGTGCTCGCGTCTCCTGTAATTGATGCAGGCGTAATTATACCCGGTCTGAACAACGATAACTATTACGGAGATGGACCAGACATCGGCGCAGTCGAATCAAAATGGCTCGTAGATGTACGTGACGCTGCGATTGGCAATGAGGTAAAGGTTTATCCGAACCCCACTAGCGACCAGATAACAGTATCGGGATACGTCGTGTCGGGCGTTCTGAATTGGTCTGTTACCGACTTAACCGGTAGAATAGTTTTAGGCGGTCTTTCGCAAGATTCTGGTTCTTCTCTCAGTATTCGCACCTCGTCACTGGCAGTAGGTGTCTACACACTAACAATCCTTCAGAGCACGAGTACGCAATCCGTGCGAGTTGTGAAGCTGTAGTGCAATCACAGCATCGACTGCGCGCGTCACGTTCACGCGCAGTCACCACGTTCCACGCGAAATCAACGATCGCGACGACAATGCACAACGTCGCCAGTCACAGGGAGAATATTTTCACGAGGAAACCATAAGTCCCTAAGCAACTGTTAAGAAATTCTTAACTATTCGGCAAGAATGGGATTGTCAGGGGCAACGCCTAAGAGCCAATACTGCCTCGACCTAATTCTTGCCTTCGAATAAGGGCTTCGTGATGGATGCTGAGAGACTAAAAATCTCCTGAGGACAAAGTAATCGATGCCTCTGATCTTCCCCACATTTAGTTTACAGTAAATACGATCTGCATTGCTAATATCACGTTTGAGGAAGAACATGGCAATGCTTTTCCAGAGGCGGTCGGCGATCCCACTAACTTTAACACGTGTGCACTTGGGAATAGGGGAGTGTCCGAAAGCTAGTTGAAATAAAGAACGAGGTTCTGAATTCGCAGTTAGATTTGATTACCACATCAACCACACCTACGGAAACGGAACCCCATGAGCGAACATACACAAAGGCAATCGTTTGATTGGCTTAAAGCGCTGGACGTAGCAACGCAGGTAGCGATGGTGCGCGACATCACGGAAATCATGCGGATCGTAGCGTACTGCTACGATGCCGCGTGCACAAAGCGGAGAACGTTGCATCGTACTTGCCAAAGGATCAGCCGACCGCATGGAAACGTAAGCTTTTTGCTGCGTGGAAGATCGATGACAACCGCGAAGCCAAGCAGCTTATACAGGCGTACATCCTCGAGCTCAAACACATCAATCCAAGCGCAGCACAATCGCTTGCTGAAGGACTCGAAGAAACCATCACGTTGCAAAAGCTCGGTATGAATGCACTGTTTGGAAGGTCGCTTGGTACAACCAAGCGGATCGAAAATCTAAATCGCTGTATGGAACGATTCACGCGCAATGTGTGCTACTGGTCGAAAGCTGATCAACGATTACGCTGGGCTGTATTGGCTGCCGTGCATCATGAAACGCGCATGAATCGCATCGGCAACTATCAGGCTCTCGATTCGCTTGCTCTTGCCATCTCGAAAGAACGTCGTAAATCGAAACGCAATTCAGCCTCGTGATATATCAACTAAGATTTGGACACCGCCTGGGAAATAGCGTAGTTTATATGTTCTAGTCGTACTACTGAGGATTGTGAGGATGTTGAGAAAATTTACTATCTGCTTCTACGCAATGCTGGTTATGGTTCTAGGTTCCAGTTTGTGTGTCGCTCAGATTCCGTGTTATCCGGAATACGATTCCAGATATTATACCTTCAGTTTGCCTACGCAGTATCCGCCACTCGTGACGAGCATGCCGCTAGACGTCCTTGTTGGTCACATTGGACTTGACAGCCTGTGCAAGGTTAAGACATATCAAGAAATTGAGACGTTTTTCAGAACGAGACTGACATGGGACGATACGTTGCGGTACACAGCCAGATATTTTCTGACGATGATTGACTACAATCCCGTTCTTCTCGGGCTGACACGAGGGTCTGCTGCGTACAAGAGCCTTGCCAACGTGCACCGTGACTATCTCGTTGAGCTTGCTAGGGGTCTGTCTGCCAAGCCGAAGCTTGATGAAGCAATCCTAGGCAGCGACTACATCCTTGCTGTTACCGTTACTTCCATTACAGACGAAGTCGACACCTCGGCGGCGTTTGCGCAGACAGTACGCATCGTACATTTCACAGTGAACGATACAATCTTAGGTAAGATATTGCCTGGCTGTTATGGAGCAGGTGGTCCCGGAAACTCAATTCCACCTGATTGCAACTGGTTCGATGTCCGTCGTGAAAATGTAGGTCGCTGTCTAGAAGATGCAGGTTTGCCATCGGACCCGACTTCTATCGCTGCGGCTCTGCCAAGTATCGGCAAACAGTATCTGGTCTTCCTCAGACTAAGTTCATTGTGTAGGACTTCGACAATGTCGTACATGACACTTATGCCATCGTATTCTATCAGCGCCAAAGCCGGAATCTTCGAGGTGAGCTCAGGCCTCATCGCCGATCCTGCCAACCTGTTCGGTCTCGGATCTGGCCCCGGGTTGTCAGCGGCAACGGGAGCAATCCGTTCACGAATTCTGACACTCAAGACGCTAGGGAACTGACAATGAGGCTGTTGAGCTTGATGGTAGTGACCGTGCTTACGGTTTCACACGCATTGGCACAGTGCGGAGTAGTACAGCCGTGCCACAACCAGAAATTTCCGTACAGGTTCTGTCCTTTGATTAATGGTAAAACGGAAGAGGTTTGCACCGACGATCCCCTGAATGTTCCTGGCAAAAGAGCAGCCCGAAATGTGCTCCCACTCTGCGCGCGTGTCGTGACGAGTCCAAGCGATCCAACGGAAGTCAAAATGAAGGATGTCAACGGCGTTGATGTGGTTGTGTATAGCCCGTCACAACTGCAGGCGGATGTCGACGCGGCTATAGCTGCGTGGAACTGCCTCTGTGGATTCACGCAGCACAACATGCTGATTTCATCCACCTGCTGCACAGAAATCCGATGGACAAAGAACCCTGCCGATTTTAGAAACGTCACATCCGGTACATTCATCCTTGGACAGCAGCAGTCCTCGATGACCAGTTCACCAGCGGAGTTCTGCGGTGAGTATGGTTGTTATTTAGAAGGCAGCAATCGTGTGCCCTCTGGTCCTGAGCATAGGATGTTTCTTAACAATACTGACGATTTCCGGGCAGCAGTTTCCTCCGGTCCTTCAATTTCGCGCATGCTGTATTCAGGAACGACGTTGCCCACGGGCGTAGGTGGTGCGGGGTTGAATAATCGGACCCAGGTGTGGAGTTTGCGTGACGTGATTACGCATGAAATAGGCCACTGGGCTGGATTGCTCCATCCGGATGCAGACAACCCGCCGAATTTCACACTACGTTGCGATCCCATCGGAGCGCCATCCACAGGCTTGATGACTTCAAACTTAGCCAGCGACAAACCGCCCAAAGGCCTTTCGGATCAAGATAAATGCCAGTTCATGCGCTTGTACTGCCCAACTATAACCAGCGTTCACGAGGAGGTACGGCACTTCGTTGCAGAAAGAACAACCGCGGCCATTGTCGTCCGCGACCATTACACTTGGAACGCTGGACCGTGTGAAAAGAATGTCTTGCGTGCGTGGAACCTGAATGGTGAGGAGTTGCCAATCCCCCATTTCCGTAGCGACGTGAATGGATTCGTGACCATTTTCTGCAGCGAGTTACCCAAAGGCGTCATCGTGCTTTCTATGACATGCCTCAGCGATCACCTGACTAGGTTCACTATGTTGCTGGTAGAGTGAGGCTTGGCAGGGTTTCATCTACCGCTGTTCAGTCGCCTTGTTCGAGCCCTATATGATTGTTGGGGTACTCTTAGTTGTTTGTTGATTGAAAAGCCAGTGAATGGTGTCGACCATGTTCATCGTCTTCGGCAACGATACGTTAGCGTGCGCCGGATGTCCTCTAACAACGCGACGACATCGGCCTTCTTGACACTCCATTGCATAAGCCACCCGACGTTGAATAGACTCTTGACATCCAGGTCAGTGACGTAGTTGACACGCCAACTTCAGCCGATCTACTACGAGCCGTAGAGAACAACCAGTATGCGTAGAACATCAGCATGAATGCCGTCGAAATAGAAGAAGCTGTTTCCGAGCTCGCTGAAAGTCCATTCGACGCCGCAAATTTTCCGTATGCATTCCTCGAAGCCTTCGGCAACAAGGCAACGACCATCCAGCGTTTAAAGACTGGCGCTACAAATCAATCCGATCTTGGCGGTGTGCTACAACGCAATAACATTCACATCAAGGTCTGCGCATCCGGCGAAGTAGCAGCCACGTTAACAGCATTGCGCGAGAGTCCGAAAACCGTTGCGCAGAAAGTGAAGTTCATCGTCGCAACCGACGGTGCCGACTTCGAAGCTGAGAATCTTGTCGATGGCGAAACGGTAACGTGCACCTTTGCAGATTTTCACAATCATTTCGGTTTCTTCCTTCCGCTGGCAGGAATAACCACGGTAAAGCAGATCCGCGAGAACGCGTTTGACATAAAGGCAACGGGGCGTCTGAACCGCTTGTATATCGAGCTACTCAAGGACAATCCTGAATGGGGCTCAGCGGATAGACGCGAAGACATGAACCACTTCATGGCTCGCCTCATCTTCTGCTTTTTTGCAGAAGACACTAGCATCTTTAAAAGTGAACGGCTGTTTACCGAGACCATCGATCGCATGAGCGATCGCGAATCCTCGAACACACACGAGGTACTGTCCGAGCTCTTTCGTGCAATGAATACCAAGCTGGATGAGCGTAAGTCGGCGGACATCGCCAACTGGGCGATTGCCTTCCCCTATGTGAATGGTGGCCTATTCACTGGTAGTCTCGAAGTACCACGCTTCAGCAAGATCGCGCGCCGTTATCTTTTGCACGTAGGCAATCTCGATTGGACGAAGATTAACCCAGACATCTTCGGGTCGATGATACAAGCCGTTGCCGACGATGAAGAACGCGGCGCACTCGGCATGCACTACACGAGCGTTCCGAATATC
>JBKJNB010000127.1:0-12954 GCA_046595995.1 Candidatus Kapaibacteriota bacterium
AGGTGACGGTACAGGTGACGGTTTTCGACTTTATCTCTAGATACACCAGCGTATCATGTGACGGCTACAATTTACATAAGTCCTTGATTAATAAGGCACTACACATACATTCATATACCACGATAATTCTCCACAAACCTGTAGGTTCAGTACCTGCCCCCGCTACTTCGAAAAACAGTTAAGTCCTTGTACACCAAACGGTTGCAAGGGCTTTTGTTTTTCTGGGTGGCAATCTGGTTTCCGGGCCGGTATGCCATGCTTAAATGATCGCTTATGGTTTAAAGGAATCTCCTAATCCGTCGGGTTTATCGATGGCCTGTTTGTCTTCCTTCGCAAGGCGGCGTTCCACTTTTTTAACGTCTTCGGAAGGTGGCAACGACTCAGGCCGGATGCCACGTTCCAAAAGGGTGTTCCTCACTGCTTCGTTGTTGGTGATGTGCTCAGCAGAGATGAAAGTCTCGCTCGACATCACGTGCTCACGTGCACTGAAGAGAGCGTGATCGCCCTTGCTTCGAATGATTGCAAAGTCTTCGCTACCTCCGGTCAGTTCATAAATGACCTGAGATAGCTCTTTCTCAGAGCTGCTTAGCTTCCGCCTTGCACTAACTCTCTCCGCTTCAAGCAGTCGTTGCTCAATCAACTCTGCTCGGCGAGTCTGTACGGCGAAGTACGTTTGCGCGAACGCGATTTCTTCTTTTCGAGAGTCGCCGTTTTGGGCTATGAGGTAGCACGCATATCGGGTAAGCATGATGTCCTCCACCTCTCTCTGGCTTCCAGAGCCGAGATCGACCATTTTCCTGACGTCAGGAAAATGGTCTCGAATGTGATGACCAGACACCTCACAGGCAGTTTTCGCCTTGGACACTACATTCAAAAAATTCTCCCACTTTGTGTACCCTAACAGGAACTGAATATCTCGAGCCAGCCAGTACTCAACGCCATCTTCTGTCCTTTGGGCATGCGATTCAAAAGTGGTTGTCATTGACTTGACTTGTTCTGTTTTCATGCTTGGAGAATTTTTGCAATGTGCGCTATGAATACCACCCACCAAGCATCATTGTGTTTCAACAGAAGTCGATTGTGACGCGGGGACGCACCGGCGTAAAGGCCCGCTTTCGCCGGAGTAATGTGACAGGCGCGCAACGGACGAATGTCATTGGTAGCGGCGGCCGAAGTGGTCTAGTCCACATTTGTTTGTAGTGTTACACTACCTTGCAGTGGAGAGATGGCAGTTGCTATTCGCCTTGGGACAATCTCCGTGGATCTATGACTGTGAGCCCGACAGATGCGAAAGTGGCGTCTTGATCACGATTTTCAGACATCACCTTTCCAATGCGTTCACATCTGCGGTTGTTAAGCCCGCCTCTCGGCTCATGCTCATGAGCAGTTGTCCCGCACGCAGCCCAGGAGCACGATGGACCTCGTCGGGCAAATCTCGAATGGTTAATGCAGCCACAGTCATTCTCCTATCGTGACGTCAACAACACCAACATAGATTTCTGCTGTCACATTTCCAACCACGCCACATTTTATCGTGGATTGCGCTCCCCCCCTCACAGCCCTACCCGAGCCAATTGCGTAATTTGATCTCGTACCAGAACCTCAAGGATCTTGCTGTATGCGCACCACACTACTTGCACTACTCTTTCTTGCCATCATGCCGTTGGCGGCATGGGCTCAGACCGATACTCTTAAGCCCCCTACCGCACCAGCAACTCCGTCGAATACGTTGGCATCGGAATTAGATGACGAGAATTTTTTTGGTGTTGGCTTGCAGGTGGGCCTTGCAACTGGTAGCGGAGTGACGGTGAGGTACTCCCTGGCCAATCGATTTGTTTTTGAGGTGAACGGCATTTACTTGGCGATAAACGACCCACTGTGGACAGTCGGATTCGAAGGACAATACCGTTTAAATACCACTACGAATTCGAGTCTGTACGCACTCGCCGGCGCAGGTTTCTACTACGCCGCAAAGAGCGACACGAATGAACTTGCTGAACCCACGAATAAACTTGATGCGCCAGTACGAGCTGGCGTTGGGGTTGGCTATGAATGGTTCATCAGCAGGAATTTCTCTCTCGCAATCGAACTGCCAGTAACGATCTTCATACAGGATGAGATTGCAGTACTCCCCTTGCCCCAACTGCAGGTCGTCTATTATTTTAAGTGATGTGTTGCTCGAGTGACTAACTCGGCGTCATTGTTGCATTGCAATGAATCGTTATAGGGTGTGTGTGGCAAGGCGGAATGCATTCGACATTTCGTGCCTCTCGGACCTTGCAATGCCGAGTCGTTCTGCTTCGGCATCCCATGTCGATACTATGCTAAGCATAGTTCTTAGTATGCGCTGTGCATTCTCGGCTTGAACGCGAAATAATTCGGCTACGCTCAAGACGAGCTCGATACTGAGAGAGTTATCGTGCTCTGAGATGTTGAGTTGGAGTCCGTTACCGTATGGTACGGGATTGACGTCGTATACCGGAGAGAGCGTCCAGTTTGCATCTACGAGCAGGAATCCATGATTGCGAAGGTGGTCGTCTGTATTCGATACGAGTACATTAAACAACATGCGTTTCCACAACTCTTCAAGTTCCTGAGCAGTCTGCGAAGAATTCTGCATGATTTGTGCAATGTCGAGGTAGCTAGCTCCCGCCACATGGTTTTCGCCATCGAGGCGGTTGAGTAATGTCATTGCCGACGCAAAGTGCACTCGCTGAGACGTGGCGGTTCTATCGAACCTTCTTGACAAGAGTGTGTGGTGCTTACTCGAATATTTCTCGAGTCTGACATTCGCCACGCGAATACCGCATCGTTCGGCGAGTCGGTTTGTTAGGTACTCCCATGCTCCGGTATCGAATCTATCCGAAGTGCTTGGGAATTTTGCAATCCATAGACCGCCGGCCTCATCGACAACGCTTGCCTTTGGTCGAGCCCCACCAAGCGAAGATCCCGGTGCAAGAATGCGTGCGAGATTCTCTTGTTGCCACGGTTCTAGATCTGTGCGTTCCCATTCAAGACTGGCGTGCTCCAACGTTCGAAGCGACACGAACGGTGGTGCTGCATTCGCGTCGTTGTCGTCGAGGAACGGTCCGTGAGGATCGATGGAGAATCTAAGACCTCCACTCCTGCTAACGTCGTGTACTCCAAGTAGAAAGTCTGAGTTATTCAGCGTGCGAGGGCTTTCGTTTACAGAACGAGCGCGAATTGCCTCGCGGCGCTGCATCAGCGTGCGTCCCCAGCGATCGGGTGACGAATCGAGGAACACACCAAAATTGGTGCGACCGTCACGCGGATACTGCGGACCTTCAAACAGTTGAAGTTCTGGATCGATCGTATGTGCATAACCCGATCGCAACCAGGCCTCGTCGTACGTAAAGTCGAAATGCTCCTCGTTCTTTGACCGTTGCACACGGAGCTTGCCAACCAGCGTGCGCTCTGGCATGCCGACCCAGGCCGCGAATACATAGATGGTACGCGCTGCAGTCATGGCTTTGTAGTCCGCGCCTTTTTTGTCGTTACTCGCTTCTTCGCGCTCAGTCCTAGGTCCTGCAACTTGCGTCCTAGCACATCGACAGATGCCGCTTTGCCGAGTCCGTCTTCGAGGCCCAAAATCACCAGAACCTGAAGGTAGGAGCCAATTGCGACCGACGGACTCCCCTGCTCGATTCGGTGTACGGTAAGTCGGCTGAGTCCGGCACGTTCCGCTACCTGCTCCGCAGTAAGGTTTCGACGTAATCTAGCCACTCGAATATCGGCCCCCAGGGACTCGAGTATTCTAAGGTGCTTGGGAAAGATGTGTCGTTGGGCGTAAGTCACACACTAATGTACCCAATTATGTACAAATAGTGATATGTATGTAAACAATCAGGTACGTTAATTTTGCAGGACCAATGGCGATTCCATGAGCCTTGCCTCGATGATAAGCCTGCAGTGATTACACTGCATCCCCTGCCATCAGGTGCTTACTCGGCTACCATTTGGTTGGCGTAGGTTTCGATCTTACTGTTTCTAGACTTAATAAACTTCATTACTCCAGCTTTATACAGTAGATACTCGTCAGTGCTGGCAATAGTCGGACGTGCTTTAAATCCATCAAATGGCAGATAGAATTTCACGCCATTGCTTTCATCAATCAGGTCGTCTAATAAGAAGAACTGGACGTAGCCGATAAAACTGCCGAACAGATCGAAGAAGCCCTTGTACCTCAACAATGTGCCATACAACGGACTTGTTTGTTTCTGATAATAGAGCCGAATGCATTCTAACGTCAAGTCGAATCTATCGTTAATTCGTCCATGTATTCCCCGTGCCTGATTGATGGTAAACTTCCCATCTATCTGATTGCCTGGGAAAACGATATAACCACCAATGGTAGAACCTGTATCAAATAATTCATCTACTTCACTTGGTATTTGTCGTAGAAGCGGCTGCATTCGAATGTGAGTTTTATACGAGTGCGTTATAGCATCGCTACCCAAATAAAATTCTCCCAGTTCTGACGTATGATGCAAATAGACGCCTCTTGTATTATCGCTTACATCAAAGTTTTTACCATTTGGCAAAGGTTTACTCCACAATGCTTTGTGGTATTTTCTGAGCGTTGGACTGCAGCTGTCAGGGTCACGGCCCTTTGCATCTGAGCAGAAGTTGAATGTTGTGTCGATCGACATTTTGCCATCCCTATTGATATTGTTTCGAGAGATAACTGTCCTAGCCCCTCGTCCCAGCCCCATCACCTACCTCCCATACCCCTCGATGCATGCGTTCAACCGGCTTGCTAGGAAATCATTGCCGTCCTTCAACTCATTGTGAATAGTGCGCGCCTCATCTCTATACTTATTGACCTTCTCCTGACTCCAATGTGGTGGCGGGGGCTGTAGATTGGTTATTCGGTCGGCTAGTTTTACAGCCCATACCTCTTTCTGCATTTTCTTAACTCTCTGCAAGCTGTCCTGCATCTGCTGTTCTTTCGGCAAGGACTTATTTTTAGTCAGTGCAGAAACTGCGCTAGCGACTTCGTCGCCGAACATGTTCGTCAGTTCGCCCAACGTCGCTGATGTGTCTTCCATCGTGTCGTGAAGCAACGCTACCTGAACCGCAAATCCTAGATTGAAATTGTGGGTATGTGCAGACGCAATTAAGATTTCCATTGCGACATTGCTTAAGTGAACAACATAGGGATGGTTTGTTCCCGGTACTTTCTGTTCCTTTTCCAAGTGTTTGCTAGCTGCATACTTTATTGCTACTTGGTACAGAGTTTGTGCTTCCATTGCGGTTTTTCCTTCGTGGGCGCCTACATGTGCGGTGTGGACTTCATGCCGTTATTTACAGTTATCAAATTCGTAGCTCACGCGCTTGAACGTCTACCGTCCACACTTCTAACGTTCGGCTTACATCGCTCGGCAACTGATAGACCGCTTGACGTCCCGCAGCGGTGTTCAACCCATCGTGATGCGGATAGAGAAGCACAACGCGTTTGGCGTCGTAGCGATGTTTGTAGGCAAACATTTGGTAGGCGTCGGACTGACCCACTCCGAACTTTACGGCGTCGTTGTTATCGAGAAGTTTCCATTTCGTGTCGATGACTGTGGTTGAGTAGCTCGCATCGTTCCAGCCTAACACAATGTAGGGCTGCATGGCGAAGGCGCTGCCGCCGTCGCGATGGTAGAGGTAGTTCTTCGGACCCTGTTCGCGGAATGTTGTAACACGGTTGCATTGCCTGCGCAGCATGCGTGCCACGAACTTTTCAAAAAGCTCGTTCATGTCAAACAACAGCGACGTGTAATCTGTTTGTCCGGCGCGTACATCGGGCGAACGACTGATCTCTCACGCCAACGCACAACCACATCGATCCCGGCTCGCTTTCATTTGTTTGCGGTGGATTCTGACGCAGCTTCGGGAATTTTTCCTCGAGCGCTTCGCGATGGTTGGCGTACTGATGGTTCAACGCACAGACAATCCGGTAGCGTGTGTTGTACATCAGTAGTGCTTCGACGATGTATTGTTCGTGCCAGAGACGACGGTCCGTGAGTACCCAGACCTCCGGATAGTCCTTCGGTGTGAAGATGTCGTGTATGTGAATAAGGACGCCGGCTTGCAGTGTGGGCAGGATTTCGAAGTATGCATGAAGTACATCGCCCTGTGGTTTCACAGCATGTGATGAGTCTATAAATAGGATGTCGTTTTCACTAAGACAATCAAACAATGTGGTGTCGAGTACTTCGACGCGCGACCGGATGACCGTTGCCTCTGTTGCGTCTAGCCAGACATTATGATACGGTTCGATGCACGTTACTTCGCAGATGTAGGATGGGTCCTCCTCTCGATTCTTCTGTACGGCCATCAAGGCCACAAGCGTGGAGTACCCACTGCCTATTTCGATGATGCGCCGTGGCTTGCGAAGTCGGATGATGCTGTAGTAATATTCTGCGTCACCCGGACCGAAGAACTTATTTCGGATGTAGTACTTGCCAGGGATGCCTGGGTCATCGTCCAGAAATGCCGCCAGCTCGTCGGCGTATGTAAACTGGTTGATTATATCACTCTGCTCTGCTTCATTCATGTCAATGCCGGGTAGATGCCGAGTGCTGTAAAGGGGGTACCGCAAATCAGCTTTTATAACTATCGGCTCGTAGTAATGCGTCAAGACCGGCGTGATACCGAGGTGCTCGAGCATAGCACTCGTTACAGGTAGGCGCCAGTGTCCGATGCGTTTCACCTTACGCAGGACAAGGGCAGACACCATAGTTGCGGGAAGGAGTATCGTTTCCGCAATGCGTGCAGCAATTTTGAGAATCTGGCGTGATGTCATAGCTGGTTAATATACGACCCGTTCGGGTCGGTCGCCCAGATACTGCAAGGTGCACACATACAATTCCACTGACTCGACAAGACGGCACGAAGTTATTCGCCGATTCTCCCAGTGCCGGAGTAAACGACTCTGCCGGAATTCTTTATCTGGTAGATGTACACGCCTGCAACCATGGCGGAAACATCAACGGTCGAGCCATCGGACGTTATAGTAAACTCGCCAACAATCTGACCGAGGAAGTTTTGCATCGTAAACGATAGGGGTCCTGTCAAGGGGGCTCCTGGCGCACGCACTTTAATTCGATCGGTTGCAGGATCGGGGCAATCGGCTACGTTGTTGCTACTGATTTCTTCGTTCGTATTTAGAACACCAAGGGTATTGTATACTTTTTTACGTTGCCCTCGGTCATGACTCCACTGAAAATTTCGATGTATGTCTTGCCTGATGCCTCGAACAGGCCGACTGTAATCTGGTACTTGATCAGATTACTCTTTGACAACTCTCCTACGGTGGGTGGAAGCATCGGCTGCGAGGAGCTTACGTATGACCATTTATACCCACGCCATGCACTCTTAAAAACATTATCAGCAGAGAGTATGCATAATGTGTCAGAGGTCGTCAGAGCATAGGTCGAAGTTAGTGCCTGATTCTTCCGAGTGTCTATCCTAACATCATCCATGAAGGAGAGAGATCCCCCAAATCCTATTACCACTGCGCTGTCCTCCCACAGTACTTTCATGGGCGCCTTCCCCGTAGACACCGCTTTCATGTCCTTCATGTCACTCGTTATTTTTACAAATTCTAGCCACTCGGACCTTGTCATTCCTAGTCTGGCGTCGTACGGAGCGGGCCCGCCCTTCGAATCGGCTTTTTGCATCTGCTTGTAATACCACTCCGGGTTTGCCTGAATGCCTTCTTGCATTTTAGCCATGAGCACTCTGCGCCTAGGTGACATTTCAACATCAGTCATGATGTCAACAGCATGTTCACCCGGGGGTAGCAACATCATAAGGTCGCTATGAAGATTGCGAGTAATCGCCTTTGACTGGGCACTAGGCGCCGGCTGGCAACTCGCCGAGCTGGCGGCAAGGGATATGATTAGCAAAGCGATCACAGTCATTTGTAATCTCGGATGGTGTTACGGCTTACGGGCTTGCAAAACAGCGTCGATCGTCTCTAACATCTTTGCTCCGCGCAGTGCGTCGCCGGCGGCAAGGACGGTGCCGTCGGGGGAAATAAGGACGAGCTGAGGGATGCCTGTTGCGTTATAGAATTCGAGGGTTTCGCCTGCTCCGTCTTTGCCAAGCATGATCGATTGCCAGGGAATGGATTTGCGCGTTCGGAACGCAGCGACCTTTTCGGCATGATCGTTAACCGCAACTCCTATAATCTCGATGCCGCGTGCGCGTATGGAGTCGGTGATCGTTAACATGTGTTCGATTTCTGCGATGCATGGTTTGCACCAGGTTGCCCAAAAGTCCAGGAGCACAATTTTTTGCGGTGTCATAGGGAACCTTAATTCGGATTGAGCCCCCTGGAGGTTCTCGCCCCTTATTGTCCGTGCCATGTGTCCGATAAGTTTTGCGCTCTCACCTTTGCGAGACGTGAATTCCTTTGATGTCGGTGTTGCGGAATACTTATCTGTGAGGAGCCGTTCGTAGTTGCGGGCGACCGGACCCTTCTTTAAATGATCGTACACCTCGACAAGGTTCGACAGCACGCCGGCGATGAATTCCTGGTCGGTAGTGTTCGAGGCCTCGAATGCCTCGAAATGTTGTTGTACGCGGGGTGCGGCGGCGAAGAACGCGAACGAAGGCAGAGTACCTTGGCGACTCAAAGCCCACGTGCTCGGGTATTGCAACAATGCGTTATCGGCAGCTTGCAATATGCGCGCGTCGATTGTATCCTTTTTTACATACCAAGCGATCGAAGATAACTCAATGATGCGGATGAGTATAATCGAACGCGAGACTACATCTGTTTCGGCTTGTAATAGATTGACTGCTTTGGTTGCCTGGCGTCGCGCTTCCTGATACCACGCGTCTATTTGGTTGAGGTTACGCAGAACAGTAAGTGTATCCATAACGCGCTCTAGCGAGGCGTTAAGCACACGGCGGTGTTCGGCAGTTCTATCGAGGAAGGTTACCGATTCTACGCCCTTCTCAGCGGGGTTGATGTCCGGACAGTAAGTGATTTTTGTACTATCGCCAGTGCAACTATAAATACCAACGCAATCGCCCCCTTCGTCGAGCGTGAAGTCGGCGAACCCACTCGGACAGTGTGTGCGTCCGTCCACCTCGTCACCCACCACCTGATAATGCAATTCTCCGCCGCACTTTGCCGACGCACTCCAGCATCCTCGCGCGTCTTTGCTTGACGTGAGCTTGCCCTTAGACACATCGGTTGGCGGAATCGGTAGAAATCGGACGTTCGCATCTTTCAGCACATACTTCTTTAGAGTCATGTCAACCTCGAGTTCAGTTTGGCCTTCGGCGTAAAACGGAACCATGATTGGTAGGCAAGCTGGACTCCCAACAACAATTTTGCACCATCCAGTTGGTATGGACGCGTTAATGCTGTATTTGCCCGCAGCATCTGTCTTCGCTGAAGTATACACGGAGCGTCCATCCACGCCTCTCAACTCCACAATCGCCAACGGCGACATTGCATTGCTCGGAATGCGTACAATTCCTGAGACTCTCACCTTCGCGGCATCCGAAAGCGTTGGTGCAAGGGCGAATAATTCGCCTACGGACATAAAGAAAACGAAAAACACCACAGTCATTTTCGCGCTCCATCCTTTGTTGTGTACATGCCGTATCAAATAGTGCACTGTTTTAGTATAACAGTAGTACGTTTTTTTACGTAATCAATTCATGTGATTCATTAAGTCAATGGCATTTCTAGCAATTATAAGTACTACTTCGTATAGCGGTAACAAGCTGTCCACTCTAAGTTCGTGAACCTGTTACGCCTGACCAGCGTCGTTATGTGCATCCCCTCTCCCTTTCGTACCTCTTTCTAGGATCATTATGTCTGTCGTTCGACCTCTTCTCACGTTTGCACTTGTGCTTGCGTGCCTTGTGTCCACTGCATACGCTCAAA
Organism: Candidatus Kapaibacteriota bacterium; assembly: GCA_046595995.1. Taxonomy (GTDB): domain Bacteria; phylum Bacteroidota; class Ignavibacteria; order Kapaibacteriales; family Kapaibacteriaceae; genus JAWXBR01. Next base: position 9,917 of record JBKJNB010000127.1, read on the forward strand.
TTCCCCGAACGATGACGTTTCAGGGATTGTTATCAGACAACGTAAACCTACCTCTTGCTGACGGAACGTATCAGGTAAGTTTTGCGATGTATGATGCGTCGACTGGTACGACGGCCCTTTGGACCGAAACACAGTCCGTAACAACGTTTGACGGTGTGTTCGATGTCATCCTTGGCTCGATCAACCCGTTTGCAATTCCGTTCGATCGTCCGTACTGGCTCGGCATAACGCTCGACGTTCAGCCGGAGTTCACGCCACGACTTGCACTGTCATCTGTGCCCTATGCATTCCAAGCTGAAACAGCAAATGGACTTTCCGTCGGTGCTACAGGTGCAGTTCTCTCCATAAATGGAGCGCAAGGGGTCCTAACACTTCAAGGGGCTGGTGGTACAACGGTTACGATGGTGGGCAACGCCATTACAGTTACGTCGAATGGCGATGCGATTAAAGAACTGCTTAGCCCAGATGGTACAATTGCAATTGCGAATCCGACCGGACCAACTACGTACATAGCACTAGCAGACGGATCGGTTACGCAAGCAAAGCTTGCTCCTGGTCTTACAATCCCTATTAGCGGAAATGCTGGCGGCGATCTAACAGGTACCTATCCAAATCCGACGATTGCGGCAGATGCGGTCGACAATACTAAACTTGCTGACAATGCGGTAACGACGGACAAGATTGCGGACAACGCAATAACGACTACCGACATTTCGAATGGCGCAGTTACGACAGATAAGATTGTCGACGGTGGAATTACAACGCCGAAACTCGCCGATGGTGCTATTACAACGCCGAAACTCGCTGATGGTGCAGTAACATCGAGCAAACTGGCAGACGGATCGGTGAACACAGCTAAACTTGCTGATGGCTCGGTTACATCCGATAAGCTTAGTCCTTCTGGTGCAACCGCAGGCGTATATGGCGGTCCGAACACCAGCGTCCTCGTTACAGTCGACGCTGCTGGTCGCGTTACAAGCGTAGAAACGATTCCAAACTCTGGTGGATCGATGACAGGCCCTGCAGGCGGAGACCTGGCAGGCACCTACCCAAATCCAACGATTGCACTTAACGCTGTTACGACAGGTAAAGTCGCTGACTTTGCTATCACGACGCTGAAGCTTGGTGACAACTCAGTAACAACGAACAAGCTTGCAGATAACGCTGTAACGACGGCGAAGATTGGCAACGCCGCAGTTACTGCACAGAAACTCTCACTAACAGGTGTTGTTGCCGGTATATACGGTGGGGCATCAAGTATTGGACAAGTGACAGTCGATGCAACGGGTCGCATAACGAGTGCAACGAACGTTCCATTCTCAGGCTTGCCACCAAGTGGAGCTGCGGGCGGTGACCTTACAGGCACGTATCCCAATCCAACAATTGCTAGTAACGCTGTAACCACGACTAAAATTGCCGATGGTACGATAACTACGGGCAAAATCGCCGACGGGTCCATCACGCCAGCTAAAATTCCTGACGGTTCAATTCCATCTTCAAAGCTCACTGCAACGGGTGTGGTGGCCGGTACATACGGTAACTCTACTAACGTGAGTCAGGTAACGATTGATGGCGCAGGACGCGTTGTTACAGCTACGAACGTTCCAATCTCTGGTGCATCGCCTGTTGGTGCTGCGGGTGGCGACCTGGCAGGATCGTACCCTAATCCTACCATTAAGCCCCTTGCCGTAGACAATGCTAAACTTGCTGACAATGCAGTGACGACGCCGAAAATTGTAGATGCAGCAGTAACCGCAGAGAAGATCGCCACGAACGCAGTTACAGGCGTCAAGATTGCAGACGGTTCGGTTACAACGAGTAAGATTGCCGACGGGTCGATAACAAACACAAAGATCACCGATGCCTCGGTTACGTCTGCGAAGATGTTTCCTACGGGCGTTGCAACAGGTACGTACGGAAGTGCGAACACAGTTGGACAAGTTACCGTTGATGCCGCCGGCCGCGTAACCACAGCTACGAGCATACCTATTTCTGGTGTAACTCCAGGTGGCAGTGCAGGTGGCGACCTGACTGGTACGTATCCGAACCCAACGGTTGCGAGCGGAGTAATTAACACAGTCAAGCTTGCTGATAATGCTGTGACAACAACGAAGGTTGTAGACGGCGCAGTCACCACATCGAAGATTGTCGATGGTGCGATCTCTACAGCGAAGGTTGCTGATGGAGCAGTCACCTCACAAAAGATGTCTTCTACCGGTGTTTCATCAGGAACGTACGGTAGCACGACCACAATTAGTCAGGTAACAGTCGATGCAGCTGGTCGTGTAACGGCGGCTGCGAGCGTTCCAATCGCTGGTGTACCACCAGGTGGAACCGCAGGTGGTGATCTGACAGGTTCATATCCTAACCCGACAATTGCAAATGGTGCAGTAGGCACGATTAAGCTCGCTGACAATGCGGTTGTTACACAAAAGATTGCTGACGGCTCGGTTACTACGCCAAAAATTGCTGACGGTTCTGTTTCGAGTCCGAAGTTGCTCGATGGTGCCGTATCAACAAACAAAATTGCTGACGCAGCAGTTACGTCGCCAAAGATGTCCGCAACGGGTGTCGGCATCGGCACGTACGGCAATGCGACATCGGTTGGCCAGGTAACAGTAGACGCAGCTGGACGCGTAACGAGCGCGACCAACGTGCCGATCACGGGCGTTGCTCCGGGTGGCGCTGCCGGTGGTGACCTTACGGGCACGTACCCTAATCCAACAATTGTTAATGGCGCAGTAAGCACTACTAAACTTTCTGACAATGCAGTAACAAGCACCAAGCTTGCCGATAACGCAGTAACAACAAATAAACTTGCAGCGAATGCTGTTGCTACAGCCAACGTCGCAGATGGTGCGATAACAACGCCGAAGATGTCGACAACGGGTGTTGCACCAGGCACTTATGGTACACCAACCACGGTCAGCCAGGTTACGATTGACGCGGCTGGTCGTGTTACAAGCGCCACCAATGTTGCTCTCTCGGGCGTAGTTCCTGGTGGATCTGCGGGCGGCGATCTTGCGGGCACATACCCC
>JBKJNB010000139.1:0-3226 GCA_046595995.1 Candidatus Kapaibacteriota bacterium
CTCAGCTTATCTGCTTTTGGGTGTTTTTCGCAGGTCAGAATGTGTCCGACGACGAAGCCCTTTAACGTCGATCCGCGGTCCTCGATATGTTCGACTTCGAGTCCCAAATCCGTAAGGCTCTGCGCGATGCGGGCAGCGGTCCATTCGGACGTGAGTTCGATGTATTCCGACAGCCAGTTATGCGATATTTTCATTGCTAGTAAAGTGTCTGGTAAGTACTCGCAAAGATAGCGGAGTCAAGGGGGTAGGGCGCCCCAGTACTTATACACAGCGACCCGTTGATTCCGGGAATCATTATCTCCCGGAATCAACTTGTAAGTCGTTGACTTTCAACATTTCAAAACAGCGGCAAATGCACCATCAAGCCGAAGGCTGCCTCCGTCCAATCAGGAATGTAGAGCACAGAAACAGATCCGAATTTTGTGTCGACTGTAAGCCTCGGCGAAAGCACCGGAACCACGTCCATACCAGTTGCATTTGCGAACGTGAGTACACCACCCAACAGACCAACTTTTAACCACTCGCCTGCCAGACTGTAATACGCCCCGCCTCCCACGTAAAGGGCACGATCTGCACGCGAATGTTGGTACACGGCTCCTTCGGCAAACCATGTAAACTCACCCGGTTCGAACCGTATGTGAAGACCGACGCCCGGGTTAAACTGATTAAAACTGCGGTCGGTGAACGGGTGAATTGAAGTCACGGTGGCAAGCAGCCAGCCGTGATAGCGCGAGGAATCGTCTATGTCGGGTACGCCAAGGTCTTTGCCGAAACTCAGGAATGCACGTGGCTGGGGTCCGGCGAACACAGCCACATATTCGGCACCCGTCGTTTCATTCGTAGCAATGGTGCGCCGATGTTCAGAATAATCGAACGTACCACCCAATCCTACCAGCCACGTTTTACCTATTCGGTACTGGAAAGTCAGCCACCCACCGAACGCAAACGCTGGATTAGCAATGGTTTCTCGAGCAAGAGCATTAAACGAATCGTCTCCTGTCAGCACATTAATGCTGCCCAGCAGCCGTTGGTTCGCAACGTTTACGCCGCCCCCTGAAATGCCCCCTATTACCGTGAAACGTCCGAACGACTCTCGCCAACCCAGGTCCAGCATCAATGAGTTCACGGTAGACGTGCCCTCATACCGGTGCGTCTCGTCAATGCCGGCGCTAATCCGGTCGATGCGCAAAGGCACCTGCAATGTAGAACCGGCCCGTACACCGAGGATGTAGTTGTTGTCGAAGAGGTACCGCAGTTCTACGCCTATGGACACCTCATTTACAGAATTGATATAGGACATGCCGCTAGAAATTGAGATCTGCGCATTTTGCGCAGTCAACAACGTTTGAGCTACACAAAGCATCGCTAGGACACTATACATTTTTAGTACTTGCACAGCTGTACGCACTCCCCTCTTATTGTGCGCAATAATAGCATTTGCCTCGTGCGGACAGCCAGCTACGGGTCCGCTGGAGCGAGGGGGCGACGCTGCGCGCCAGGATTTGCGCGAACAAGCGCGCAGGTCGGGTGCCGAGGTGTCGAAAGACACGTCATGGCTCGATGTCTTAGTGATTGTCGGTCAGGCAGTCTCGGGTTCATGGTATCGTGCAGATGTTTTTCTCACGAACGAAGAAGGTCGCCTACTGACGCCAGCAGTATCCATTGCAGGCGAAGCATTCAAGGTGACGGACTACAATGCTCATCGAGGTTTGTACGATAAGTGGCCGTCTGCCTATTACTACATCGGCGCTCGAACTTCGTTAGTCGAGCCCATGATCATGATTATCGGCAACGATACTATGCGCTTTCCACTCGTGACTCTGCCAGAAATTGCAAATGGAAGTGGGGGCACTCTCGACTCCATCCTATTCGATCCATCTGTGGATAGCACCGTTGTATATACCACAGCGATGTTAGGCGACTCTATGACGTGCGTCATGAACTTCGACGGCTCGACTTCCTACAGCAGCATCCGAGATTCCTCGTGGACGCAATTCGATAACGGGCTGGTTGTTATCCCATCTAACATTCGGGCAGCTATGAAACCAGATACTCCCAACCGCCTGTACTTGCGACGTCACAGTTATTCCGTCACCGTTACCGCAAGCGGCAAGCGAATCGGCCAACTTCTGAAGCGATCCGACCACATTCTGTTGTTTCGGCAATAACGAATCCAACCCCACCTGACCATCCATTGTACGAACACTGCCATGGCAGAAACCAAAACAAAACCAACGGTCGTTAAAGTCAAGGACTTCATCGCTGCTATCGAAGATGATATAAAACGCAACGATGCGCTCACGCTGGTAAAGTTGATGCAGGACGCAACAGGCGAGAAGCCCGCATGTGTGCCGCATGGGATTCTCTCCGCGCAAGGCGGCGATCTCTCTGTACATCACATGTGATGCGAGTTCTCTTGCGTCCAAGCTTGAAAAACTCGGCAAACACAAAACCGGCGTCGGATGTATTTACATTAAACGTCTATCCGATATCGACATGAAGGTGCTTAAAGAGTTAATTACGGAAGCGGCCGAAGGCGAACCGAATTTTGGTAATCACTGATAGCCCCTTCGCACAAAAGCCCCTTTCCACACGGACCACACATCTACGTAACACACAGGCACGGACACCGAAGTCCTCATGAAGATCATGGCAGACATCACGAAGGCGAATGGTTCAAGCTCGGTGTATCGCCACGCAAAGCCGCCCTCACGGTATACATTATGTGCGACCTACGTGCGCACACTCCCCTTCTCGAAAAACTCGGCAAGTACACCAAGGGCGGAGGCTGCTTCTACATCAAACGTCTCTCCGACATCGATCTGCCCACGCTAAAGAAGCTCCTCGTCATCGGCTTCACTACCCCATTGCCTGGTGAGACAACGAAGCCATTCTCAAAACCTGCAGCAAAAAAAGTCGCGAAGAAGGTTGCAAAACCGGCTGCAAAGAAAGTCGCAAAGAAAGTCGCGAAGAAAGCTGCATCGAAGGGTCGATGAAAGGGTCCCGCCGACCACTTTACCATGTCGACATTTTTCGTATCTTTGTGACCCTATCGCGGGGTGGAGCAATTGGTAGCTCGTCGGGCTCATAACCCGAAGGTTGTAGGTTCAAGTCCTGCCCCCGCTACGATTAAAATAAGTAAGTCCCTGTAGTTCTAACGAGTTACAGGGATTTTGCTTTTTCAGGTGACGGTACAGGTGACGGTTTTTGGGAAATGCTTCCCTCA
>JBKJNB010000030.1:0-18825 GCA_046595995.1 Candidatus Kapaibacteriota bacterium
TGAATGAGGCTCAACTTCTTTTCGTTAAAGCCGATGAGTGGAGCGATGCCACGCTTTATGGTTTGGAAGAACGTAAGAATGGCAGAGTCGCGCGGACCGTACACAGCAGGAGGCCGAACGATCGTAATCGGAAACTCTTTGCCAGCTTCATTTACAAGGTCTTCTGCAAGTTTTTTGGTGCGTCCGTATGCGGTTATCGGACGATAACCGGACGACTCGGTAACGCACTGCATTTCGTTGTGCGAGGGTCCGCTTACTGCCAGCGAACTCACATGCACGTAACGCTTGAGATCCGGTCGGTATGCGCGAATAGCGTCTAGCACGTTGCGGGTTGCATCACGATTTCCGCGCATGAACTCGGCTTCGTTCTTTGCAGCAGTTAGTCCTGCAACATGAATGACCATTTCGGCTTGTTCAACTGCGTCGCGTAGCGAGTGCATGTCAAACAACGAGCCGTCCATGCGACTCGCTTCTTTGTCGTGCAGCCACTGAACATTACTTGTTGCGCGCGCAACGTAGGAAACAGTGTATCCTCGTTCGAGCAAGACGTCTACAACATGACTTCCAACGAAGCCAGTTGCGCCAGTTACCAGTACCTTCACGTTGTCCTTCCTATGAACGTCGCAAAGATACTTACGGTGCTACTAGGAATTTGGCGGTGCGCACATGCAGTCCATGGCGCATTACCACGAGGTAGGGTCCGGACTCGAGATGCGTGGCATCCAGAATTAGCCGGTATGTGGCCGGACGAACCGTGCCATCGATTGCAACGAGGCGCTCTATGCCCCGCATGTCGACAACACGAATCGTTACTGCTTCGTCCGTAAGGGTCGTAAAGTCGACCATCACATTCGACGTGGCGCCGTATCGCGCAACGAGCGTAACCGGAGCTCCGAGAGCAATTTGTAGCGCATCGGCAGCACATGAGCCCAGCATTGTAAGGATTCCGTCCTGCCCCGAAATGCCTAAACCAGAGGCAGTTACGGTGTCTATGCGCAACGGTGTTTGCGTCGCACGACCCAAATATGTCTTGGCATGTAATGCGATAAGGGGTTGCGAAGCCGCAAGGGGCTGTGTCGACGTCAGGTTGATGGTTGCACGTCCAGGCGTTGTCTCCGACACGCTACCAACGATTCCAAGCCCACTGCGGTCTGACACACGTAGTGCGCGCAACAGTGTTGGATCGAACGACACAACGATGTGCATTGACCTGACGTTTGCAGAGTCGAGACTCACGGGTGAGGTAAGGTTGATGGGAATTTCTACTTCGTCACCCGGGCGCGCCGTTTGGTTTGCCGGCATTGCAAGTACAACGCCCGTGATGACACCGTTCGCCGTCGTTGCACCTATAATCGGAATCGTCGTGGTTGACGGACATGCACCAGTCGTGCGCATCACGATGCTAATGCGGTCATCACGACTAGGTCCAGAATACGTGTACTGAACGACCACTACCGCACTGTCACCAGGGCGAATGGTTGCGGGTAGTACAGGTGTAGACGACACAATACTGAACGGAGCTACAACATTTTGAAGCGGCTGCACTGTTATGTCTACCGTGCCCGAATTGCGCACTATGACGCGTTCGGATACACTCTGACCGCTGGACAGCATACCAAAATTCATGTTCGATATTGTGGTGGTGCTTGCGGGATTTTCTGATGTGCCGAACAGAACGAGCTCAATTGCATTGCCACACGGACCTAACACAACCCGTAGCGTATCCACATGAGTGCCGAGAGCTAACGGTGTAAAGGCAATCAGTACATCGACGGAGTCTGAGAACGTGCTACCCGGGCTAAGTGTCGTCGAGAACGGTGGTGACAAATCGACCGTTGTTACGGACGCGGGTGCGTTGCGCATATACATGCGCAATACTTGTGTGCGGGAACGCGCCGTGTCACATGTCTTTATTATGCCGAAGTCGAATACTTGCTGTGAGAAAGACGGAGCCGGAGCAACAACGTTACCTGTGATTGTAAGTGGCGTCAGATCACCACACGGTAGCACTCGCAGGTTTACCGTAGTGGTAAATGGTGCAGGCGTGGTCGGTGCATTGAACGAGACACGTACGCTGCGACTAATGCCAGCCTCGATTGTTAGCGGAGCATCAGGTATGTCGAAAGTGAGGTCTGAAGATGGTTCAAGTGTTGCATCGACGAGTGTGTTATTCGTCACTGTAATAAACGTGTCTACGCGCGTTGCGCATGTTAGCAGTGTGCCGACATCGATGGTGTTTTCCGCAATCGTCAACGCAGGGCGGTATGCAGCGGCCTTGAGCGTTGCACGCAGCGTGTCGCGACAGGTCGAGGCCGAATAGGGGAAGCGAATCTCGGACACGACACTGCTATCACGTTCAGGTCCGAGTGGACTGTACTGAACACGATAGTCCACGAACGAACCAGGTGTTAGCGTGTCAACAGCATTGGCGCCACCGAGATAAAACGGTGGCTTAACAATGGGCGCAGTCACCGTGATATCCGTTGTGCCGTTGTTCGTGACGCGGAAGATCGAATCCGGACGAATTGTGGGTGTGACGTTGCACGCAGCAAATACACCAAAATCGACCGCTGCTCTATCGATGCTTGCAAGTGCCTGTGTTCGTTCACCACGAAGTGCGACGGTATTTTGAACGTTGCACGGCAGCGTACTGAATGTCGCGACTCCATTCGTGATGCCTACCGCAGATGGCGAGAACAACACCGTCAGCGTCTGCCTAGCTCCTGCTAGAAGTACGAAGCCTGGAGCGGGGGAAATGAGCGAGAACCCAGGTGTGAACGTTACGTCAGAAATCGTAATCGATTCTGAGCCGTTGTTGATCACGTCGATAGTCTTCGATGTGCTTGAAGCACAACTTCCAAGTTTGCCAAAGTCAAGTAACGGAGCAGCGAAACTGTACACGATATTCGGAATGCGAATGCGCACCACAGCCGATGTCGCGGGGCATCCCTGTGCAGACTGCGACCGAATGAAGTAGTCGCCAGACTGGCGAGCGGTGAACGTCGTGCCTGTAGCTCCGACTATTATTTGTCCATCTTTCAGCCACTGGTACGTTGTAGCTGGTGTTAGTGCTTTAAGCACAAGAGTGTCGCCCTCGCAGATCGTTTGGATACCCGAAGGGTTGATGTCGATCGTCGATGCGGGCAACGCAGAGATCGTAACCGGATCTGAGTCGGCGAAGCAGCCACCATCAGCCACGACGCGTAGCCGATACGTTCCTACTTCAAACACCACAATCTTTGTTGTGCCACCAACCGGAACGGGCTGTCCGTTTACCGTCCACTCGTACCGCGGTCCAACGGACGTTGTTGAAAGCGATGCGGTGTCACCCGGACATATCTGCGTCCGTGATGCTGCGATCGTCGGCTTTACAGGATTCGCCTTCGTAACGGCAGCGGACTGAGCAAATAGTCGCTCGGTGTACTGACGTCCACGAGCAGTGGTGTCAGCCTGTTGCGCCAAAGGAATTCGTTGATCGGAAGCGTAACGATAACCGTACACACGGTATGTGTAGTTCTGACCGCAAACAAGATTCAACGAGTCACTAAACCGATTGCCTGCACTCGTGGGCCGCACTGCTAAAACTAATGCTGACCCGACACGCATTCCAGAAGTATAGATCGCGCCATCACGAATACCATCGGTAGGGAAGCTTGCAAAGTTTAACGTATCGCGCAAAATTAAATACCCTGTCGTTCCATCGTGCGCATAGGTGTCAACAACCGGAGTCCACTCAATCGTGTGCACGGCAGCGGTTTGCGATGGAATGGTGATGGAGGGGGCGGGGCTCCACTGCGGTTCCCGCGTTTCGCGCCAAAACCAATGGTTGACGTTCCTGCGTCCCTGGATCGATCGAGGCGCATCCATTAGATTCGGCAGCCCCCTCGTTCCTAAAGGCGTAATAGCAGTAGAGTCACGGGAGATGCGAGCGTCGTATGCGCGAATCGTGCGTCCGACGACAGAAACAGCGCGGTCGGTGCTAAGGTTACCACTGTCGCTTTGCACTTTTGGTGCGGGAGCGTCGATGTAGCCGGGACCTGGTGTCGCCGCATGACCGAGGAGGTGAATGTGCGAATCATCAGCAGCGAGAATCACGACAAGGTCGCTCTCCTGGTTGATGTTTAGTCCATTGGTTCCGTACTGGTCGAAAAACCGGCCGTCGTTTCTGCTTAACTCTATGTAGCCATCTGCAGCACTTGTATCCGGCTGCGTGCCGCCGGGAATGTCGACGTGCGTAATGATGATGATTGTGCCTGCACGCACGTGCCGCCAAAGCGGTACATCGCGGAAGGTCACGCCGCCTTGACGTACGAGTTGGCCTCCGTTAAAGTCAGCGACATGACGTCCAACAAGACTGATGTCATCGCCAACAACGATAATCTCGGTCCACTCGCCAGCCTGAATAGGACTGTTGAAATATTCACTCACCACCATGTCCTGTGCGTGCATCGACGCCGCAATTGCAACGAGTGCGAAACACGCACAGAAGAGGCGAGTGATCATAGGGCTTACTTGATTACAGCGAGCTGTTGCTGATGACGTGTGTTGCCGACTTGTGAAACCACGTAGTACATGCCAGTTGGAAGGATAGACGCATCAATATCTGCGCGGAATGTTCCCATTGCAGCGTTCTCGTCTAGGACTGTTGCAACAACAACACCAGCCGTATTCACAATGCGAATCGATAGGCGCTGCGGTACCGGCACGGTAATCTCAAACGATACAAACGATGAGGCCACAGGGTTCGGTGCGATCGTTCCGATAACTGTGCCGTTCTCGAGCAACGATGCGCTAACACTGACTGCCGTGTTGATTGAAATCGCCGTAGTGTCTGAGAAAACGTCACCGCATGTCGAACGTACGCGAACCCAATAACGTCCGGCATCTCCAGCTTGTGCAGAAACGATAGAGAACGACGGCGTTATTTCTCCCGTTAACGCAACTCCACTCTTAAACCACTGATACTGTAGCGTGCCTGTGCCCGTGGAAACAACCGTAAGTGTTGTAGAGCCGTTAATGGTAAGCGTTCGTGCCGAAGGGGGCTGATCGGTGATAGCCGTGGTTGGGTTGATCGTTACATCGGCTGGTGTACTAACAATGTTGCCGCAAGCCGTCGTAATGCGAACCGTGTAGGTACCTTCGCGAGCTTCGCCTGCATTTGCAATGGTAAAGGTTGGTCCGGTTTCGCCTGGCAGAGCAGTCGTGCCTTTGTGCCATTGGAATGTGATCGGACCCTGTGCGGAAGCTGTTACGCTAAGCGTGAACGGCTGACCAGTACATACACTAATGTCGGCGGGTTGGGTGGTAATGGTTGGCGAACTTGCAATGGTTACGGTTGCGTTGCCTTCACCAAATTCGTTCTCATCGTCGACTAGGCTTGCACGTGCAGTGTATGTGCCAGCAACTACTGACGTAACGTTCTGAATGGTAAGCGTATTCGAATTTGTGCCACTGTACACTGCGCCATCCGAGATTTGCTGCCCGTTAAAGAACCAGCGGATGACGTATGGTGAGCCGCCCGGATTGGTGTAAATGTTTGCGTCGATTGCAGCCGTTGCGCCCTCACATACTCCGACGTCTGTTGAAGAAAATTCAACAAAGACACCTGCTGAGAAAACGCTAACGACCCGCGAGGTCGCCGTTCCGCAAACACCAACGACAACAACGCGATAGTCGTTGCCGATGTCCGACGCTTCGACGCCTCGAATTTCGAGACGGTTGCTTCGGGTGCCATAGAACTTGCGCGACTCAACAAGTGGTGTGCTGCCGCGATACCACTGATACGAAACGGCCTCGTCTGGTACTTCTGCTTCGACGACGATTACAGCTGTGTCGCCAATGCGCGTTGGAACGACGCGAGTAAGGTTTGAGATCGATGTCGGACGTCCTACGCGAATGACTGCGTCACCAGTGCGTACATCACCACAACCACCCACACCGTACACGATAGCATAGTACACACCTGACGACGGGTACTGAACGTTCGTAATTCGGAATACCGATCCGGTTGCACCAAGAATAATGGTACCGTCTTTGTACCACTGAACGCGACGGATCGTGCCTTCGGTTAAAACGATAAATGTATGGTTGTCTCCAAGACAAAGATTGGCCGACGCCGGTTGCTGAATAACTGCAAGTGGAGCCGAAATGACAAAACTTCCTGTTGTTGCAGAGATGTCGGTGCGTTCGATTCCAGTTATGCGAATGCGAAGCCTGTTGTTGTATTCTGAGGAGGGTGCGTTCCAAATGAATTGTCCACTCGATGCAGGTACATCGGCTAGCGGCATCCAGTTTAGACCATCACTTGTACTGAATTCGATTCTTACGTTCTGCGTACCCCGTGCTGTAAAGAGAATCGTGTCGAGAGAACCTGCGCAAAGAGTATCACCCAATACTGGCGATTGTATCGTGATACGCGGAGTCTCGAGATAGATCGGCATGAGGTAACCACCGGCAGGATTCACTGTGCTTACTCCGTTCCAAACTCCATCTGCAGAGGTAATCGAATACACGATGCTGCCATTGCGGCCATCACGTTCCTCGATGCGCCGCACACCCGTTGGCAATACGTTTGGAATAATGGTTGCCCACGCACCGTTTGTGTTTTCGAGCGCTCCGTAAAAACCTTCTGTACCAGGTACGGTTGCGCCGTCATTCTGCACGATGGCTGAACTCAGTGGACGTCCTGCACCCGCAGCGTTATCGTACAACAGAATAACATTCTTCGGAGTGGACTGACTTGCGACATCGGCGATGCCTGTACCCCGTGTTGTAAGGGGCTCAGGGCCAAGGCGCAGTGCGGTCACGGTATTCGCAAGTTCGTAGTGCTTGATGAACCGTCCGATATTGTCGCCGAGACTCACTCGCCAGTACAGAGCCTGACCTTCGTTAAACGCCGCGTTTGTTGTCTGTACAAGATTTACCCAGACGCTCTTTGATGTCTCGCCCACTTGAGTAGAGAACATTGAATGCGCGCCAGCTGTTGTTAGCGATTTGCTCGCGACATACGAGTAATTGTGCGCTGGGCCGTCATAATGGACATTAAATGCACCACCCGTAGACGTCAGCACTTGGTCGGTAGCAGCACCGGAGATGAAACGATACGTCGTTCCCGGCTGAAGATTCGTAAACGTGACGAGTGCGTATGACGGAATTGGGAACGCTTGCGACGAACTAACGCGGCTCGACATGTATTGCGGTACAACTTGCGTTACAAGTACCGGAGCAGGATAAACTGTAAGTGCTGGTAATGTATACGTAGCAATGTTCGGTGCGCTTACTTGTAGCACGTACGTGCCAGGCGCGTCGACGCTGATATTGTTAAATGTTGCGGTTCCGTTTACAGGTGTTGCCGACGTAGTAAAGACAAGGTTGCCCGGACCACTCAGTTTCGTAATGGAAACGGGATCGATGTAATTCGCATCCGTCGAACCATCTGCACGAAGAACGATTGCGGTAAAAGGGTTGAACGGCGTGTTGGTGTACCCAACGTTTTGGAAGTTCTGAATCAGAAACTGTGTACCGCCAACAGCAACGGTGAACGGACTGCTATCGCCGAACGCAAGAACGTCACCCGCCGTGCGCGTGGCACGTAGCACTACGCCGCTCTGCGCCGTGTTGTAACGCACACCACTTACTACAACGCTATTTGTACCTGCTGCGATGGTTCCATTGAGTGTACCGCTCAAGGTTCCAGTGCCCGACGCGACACTTAGTGTAAATGAGGTTGAAGAGACAACGTTTTGCGGATTGTTTGACAAATCGACAGACCGCACCTGAACACTGAATTGCGACGAGGCCGATGGTGGTGTAGGTGTGATTGCGGTAATCGCAAGTTTCGTTGGGACGCCTAAACCACTCGTCGAGCTGGCCGTGATCTGGTCAACCGACATTTCTGGCCGAGTGCCAGCTCCCGATATGTAGTAGTAGATCCAACGTACCTGAACAAGACTTTGATTTTCTGTCGATGCAGGAAGGGTCGTTGAAAACGACGCGCTTGTGCCCGCAGTACCGCTAGGATATTCAACTGTGTTATTACTAAGATCGAGAACATCAGACCACGCACCACTTGACCCTACGCGGAATTGCAATCGAATTGCATGCAAGCGAGTGCCCGCTGCAATCGTTGCACCAGTCCACGCAATGTTTATCGTTGTACGTCCGGTTGTATTCAGAGCAAGCACAGCCGATCCAACGCGCTTGCTGCCACACAATGAGGAACCAGAGTTCAAGAAACTAAAGCCCCCTACTCCCTTCCCAATAACACGCGACCCACTGGCTAGGTTGTATGCGCAATCCCAGTCAGCGGTTGCTGCGGATGCGAGCGTAATGTCTGGGTCGATAGACGGAGCGTGGGTGTGGAACACCATGCTGGCGGGATAGGTGCCCGCTGCATTTGTGTTGTCCCATTGCGTAAACGTATAGTCGCTAGAGGTTAGGTTATGCGCCGTTGGATTCGATTGCGCAATGGCCGCAAACGAGCCAATCAGCAACAGGAATGCGAGGGCTGCACCGCGCATGGTTGATCGTGTCATAATGTGTGTAGGCAAGGGTGTATGATTCGTGTGGTTTGATTACGGGCAAATTACGGAAGCGCCCCCTGCCGAGACACCGACGGTGGATAACGCTTCCGTAACATATGGTTTGGACGTACTACAGGTAGTGGCCGTAGTGACGCTTTAACCAGCTGTGTGCTGTCTCGACGATTTCCGCCAGCGTATCAGGCTCGAATGGTGATTTCAGGTTGCCGGTCTTGACGATTTCAAGGAAGGCCTGGCTGCCACCAACGTCGCAGATACGTAGGTAGTCTTCTAAGGCGAGGCTACGGTCTTCTTGGGAACGCTTCCATAACTGTAGAGCGCAGGTTTGGGCTAGGGCGTAATCGATGTAGTAGAATGGCGATTCGTAGATGTGCCGTTGGAATTGCCACTGAGTGCCGGAATCGGCGTAGGGGACGTCTGAGAGGTCGCGCCAAGGCATGTAGATTGATTCCAACTCTGACCACTTTTCGTTGCGCTGTTTGGGAGTAGCATCGACGTTCGCGTACACCCAATGCTGAAATTCGTCGACAGCACAACTGTAGGGCAAGAATAGTAGAGCACCTTGCAAGTGGTAGAACCGAAACTTGTCTGTTTGCGCTCCAAAAAAGAGATCCATCCATGGCCACGTAAGAAACTCCATACCCATGGAATGTATTTCGCACGCTTCGGCCGTTGGCCACCTATACTCTGGGATAGTGAACGCCCGGCTACGATAGGCCTGGAATGCATGCCCCGCCTCGTGCGTTAACACCTCGATATCGTGCGTGGTCTTGTTGAAATTCGCGAAGATGAACGGTACACCGTAGGAGGGGAAGCTCGTGCAGTAGCCTCCTGTTGCTTTATTGTCCCGCGACTTTAGGTCCATAAGCTCTCTTCGCTGCATCAAGTCAAAAAACTCGTGCGTTTCAGGCGATAGGTCGGCGTACATTTTCTGCGCGCGCTCTACAATCCAATCGTGGTCGCCTTGGGCTATCGGATTGCCATCAGCAAAATGCAGCTTCTCATCGTAGAGGTGTACCGTATCTAGGCCTAGTCGGCGAGCCTGTGCTTCGCGAAACATCGTTGCCAACGGCACAACGTGTTCACGCACCTGAGCACGGAAGCGCTCAACATCGTCAGCTGTGTAATCGATGCGTCCAAACTCTATATAGCGGAACTCGGTGTACGACGGAAAGCCAAGCATGCTTGCTGTTTCGGCTCGCAGATGCACAAGCTTATCGAAGATCTCGTCGAGTTCTGTGCCATGCTCACGCAAGAATGTGTACTGCGCGACTATTGCGCGCTCACGCACTCCTCTGTCCAGAGAGATCTGAATCGTGCCCAACGACGAAAGGTTATAGGTCTTGCCGTCGACTTCGATACGCGCCGATGCCGTTATCTCATTGTACCTGTTCGTAAGCTCAGATTCGCGGATAAGGAGTTCCTTCATTTCCGGAGTGAAGGTTTTATCTGCCTGCTCTAGGCGGTCGAGAAACAACGAGCCACACGCTTCAGAGATGACTGGTCGGTGAGGAGACTCGAGCACTTTTTTTGCAACTGCGGTATTCCACTCTATGACCGTCGGCATGTGCATGTCGTAAAAATTCTTTTCGTCCTTTGCTTTCTCATCCGCAACATTTTGCGTGTAGTGAACCTCCGCAAGACTCTGCATGGTGCCAATGTCTGAGCGTAGCGTGTTCCATTGATGTACGAGAGCAAGTGCATCGGCTGACGTTGCCGCCTGCTGCATTCCCTCGATAATGATTTTGTAATCCGACTCGAGCTTGTCGAGGTCTGGACGTATGTATGGCAATTCGTCGAAGGTCGCTAAATCGGACATGCAGAACTCCTGTGTTAGACGTCTCCGCGCAGACGTCGGATACGCGATCGCGCTTCCGGTACGTGAATAGATCGCGGATATTGAACAATCATATTAGTTAACATCTCGAGTGCCCCTTTGAGGTCGCCCCTTCGCTCAAGAATCTCTGAAAGGAGAAACATTGCACGATCGCCGTACAGCGATTCTGGGGTGTGCTCGGTAAGGGTCTGCAGAAGGGGCTGCGCTGTGGCATCATTGCCCGATGCCAGGCGTGAACGCGCGGCTTCGAATAGACTGCGGTCGCGTAGTTCGGCATCGCGCGCCATCTGAGACGCTTTAATGAACAGCTCTGCCGCCTCCGTAGGAAGGCGCTGAAGATCTTTTAGGGATGCCTGGATGTAAACGGCGACCGCCGCCGAATCATCCTGTGCGAGGGTTAGCAGGAGCGTGCGCTCGAGTGCGTCATTCGCGGCGGGCGACGCTGGACGTGACACGAGATCGGCGTATATCGTCCGGGCAGAATCTGTCTGTCCTCGGAATAGAATTAGGTCTGCCGTGCGTAGCAAAGCAAGCTCACGCTGATTCACACTATTGCGCGTTGGGATGTTCGTGATGTCCTTTAGCACCGACTCAGCAAGGTCGAGACGGCCAGTGGCCGCATAAATCGAGCTAAGTTGCAACACACCATCGGCAGCAGCAGTGGTGCCTTTGTATGTGTTAACGAGACGCTGCAGTACCGATAACGCGCCGACTGGGTCGCCTAGGTCTTCATCGGTAAGCCGTGCGATATTTAACAATGCTTCAGCAGCAATGGGATGCTGCGGGTACTGTTTAACGATTGCAGAATAGCGTTCAATAATCAATTCCGCATCTGCGCGTGACGATTGGACTGTTTGCAGTTTGAGCTTTTGTTCGAGTGTACGAGTCGATCCGTATGCTGCACTAAGCGATGTGTTCGAAGCCACGTTCGATAACGTGAGTACTTCGCCGTAGGCCTTGATGGCAATATCGTATTGTCCGTCTAGGCGTGCACCGTCGGCAAACATTAGCAGTTCCTGACCACGCGCGTCTCGTTCGGTGTCGAGCGATCGGGTAATCTCGAGTGCCGTTTTCCAGTCGCGTGTTTCTCGAGCAAACCACTGACGCAGCACGAGCGTTGAGAACTTCGTGCCGGTGTGTGATTCAAGGATGCTCTTTAGAAATGCTGTGTTTTCGGGCGTCGTCATCAGCGACGAAAGGAGACCCTTCGTTTGCTGCACGTCGCCAGCGAGTGCATACAATCGAAGAATTTCATCCGCACCTTTTTGCACATCTCCAGTTGCAGCATACAATGCTGAAAGCTGTGCCGAACCTTCGTTGGGGTCGCCCGACAGATCGCGGGCCTTAAGGTATGCGTCGATTGCTTTCTGGTGGAGCGTGAGTGACGCGTATTCGCGACCTAGACGGAACCACGTATCAGGATCTGACTTGCCAGTCGCTGCATATGCTGTCCACCATTGCTCTGCATCCTGTGTCTTGCCTAGACGCCATGAAATCGTACCAGCAAGCACCATAGACTCGGGATGAGCATGAGCCTTCGCATACTGCTCTACGAGAGGCAAAAGTGCGGCATCCTGTTTCAAGGCAAGAAGTGTACGTACAACGCCACCATATGCGACATCGTTATTTCCCTGCTCAGCAAAGATTTCCTGCCATAAACGTGAAGCGTTCCGGACATCACCAGAACGCTCGAAGGCTTCAGCCATGCGCTGTTTCTCGCGGAGCGCACCTTGGGCCTTAGCCTCGCCGGATGCGAACACGTGCACCACACAAAGCAGGACTGATAGTATTACAAAACGTGTTGTCATCCAGGCCAGGTGTCTGAGAGAAGGGGAAGAATAGAATGCTGAATGGGCTCAGACGGAATAGTTACCGTTCCATCGTGTCCGATTACCAAATCTATTTCAGTTCGAAGTCCCAAGCTGTCTGGGAAATACACACCGGGTTCGATGGAGAACGTAGTTCCCCGTAAGATCTTGCGAGTGTCATGCGTCTCAAAGTCATCCATATTCGCCCCGGGACCATGTACTTCAGTCGAAATGTTGTGACCCGTGCGGTGAATGAACGCCGCACCAAGCCCAGCGTTTTCCACAACATCGCGGCAAACACGGTCGACCTCACATCCCATAACAGGCTCGTCGGCGGCAAAACGTGACTTTACAAGGTCAATAGCAGCATCACGTGCGGCAGCAATGACCTTGAATGACGCGTCAACGTCCGTAGGCACGGTTGCGCCAGTGTAGCCAACCCACGTTATGTCAGCGTACACAGCGCCAGGTGAGTTCCGTTTGGCCCACGCATCGATTACCACAACCATGTCTTTTTGAATCATCGACGTTTTGGTGTAGGAAGGTGCGTAGTGAGGATTTGCCGCGTTCACACCGATGGCCACGATTGGCGGGTGGTCCATCGCAAGCCCCTTATCTTCCAATGTCTTGACTAGATGCTGCTGAACATCGTATTCGCTTACGCCATCATCGTTTGACTTCACACGATCGCGAATGAATTTGAATGCATCCGTGACGCTGGCTTTTAGCTGGCCAGCAGTAATGGCAGTTGTGGCTATCTGTTCTTCGGTGAGTACTGCCGTGAACTGCTGTAACAGGTCTGCTGAACTTACGACCTTGGCACCTCCGGCGCGCACAAGCTCGATGGTGCCGGCGTCTACAGTCGACACAACCGGCAATGCGCCCATGGGTGAATACTCCATGGCGACCGTTGTGCCTGACTTGGCAACAGATGCCACGGCTTCTGCCCACGATTCGTGTGTGTCGTAGATGAGTTGTTTCGCCTTCACGCCAGCGAGTGGATACTGCTCCATTCTATGTACGATTTTTGATGGTTCGCCTTGCGCAGGTATGCAAATCATCCATCGGCGCGTGGAATGCGTTTCAAGAGGAAGATGAAGCATAGACCAGGCGAGAAAATTGCTACCTCGAAAATCATATAGCAGCCAAGCGTCGAGTCCAGCTTCACGGACTGCCCGTTGCATTTTCAGTAGATCGGTATTCATGATGCCTCCGAGATGGTGATGTGGAGGGACGAGAGGAGGCTGCGGATTGCTCCTGATGGCGTCACGGCATCTGCGTCGATCGCAGCGGTGATTGCCCTTATCCTTGTAAGTACATTTGGCGAAGACAGTACCGATGAAACTACATGTTCCCTCAATGCAGCATCGAACCATGCGCGACGCTGTAGGGCGCGTCGCTCCGCGACAAGGGGCTGCCGCTCCGCGGCAAAGTATTTATCGATCGTCGCAGTAAACACATCGAGTCCGGTACCATCGTACGCACTCACACCAATTACAGGCGACGTCCACTCCGGCTGCGACGGAAGCATCAACCGCAGTGCGCTTGTGTACGTAGCTACTGCCACGAGTGACTGCTGTTTATCGATATCCGATTTCGTTACAAGCACAACATCTGCCATCTCCATAACGCCACGCTTAATTCCCTGCACCTCGTCGCCAGCATTCGGCAGCACTAAGAGCACAAACAGGTCTACCATGTCGGCGACCTCGCTCTCGCTTTGTCCGACCCCAACCGTCTCAACCACAATCGTATCGAACCCCGCCGCTTCGCACACGAGGATGCTCTCGCGCATCGACGTTGTTGCACCACCGAGCGCAGTGCGTGATGGCGAAGGCCGAACGAACACGTTCTCATGATTTGAAAGTTGCGGCATTCTCGTTTTATCTCCGAGAATACTTCCACCACTTTTTCTGCTGCTAGGGTCGACAGCAAGCACAGCGAGTTTATGTCCGGCTTCCGCCATCGTCGTTCCCCACGTCTCTATCAGCGTGCTCTTCCCAACGCCCGGCGATCCTGTTATGCCAATCCGCCTCGCCTCGACGCGATGCGGATGCAAAACCTCGAGTAGTTCCGTCGCAGCATCACGATCTTCATCTACAGACGACTCCACTAGCGACAACGCTCGCGCTAATGCGCGACGTTCGCTGCGTAGCACACCTTCGACTAGTTCGGAATCGGCTCGAGAATGCATGACGCCCTATATCACATGTGCGGGGAACGTCCGAAGATACTATTGCAGCATTCGTACTGAAACGAGAGTCTTCTCGATGGTTGTATTATGGCTCTATAATGCTGCCGTGGTTTCTACCATCTATCCGCGGGTATTCCGCATGAAATTCATTATCCCATTTCTAATCTTGATAGTTGTGTGCACATGTCAATCATTTGCGCAAGACGGTTGGTACTGGCAGAATCCGCTACCAACAGGCAACCACTTGGATGCTGTGAAGTTCACGGATGCCAATACCGGGACTGCCGTGGGACGCATTGGTACGATACTGCGTACAACAAACGGTGGCACGACCTGGGCAAGCCAGTCGAGCGGGACAACGCAATGGCTGTGGAACGTCTCCTTCACGGACGCAAACACCGGGACTGTCGTTGGAGATTCTGGCGTCATTCTGCGCACGACAAACGGCGGAGCAACCTGGACAAGGCAATCGAGCGGAACAAGGGACCCTCTCTTTGGAGTTTCCTTCACGGACGCCAACACAGGGACTGTGGTAGGGCTAAGCGGTACGATACTGCGTACGACAAACGGTGGGGAACGATGGACAGACCAGTCAAGCCGGACAACTGCTGTCCTCGCCGATGTTTCCTTCACGGACGCCAACACAGGAACTGCTGTGGGAACGAATGGCGCGATAGTTCACACGACAAACGGTGGGGAACGATGGACAGACCAGTCAAGCGGGACAACGGACGATCTCTCCGCAGTTTCCTTCATAGACGCCAGCATTGGAACGGCCGTTGGAGATTCAGGCACGATCGTGCGCACGACCAACGGTGGAACAACATGGACAGACCAGTCAAGCGGGACAACAAAGGGTCTCACCGGAGTTTCCTTCACGGACGCAAACACAGGAACAGCGGTTGGAGAGGCAGGAACGATCCTTCGCACGACAAACGGCGGCGAAACATGGACAAGCCAATCGAGCGGAACAACAAAGTATCTCCTTGGAGGTTCCTTCACGGACGCAAACACAGGAACAGCGGTTGGAGAGGCAGGAACGATCCTGCGCACGACAAACGGCGGCGCGACATGGACAATCCAGTCGAGCGGGACAACGAACCTTCTCTTAGACGTTTCGTTCACAGACGCCAACACAGGAACGGCCGTTGGATACCCAGGAACGATCGTGCGCACGACAAACGGCGGGGCAACCTGGACAAGGCAGTCGAGTGGGACAGCATCAATTCTTTACGGAGTTTTCTTCACGGACGCCAACACAGGAACGGCCGTTGGAGATTCAGGCACGATTGTGCGCACGACCAACGGTGGAACAACATGGACAGACCAGTCGAGCGGGACAACGCAGGGGCTGTGGAACGTCTCCTTCACGGACGCAAACACCGGGACTGCGGTTGGATACACAGGAACGATCTTGCGCACAACAAACGGCGGCGAAACATGGACAAGCCAATCGAGCGGAACAACGAACCCTCTCTTTGGAGTTTCCTTCACGGACGCCAACACAGGGACTGCTGTGGGAGGTTTTGGAACCATCCTACGCACGACAGACGGCGGCGCGACATGGACAATCCAGTCGAGTGGCACAACGAACCTTCTCTCAGACGTTTCGTTCACAGACGCCAACACAGGAACGGCCGTTGGATACCTAGGAACGATCTTGCGCACGACAAACGGCGGGGCAACCTGGACAATCCAGTCGAGTGGCAAAACGAACCTTCTCTCAGACGTTTCGTTCACAGACGCCAACACTGGGACTGTGGTAGGAGAAAGCGGTACGATACTGCGTACGACAAACGGCGGGACAACCTGGACAAGCCAGACAAGCGGCACATTAAATGAACTCAGGGGAGTTTCCTTCACGGATGCCAATACAGGGACTGTGGTGGGAGCATCTGGCACGATACTGCGCACAACAAACGGAGGCGTTTTATCGGTTGTAGAAGTCAGCACTCACAGTCAGGTTGAGCACCTCCTCATGCAGAACTATCCGAATCCTGCAAACGAGGAGTCAACGATACGGTTTACTGTCACTTCTGCGGGCATGGTCTCGATCGAACTCTTCGATGCGCAGTCGAGGCGCGTCGCAGTTCTCGTTCACGAGTCACTACAGCCCGGCACGTATGAAACAACATTCAATACGAGCCTATTTTCTAACGGAGTTTATAACTATCGTCTTGTGAATGGCAACGTCACCGAAACGAAACAACTCGCAGTACTTCGATAACCATGAACGTAAAGGCGGTCGCACGCTACGTGTTTGACCGACCTTCTCTGCCTACTCCACCGTAACACTCTTCGCAAGATTCCTGGGCATGTCGACGTTGCAGTTGCGCTCCACAGCCATGTAGTACGCCAAAAGCTGCATCGGAATGGCTGCAAGTATTGGAGTAATCATGGAAGGGGCTGAAGGGATGCCAATAAAGTGATTAGCAACTGCTTTCAGGTGCTCGTCACCCTCCTGAGCAATCACAATAACACGTCCACTGCGAGCGCGAACTTCCTCGATGTTCGAAAGAATTTTGTCGTAGTGTTCATCCTGCGTTGCAATGAACACAACAGGCATGTTGTCGTCGATAAGTGCAATCGGACCGTGCTTCATCTCTGCCGCGGGGTATCCCTCTGCGTGGATGTAAGAAATTTCTTTGAGCTTCAGCGCCCCTTCGAGAGCAACGGGAAAGTTGTATCCACGTCCCAGATACAGGAAGTTCGATACGTGTGCATACTCTTGCGCGATAATCTCGATGTTTGGGGCATCAGCAAGGATGCGCTCAATCTGATCTGGCACCGCTGCTAGGCCAGCGGCTACTTGGCGCGCGAGGGAATCGCTCATGCCATGCATGCGGCCAACGAATAATGCAAACTGTGTAAGCACACACAACTGCGACGTAAATGCCTTTGTCGAGGCCACACCAATTTCTGGTCCGGCATGCAAATAGACACCCGCGTCTGTTTCGCGTGCTATGGAACTACCGACGACATTCACCATGCCGATGACGGTTGCACCTTTCGACTTCGCTTCGCGAATTGCTGCAAGTGTATCGGCTGTTTCTCCGCTCTGCGAGATTGCAATAACAATGTCGTCGGGGTAGATAATAGGATTGCGATACCTGAATTCACTTGCGTACTCAACTTCAACGGGAATCCGCGCGAGGTTTTCAATGAGGTACTCGCCAACAAGTGCTGAATGCCACGATGTACCACACGCAGTGATGATAATGCGCCGAGCTACTTGAAGCTTGTCGACGACTGAAGTCAGACCACCAAGGCGAACGCGACCTTCCTCTACAAGAAGCCTTCCGCGAAAACCATCATGGAATGTTGTTGGCTGCTCATAGATTTCCTTGAGCATGAAGTGAGGGAACCCACCCTTCTCGATTTGCTCAAGTTCAAAGGCGATTTCTTCTACAACACTTTCTGTCTCGACATTCTCAATCGTTTTCGTGGTATAACCGCTGCGTGTCATCAACACCATCTCGTTTTCTTGCAGGTAGACGACGTGACGTGTGTGAGCGATGATGGCTGCCGCGTCCGACGCAATGATCAGCTCGTTTTCGCCAACGCCAAGGATTAAGGGGCTGCCGCGCCGCGCGGCGATGATCAGGTCAGGCTCTATAGAGCTAACAATGACAAGGCCAAACGTGCCTTCGACTTCAGAGAGGGCTGTTCGAACAGCTAACTCGAGGTTACCAATGGTTTCGTACAGCATGCCGATGAAGACGGCAAGAACTTCGCTGTCGGTGTCGGACACAAACGAATAGCCTTGCCCGAGCAACTGCTTTTTGATTGTAAGATAGTTTTCAATGATGCCGTTGTGCACGAGAGCAATTCTGCCTGATGCATCGGTGTGTGGATGTGCGTTGATGTCGTTGGGCACGCCATGCGTTGCCCAACGCGTATGGCCAACGCCCACAGTACCGGGGATGGAGGCAACATCAACAGCTGCTTCAAGATCGTATACGCGGCCCTTGCGTTTGGCAATCGTCAGGCCTTCCGGGGAGACAAGACAGATGCCAGCCGAATCGTATCCGCGATACTCTAACCGTTTGAGGCCGCTCAGGATAACTGGGGCAGCTTGACGTGTGCCGATATAGCCGACAATTCCACACATAGGCGTTCAGAAACTGGTAAATCGAGCAGCAAAGGTACGACTCTGCTGCCGTGGAAGCGCCGTTCTACCTGTAGAGCGGTGTTGATTGTTTAGTGACCTGCAAATCGCGAAGAATGCTGGCGTCAGCCGCAAAACGTAGAAAGAATCCTTTGTTTGCACCGAGAGGCACCCAGTTCACTGTCAGCATCCAGCAATGCAGGCGTTTTGAAATATCGATGACGGGGAAATTGATATCGCCGGTTACGAGATCCAGTGTTGTACTTGCGTTCACACGCATCGTCTCAGTCAGCGAAGCACCACCACGCAGCGTCAGCCGCAGCGACTGCGTAGACAAA
>JBKJNB010000076.1:0-13478 GCA_046595995.1 Candidatus Kapaibacteriota bacterium
CCATGTCGTAGCCTTCTGCGGCGGCCACCTTTTGTACGGCGCTGTAGATTTTGTCCCAGACAGACTTAAACAGCGATTCGGACTGTTTGTCGTACTCACCATTTGGTTCGAGTTTCTCACGTGCGAAGCGGTCGCGCTCCTTCCGCTTGTCGTCGAGTTCCTTGTCTTTCTGCTGACGTTCGGTGTCGCTCCAGATAAGGCGGTTTTTCTTCATCTCAAGTTCTAGCTCTTCGACATCACGCTGTTGTTGGGCGATTTCCGCCTTCCACTCGTCCACGAGGGTGTTAAGGCGCGTCTGTGCCTGAACGTTTGCCTCATAGCGAGAAGCAATCGCGTCTGATGAAACATAGCCGATCTTCTGAGCATGAACGCGCAAAGGGGTCATGCATGCCACTAGGCACACAAAGGCGGTGAAAACGATGATCCATCGTCGCATACGACTAACTCCTGATTTGACGATGGAGCAATACGCCGTTACTTGTCTCCTCGTTTCAGGCGATCAAGGACTTTGTACGTGATGTCTGCCTTGTCTTCTGAGAATAGCACCAGCCCTGCAACCTTATCGAGGACGAGATTAAGTTTCTCTTCCTTGGCAACGAGATTAATTGCTTCGCGTACTTTTTCGCGAATAGGTGCCAAATACGACTCGCGCGCGGCTGCAATCTCGCCTGTAGCTCCGAGTTTGCCTTCCTGGTAAGCAAGGAATCGCTGACGCAGTGCGTTCAGACTTTCTTCTTCTTTCTTCTTTGCTTCGGCGCTCATCATCGCTTCTTGCTTGCGGTATGTCTCGATGCGGGCTTCGAATTCCTTCTGCATCATCGTAAGCGTGTCGCGAATCTTTAGACCCATGTCTTCGATACGCTTACTCGCAGCAATGGCGTCAGGTAGTTCCTTAAGCACCGTTTCTGTGTTTACGAGACCCACGCGATAGGCTTGAGCCGATGTACCGACATAACCAACAAGGGCAACGAGAAGAAGACCGCAAATACGAACCAACATGTGTGTTTTCCTGATGGAGTGTGTTAACGACCGAATTGAAAATGGAATTGCCAGCCGGAACGCTCACCTGTTATAGCGTCGGCGTCGAACCCGTAACCGAGATCGAAGCCCAGCAACCCGATAGGGTTAAGCAGTAAACGTATACCAACGCCCGCAGAACGCTTTAGTCCGAATGGATCTGTCGTCTGAAGGCTCTCCCACACGTTTCCTGCCTCGGCAAAACTAAGCAAATAGATTGGGAAGGGATTGAGCGCAAGTGAGAAACGAAGCTCGGCCAAAAGTCGTGCTTGTACGCGTCCACCGGCACCGACTTGGTTACGGTTTAGTGGCCCGATGGTGTTGTCTCGATACCCTCTTAGCGGCGTTATCGCAAAGCCGCCAAGGCCGTTACCGCCCATGTAGTAGAGTTCGTTCGGAGGAATGGTCGTGTCATTCTTGATACCATCCACGTAGCCCATTTCAGAGCTAAGTAGCAGAACAAGTCTAGGAAATCCGTTAATCGAAAACAGCGGGTTCACCACTTCATAGGACAGGCCAACCTTGAAGAAGTCTGTCGTGCCTATTCCAAGGAAGCCGGTCGTAATACGAGTCGACAACGCGAATCGCGAACCTGATGTTGGGAAAACAATGTTGTCGTAGCTCGTACGCGAGATTGTTTGCGATAGCCTCAGAGATGTGTTCACGCCCTGACGGGAAAACTGCGAAACGCTGTTCGATTCGATACGGTCAAAAGCAAGAGACCAATCGATGCGGAAGTAATCGTCAGGAAAACGAAAGCGACGTCCGATGTTCAACTGAGCGCCCGTCTGACGAAAGCTGATGTTGAAGTTCTGACGTGTGTCGTAAATGTTGAATCCAAGTGAGGTTGGCTCACCCATCAGCCAGGGTTCTGTGAAAGAGATCTGCAAGCTCTGCATACGCGATGCCTGACCGAACTCCCACTGAAACGAAAGTACTTGTCCGCCGCCACCACGCAGAGGCTGCGTAATGTCGAAGTTGTTGAGTGTAATACCAACGGAACCCGTTAGGCCAACCGCACCTGCAAAACCAACCGACGCATTGAACGTATCGGTGCTACGCTCCTCGACCTTGTACACAAGATCGACGCGCGTGTTGTCGACTTTTAAAACGTCTGGCTTAATCGTTTCCGGATTGAAGTAGTTCAGCACACCAAGTCCGCGTATGCTTCGGATGATTGCAGAACGATTGAAGTAATCACCCGGACGTGTAAAGAGCTCGCGACGCACAACACGGTCGCGTGTTTTGGAGTTTCCCACGATTTCAACTCGGCGCACGGTGTAGCGGTCGCCTTCGAACACACGAACAACAATGTCTACAGAGTCCGTGCCAACGCGAATAAGGTCAGGCTGAAGTCGTGCCGTCAGGTAACCATTGTCGGAATACAACGACGTTGCATCCGTTTGGTCCTGGTTGATGTTTAGGTTGTTTGTAAACGTTGTCTGATTGTACACATCGCCAGAGTCTATGCCCAGTCTACTTGCCAACTGAGCCTCAGTGTACACGGTGTTACCCGTAAAGTGGATGCTTCGGATGTATACCGGATTGCCTTCGTACACGTTCATGCGAATCGTGACTTTTTCGGTAGTCTCGTTGTAGATAACAGTGTCGTTGAGGATAGCAGCGTCGAGAAGCCCCTTATCGAGGAACCATGACCGAAGCCGATCTTTATCGATCGCATACTTTGATGCGTCGAACTTGCTCGACTTCCATACCTGCCACCACTGTTTCGTCTTCGTGTCGTCGAACGCGCCAGCATAGTCGTCATCTGTGTACAACGTGTTGCCGGTAATTTCGATCGTCTCGACATGATATTCAACACCTTCGTCAATGGCAATGGTCATGTCGAAGAAATTCGCCGAATCGACACTCGTCATGGTAGACGTGACCTTGGCAAACAGCATGCCTTCGGTTTCGTAGAGTTTCTTCACTTTTTGGCGTACGAGATACTCGTCGTATGGCGAGACGAGATCGCCGCGGCTTCGCGCAATCTCTTTTTCTATGTCCTGTGTTGAAATCTCGTCATTGCCCGTTATCGCAATGCGGCGCAGACGAGGCATCGGCGTAACGCGGATGATAACGAACACGCCTAAAGCAGTTTCACGTTCCTTCTCGATGCGTACATCGCGGAAGTTGCGGCGATTCCACAGGTTGCGGATGGCGGCTACGAGTTCGTCCGGACGTGCCTCCATGCCAACACGCAGGCCGGAGTATGCTATCACCGTCTGCATGTCTTCGCCAGCAGACAAGCCCTCTACAGAGATGCCTGCAATAACTGGGAACACCGGTGGTTGCTGTGGCGCCTGGGCCTGCAGCAACACCGACGCAAAGAAAAAGACGAATACGAATAGCCCCTTAACGCGCATCACGCCCCTCAAGTCCCGCAGGACGTGCCTCGTTGATTCCGCCGCGTGATTCGCTGGCGTCGCTTCGCGACTCGCTAATCTGTTTTGACGTTTGACCAAACCGGCGTTCACGACGCAGAAAATCATAAAGTGCTTGATAGTAATCAGTGCGACGGAAATCGGGCCACAGTCGATCGGTAACGTATAGCTCTGCGTACGCTATCTCCCACAAAAGGAAATTGCTCAAGCGTACTTCGCCACTTGTTCGAATCAATAAATCGGGGTCGGGCATGTAGCCCGTTTGTAAATAAGATGAGAATCGTTCTTCCGTAAGGTCTTCGGGTGAAACCTTACCACGACGCACATCAAGTGCAAGCATCTGAACAGCACGAAGCATGTCCCAGCGCGCGCCATACGACAGTGCAAGCGTGAGAGTCAGGCCGTCGTTGTCCTTTGTACGCTCCATTGCACGCTGCAATACTTTTTGAACCGACTTTGGCAACGCGTTCGTTTTGCCAATCGTGCGGATGCGGACGTTATTGCTGTTGAGTTCATCAACCTCGCGGTTCAGGTATGATTCTAAGAGCATCATAAGGAAGCGGACTTCCTTCGACGGACGTTTCCAGTTCTCGATTGAGAATGCGTAGAGGGTGAGGTATTGGACGCCAAGTTGCGACGACACCTTAACGATGTCGCGAACCGACTCCATACCCACGCGATGCCCGTCTATACGCGGACGCAGACGCTCTTCGGCCCATCGGCCGTTTCCGTCCATAATCACCGCAACATGCCGTGGCACACGCCCCGTTTGTCGCAGCGCATCCTGAACCAACTTGTCGTCCGGCGCCAACTGCTCCTCAGACCAGCCCAAACGTCCTCCTATGCAACATGAACCGGCAAAGATACGCTGCACGGTGCCATGTTCGGAGGGGGCTCTGAAGGGGGCGACGTGCTAACGTTGTGTCGTGAAAGGGACTTTCGTATGTTTGCTGTTCGCCAAACGTGAATTCCCGTACTGGGTACGTTACGGCTGGCGACGTATTGTGAAGTGTTCTATCCTGTCGCCATCCGAGGCAATCTTGAACGTAACGAAGGCAGACATCGTAGATAAAATCGCCAGCGAGACCGGGCTCACAAAGCTCGAGACCAAGGCGGTTGTCGATGGATTTCTTTTTAGCATCATCAACTCGCTGTCAGAAGGCAAGCGCATTGAATTGCGCGGATTTGGTGTGTTCAGCGTTAAGAGCCGAAAGCCCCGCATGGCGCGCAACCCGCGCACCGGCGATCCGGTACCGCTCGAAGAGCGCTTCATTCCCACGTTCAAGGTGTCGTCGGAATTTCAAGAGAAAGTGCACGACAAGCTGCGCACCGACATCCCGTCGAATACCAACCCAGTATGACATCACGGATGTGGTTGATTGCCCTGCTCGTTATTGCAGGTGTTGGCGGAGCGTCGTTTGGCATTAGTCGATGGTTGAATGCACAGGCAATTGAAGCCGGACAAATAGTTATTGACGAGCGAAAAAAGGCTCACAGCGCGCCGACGCCGGCCGCAGATCCCGAAGTTGAAAAGCGCAAGGCGATGCTTGAGAGTATGTTGAAAGTCGTAGAGCAGAAACTCGTGGAACGTCCCGCGGACAGTATGCTCCTCGTTAGCGCCGGCAACATGTCGTACGATCTTGGGTTATTCGAACCCGCAGAACGCTACTACAAAGCCTTCCTTGAAAACGTAGAACCGAACAACCTGCGCGTGCGCATCGATTACGCATACGTGGTGTTTCAGAACGGACGAAAAGATGAAGCTCTGGCGATCATGAAAAAGGTGATCAAGCAACATCCGAAAGATCAGACAGCATTGTACAACCTGGGCGTGATGTACATTCAGGCAAAAAATCCAGACGAAGCCCTAAAGGCAATGAAGGCGTGCCGCGACGCAGCACCAGAAACAGAACTTGGCAAACGTGCAGCGATGGCGGTAATTCAACTCGAAACGACGACGTAACCGACGACCGAACCGACGACCGAACCGACGACCTATCAGACACAACAACATAATCACACTTACAATCACAATTCAGGAGGCATCCCATGCCATGCGGAAAAAAACGCAAGCGCCATAAGATGGCCACCCACAAGCGCAAGAAACGCTTAAGGAAGAATCGACACAAGAAGAAGAGCAGATAGTCTACAAGCCCCGCCGTCCAGCGGGGCTTTCTGTTTGTTGCTCGCCCAACGGGCGAGCAAACCACAGCGCCAACCTCCATGCTCCGTCAAACCCCATGCTCCTCGGTCTCTTAGCCGCCTTCGGGACTCTCGCGGCGTGGTCTGCAGGAACGTTCTCGTTTCTAACGGCTTCGCGCCTGATGAGGCCAACGCTGTTAAACCGCGCGCGCTTAATGCTCGCGGTCGGAGCCACGTGCATTCTTGCGTGCATTGCTACAGGCACATGGCCGTGGGATTTGTTCACACGACCGTCGATGTATTCGTGGCTCTTCCTCGGACTCTCCGGCATTGTTGGCCTAACCATCGGAGACCACTTCGGTTTCACAGCTCTGCGCATCCTGGGTGCTCGGCGGCAGAGCGTTGTTAGCACGTTCTCCCCTGCCACTGCGGCCATTGCTGCATACTTTCTACTAAGCGAGAGCCTATCCATACAAGCAATGATTGGTATGGGGCTTTCGATTGCAGGGGTCATGTGGGCTATGGGTAGTGCCGAAGAACGCACGGCCGTTGATAAAGAAGGTTATGGTTCGTTCAAGTTCGGACTCTTTCTTGCGGTGCTCGGTGCATTGTGTCAGGGACTCGGCCTTGTTCTTGCGAAGATGGGTATGCAGCCAGAGTCGTACGCTGCTGCTGGCGAGACCGTCGCTGCCATCGGTGGCGTAGAGGCCACCTTCATGCGCATGATTGTTGGCTTCCTAAGTGTGTATGTGCTCGACTTCATCCGACGGGCCCCTTTCCGCCCCTTGCGCGAAGCCTTTGAGAATCGTGAAGGACGAAGGTCTATGTACCTCGGAACACTGTTCGGTCCAGTTATCGGCGTCACGCTCTCCCTCATCGCCGTCAAACACATTAGCGCAGCCATAGCCCAGACAATCTTCAGCATGGTGCCGCTGGTCGTCTTGGCGGTTGCCGCAATTGTGCAGCACGAGCGGTTGCGACCCAGCGCCGTAATCGGAGCGATTATCGCCGTCGCAGGTGTTGTGCTTCTGGTGTTGTAGGCCGCGGCAAGTCCATCGGAGCACATCCGTCCATTGGGGGCGCGGCATTCCGTAAGTTTGTCGCTTCACAACACGGAAAAAACACACCATGGCATCCCTAGAACACGTACAGTCTCTGCTTAACACTGTTGGCGCACCAGAAATCCTGGAGGATCCGGATGCATTGGCTTCGCTTGACGAAACGAAGTATGACGCGCTTTTAGAAGCAATCGACGAAATTCTTGAACTCGTCGAAGAACGTCCGAACGACGAGGAAGTGATAGACGCGCTCTACGTAACGCACATGACTCTGTCATCGGCAAACTACTGGCACAGCGTTCTTGCAAGCGGCGAACCAACAGAAGAGCCCGATGCACACACGATCTCGAAAAGCTGGGGTGGCGAAGCGCTGCGTCCGTACGCAAAGGACACTCTCGGCGATCTCATCATTAACACGTCGAGCATCGCAACACTAACGCAGACCGGACTTCCCGCATCGGCGGAACCAGGCCTGTCATTTAACGACACCATTCAACGCCTTGCCGAAGTCGAGACAATCGAAACCAGTGACGAAGACGAGGCCAAAGACTTCTTTAACGCGTACTGGATGTTGGGTCGCACAGAAGACGATGACGTAATCTGTCTCGATGAACGCGTTGACGGCGCCGTTGTCGTTCTCGATCGTGACTGGGGCTTTATGTCCCTACGCTACATGAACGCCAGCGTTGGCCATCTCCTCGCCACGCTCGAAGCATGGCGCAGACTCGAGCACGCAGAAGAAGTCGAACCCGCCATCGAACGCTTCACAGAAGAAATCGAAAAGCTCGACCCGGGCGCTCTCGGCACCGGCTCGTTCTGGGCCGACATGCTCGACGAACTCGAGGGCGATGAAGAAGATGAGGACGAGGACGAAGAAGGAGAGAATTAAGGTTCTTCCCCGCTAAGACCGGAGCCCCTTGTAAGAAATTCCACGAGGAGCGGGGCCCCTTGTCAGAGAGTCTCAGTAAGAGAATCCCACGACGCACACATTGTAAATAAAGAAAGGCCGCCCGGATATTCCGAGCGGCCTTTTTCGTTACAGCGTTTCCTAGGGCCCCAGTCGCTCCGGCGACTGGGGTGTCTTCATGAGTGGGGTGTCCTCACCTACTTCGCTATCGCTACGCTCCTACGCTCGCGGATAACCGTGACCTTAATCTGGCCAGGGTATTCCATTTCGTCTTGGATGCGTGTTGCGATGTCGTTTGCTAGCGTGTCGGCGCGCAGGTCGTCGATGCGCTCGGGCTCGATCATTACGCGGACTTCACGTCCTGCCTGGATGGCGTAGGTTTTTGTGACACCAGCGAACGACGTTGCAATTTCTTCGAGTTGCTGCAGGCGCTTGATGTAGTTCTCGAGGGACTCGCGGCGGGCACCCGGACGTGATCCGCTGATGGAGTCAGCCGCTTGTACGAGTACAGCAATTGGCGATTCCATTTCGATATCGTCGTGGTGAGCACCAACGGCGTTTACCACGAGAGGATGTTCTTTGTACTTCTTTACGAGTTCCATACCGAGCAGTGCGTGTGGACCTTCGATGTCGCGGTCGATGCACTTACCAATGTCATGCAGTAGGCCGGCGCGCTTAGCAAGGTGTACGTCGAGACCGAGCTCGTTCGCCATGATGCCCGTTAGGAAGCTTACTTCGATGCTGTGTGCAAGCAGGTTCTGTCCGTACGACGAGCGGTACTTCATCTTGCCGATGTAACGAACCATCTCAGGGTGCAGGTTGTGAATGCCCAATTCCATGAGAGCGTTTTCGCCGACGCGGATGAGCTCTTCTTCAAGCTCCTTGCGGACTTTCTCTACAACTTCTTCGATGCGTGCCGGGTGGATACGTCCGTCTGTCATTAGACGTTCTAGCGCTATGCGCGCAGTCTCACGGCGAAACGGATCGAAGCCCGAAATAACCACTGCTTCTGGTGTGTCATCGATAATAAGATCGATACCAGTCGCGGCTTCGAAGGCGCGAATGTTGCGTCCCTCTTTACCGATGATACGTCCCTTCATCTCATCATTCAACAGGTTCACAACACTCACCGTCGACTCGACGCAGTGGTCAGAGGCGGTGCGCTGAATTGCCATAAGCACAATGCGCTGTGCTTCTTTGCGTGCGTTAACCTTTGCCTCGTCACGAACATCTTTCACGAGCTGTGCGCCTTCGGCCTTTGCGTCATTCACCATGTTATCCATGAGGAAGCGCTTTGCATCATCGCGGCTCATACCTGTGATGCGTTCGAGACGTTCGTTCTGTTCGTCTACAAGTACGTCAATCTCTTTAACCTTGCCATCGATCGTGCTTGCCTTTTTGGCGAGTTCACCTTCGAGTGAGGCAAGTTGCTTTTCTTTCTTCGTGATCACTTCGAACTTGCCTTCAAGGCCTTCTTCGCGCTTGCGCAGCTCCTTCTCGAGCCCCTTTAGCTTAACGTCTTTTTGCTCACGTTCAGTTTCGTGCTGACGTTTCTGTTTTTGAATCTCTTCTTTCGATTCTAGTAGTTTCTCGCGCTTGATGGCTGCTGCTTCTTTGGCGGCTTCATCAATTACAGACTTAGCCCGTGTCTCGGCATCAGCCAGGGTAGTCGCGGCGAGTTTCTTCCCTGATATATATGTGATCAGAAAGCCGATCACAGCAACGGCGGCACCTATTACCACCGCAAGGATCGTCGGGTCCATGCATGCTCCTTAAATATGAAAAGAGCCGCATCGCGCTATCGGCGGGTTTCCCCACATAACGGTTGCAAAAGAACCTGTTGGCTGCGCACGGTGGGATCCATCCTGGCCACCGCTGACGTCCACTGAACAACTTGCGCCGTTCCCAAAGACGATGTCAACGGGTGAGGCCTGCCATTGATGGTCAGAGCCTGGTTCCCAAGCAAAGAAAAAATTGTACGGTTCTTTTTCAAACGTGCGTACCGATAGCGGATGCGACAAAGCATCGATGCACGTGGACTTTGACGGTGTCGGGTCGATCAGACGACTACAGTGGTGAGATTCGTGTATGGGTCGGGTACGGGTTTACGGAAGGGGCTGTCGCCATGCTCTTTCAAGGTACTGGGTCATTTTGTCCAGCTCCTCATTAACGAATCGAACATCTTGAGAGTTCTGATCCATAGCATCGTGATAGCGTTCGGCAATATTCAAGGCTGCCAGAAGCGAAAGCGTCGGTGTCGACTGCTCCCTTAGCGACTGTTGCAGCGCCTGAATCTGAAGATTTACTTCCCGTACTGACTTCTTAATTCGCTCTTCGTTGTCTCCACGAAGAGTGAGGTCTTTTCCACCGATGTTTACTCTGATTGCTTTCGACATAATCGTCGTGTTCGCGTGTATCGTGTGTGTAAAGTTAGGAAATTCCGAACAATGAACTGATGCGACCCGAAAGCACATCTAGGCGCGACGCAAGGGCAAGCATCTCAGCGGGTGCCATGCCGCGCTGCGGGGCCGTTCCAAAGGCATTCATCTGCGGCACCGTTCCAAAGATGTCGAGCTGACGTTGGTCAAACTGGCGCTGATCGAGCTGTCGTGCGTCGCGTTGCTCTTCGAGGTTCACTTGCAGTTCCAGCAACAGCTTCGAGCGAGCGTCGAGTTCGACGCGTACCTGAGAAAGCTGCGCAGAGATGGTCGAATGATCGATAAGCTGCGCCTGCGCTTCATTCAACTCATTCTGCAGCCGATTAAGTTCATCTTCAAGTCGATCGATATTCGTACGAAGTCCGCGCACCTCTGCTTCATGCGCCCGCATTTCCGTTTCGTGCGCCTTCATCTCCGTTTCGCGCGCCTTCGCAATTAGTGCTTCCATCGCCTCTACATCAGTCGCGGAAAATTCTGGCGCAGTTACTGCCGCAGCTATTGGTGCGGTTACTGGTGCAGCTAGTGGTGAAGGGTCTGCCAAAGGGGCTTCCGACAATCCACGTCCTGCTTGCGCCTGGAGTTCTGCTTCACTTTTACGGAGTACCGCAACCTGGGCTTGGAGGACAGCGTTTTCCTGACGCAGCGTTACAATGACATCGGCGCTTTTGCGCACGGTATCCCAAAACCGCAACACGGTGGCTTCGAGCTCAGCTTGCGCCTTCTGCGCCTGCACGTCTTGTGCGGCGTCTTGAAAGAGCTGTTGAGGCTGTTCCTGTGGAAGATTTCTGGGACCCATTCTAGTTCCTTAATTACCGCGCACTTGCGGGTTCCTTAATTGCCGCGCACTTGCGCGTGCAGCTCTGACGATGCCGCGGTTACGATGCTGCTTACTGCTGCATCTACTTCTGCATCCACCAACGTCCGTTCATCACTCCGAAAGGTCAGCGATAGACCAACGCTTTTCTTGTCTCCGCCCAACTGATCATCGCGGTACACATCAAACACACCAACATCGGTAAGCAACGTCGTACCCGACTTGCGCGCTACGTCCATAATGGTACCCGCAGCCACACCGTCGCCAACGACAAATGCCACATCCCGACGTACGCTCGGATACAAGCCTACGTTCCGATACTCACGGGTTTGGGGAATGAGAGCCCGAACATCAATCTCAGCAGCGAAAACAGGTCGATCTACATCGTACCTCTTCGTAAACGAAGGATCAAGTTGAGCAATGTGACCGATAACCGTCCCCTTGCACGTCACCGAAAGTGAGTTCGCGGCAACATACATGGCGGACATCACAGATGCATCAGTAGCATTACGATCAGTAGCACTACGATCAGTAGCACTACGATCAGTAGCATTACGATCAGTAGCACTACGATTTGATTTGTCGTGCTTATCGCGTATTGCTACTAGCTCCACGTCAACACCCGCTAGACGGATTGCCGCCAACAAGTCGCCCTCCACGTCATACAAGTCGATCTCCTTCTGCTTTCCACTCCAATGCATCTCTGTGAGCCCGCATGCCACAACACATAGCATCTGCGTTTCTTTCAACCCAAACTCTCCGTCGGCGCTGCGGCTAAAAACCTTACCTATCTCTACGAGTCGAACACCCTGCGCACCGTGACGCAAATTCGCTGACGCAACACGCAACAGCGATGGCACTAACGACGACCGCAATGCAGAAAATTCTACGCCCATTGCATTTTTCAATGTCACGGTCGATTTGTCATCCGGCGCACCGAGCACATGTGTCACACAATCGGCATAGCCCCTTGCGGCTAGCCCCTTCCGCACAGCATTCGCAACCACATCGTGCGGAGCGTGCACAGCAACGTCAAACGCAACGTGAGCATGTGTAGCAGACGGAATGTTGTTGACTCCGTAAAGGCGCATTACTTCTTCAGCCACGTCTATTTCGTCCTGGATGTCAGAGCGGTGCGACGGGACGGACCACATCTGCGACAGCACGGCGTCCGCACTCGACGAATCCTTCAATCGCGCGAGATCCTGCAATCGCACAAGTCCGACGGCTTCACACATCGTGTCAATCGTGGCATTCGATACATCGATGCCATTAATGCTGCGCATTCTGTCGTATCGCACACGCACTTGTCGTTGTGCAAACGGTGTTGAATACACATCGACGGGTGCATGAGCAACGGGTGCATCGCCAGCAACGCCACCGGCGTATTGGCAAATCAACGCAGTTGCACGAGCACATGCATCTGCGACGGCTTCGATGTCTACACCGCGTTCAAATCTGTACGATGCATCCGTGTTAAGCGCGACACGCTTCGCTGTGCGCCGTATCGACGACGGCGCGAAGTACGCACTCTCTATTACGATGTCTGTAGTGTCATCGGCGATCTCCGAGTTCTCGCCGCCCATTACGCCTGCGATGCCAACCGGACCGCCCGCATTACAGATAAGCAATGCATCGGCATCAAGCTCGCGTTGTTTACCATCTAACGTCGTAAACATCCATGGTCGAGGACGTTCTGCAAACGCCGAAGCTGCGGTTTGTACTATGATGTGGGCTTCTCCCGATGCAGGAGCATCGGGTCCCTCCTGTGAGGCTCCACCGTCTGCGGAGGAGTTTCCTAACGACCGCGCGTCGAATGCATGCAAAGGCTGTCCGTATTCCATCATCACGTAGTTCGTGGCGTCGACGATGATATTCCTCGGACGCAATCCGATTGCCGCAAGGCGGTCTTGCATCCACTGCGGCGAGGGCTGCACACGTACACCCGTAATGCGTTGCGCGATGTATCGCGGACAGAGTGTTTCGTTTTTCACATCAACACGAACGTTGCTCGCGAGAGGAAGTGATTTCGCAGATTGATCTGTTGTCGTCTTTGCACCAGAAGCGCTACCGTCATTCAACGGTGCGGATGTCGACTTCAGCGGCTTGCCTTCGTGCACATGCATGTACGCTTGCAGGTCGCGTGCTATGCCAATGTGAGAGAGTGCATCGGCGCGATTTGGAGTAATCGCAACATCATAAACTATGTCAGTAAAGCCAAGGACGTCTGCGAGTGGAGTGCCAACGGAGAGCGACGCCGCGTTTTCGGAGCCAATAGATTCAGAACCTGAATTCTCAGCCATGCTCCATATACCATCCACGTCCGGTTCGAGTCCGAGTTCAGCCTTCGAACAAATCATCCCCTGCGACTCAACGCCACGAAGCACGCGACGAGCAATCGTATAGCCGCCCCCTGTCGTGCCGCCAGGCACGACAGCCCCTTCGAGAGCAATGGGTACCGTTTGTCCGGCTGCAACATTCGAAGCGCCGCACACAATCGTGCGGACGACGCCATCGCCGACATCGACCGTCGTCACGCTCAGCTTATCGGCCTTTGGGTGTTTCTCGCACGTAAGGATACGTCCGACGACGAAACCCTTTAACGTCGATCTGCGGTCCTCGATATGTTCGACTTCGAGTCCCAAATCGGTAAGGGTCTGCGCGATGCGCGCAGGGGTCCATTCGGACGTGAGTTCGATGTATTCCGACAGCCAGTTA
>JBKJNB010000078.1:0-13576 GCA_046595995.1 Candidatus Kapaibacteriota bacterium
CCGTGTACAGCCTACTGATTTGGGAGAGGCACGGCAGGATTTGCTGAATGGCTCAAGACACTATGACAACGCTGCCTTGAGTCGCGAACGGAGTAGATGGCAGAGCAATCCGGCAACCGCGCTCCTTAATGACTATGCTCAGTTACTGACCATGATGATTTCGGAGAGCTTTGAGTTAAGTCATAGTTACCGAGTACAGATGAAGGATGAAGCGACACGAGTACCTCCACCTGAAACGATGCTAGACAGAGTAAAGGTGATATGGGAATCTGTGCTGCCTGATAGACGATTGTTAATCTCCAGTACTGGAGTTACGATACAGGATCGAAAAGCTAACCAATCGTATCACGCAAAGGAAATGAGTGATGGCGAACGTGGAATATTCTACCTAATCGGTCAAGCTTTGAGTGTACCCGAAGGTGGGATGTTTATTGTCGATGAACCAGAGCTGCATCTACACCGAGCCATTCAGGCACGGCTGTGGGACGCAGTTGAGTCCGCCCGGCCCGATTGCGTGTTCGTTTATATCACGCATGACCTGGGTTTTGCTGCCTCACGAAAAGACGCCACGAAAGTTTGGCTGCGCGAATACACGAACGGCAAATGGGAGTGGGAAGAGGTTCCAGAGTCAGACGCATTCCCGGAATCATTGCTGTTGGAAATAATGGGAAGCCGTCGGCCAATTCTTTTTGTCGAAGGTGACCGCAGTAGCTTGGACTATTTCATCTACGGCAAAGCCTTCCCCGAGTACACCGTTGTTCCGTGCGGCTCATGCGAGGTTGTAGTACACTCGGCTCGCAGTTTCACGCAGATGCCGAGTCTGCATCACAACAAATGCGGTGGGCTAGTCGATAACGACGGCCGTTCAGAGGCAGACATTACCTTTCTCAACCGTCTCGGTATTGCCGTGCTGCCGGTGGCATTGGTCGAGAATCTCTTCCTGCTTGAATCTATTTTGGTCATCGCCTCTGAAAAGCTTGGACACGATCCCGCTGTGGCAGTCCCGAAAGTTAAGGAACGGGTATTTGCCGCACTCAATGTGAACTTAGTCCGCGTTATCTCGAACCTGACTCGGATGGAAATCGAGACAGGCCTGCGCACGTTCGGAAAAGGAGGCGACGGGGCAGAAGCACTAAAGTCTGCCTATGACGGAGCATGTTCGGCAATTGACCCATCGGTGATCTATGCGAAGTGGGAAAAGGAGATTGGCCGTGTGCTCAGCGAGAAAGATTACGCTGCGGCGTTGCGTTACTACAAAACGAAGGGTCTGCCAGCTGTAGCAGGCGATGTCTTCGGCGTGAAGTTCCAAGACCAAGTCATGAGGTGGTTGCGGAGCAATGACTCCACCGCGTTGGTGGCGGCGCTCAGTAAGACGCTTCCGCAAATCCCAGAGCGTGCAATTTGAGACCCCATGAATCCATGATTGAGGACGCCGCCCTGACTTGGTTCGGGGGAGCTGCGCTATGTGGTGGGGCACGGGTCGCAGCTCGCGGCCGGTGAACTGGCTGCGGATCGTGATTCGTTTTCTGAGGTAGTGATGGTGGGGCGCTTGCGCGAGGCGATCCGGTGGCTGAACCCGGTCCTTTCCCAATCCCTCATTCGCGCCAACATGTCCGACACACTACTTCCGAAGCTGGTTAGCGGGGAGTTGAGGGTGGCGGGCAGATTATAACTTACATTTGCTGTTAGTAATAATTGTGGTACTTTTGTTGTGCAAATCACCTTCAGTAAAAAGAAGTTTGAGAAACTGGCTAATGATTACGAGAAGAGTAAGAAGGACCTAGGACCTCAACGAGCCAAGTTGCTTCAAAGGAGGCTTGGCGACCTGACGAATGCAGTCACGCTCGAAGACGTACGGCATCTTCCCGGACATTATCACGAGCTCACAGGCGATCGTAAAGGCCAATGGTCTTGCGACCTCGATCAGCCGTATCGGCTAATCTTTACACCACACGAACATCCGGTGCCAACGAACGATGAGGGAGTAAGTGTTTGGTCGGAGATTTTTGGTGTCGAGGTAATTGAAATTGTTGACTACCACAAATGATTGAAGTAACGAGCGCACGATGACTAAAGGACAGAATCAATATCTACACCCTGTTGCTTTTCACCCTGGTGAAACGCTCGCAGAAAAATTGGACGAGCTCGGTATGGGTCCTAAGGAGTTTGCATTGCGCACGTGCAAGCCCGAGAAAACTGTCATTGCAGTGATGAGCGGCGAGAGCAGCATTACGCCGGAAATGGCTGTGCAGTTTGAACGAGTTCTCCAAATACCTGCGCGTTTCTGGCTTACTGCGCAGGGTAAGTATGATGAGTACATCGCTCGCGAAAAGCAGAAGGCATTGATAGCTCGTTCCGCTGTTTGGTTGAGAAAATTTCCTGTCGGCGATATGATAAAGAAGGGATGGCTCGCCAGCGGCTCATCGGTGCAGGAAAAGACCGAGGCACTATTGACATTCTTCGGTATGAATGGACATGAAGCGTGGAACGATTACTATCTCAATCAGGAACTCAAGGTAGCGTTCCGCATTTCCTTGCGGCACACCAAGGATCCCTATGCAATCTCTGCATGGCTACGTCGAGGAGACATTCAGGCGGAAGAAATCGATGCCAGAGCCTATGACGATAAAGCATTCAAGGCTGCATTGCTAGAGGTGAAGAGCATCATGGCGCAGCATCCGGAAGACTTCTTTCGGCAACTACAAAATGTTTGCCTCAAAGCTGGGGTGAAGGTAGTTCATACACCTTGTATCAGCAAAGCGCCCATCAATGGCTGTGCGCGATGGGTGCGTTCTACGCCATTGATTCAGATGTCGGGACGCTACAAACGCAACGACATATTCTGGTTTACCTTCTTCCACGAGGCGGGCCATATTCTGCTACATGGCAAGAAGGATATCTTTCTCGAAGGTGTGGATTCTGATCGTGATGAAACCAAAGAAAACGAGGCGGACGAGTTTGCGGTCAAGTGGATCTTCCCTCGCGAAGCCGAGCGTGAACTACTCCAACTAACTAAAATTACAGAAGCCGATATACAAGAGTACGCTGAACGATTCAACACTCATCCTGCCGTGATTATTGGGCGGCTACATCACAAGAAACTCCTCAAGCATTACGTTGGCAGAGAGTTCTTTCAAACAGTAGAACTTGCACCATGAAGCATGATAAACCAACATTCGAAGGTTGCGCACATGAAAGATGAATCAATGTCGAAAGTTGCTCCTCATATCGCCACTCTCCGCGTCTCACTCGATCGCATCACACCCGAGATATGGCGGACGTTTACCGTATCGACGTCCATTGAATTGGTTCGTCTTCATGATGTCATACAAGCCGTAATGGGCTGGACCGATTCGCATCTGCACGAGTTCGTGATAGGTGGGAAGACATATGGTGACCTGTCGGTCTTTGTCGATAATCCGGGAATAATCGACGAGTCGAGAATGACATTCGACAAAATGGGTCTAGGTGTCGGTAAGTCGTTTCAATACATCTATGACATGGGCGATTTCTGGCAGCACAAGATTGAGATAGTGGACATCAAGCCCCTTACAGACGACATCCAGCCCTTTGTGATAATCGATGGAGCTTGTACTTGTCCACCGGAAGATGTTGGAAGCACCGGAGGGTTCGAAGAGTTCTGTAAGGCTATGAAGGATCCTAGTCACGAAGAGCACGAGGAGTATCGCACATGGTATGGCGGATCGTTTGATAGACTTGTTTATAATCGTGCGGCTGCTCAGCAAAGACTCGATGATCTGATAGCGAGTGGGCAAGGGTATCCGTGGGAGGATTAAGAAGCCTACCTTTGCTGACAAGGATAATTACCCTTGATGAGATCAATTACCAATACCGGGTCAGAACTACACTCGCCGTCCATGAGCAATGATAAACCCACTTCCGGCGGTCGCGCCAAAAAGAAGAAAGCAGTCTCGCTGATTCGCTCTTCGGCGGCGGAATATCTGACCTTTGTGGCCTCCAGCGGTGCGGGTGGCGTGGAAGCCGTTTACGCCGATGAAAATGTCTGGGTCAGCCAGAAGATGATGGGACAGCTCTACGACGTGGAGACCCACACCATTAACTACCACGTTAAGAAGGTCTTCGCGGACAGCGAGTTGCAGGAGGATTCAGTTGTTCGAAATTTTCGAATAACTGCTGCAGACGGCAATACCTACGACAACCAGAATTACAACGTAGCGCTGCGGCGGATTCCCATGACCGTGCAGACTTGGGAAACCCGGCTTAACCGCTTCATCGCCGCGACCGACCGGGAAATTTCGATCTCTCGCACGAAGTTTTGTTATTGCTTGATGCCATGGAGGAGCAGGTGATTACGTTGGAGCAGCTGGAATCCGCTGTGCAAGACGGCGAGTCGGAGATTCAAGAATTCAAGCGTAGTACTGGCGAATTGAAATCAGGAATGCAAACCTTATGCGCCTTCCTTAACCTACGCGGCGGCAGTATCATGTTTGGTGTCGAGGATTCAGGCCAGATTGTCGGCCAAACTGTCGGTGAATCGACACTCAGAGATATCTCACTCGCCATTTCTCAGATCGACCCTCCGTGCCAGCCGACCATAGAGTTGGTGCCCGTTAGGCCCAACTTGTCCGTTGTAGTCGTAACTGTTTCTAAAGGACATACACTTCCGTGTAGATATAATGGCAAGGCTTATAAGCGCTTAGGAAATACGACCTCCGAGTTAACGACCCACGAGTACAATCAAATCGTAGTCGAGCAAGTCCATTCCGATCAACGATGGGAAAGTGAGCCAGCGAGGCGCTTTGACTTATCGGACTTGGACGGGTCGGAAATCACACGTACCGTTGAAGAAGCAATTCGTAGAGGCAGAATGAGTGACCCAGGTACTCGCGAGCCGATGGAGCTCCTGCGTGGATTACACTTACTTGATGATGGTGAACTTTTACGAGCAGCGGTGGTGCTGTTTGGTAAATCCGAGACTATCGAAGCACGGATGCCCAACTGCCTGTTGCGCGTTGCAAGATTCCGAGGAACCGAGAAAACAGAGTTCGTTGACAATCGACAGTTTTACGGAAATTTGTTCAGCCTGTTGGGACACTCTGAACGATTTTTGAGGGAGAGCTTACCTGTCGCAAGCCGAATGAAACCCAACTCGTTGGAACGCATTGATGATACTTTATATC
The DNA here is from genome assembly GCA_046595995.1 of Candidatus Kapaibacteriota bacterium. GTDB lineage: Bacteria > Bacteroidota > Ignavibacteria > Kapaibacteriales > Kapaibacteriaceae > JAWXBR01. Next base: position 5,163 of record JBKJNB010000078.1, read on the forward strand.
CGTTCGCAGCACTCCGTGAGGCTCTTGCGAATGCATTTTGTCACAGGGATTATTCCATCGCAGGAGGATCAGTCTCCATCGCCATTTTTGATGATCGGTTAGAAATCTCTTCTTCTGGCGATTTGCATTTTGGCCTAACTCCTGAGATGCTCTACGAAAAGCACGATTCCCTTCCTTGGAATCCATTGATTGCTCGAGTACTTCAGCGTCGAGGTCTTGTTGAGTCATGGGGTCGGGGGACATTAGAAATCGTCGAGTTAACTGTCCAATCTGGCCTCCCGAGACCGGAGATAACGGAGTCGGGCGGATGCGTGACTGTGGCATTTACCCCAAGTCGCTACGTCCCACCCCAGCGCGTAGCTCAAAACATAACCGATAGACAGCAAAGGGTACTCTCGGTGATATCGCTAGCAGGAAGTGGCCTGTCACTTGGAGACATCGCAGACAGGCTAAATCTCAGGTCTACTTCTTACTTAGTTAAGGAAGATCTGGCGGTTCTGCGAACGTTAGGTCTAGTTGAAAATCATGGTCATGGCAGGGGTGCTTTTTGGAGGCTGAGGTAGTACTTAGCCATACTTGCGCACTGGTTTCCCACACTTGATTAAAGGTTATCCACACGTGGATCCTACTAATACCTACTAATACCTACTAATTCCTACTAATACCTACTAATTCCTACTAATACCTACTAATACCTACTAATAACTACTGATAACGAACTAATGCCAGCCAGTACCAAGGTCGGAGCCGCTCCGATCTCGGCTCAGGTGGCAATTGGGAAATTTAGGCGGTAAGTTCGTAAGGCTATGGAAAGTATAGGCTTGTGTTAAATGATGATCAACGAAACAACTGTCGAACTCGAATCCCTCGAGTGGTTCAAAGCGCTGGGGTATGCCGTCGCACACGGACCCCATCTCGCACCCGGAGAGCGTGAGTCCGAGCGACGAACGTTCAGCGATGTTGTGCTTGAGCAGCGACTGCGTGATGCGATTCATCGGCTGAATCCGGACATACCTGCCGATGCGCAAGAGGATGCGCTCCGAAAGGTGCTGCGCATTGCAACGCCGTCGCTTATTCGGACGAATCGTGCATTTCACAAGATGCTGCGCGATGGCGTTGATGTCGAATACCAACGTGCGGATGGGAGCATCAAGGGCGATCATGTCCGGCTGGTAAACTTTGCAAATGTCGAGACGAATGATTGGTTGGCGGTGAATCAGTATGCGGTGACCGAGGGACGTGCCAAGCGTCGCGCCGATGTCGTGATGTTTGTGAATGGTCTTCCGCTCGGTGTGCTTGAGCTGAAAAACGCGACGGACGAGAATGCGACTATCTGGTCGGCACACAATCAGATAAAAACGTATCAGCGCGAGATACCTAGTCTGCTGCAGTACAATGCAGTGGTGGTGATTTCCGATGGACTGCAGGCACGCATGGGTTCGTTGACTGCGAATCAGGAGTGGTTCAAAGTTTGGCGCACTGTCGATGGCACAACGCAAGCCCCTTCGACAGCGCTTGAGCTGGAGACCCTTATTAGTGGCGTCTTTCAGCGCGAGCGTTTTCTTGAGATGCTCGAGCATTTTATTGCGTTCGAGGAGGACCCCGACACGGGCGATGTGTACAAGATTATTGCTGGCTACCATCAGTTCTATGCCGTGAATGCAGCGGTCGAAGAGACAGTGCGTGCAAGTGGAATGGTAGGGGGCTTACCGTTGGGTCGCGAGACAAAGGGTACGTATTGGGCCGGACGCATGCATGGTGGCATGCCTGGTGACAGGCGTGCTGGTGTGGTGTGGCACACGCAGGGGAGTGGGAAGAGTTTGACGATGCTGTTTTATGCGGGACGCATTATTCGCGAACGTGCGATGGAGAATCCGACGCTGGTGATGCTGACAGATCGTAATGATCTTGATGATCAGTTGTTCGGACAGTTTCAGAGGTGCATGGATTTACTCGGACAAGAACCAGAGCAGGCGGAGAGCCGTGAAAATTTGCGTGAGTTGCTGTCCGTTGTGAGTGGTGGAGTGGTGTTCACAACCATCCAGAAATTCGGTACCGAAGACAAAGCACGCATGACTGCGTTGAGTGAGCGCAAGAACATTATCGTTATCGCCGACGAAGCGCATCGGAGTCAGTACGACCTTGTTGACGGGCTTGCAAGAAACCTGCGTGATGCCTTGCCGAATGCGTCGTTCATTGGTTTTACCGGTACACCTATCGAGAAGACCGACGCAAACACCCGCGCGGTGTTTGGCGATTATATAAGTATTTATGATATTCAGCGATCGGTGGAAGACAATTCGACAGTTCCAATTCTATATGAGAGCCGCATTTCGAAACTTTCGCTGAACGAGTCTGCAATGCCTACGATTGATGGCGAGTTCGAAGAGATAACCGAAGGCGAAGAAGACCACAGTCGCGAGAAGTTGAAGTCCGCGTGGACCGCCCTCGAAGTACTGGTCGGCGACTCCGACCGCATTGCCAAAGTCGCAGCGGACATTGTTCAACACTATGAGCTACGCGAAACAGCGCTCGTTGGCAAAGCCATGATCGTCTGCATGAGTCGGCGCATCTGCGTCGAACTCTACAATGCACTCATCACACTGCGGCCTGATTGGTCCGGCTCTGAGCACGACGACATCGAAGCAGAAAAAGGCAAGGACTGCATTGTAAAAATAGTTATGACAGGCAGCGCATCGGATGGACCCGATTGGCAGCAGCACATTCGCAGCAAGCAGGCGCGTCGAACGATGGCCAACCGTTTCAAGGACAATCGCGATCCGTTCAAGATTGTAATTGTCCGCGACATGTGGCTCACAGGCTTCGATGCCCCCTGTCTGCATACCATGTATGTAGACAAACCCATGCAGGGTCACGGCCTTATGCAAGCCATTGCACGTGTAAACCGCGTCTTCAGCAACAAGCCAGGCGGCTTGGTTGTTGACTATCTCGGCCTCGCAGACCAATTAAAGAAGGCGCTTGCAACGTACACCGAGAGTGGCGGCAGGGGAGAAGCGGTTGCGAACATGAGTGTGTCGATTGCAATGCTACAAGAAAAGCATGGTGTCGCGTGCGACATGTTTCATGGTTACGATTGGTCTGCGTGGAGCGCTGGCTCACGAAGCGAAGGACTCCGTTTGTTACCGTCAGCACAGGAACACATTCTTGCTCAGGAGAATGGCAAGAAACGATTTTCCAAACTTGTGCGCGACATCTCGAAGCTATTTGCGCTGTGCGCGGCAAGCGACGAGGCGAAGGAGGTTCGCGACGACGTATCGTTCTTTCAAGGTGTACTTGCGGCACTCGTTAAGCAGTACGGAGAATCGCAGAAAACCCCCGAGCAACTCAACGCAGCGATACGTCAGCTTGTATCGAAGGCCATCACGGCCGATGGCGAGATCATCGACATCTTTTCGGCAGCGGGCATCAAACGTCCGGACATCAGCATCCTCTCCGAAGAATTTTTGGTCGAGGTCCGTGGACTCAAACACAAAAACGTCGCCGCCGAACTCCTCGAAAAACTTCTGAAGGACGAAATCAAGGGGCTCTCAACGCGCAACCACGTCCAGAGCGAACTCTTCTCCGACAAGCTCAAGAAAGCGATCAACTCGTATCACAACCGCGCCATCTCATCACAGGAAGTAATCGACGAACTCATACGCATTGCAAAAGAGCTACAGCTCTCCGAGCAACGCGTTAAAGACCTCGGTCTTTCCTACGAAGAAATTGCATTCTACGACGCCCTCGCACAGAACAACAGCGCCAAAGAAGTTATGGGCGACGCGCAGCTTCGCGTTATCGCAACCGAGCTCGTTACACAGGTCCGTAAAAACGCCACCATCGACTGGACCCTCCGAGAAATGACGCAGTCCAAAATGCGCGTGCTAGTAAAGCGCATCCTCCGGACGTACGGTTATCCTCCGGATCTTCAGGACGGGGCAGTGCAACTCGTGCTCGAGCAGGCGAGGCTGTTGATGCGGGAGTTGGTGTGATAGGAAGGCGAAAGAGTATTCAATAATTACGTAGCGGGGTCTAGCATGAATGCTATGATGCAATCGAGCAAGGCAGAGGATAAGACTTTGATTCAGTGGTTTCAAGATGTGCAAAGAGGTAGCATCAAGCTCCCTCGGTTTCAGCGATTCGAAGCCTGGGACCGAAAGCGCGTGTCAAGTTTCCTACAAAGCATCATTAATAATTTACCACTGGGCATCACGCTGACACTCGAGGTGGGCGATACGGAAAAATTTGAATCACGATACCTAGTCACGTCTGCACCTTTGTCCGAGACTCGTGTGACACAGCAGCTATTGGATGGACAGCAGCGACTCACGGCCTTCTGGCGCGCTGTACATGACAACTATGAGAATGAAACATACTTTGTTTATCTCCCACTTCACGATGTTAAGGCTCTAAAAAATAATACCACTGACACTGAGATACGCTGTATACCTCGTTACATAAGTAGGAGGAACGGTAAGGAGTCTAGGATGCCGCTTTGGGCCGATGATCCGGCGAAGTGCTTAAACCTTGGCTTAATTCCAGTGCGCCTATTGCGACCTGAAGATCAAACCAACGCTGTTGATGCATGGCTGGATAGTGCAACTGCTCCGGACAAACCCAAAAGAGATGCGGATGATGCTTTTGAAAAGATGGAAAAGTATAACGAACGCAGGAATGCGGTTAAGTCTGACATTACTCAGTTACGCGAGCGCGTAAAGTATTACAACTTGCCGTTCCTGTCTCTTCCGGTTCAGACAGATAAATCCGTAGCTCTGCAGGTCTTCATCAATATGAACACTAACAGCAAGCCCCTCAGCCTGTACGATATCATCGTAGCTGAAGTGGAGGGCGTAGCTGAGCAATCGTTACATAGACTCGTATCGGATTTAGATGAGTCATGTCCCGGTGTTGCTCGGTATGGCGAGTTGTCAGACCTCATTCTGAGCGTATCCGCTTTGCTCCAAGACAAATTGCCTAATGGGCGAGGTATGGTGGATATGGACAAGAAGCTGATGCTGATGAACTGGCCGAAGCTTGCGGATGGACTAACTAGGATGGCCGAGTTCCTGCTACGAGAAGGAATATTCGATGAGGCACGTCTGCCAACGAATGCTGTTTTAGCAGTCATCGCGGCCACGTACAATGAAATACCTAAAGAAGGTGACTATAGAGGTAAGGCGGAAAAACTTTTACGTCGCTACCTCTGGTCTTCCTTCTTCACTGATCGCTATGAAAATTCGGCTGCAACCAGGGCATTCGCTGACTATAAGGCCATGAAGGCTCTACTCGTGAATCCCCAGCATTTGGAATCTGATGTATCTGCCGTACCAGTTCTCAACAGGTCGGAGTTTCCACTCGCGGATATTGACTGTTTGTTAGCCGAGAGATGGCCAAAACATGTTGGCATCAAGTCACGTGGCATCCTTGCGGTAACAACATACTTCGGAGGACTGGATTTCGCAGATGCCACGGAAGCGTCACCGTCAAATCTGAAGAAACGCGAGTACCATCATGTTTTCCCCCATGCGTTACTGGCAGAGGCCTCTTTGAACAGTTCTGTTGCTCTCAATTGCGCGTTGATTACTTGGAAAACAAATCGCGACATTGGAAGGCAGGATCCTATTGACTACCTAAGGAATCGCGTCGAGTGGTCAGACGAAGCCACGGTTCGAGACCGCCTGCGTACCCACCTCATATCCTATGAGCTACTCGCGAAAGCACATTACGCACAAAACAATTTTGTCATACCGCTAACTACGGACTATGATGAGTTCCTGCGTCATCGCGCAGGACTAGTATTTGACGCTATGAACATACTCGCGAATGGTGATAGACCGAAGTTGGATAGCATCTATCCAGTGGTAGTAACTGAATGACGCCGGCTTGATACCGAGTACGTAGTGGGTAAGCCCCGAGCGCAGACTGAGACCCATCTTTTATCCTCGTGACTTTAGTAACAGATGTTACATTTACAAGAATGATTGAACGAATTGTATGTAAAAGGTTGAAAATGCCATGAACCGAAGGGCGGTCGTCGCCTTGGTCGGACCCAGACAGGTGGCAAAATCACTTGGGTGTTAGAGGTTGGCCGGCAGCACAATCCAATCTATCTCGATCTTGAAAGCGACTCGGACCGAATGAAGCTAATCGACCCTAGCGACTTCCTGGTGGGGAACGCAGATCGTATTGTAGTCCTCGATGAAATTCATCTAGTGCCTGAACTCTTTTCACAGTAGCGAGACATCATCGATGCAGGTCGCAAACAATGGGCCTGGAAGGGAAGATTTTGTTACTCGGTTCGGCTTCACTAGATATGTGGGCACGGAGTGATGAAAGGCTATCGGAACGCATCGCATACATCGAGATGATTTCGTTCTCACTTCTGCAGGTAATGCTAACATGAAGTTTCTAACGTGTCTTCTAGAAATCAAACTTTAGGTTACAGCGAAACCATCGCGAGGATTTTTGTCAATCGATTGTGCCTATGAGTCCGAAACGGTCCATCGTGGTGCACGTTTGCACAGACAAATTCGAGATGGGAGCCAAGTAGCGGTCATTGGACTTCTGGAGTTGCGTCGCGAGCTAACGAAATTGTAAATCTCTACACCCCCTCCCACAATGCCAACCCCGATTCCACCCTGACCCCTTCCATCGCAACCCTCCGCATAACACTCGACCAATATGCTCGTGCGCTTACATGATGCAGAGGACAAGCTAACGATGACGTTTGCCGACGGATTTACGAGCATGCACGAGCAATCGCGAGTGCATCGCGAAGATCGACGCGAACCACAACGCTCGGTTTCTGCAACGGGTTTACAAGCGTTCTCGAGCAATCGCGAGTGCGTCGCGGCAAGCGACGCGAACCATAACGCCGACGGATCCAATCACTCGCACGTGACGGCGGATTGCCAAATATTCTTGAGCAATCGCGAGATGTGGCTTCGCGAGCGATTGTGAGAGGGTGTTTGGGAATCCGTTATCCGATGCGAGAGATTGCAACGGGTTATGGATTGCGTGCATGCACGCGCTCGATTCGCCACACATACCCGATGCTCGCAACGATCAGGCCCGTGAGGAAGCCGATCCAGACCCCTGCGGCACCCCAGCCAAGATAGAATGCGCACAGAGCGCTGATCGGAAGGGAGACGCCCACGTAGGCGAGCAGTGCGATGAGCGTGGGAATTTTTACGTCGTTGTAGCCGCGCAGCACGCCGAGGCCGACGGCTTGGATGCCATCGAACAACTGGAATGCGGCGGCGTACAGAAGGAGCGTGGCTGCGAGTTCGATAACGTACACATCGGATGTGTACACGAGCGGCAGCATGTGTCGGAATGCGATGAAGCCAAGCGCCGAAAGGCATTCGAATGCAAGGACAAGGAGAAGTGCGGCACGCGCAGCACGTAGTGCTTGTGGCATGTCGTTTTGTCCGCGCAGGTGGCTGACGCGAATTGTTGAGGCCGACCCGATGCCAAGTGCAACCATGAAGGTCATTGCAGCAAGATTAATGGCAACCTGATGTGCTGCAAGCGGTACTGCGCCAAGTGTGCCAATCATTAGAGCACCAATTGCAAACGCAGCAATCTCTAGAACAATCTGTCCACCAATCGGAATGCCCGTCTTGCACATGGCGATGAAATCTTTCATGGTCGATGCACGGGTTGCGATCGACGAATGAATACTCTTGCGAAGGGGCCTGAAGAAATCGGATTTCGCAAAGACAAGCCATGCGACAAGGAAGCCCGCGAGTCGTGCAATGAATGTGCCGATGCCAGCCCCTTCCACGCCGAAGGCGGGGACCCCTAGATTACCATAGATGAATATCCAATTCAGAAGAATGTTCAGGGCATTCGAGCTGAGCGCGATAATCATTGCAACGCGCGTGTTTGCCATTGCCTCTGCGGTTTGTTTGAACACACCGAAGCCCGTGCGCGGAATGAAACTCAGCACGAACCAGATGTAGAACGGAATCGACATCTGCACGACGTCCGGAGGTGAGCCAAATACATGCAGGAAGGGGATAAGAGCGATGAGGGCAATGGTGACGATGACAGAAACACCCATGCTGGACCACATGCCAACCCTTACCATGCGTCGGGCGTGGTCGAGATTACCGGCGGCCCAGAAAGCGCCAGCAAGGGGCGTAATGGCAATGCTGAAACCGACGGAAAACAGGAACGGAACGATGGTTACGGCGTTCGCGAACGTAGTGGCAGCAAGGGGCACGCTGCCTAAGTGACCAACCATGATCGTGTCGGCCATGACCGTAATCATGTCACTAACGTGGAAGAGCGCAACGGGTGTGGCGAGGCGGATCGTTTCAGAAAGATGTTGACGGAAGCGCATGGTGGGAAAATTGCCGAGAATTAGCGCATCAGCATGCGTAATTTTGGTTTATGGCTCGTTTTGGTCT
>JBKJNB010000154.1:0-17833 GCA_046595995.1 Candidatus Kapaibacteriota bacterium
GAACCTGACAACAGGTGTCTACAACTACACGATCGCTGCAGGCAACTTCGTTGCAACGCAGCAACTGATCGTTGTGAAGTAAGCCCTACATGGGAATGAACCGATCGTTGTGAAGTAACCCTTCGCAAATCAAAAAGCCCCGTCTGCACATGCAGTCGGGGCTTTCTTTTTGCGAGTACGTCAGGAACTTAGCGTTAGTCAACGGTCTGCCATCCAACAGGAACTTAGCGTAAGTCAACTGTCTGCCATCCGACAGGAACACTGTATGTGAACGTAGAAGCAGGCATTGATCTGTTTAGAACGAGCTTCGATAGGTGCCATGTCGTTGTCGTGCCGTATTCGTTAATGCTTACTGACGTAATGACATTCTTGCGATCGAGTATAATATCAACCTGGTGAATGTTTGCAATTACGGCGTCCTCCCGTGGAGCTGTAAGACGAATCGTCGATGCCTTTTTCGACGTGCTGATAAGTGTAGGGCGATAGATGTTGAGCATGAGAAAAAACACACGCTCCAATGAGACATCTTCAGACGTTGCCTTGTACGTATTCATAACAACGGTCTTCGTGAATGGCATAACGTTCCATACAGTTTTGCCATCGCATACAATGGTGCGGTCCGTCAACCTTATGTTGTACAAGCCCCCTCTTCGCGCCTTTATCGATCCACGAACACCGCTGGCATCGCGGAACGAGCAGGCAACACTTGTTAGCTTCGTGTACCTCGCTTGAAATGCATCTATTGCATCTCTAGCAGTAAGTGGCATGGTAAGAACCACTGCGGCGAGAGCAGCAGCACATGAGGTTCGAGTTAGCATAGTTGTTCCTGGTAAAACCTAGGCAGACTTAGTCTGAGACCTTTGATGTTAACGTACCTCGGAGACCTTTGTAGCCTGTTAGTTCGGCGTCAACAGTGCCGATTAGAATCTTTGAACTCACCTTGATAGGAATCTTGCGGTCATCGTCGGAGAGCCAGATTAGGATGCGGCCTTCGGACTTAAAAAGGCCACCTTTTTTAATAATCGGCTCGATTACAATCGTCTTGAATGTACCGGCCTCTACTTCAATCTTCTGGCGCCCGAGCACCACGATTTGTAGATCGTGCGTCTCACGGTCGAAGAAGTTCTGCATCTTAATCACGTCGCCCTTCTTCATGTTGTGAAGATCGTAGGTGCGCACATGGTATAGCGCCGACACAACATCGTGTACAAACGGAGGGATTTTGAACGTGCCCTCTGTTGTGATTGCACGATGGCCTTCTTGATCGAACGCAGCGGCGAAATCCTTCGAGTAGCCACCCTCACGAATAGTCTGTTCAAACCGCCACGGAAAGAGTCCGTCTATGTCGACCATCGTACGATAACGATCGCGCACCTTGTAGAGGAACTCAAGACTCGCAAGCGACGCAACGTCGAATCGAATGTCGTAGCACTGGCGGCTGTTGGTTACTATTGGTTCCTTGCCGACTTGAAATACAGCGTAGCCTGCCGTTATGAACTTGTAGCCAACCGAGTATTCAAGACGTTCTCCGAAACCGAACGCGTCGTTCTTTATGGCACGTAGGGGAGTCGGATCGGTTGCTGAAGCAGCAACGCACATTGCAAATGCGACGACTGAAGTCATCACGGTGCGCACGGTATAGAGGGTTAGTGTCATAGCTGAATCTACGGACGAAGGGCTGACGGTTCTCTTGCGTCGGTGGTGGGAGCTTCTAGTTGACGCACCTCAAGGATCTCGCTGCCAGCAATACCCTTAATGGAGCCGTGAAGGTGGACAGTGTTTAGCATAACCTTTTCGAGCTGCTTCTCGCGTTGCTTCCAATTTTTCTCTGCCTGCATTCTTTCGCGCTCGAGATCTCCACGCATTGTTGTAAACGCTTCCACAATGGCTTCGATCTGCATGCGAAACTCATTGCCTGTGAGGTACTGATAAAGCATGGCCATCTTCTCGCCTTTGTTCTCCTGACTGGCCGTTGCGTTCGAAACGTTCAGGACCATTGTGCGCAACACATGGCATAACGCCTTGAATTCATCGAACCGACAAATCCAGACCCCCTGAACGTTCCCAAATCGCTCCATACTCTTTGGCATCACATCGCTCACGAGCACACCGACGTCAGCGCCACGCGCACGCATGTCCTGTTTTAACTTTCCGATCCATTCGTCGCTGAAGTTTTTAGTGCGTTTGCTCTCGTAGTAGATCGAGCCAACGGGACGTCCAGCGTCGCACACAACATGCAAGCAGTCAGCACCTTTCTGACCCTTACCAATAGCCTGAATGTCGTCGAGAGGGAAGGCCGATCGCAAAAACTCTTCGATGGCTAGTTCTAGAATCTCGCCTTGCATCTGCTGCGAACCTTGCTCGGCTTTTCGGCGCATTTCTTCGGCTAGGCGGAGTTGGTCGTCGTACTTCTTCTGCAGCTCACGGTTCTGAATCTCGAAACGTTCGGCTTCCTCCTTACGTTCGCGCTCGTAACGCTCAACGTCCTGCTTGCGTTCGCGATCGTAGCGTTCAGCTTCCTGCTTGCGTTCTAGTCCGTGGCGTTCTTGTTCCTGACGCTTGATGCGTTCTTCGACCAACTGCTGTTCTTGAAGAACGCGCTTGCGAATGTCGAGCTCCATCTCTTCTGCCTGCTCGCGATGCACACGTTCCAGTTCGAGGTGAGCCACTTCTAGCGACTTGAACTTGATTGTGTCGGCTTTACGCTGCAAAGCGAGAACCTCTGCATCGCGCGCTGATTTAACCTCGAATTCTTGTCGAAGCTGACGTTCGATGTCGTGCTTCACAAGCTTGTCGATATCGATGGGCTCCCCACACTTGGGGCACGTTATCTGCGATGTTGACATCGTGGGCCTGGCCGGATTTGAACCAGCGACCAACGGATTATGAGTCCGCTGCACTAACCGCTGTGCTACAGGCCCTGGCGCTGTTGAGTTAGTTGAAGAGGCCTACAAAGAGGCCTAGCTGTGCTGAGAACGCTGATATTTTGATGTTCTCGGGTACGCCGGCGACATTCACAGTACGATCGAGCTGCCAGTCACTACCCGCAACTTGAAGCGTATATGCCGCCTGTGCACGCAGGGCCACCCAGGGCGCAATTGCATACTCGATATTCAAGCGTGGCACAACGGCCAGCGCGCTTCGACGCATCTCTGAGAAAGCCGTCGGAGAAGGGGCTAGCGTCGATGGGTTGGTAAGGTCTGCCCATGCAGCCGAAGAAGTGGCTTGATAGGTTGCAATCGTTTGTGTAGACCAGCAAAAGCCAGCGCCGGGAATAATTGAAAGTGAACGCACAGGAACCCATGCATAGTCAGCGTGTACTGTACGCGAGCCAACGGAGTATTCCATGGTTCGGTTAACCGTGTCAGCACCAGCTGCCATGCGGGCTTCTGACGACGCGCTGCCGGTGATCCACGAAAAACCTATGCGCACATTCGGAATAATACCAATTGCCGTGAACAGCTCGACGCCTGCTTGAATGAACGGCGTTTTCAATTCTGAAAGGCCAAGTTCAGTAGCGCGGACATTCAGTGCGTCCATGTTCGGAAACGAAAACGAAACAACAGGTCCGACACCAATTGCGAAGTATGGTAATGATTCGTCCTTTAGAGAAACGCCTTCATCGAACGTCAGTTCGTCGAGACGATCGTCCTGTGCAAATGCCGGAACCGCAAGTGCTAGACAAAGCAGCGCTGCGAGCAGCGATTGATTCATGAATGTCTCCATAGATATGTAAGATCAAAGATACGAACCGATCTACGGGAGCGGCGTATTTTGGTTCCCATACGAGGAGTACAATGCAGCCAGTCTTAGCAGTAGTCATGGCAGGGGGCTTGGGTATGAGGCTCTGGCCTCGCAGCACCGAGCGCAAGCCCAAGCAGTTTGTTCATGTCATGGGCGAGGGAACCCTGATTCAGAACACGGTTGCTCGTCTGAAGCCGTTTATTCAGGCGGACGACGTGTACGTGGTTACCACAGACGATCTGGAGCAGCACGTTCGAGAGCAACTGCCCGCTGTTCCTGTGGACAATATCATTAAAGAGCCGTTCGGACGCAATACGGGACCTTGCATCGCTCTGGCGGCGACTGTCCTTCGGCAGACCCACGACGACGACACCATTCTTGTGATTCTGCCGAGTGACCACGTCATTCAGAACATTCGTGAATTTCAATCCGTGCTTAATCGTGCATGCACGGCTGCAATGGCGCAGGCTTGTGTGGTAACGATTGGCGTAATGCCCACACGTCCGGAAACTGGATTCGGTTATATTCAAGTTGGTGATGATGTCGAGACAACGAATCCGATTCTCGACGGACGTCTTCAGCATGTGCAAACCTTTGCAGAGAAGCCCGATTCTGCGACAGCGCAACGCTTTATCGACGCGGGTGACTTCGTGTGGAATAGCGGAATCTTTGTTGGACGAATTGGTGTGCTGCTCGATGCAATTCACAAACACCTTCCCGATCACGGTCCGCTGTTTCAATTGTACGCTCGGTCTATCGGACACGATGATGAGCGCGATGTGCTCGAAAACGTCTACCGCCAGATTCGATCGATCTCTTTCGACATCGGCGTAATGGAGAAGGCTCAAAATGCTTGCGTAGTGGAGGGGGCTTTCGGATGGAGCGACGTCGGTACGTGGGATGAACTCTATCGCATGTCGATGAAAGACACGAAGAACAACGTACTCGAGGGTAATGTCGTCACCCAGAATTCAACGAACTGCTTTGTAAACGGCTCCAGTGGCCGCTTGATTGGACTAGTGGGTGTCGACAATCTCATCGTTGTAGAAACCGAAACGTCGATTCTAATCTGCGAACGTGGACAGAGTGAGAAGACACGCGACCTGGTCGAAATTCTACGTCGGCGTCACATAACACGACACCTTTGAATATGCGCGCGCTTGTCGTCTCCGTTATCCTGGCTTCCGTTTGGGTCGTTCATGTACAAGAACGATCGAATGAAATGCGCAAGACTGCTGATAGCTTGCAAGCGGAGTTTAAAATTCAATGGAAGCGTTCTGACAGTATGCGTGTTTCGTCGATTCTGCTTCGTATGCGTGCCGATAGTTTAAGGCGAGAAGCTACTGCAGTGGATACAATGCAGAAGAACGATAGTGTGTGGAAAGCCGACTCTTTGCGAGAGAATGCGTTACGCAGTCTTTATGATGCAGCCATCGTTTCTATGCGGCGAAAGAATGCTGCCGTGCTTACTGCCTCTGATTCAATTACAGCCGCCATCATGGCAACGGAACCCGACTCGGGTGTTGCTTCGTTTTATGCTAATGCGTTTCACGGCAAGAAGACATCGAACGGCGAACTCTACGACATGAATGGTAAGTCGTGTGCGCACCGCTGGTTGCCGTTCGGCACTCTCGTGCGCGTGCGCAACCTCTCGAACAACAAAGAAACTATAGTGCGTGTTAACGATAGAGGTCCGTGGAAGCACGGACGCATCATCGATGTATCGAAGGGCGCTGCGGAGGAGATAGACATGATTCGCACAGGTACTGCACGCGTGGAAATCTCCGTCGAACCTAAAGTGCCAGTGCTACCCGAAGGCCGCGAACCGTAGAATTAGAGAAATGGCAACTTCTTGACTTCCGCAGGGAAGGTCGTTCCGCGAGCCTTGATTTCTAGCTGCGTACCCGGCGAAGCGAGATCAACGCGAACGTACCCAAGACCAATACCCGTAGAGAGTCCGGGTGAGGTGTTGCCGCTGGTGACCTTGCCGACGGTCTCGCCATTACTCACGATTTCGTAACCAGCGCGAGGGATGAGCTTCTCACTTTTCATAGAGAAGCCGACCAGCTTGCGCTTCGGACCTTCTTCTTTTACACGGCCGACCACGTCACTGCCGTTGAAAGCCCCCTTGGCAAGCTTCGTTATCCAACCGAGTCCAGCTTCGATGGGGTTTGTCGTGTCATCGATGTCATTACCGTATAGACAGTATCCCTTTTCTAACCGGAGCGTGTCACGTGCGCCTAGACCAATCCATTTAATACCTGCGTCTGCGCCCGCAGTAAAGATTGCATTCGCGATGCCGATAGCAACGGGCACCGAGCCACGGAAATACAGTTCGAAACCTGGCTCGCCCGTGTAGCCCGTCCGCGAGATCATCATTGGTACACCGGCGAGTGTTCCGTTGACGAACGAATAGTATGCGATGTCGTCGAGGTTCGCCGACGTCAGCTTCTGCAGGGTTGCGACCGAACGCGGACCCTGCACCGCGAGAAGGTGCACATCGTCGCTGACATCGGTAACGGTTACATCAGGAAATTCTTTCGCGTTCTGTTGCACCCAAGCAAGGTCTTTGTCGATGTTCGACCCGTTCACCACGAGCATATAATGGTCACCAAGATGGTACACCAGCAGATCGTCGACAATGCCACCATCTTCCGTGCACATAGCAGAATACTGGGCCTTGCCCGGGCTGAGCTTCGATGCGTCGTTTACTGTAATGCGCTGGATAAGGTCGAGAGCGTGGTCGCCGCGCACTTCGAACTCACCCATGTGTGACACATCGAACATACCAACGCCATTACGCACGGTCCGATGCTCATCGAGAATACCCGATGGATACTGGATGGGCATTTCGAAGCCGGCGAACGACACCATTTTTGCGCCAGCAGCAACGTGCAGGTCGTGGAAGGCAGTCTTCTTCATTCTTGATCCTATTGAACGATGGACGGCAAATATAGTGGCTATGCCGCCTGTGCGCCTCTGCCACGACGTTCAGTTAAATCTGCAGGCTTGCATTGTCGCCTCGTCTTCAGCGTCAACCAACGCCGTAGCATTTGGCAGAAAGACTTCGTCTAGTTCCTCCTGGAGTGTGCGCGTGAGATGAAAGTTGTCCTGATCCCGCACGAAACTTGCAAGAATTTCTACATGCCATGGCGGAAGTAAGGTAACGTGAAGGCGCTCATGCCACTCGAACGACACCAGCTCGGAATCGGCATTACTGATGAATTGGCGCGCACGTTCGGCGAACGCTGGAAGGAACGTATTCACCGATTGTTCGTCTTTGGACACGAACAAAACGTGCATATGATCTGCGCATACATGCAACGTCTTGAACGTGCAGCCACTTATCATCGCAGTCTCCTCAGCGATTCGCGATAAATCGACTTGGCTGTTGCGGGGTAGTGCAAATGAATCTGAACTCGGTATCAGAATAACGTGGATGCCGACAGTTGTTATGGAGTGTAGCATAGTACGCAGTTGGTAAAGTGGGGAATACGACTTAGTATTCGCCGCCCACCCCGACGTGACGACTTCATCGCAGCATCTAATAGTTTGACAGGAACACAGACATGGCAACAGAACAAAGCACAACGGATATACCTGCAAAAAAGCCACGTGAGAAGTCACGCTGGTGGCGAGCACTTCTCATCGGAGGCGGTGGTCTCTTGGGCATTGGTTTAATTGGGGCTGGCCTAGCGTACTGGATGTATGCTGACAAGATGCAGTCGATTATTACGGACGCTGCCAACGACTACATAAAGCGCATGGTTCAACGCGATGCGCAGGTTAAGGGCGGGGCGCCAATTGATGTTAAAATCGGCGTTGTTGATTACCAGTTCTTTGCTCGTACGCTCGATGTGAAAGACATTCGCATTCGGACGGGTGATACGAAAAATCTTACAGAAGTTTACATGGACCTCAACGTTCCGCTGGTGAAAGTCTCCGGTGTAAACCCATGGGACATTCTGTTCGGTAGTGGACTGTCTCTTGGCGACATAACAATTGATGAGCCTTCATTGTATCGGCGTCCGGCAAAAGTCAGTTTTTCAGACTCATCGATTGCGGCTCGCACTCGCATCAGTGCTGACTCTGCTGCCGCTGATACGGCTCTTGTAAAGTTGCCCGTTCTACCAAATGTCGACTCGCTCGTTGCCTCACTACTTGGCGCAATCCTGCCGGACAACGTCAAGCCATTATGGATTAACAGCCTGTCGGTGAACGAAGGCACGTATGTGCTTGCTGATGCCAACCACCAACGGTCTATTGGTGGATCTATGGTTGGCTTGAATATTCGATTTAACTCGCTCTCTATTAAAGAGACTACCAGTGATTACAAAGCCGTTGGAAAGACATACGTCTCAGTGCGTCGGTGGACGCGTCCGTTCGACGACGGCGATACGGTAGAGCTGTATGGCGGTCGCATTGTTGTGGATGAACAAGACTCGTCAATGTACATCGACTCCGTAGACTATATCGTACCTAAGAGTAGCAGAACGTTTGCCAGCGGAGTACATATTTCCTTTAGGCAACGATCAGTTGCGATTGACACATTTGGTGCTCGACCAACGATTTCTGATGCAGCCATCTTTGCTAAAACACCATTTCGTACGGATAGAATGCGAGTCAGCGCGCGTAATGTTATTCTTAAAGAAGTGGACACGAAGGGTCTTGTAAATGGTACTGCATTGCGCGCGCATACGCTCGACTTTTCCAAGTTCTACATCGACGTATTGAGTAACTCCCGGGGCAAAAAGAATAAAGGGAAGAGACCCGTGATGCCGTATGAATTGATTGCATCCATACCATTTCGATTGGGGATCGACAGTGTTCGATTTGGCGACTGCGCAATTACCTACGGCGAGTTGCACCCAAACAGTAACACACCAGCAATCCTTCAGTTTTCAAAAATCGGATTCCTCGTCACCGGACTATCGAACGATCCCGAAGTACAGAAAAAACAACCCGTCAAGATTTTTGCTAAAGGGGCTTTTCAGAAAAATGGGGTCATGCAGCTTGAGATAACGCTTCCGCTGAATGTACAGCAGAACACATTCGACGCCGAGGCCTCCTTAGCTGAAATGGAACTGGCGACATTCAATACCTTTTTACCCATCGCGGAAAACATTAAGGTGAAAAGCGGCTGGGTGAAAAAGGCATCGTTTAAACTCAAAGTTCGCGGTCGGCAAGCAACGGGTGTTGTTACGCCGCAATACATCGATTTTGAGCTTGAAGTTCTTAATAAGTCGTCTAAAAAGGCGGGTTTCTGGGAGGGTATTGCCTCATTCCTGGCGAATTGGCTAAAAATCAAGAATGAGAACGTTCCTGGAAAAGACATGAAGGTCGGCACGATAGCATATACGATCCCAGCAGATGCCTCGGTCTTTCAAGCGCTTTGGTTCCCCGTCCGCGACGGGCTGGGTAAAGTAATCGGATTCTAGACCAGCAATGGATAGCTGCTGCTATTTCAATTTGGACTAAGTCCAAATAAGGGGTAAATTCGGACTGTTATTGTCCCAATTGCCTCTGGAAAAACCATGCGGCTTCATGCCCTGCCTGGGGCAGCGCTTATTGTGCTGCTCGCACTAACGGTAAGCTCCTGTACAGTAACCGAACCGATCGAGTTCGGCGAACAGCGCAGACTTGTTCTTGAAACCGTTGCCGATAGCCTGATAAAGCCGGGCTACGAAGTGTTAGTGCAACGTTGCGACTCCCTCGAGAATGCAATCAAGGCTTTTGCTGTTCAACCGACTCAGTCAAATCTCGACATTACGAGAGCTGCATGGACTACCGCACTTCTGTCGTGGGAGCGAGTGGTAACGTACGACTTTGGTCCGGCAATCGGCAACTTCGGAAGCTTGAATACCGACATTGCCACATTCCCTGCTAGTGTTCAGAAGATCGAGGCTGCAATCGCGGCAGGTGACAACGCAACGCAAGACTTCAATCGCGATAAACGCGGACTGTTCGCACTAGAGTACTTGTTATTTAGCGATGCTAGTCAGCCGATTGTAAACTCTGACTCAATCAGCCGCCGCGCTTACCTAAAGGTAGTAGCTCGACACCTAGACAGCAGCGTTCGTGCAGTACGCGCCGATTGGATTAACTATCGATCGCGGTTCGTCGAACAGATTGGCACAGACGCGGGTAGTTCTATGAGCTTACTGTTTAACGCCTTGAACATGAGTTACGAGCAAGCAAAGAATTATAAGATCGCAATACCTGCCGGACGTCGCCTAGGGCAGACACAAGCACCACATCTTGTAGAAGCCTATTACTCGGGCACGTCTGTTCATGCACTTAAAGTCCATATCCGCAGCGTATTCGAACTGTGGAGTGGAAATGAGCCTTCACTACATGGCTTTCAGTACTATCTGGGCTTTGTACCACAAGGACAACGACTCATCGACGACACCAAAAAGCAAATGGACTCGGTGAACATTGCCCTAGACGCAATCAACGATGCAGAACGCCTCTCGGATTTAATCACGTCTAACGACCCACGCGTTGAGGCTCTCGTTGAGCAAACGCAGAAAATGAGTCGGTATCTCAAGAGCGAACTATCGTCTCTTATCGGCATCTCCATTACTTACAGCAGCGGTGATGGCGACTAGTCTCCGCGCAACTATTGCAGACTACTTCAATTCGACTTGGCCTGTGTCCACGTTAGCTGTGGCGCGCGTCTTGTTCGGTTTAACGATGACGATAGGCTGTATACGCTTTCTATCGTTTGGGTGGGTATATGAGCAATACGTTGCGCCAAAATTTCACTTTACGTACTTGGGTTTTGAGTGGTTAGCGCCCCTTCCTGAATTGGGTATGTACGCCGTGTTCGCAGTAATGACATTCGCGGCACTGGGCATCATGCTCGGAGCGTTCTATCGTCCGTCGGCAGTAATTTTCTTTTTGGCTTTCACCTATGTCGAACTCCTCGACAAAACCTATTATCTCAATCATTACTACTTCGTTAGTGTCGTAGCATTACTATTCTGTTTTCTTCCGGCACATCGCGCATTTTCAATAGATGTGTGGCGGCGTCCAGCGCTGCGTCTCGATGTTGTTCCGCGTTGGACAGTGGACATTCTAAAATTCCAGATTGCTCTTGTGTACATCTTCGCAGGCGTTGCAAAGATTAACACTGACTGGCTGTTGCATGCAATGCCGCTGTCGATATGGCTGCCTGCACACGATGATTTGCCCCTTATCGGCCCCCTACTCAGCATGCCAATTACTGCCTACGTTTTCTCGTGGGCTGGAATGCTGTTCGACTGCACCATACCGTTCTTTCTCATGCATCGTCGAACGCGTGTGTACGCATATGTCGCCGTCGTTGGTTTCCATACAATCACGGGGATGATGTTCCAGATTGGAATTTTTCCGATTGTAATGATTGCGATGACACTGGTGTTCTTCGTGGGTAGTAGCGAGAAGAAGGCACACCTTGTATTCGCAAAACCAGCACGGCGGACGAATCGCATGACCATAGTGTTGGCAAGTCTCTTTGTTGTGCTTCAGATTCTAGTACCGCTTCGGTACGTATTGTACTCTGGTAACGTGTTTTGGAATGAAGAAGGCTATCGGTTCTCTTGGCGTGTTATGCTAATGGAGAAGGCAGGGTATGCGACGTTCTTCGTGCGAGATGGTCTGAAGAGCGAGAGCATGGTCATCAATAGAGACTTTCTAAACACGCACCAGGAAAAGCAGATGTCGATGCAGCCCGACATGGTGCTTCAGTTCGCACACTTCCTGCGCGACCACTGTGTGGCACAAGGCATGCGCGATCCACGCGTGCGCGCCGAGGTGTGGGTAACGTTAAACGGACGAGAGAGTAGACTACTTGTAGATCCACAGGTCGATCTGGCTCGTGAGCATGTCGGACTCCATCAATACGCATGGGTGCGCAGCTATGAATAGGCTTGCACTCGTAGTTCTGGTACTGTTTGCAATTGCCACAACAGTGGTTAAGGGGCTCACCGACTCGCTGAATTTGCGTGTCGATACCGTGCGTTCTCCACAAGTTGTAGTATATGCGACACCGATAAACGCGTTTACAATATCCTCAGTCGATGATCTTGATGGCGGGGCTATCTATGCCGGCAAGAAGACCGAACAGGTACGGATGAGTTCGATTACTGCAAATACGTCGAGCAATAATGCGCGTCAGGTATTCTCAGGCATTGCCGGTCTAAACATTTGGGACAACGATGGCGGTGGTGTTCAAATGGGCATTGGTGGTAGGGGACTGTCGCCGAATCGAACGTCGAACTTCACAACGCGGCAAAATGGGTATGACATTGCAGCCGACCCGCTGGGATATCCTGAGAGTTACTACACACCACCAATGGATGCGGTAGATCGCATTCAAGTCGTGCGTGGCGCCGGCTCGCTGCGTTATGGCACGCAGTTCGGCGGCATGGTGAACTTTGTCATGCGAGAACCTAAAAAAGACTCTGCATTCGAAGGACGTGTTCGCAGTACGTATGGGTCGTTCAACTTTGCTGGTTTATATGCAGAGGGCAGTGGTACGATAGATAACGTGGGATACATCGCATTGTATCAGCTCCGACGCTCCGATGGATGGCGTCCGAACAGTGGCTTCGCCGTCCACACTGCCTACGCATCGGTCGCAACATCAATTACGCCGACCTTGCGTATACGTGCAGACTACACGTTCTTCACGTATCAATCGCAGCAGCCCGGAGGCCTCACCGACAGAATGTTCAGCGACAATCCAAATCAAAGCGTACGGTCGCGCAATTGGTTCGAGGTGCAATGGAATCTTGCTTCGCTGTCTGTGGATTACGTGCTCTCCGAGTCGACAGGTATTAAGTCGATGTTTTTTGGCAACTACAGTTCGCGCGACGCTCTTGGCAATCAAGACCGCATAAACATGAGTGACCAAGGTGGCGAGCGATCACTCATTGCAGGCACGTTTCGCAACATTGGAAACGAAACAACCATCCAGCATGCGTTCGAAGGATTTGGCACTGATATGTCCTCACTCGTTGCCGGCTTTCGGCTATTCCACGGCACGACTACGCAACAGCAAGGCAGTGCAAGCAGCGGATCGGGTCCGGACTTCACATTCCTTAACGCTTCACAACTCGAAGGCTCAGACTTTAGATACCCCAACGACAACGTTGCCGTGTTTGCCGAAAGTATTCTTCGTCTTGGTAACGGATTCGCAGTCGTGCCCGGCATGCGCGGCGAACTCATCACAACACGGTCAGACGGTTACTATTCTATGCGAGTAGAAGACTTTGCCGGCAACGTGCTTGTCGATTCAACCGTGCGTGAAACGCGCAGTCGTTCCCGCACATTTGCATTGTTTGGTATCGGATTGCTCTATCACTCGCCAGATCTGTGGGAGTGTTATGCGAACGCATCACAGAACTTCCGCTCAATCACATTCAGCGATTTGCACATTAGTAATCCGAACATTCGCGTAGACCCCGACATCACAGATGAACGTGGATACACGCTCGACGCCGGAATTCGCGGCACGTTGCTCGACGTCATTGCCTTCGATGCAAGCGCGTTCTATCTGCGGTATTCAAACCGCATAGGCGAAGTGCTGCGTTCCGACGAAGCACCGCTGTTCCTTCCGTATCGCTATCGTACGAATGTCGCCGACGCATACACCGCTGGCGTCGAGGCCGTCGTCGAAATCAACATTTCGCGCCTCGCTGCACTTCACAACTCGTCGCCTGTCGTAAGGGTTTTGCTGAATGGGGCTGTTACGGATGGACGCTATCTGAATTCTGATGATGCTTCAGTTCGTAATCGCCGCGTCGAACTCGTGCCGCCATATGTAGTGCGCTCGGGAGTATCGGTCGAGTCGAATGGCTTCCGTGCGTCTTTCGTGCTTGCATTTGTGGGCAAGCAATACTCCGACGCAACAAACACAGAGTATTCTGCCTCCGCAGTTACCGGGGCAATACCTGCCTATAGCGTAGGGGACCTGTCTGCATCATACATGTTCGATCGTTACCGAATAGACATGAGCTGTAATAACTTATTTGACAATAGATATTTTTCACGTCGTGCCGATGCATATCCCGGACCCGGCATTATTCCAGCCGAAGCACGTTCATTCTCCGTTACACTACAAGCATCGTTTTAAGAGTAGTCGCAATCACGTGTCTCCAATCGCTTCGTGTGCCTCTAATGCGATGGTATTGGGTTTATGTCGGTAAGCGGATGAAGCTCCCAGGCAGTAGTCCGCCATAGGGCGCGACCACGTGGTTTGGTGTTAACGGCGTTGCCACTATGCATCCAATCAAAAAGCAGCCATCCCCGAACACGCATCCATGTGCCTTTGTATTGCTTCAATGCAGATGTCGACCAATCTAGTCCTTTGCTCTTCTTCAGTGCTTTAATGCGGGGTGTGACCTCGCCCACCATCGAATAACGCTTCTTCATGTTCGAGTCTTGCGCATACATGAGAATGCGTGTATCCATCATGTCATCGCCGGTTTTACGGCAATTGCAATCTTCGACTTCAGCCGCATAAACATCGCCGATGAAAACGTCCATTTCGACTGCTGCTCCTTCGTACCAGCGATCGGTGTCATCGCCGGGCTCGAGGAATTCTTCTATGCTGTGTCCATTTAGTTCTGAGGCGTGCGGGATTTTGTAGACGGCCTTTAATACAAACAAGTCTGCTTTTCGTGTTCCGGGTGTAGCTAGACCTTCGGGCGGACATCCACGAATTACGCGGAAGTCTTGTGAGAGAAGCGATGCTACCGAGGCAAGAAGCAGGAGGATGTAGTGCATTGGACGTTAATTTAACGAGTCGACGGTTTTCGATAGCGTTGGGTTCTAAAGCGTCTCTCGTTGTGAGGCGCAAACACAAAAGGCCGCCCATCTTGCGATGAACGACCTTCGTGGAGGTTGTTCACCTTGCGATGAACGACCTACGTGGTGATGGGGTTGGGGGGAGGCTTACATTTTTGGAAGGACAACGCGATCGATTACGTGAATAACGCCGTTAGACTGGTATACGTTGTAGGTAGAGATGTGTGCAACGCCGCCATTGCCGTCTTTAATAATGACGTTCATATCGCCGTTCATCATGGCCCAAAGCTTGCCGCCGTTAGCGGTAGTTAATTCGGCGGTACCGTTACCCTTCTT
This sequence comes from Candidatus Kapaibacteriota bacterium, assembly GCA_046595995.1. Taxonomy (GTDB): domain Bacteria; phylum Bacteroidota; class Ignavibacteria; order Kapaibacteriales; family Kapaibacteriaceae; genus JAWXBR01. The sequence continues at coordinate 14,875 of JBKJNB010000154.1, forward strand.
GATCAACTTCATGAGTTCCTTCGCATCGAGGCGACCTGGCACTACATGATAGGTGAGTACCGATGCAAGCGTAGCCTTGTTAGCTGGTTGCAGCAGTGTTGCAACAGTGCCGTCTGGCAGATTTTCGAATGCGTCGTTTGTTGGAGCGAACACCGTGAATGGTCCGTCGCTCTTAAGCGTCGCAACCAGGTCGGCGGCCTTTACAGCAGCAACCAACGTTGTGTGGTCTGCGGAATTCACTGCGTTATCGATAATGTCTTTCTGTGCGTACATGGCTTGTCCGCCAACCATGACGTCATTTTGGGCACTTGCAGCGCTAAAAGCGCACAAGCAGAGGGCAAAAGCAAGAATTGTGTTGAGGGGGCGATTCGTGGTGGGCATCATCATGGTCTCCGGGTAAAGAAATGGTTTCGATTTGTGTAGACATACGGAGAAGTGTTGTACTTGGATCAGAATTCGTTTACTTTGCCCCCAAGCCCGTTCATTGACATTGTTAGACGCTACACGAATCCTCCATTCACATTTCGGTGAAGTGTATGAAACAAGTTCTACTCTATTTGTCGATCCTAGTTTTTGCTGTCGGCATGGCACAGGCACAGGATCGCACCATTACCGGTACGGTAACAGACAAGGACGGACAAACCCTGGCAGGTGCTGTCGTTCAGGCAAAAGGTACCTCGATAGGTACGTTTTCGAAGGCAAAAGGGAAGTACAAGATTACCGTTCCTCCGACAGCGACTGTGCTTGTGTTCAAGCAGATCGGAAAGAAGTCGCGCGAGATCGCGATTGGAACTTCAGACGAGATTGACGTCCTCTTGGAAGACGACGCTCTCAATACAGAACAGGTAGTTGTAACAGCCATCGGGCTTGAGCGAACCAAAAAATCGCTTGGCTATGCAACACAGGAAGTCACAGGCAACGAAATCGTTGGCTCTAGGGAGACGAACGTTGTAAGCGCACTTTCGGGCAAAGTAGCGGGCGTTCAGGTAAACAACTCTTCTGGTGTTCCGGGTGGGTCCTCGTTCATTCGCATTCGTGGATCATCCTCGATTACGGGGGACAATCAGCCACTGTTTGTTGTGGACGGTATTCCTATCGACAACTCGCAGCTGTCGTCGGGCAACCCGGATAACGGACGTAACAACCTGCTCGATGGCGTCGGTTATTCGAACCGAGCCATCGATATCAATCCAAATGATATTGAATCGATGACGGTACTGAAAGGACCCGCCGCAACGGCTCTGTACGGTATTCGTGCGGCCGGTGGTGCCATCATTATAACCACGAAGAAGGGTGTGCCTACGTTTGGCGAGAAAGTGAACATTCAGTTCAACTCGTCGTGGAGCCTCGACCAAGTAAATCGCCTTCCTGAATTGCAGAGCAAATACACGGCAGGAAACGGTGGGGTATACGCTCCGCCTGCGCCCGGCATATCGCGTTCATGGGGTGCTAATGTCGACACGCTCTTTTGGGATGGAGACGCCACATACAAGTGGGATAAAAATGGCAAGATCGTTGGCGCCAGCGACCCAACAGCAAAAACGAGGGTCACGCCGTACGACAACCAATCGATGTTCTATAAAACAGGTCTAACGTCTACAAACTCGGTGAACATGTTTGGGGGCGATGAAAACGCAACGTATTACTTGTCATTTTCAAGACTTCACTCATCGGGTGTTGTACCGAATAGTGAGTGGGCTCGAAATACGATCAAGTTCAGTGGCGGTGCCCAAGTTGCTCCACGGTTCCGTGCGTCGGCTAATTTCAACTATGTGAATTCCGGCGGTAATCGCACACAGCACGGCTCAAATGTATCGGGTGTCGTACTCGGTCTCGTACGTACACCAATTTCGTTCGACAACTCAAATGGGTTCGGCAATGATGCCGTAGACAATGCTTCGGCGTATTCGTTTGCGGATGGTAAGCAACGCAACTATCGAGCAGGTGCAGGCTATGACAATCCGTTTTGGACGGTAAACAAGAATCGTTTCTCTGACGATGTCAACCGTGTCTACGGCAACATGCAACTCGATTGGAATGTGCTCGAAGGTGTAGACATCATGTATCGCGTCGGTGGCGACTTCTATAGCGACCGCCGAGAAGATCAAATTGCAAATGGTAGTCGTACAGCACCTGCAGGCCGCATTGCCGAAGACCAGCATACCGTGCAGGACATCACGAGTGACCTGATCGTAACGGTAACACACCAGTTTAACGAAGACTTCGGGTCGCAACTTCTCGTTGGTAACAACTTGTTCAGCACGTTCAGTGAGCAATTGTATGTGCAAGGTGACGGACTTGGTGCTGTGGACTTCTTCCACTTGTCAAACACCTCCGGACAAATCACGCGGCAGTCAATCGGACAAAAGCGCACCGCAGCGTTTTATGGTGACCTACGGTTGAACTACCAACAGTCAATTTTCTTTAACGCGACGGTGCGTAAAGAATGGTCTACGTCGCTCCCAGCGGGTAACAACTCCTTCGTTTATCCGGCGGCGAATGTCAGTGTTGTGCTAACAGAGTTGTTACCAGACATGAAGTCCGACATCCTGAGCTTTGCAAAGCTTCGCTTAAGCGTTGCCGAGGGCGGTAAAGACGCACCCATCTATGGTACGCGCACTGTGTTTCTACAGTCGAACTACAACGACGGATGGACAGACGGTGTCTCGTTCCCCTTTGGCGGCAGCATCGGTTATATGCAGGCAAACGAATTGGGGAATCCCGAGCTAAAGCCTGAGAGCAACTTCTCAGTCGAAGGTGGATTTGATATCCGCTTCTTCGAAAATCGCCTGGGCATCGACTTTACCTACTACAGACAACTATCCCAAGATCAGATCTTCCTCGTTCCAGTTGCTGCATCTAGCGGATACTTGGCACAACTCAAGAATGCCGGTTCGATTCTAAACACTGGTGCCGAGATTGTGCTGACGGCAACACCGATTATGTCGACGGACTTCCG
>JBKJNB010000158.1:0-3838 GCA_046595995.1 Candidatus Kapaibacteriota bacterium
CGAATGACGGTGTTGAACCAGACGCTCGAATCTTTACCGATCTGAACGTCGCCAAGAATGACTGCCCCATGTGCCACGAACACACTGTCATGCAGGATGGGTGTGAAGCCACCGTACTCAATGATGGTTCCACTTGCACCAGTCTCACGTCTGTTGTTTGGGTTGCTCATGCTGTGCCCCTGCGCGAGAATGTAGCAGCATCTGCATTCGAGAGCCAACTTTTTAAGTTCGCCATGAGGTACTCGCGGGCTACATCGTGTTCGTTTGCAACAACGCCATCAAGAATTGCTTCTTCGAGCATAAACTTTAGATATCCAATGGTGCGTGACGCTGGCAGACCTGTGATTTCCATGATTTCTTCGCCACGAACGGGACTTTGAAACTGACGCAAGTGGTCGCGTTCCTGCACATCGAGAACCTTGTCGCGCACGACTACATAGTTGTGAACATACTTCTCAGCCAGACGCGGGTTCTTCGTTGTTACGTCTGCTCTACACAACATAAACAGGTCTTCGATTGCGTCGCCGGCGTGTACGGCAAGCCGGCGTATGGCCGAGTCGGTTACACCATCGTCAACGAGTTTCATCGGACGTTGATGAAGGCGCACAAGGGTCTGCACGTATTCGAGATGCTGCATGGGCAACTTCAAGCGGCGGAAGATTTTGTCCTGCCACCTTGCTCCCACCTCTTCATGTCCGTGGAACGTCCAGCCCGTACCCGGTACAAACTTCTTGGTACGCGGCTTTGCAATATCGTGCATGAGCGTTGCAAAACGTAACCACACATTGTCTGACATAGCAGCCACATTGTCTACGACTTGTAAGGTGTGGCGGAACACGTCTTTGTGTTTGTATTCACGCTCCCCGACGCGCACCAAGTCGACTCCTGCAAGCGCCTCGACTTCGGGGAAGATATGTTGCAGCAACCCTGTCTCATGAAGAATCATCAAGCCCACGCTCGGACGCGGTGATGCGAGGATCTTCATGAATTCATCGGTGATGCGTTCTTGCGAAACAATTTTTATTCGCTCGCTCATTGAGCGAACAGCGTTGAGTGTGTTCTCGTCGACTTCGAACGCTAGCTGTGCTGCGAAGCGGGCAGCGCGCATCATGCGTAGTGGGTCGTCTTCCATTGTAACAATGGGGTCGAGTGGTGTGCGCAGCACCTTGCGCACAAGGTCATCCATACCGTTCCATAAATCAATCACTTCACCAAGGTTGTCTGCATGAAGTGACGCGGCCATTGCATTAACGGTGAAGTCGCGCCTTCGCAAATCGTCTTCGAGTGTGCCCTCAGTAACGATTGGCTTCCGCGAGTCTGCGTCGTAACGCTCGAGTCGTGTCCCAACAAACTCTATGTTGCGTTCGCCAATGGGTACCAAAGCAGTGCGGAAGCGTTCGTAATGCACTGCCTTCGATCGGAACACTCCCGCGACCTTATCGGCAAACGCAAGTGCGTCGCCAACGACAGTAATGTCCACGTCGGTGCTTGGGCGCCCCATGAGTGCGTCGCGCACGAAGCCCCCTACAACGTAGATACGCGTTTGCGTCTGTTGTGCAAGGTCACCGATGCGCAGCAGGAGCGGATCGGAAATGTCGATGTTATTGGTAGGTAGGGACATCCTTGATGGCCCGGACGCCCGAGGAGCCCTTGTCACGTCGTTGCATGGCTACGAGTGCCGAAGCGTAGACTTCGCGCCACGTGAGACCGAATTTTACCATCAGCTCTTCGGGTTCTCCAGAGCCGCCGAACGTGTCCTTCACACCAACAAATTCAATCGGTACTGGTGCGTTTTTCCCACAGCATTCGGCAACTGCTCCACCGAGACCTGCATGCACTTGGTGCTCTTCTGCAGTGACGATTGCACCGCATTCACGAGCAGCCGCAGTTACAGTAGCAAAGTCGAACGGTTTGATTGTGCTTACGTTAACCACACGAGCGTTGATGCCCTTCTTTGCGAGTTCTTCTGCAGCAAGAACGCATTCCCACACAAGCGCGCCGCTACCGATAAGTGCAACGTCGGTGCCTTCGCGCACAATGGTTGCCTTACCAATTTCGAATGGTGTATCGGGTGTGGTAAACAGTGGTACGGGTGAACGTCCGAAGCGGATGTATGCCGGACCCACCATTTCACCCATTGCAATTGTTGCCTTTTTTGCTTCCTCATAGTCAGCAGGAACGAGCAACGTCATGTGTGGAAGCGTGCGAAGAAACGCTACTTCTTCGAGGATCTGGTGTGTTGCGCCATCCGGACCTACACTGATACCTGCATGACCACCGCCGATTTTAACATTCACTTCGTTGTAGGCAACGCTAATACGTAACTGGTCTGCATTACGTAGCGCACAGAATGCACCGTATGATGCGAAGAACGGAATCTTACCCGATAAAGCAAGGCCTGCTGCAATGGTTGTTGCGTTTTGTTCGGCGATACCAATGCTGAAGAATCGGTCTGGGAATTTGTCCCTAAACAACGACGTGAGCACAGACCCCGTTATGTCGCCTCCGAGCACAACGACATTGCTGTGTCGTTCGCCCAGCGTTACGAGTCCGTCGCCGAAGCCATGACGTGTTGGCTTTGAACCGAGTAGTGTTGGTGTCATTGGTTACTCTGCTTCCGACAGTTCTAGGAGTGCAGCAATGGCCTGCTCTTTTGTAGGGGGCTTCCCATGCCATTCATACTGGTCACTCATGTAGGACACACCGCTGCCCATGTATGTGCGCGCGATGATGCACGTTGGTTTGCCTACGCCATTTTTCTGATTCTCGAGAAAATGATCGAAGCCACGCAAAAGATCTGCGTAGTCGTGTCCGTTTACAACGACAACGTCGAAGCCAAATGCTCGACACTTGTCATCGATAGGATACACGTTCATTACATCGGGCACGCGACCATCGATCTGGCAATCGTTGTTATCGATGAGCCAGCAGAAGTTGTCGAGTTTATAATGTGCCGCAGACATTGCTGCTTCCCATACTGAACCTTCTTGCAACTCACCATCGCCCGTGAGCGAGTACACACGATGATCGTTTTTATCAATTAGTTTATCAGCCATGGCCATACCGACTGCAATGCTGATTCCCTGACCGAGCGAACCGGAGCTTGTCTCAATCCCAGGCAGGTGCATGTCACGTCCGGGGTGACCCTGCAAGCGCGATCCGAATTTGCGGAGCGTGCCCATTTCGACTTTGGGAAACATGCCGGCGTTGGCCATCGTGGAGTATTGCACCGGGCACATGTGTCCGGCAGACAGCACAAAGCGGTCGCGTCCAGCCCAATGCATGTCATCGTGCTTATACCGTAGATAGCCGCCGAAATACAGCACAGCGAAGATGTCCGAAGACCCCAGCGGCCCGCCACTGTGTCCGGAACCAGCGCGCACGAGCGCACGAATGATGTCACGACGGATTTCATTCGCGATTTCTGCGAACTCTTCCGGCTTGCGTTTGCGGTTCTCGAACGTCGCTGTGTTGAATTCAAGCGACTGTTTCTGCTCGACAGTAGTCGTGCTCATTGGCTGGCATCATCGGTGGTAGGGGCCGCGAAACTACGAACCGTAACGTTTCCGACGGGCTTCACTTGATAAGGGGTATACGAATTGCTACCCAAAACGCAGTTGTAGTCTGCGATACCGAATTAATAGGATCCGAATATGAAGTGTGCATTACTCCTTGCATGTACGATTGCGGCACTATCCTGTAGCCTTAACCTAATTGCCCAGCCCGGCAAGCCAACGGCAGAGGGCCTCTTGCAGGTGAATTCGGCCCTAGGCAAAGAATTCTGGATTGCCATTCCTCCGAATGAAGTCGGTCCATACCCCACGGATGAGCTTGAGAT
>JBKJNB010000011.1:0-42887 GCA_046595995.1 Candidatus Kapaibacteriota bacterium
ACCAAAACAGCAGTTGTACCAACTGTCATGCGGTTCTTGCCCCAGCCAACCATGCTTTTGCCCAGCTCAATGCCCTTATCTTAGCGGTGAGGCGTGGCTCGCCATTCAGATAGAGGCAAGATACCGTTTGAGTGAGGTTTCTATTGTAAGTAGAATTCTGTAATCGGTTAGAAATCAAGACGTTGCGTAAGGACTCCCGCCCATTTGTGATTGAATTTCCCGTACCAGGATGCGCTTGTCTTTCGTCGGACCATACGGATGGGAGTCCATACTGACCTAGCCCCACTCGTGACAGCGATACGTAATAATACGTAAGAAACAAAGACATACACATGAACAATGCACAATGGTTAATTGTGGGACTCGGTAATCCAGGAGCGAAATACGCCGATACTCGACACAATGTGGGCTTTATGGTGGCCGATTTCGTGGTCAAAACGCGCCGGGTTGAATGGATAGAGAAGCGTTCAGAACCAGCCTGGCTCGAAACGCAGTACACATACGAAGGTGAGGACGTAACGGTTTTAAAGCCCCTTACTTTTATGAATCTCTCTGGTAGTGCGGTCAGAAGAAAGGTCGATCAACTGGGTATTGCGCCAGGTCGCTGCGTAGTGATAGCAGACGAATACAACTTCCCTGTTGGTCGCATCCACCTTCGGAAGGGCGGCAGCGACGGCGGACACAATGGGTTGACGTCGCTAATTCAGGAACTCAATACCACGGAGTTCTGGCGCCTCCGCTGTGGTATTGGCAGGGATTTTGGTCCGGGAGGCTTGGTAGACTACGTCCTCAGCCCCTTCCCAGAGTCGGAGCATTTCCTACTGGGTCAGGCCATAAAGCAGGCAGCCGAGGCTATTGACGCAATTGTCAGACAGGGGGCTGAGCGTGCTATGCAGGTTGTGAACCGCGCCGCTTCACCACTATAAGCGTCTTGTCGTCTGAGTATGTCGCCCGCGCCGAGTACGTCTGCACGTCTGATAAAAGCATTTGGGCAATGACCTCGGCGGAACGATCCTTGTTTTCGCAAATGAGCTGCACAACGCGCTCCTCGCCGTAGGCCGCACCCTGTGCATCCTGCGCTTCGGTTAGGCCGTCCGTGTATAGTACGAGGATGTCATTCTCTCGAAGGTTCACATTCTCGACTCCGATAGGTTGCACCTCAACAATGCCTAGAATTCCACCTGTAGGCATCAAGTATTCCACCTGACCTGTAGCTGCTATATAATGAATGGGTGGGCAGTGTCCGGCGTTGGCGTAAAGCACAAGACCGTTCGCGCTTTTCGAAAGTTCGCAGTAGCACAACGTCACAAATCGTTCATTTGGGAACGTATCGAAGATGAGCCAGTTAAGCCGCTGAATGAGCGTTGATATCCGCGTTTGAAACTGAATCGCCATACGAAGTGCACCGCTAACGAACAGGGCCTGAACTGCGGCAGGCAGCCCCTTACTAGCCGCATCACTAATGACGAGACCTAGTCTTGTTGTTTCTTCCTCGGGTGGATACAGGTAGTCGAAGTAGTCGCCCCCTACGACACTCTCTGGCACCGAGATCCCATAGATGTCGAAGTCATGAAAGGTCGCCGCGTGGTCTGGTACGAGTCCTTGTTGGATTTGCCACGCTTGGTCGAGGTCCTTTAGCATGCGTCGTTCGCTTTGCGTGGCCTGCATATTCCGAAGTGCTGTTGTTGCAGCACTACCAACGACGATCATTGTGTCGTAGAACTCTTCGTTAAGCTCATGCGCCGTGAACGCCAACGCGTATTTGTATAAAGGCCCAGACGGTCTTTTGATCGTGCCACCTACGCCTGTTAGAGAGTAGATACGTCGTCCCACGTCACCGTCAACCATGGCAACGACAGTTTTGCTTGCTGCGAGTTCAATCATCGCCGGCATTTCCTGCACAGTGCGTTTGGTGCCTTCGCTAAGGAACTCCATCTCCCCTTCCTGATAACAAAGGGTGTAGATGTCGTCAGTCTCGTCCAGCTCCCAAACGCGGCCGCCCGTCATAACGAATTGTCCAGAGTCGACGATATCTCGCACGAGCGACGTTAGCAGATGGATGGGCTGCTTGAAGTCAGCCGAGAGAATTTTATCAATGAGTTTATAGATCGACCGCTGATGCAACCCGGATACATGCATCATTGCTTCACCGGAAAGTAACCGTCACTCCGAATTACACGCTGCACGAGTTCCGCCTGACGCACTGTTGGCACGATGTCATTCAAGTGATCAAGGATTAACTCGAGTCGGTCGTTTTCCGTGACAGTCTCAAGCAATCGCTGCTTCTGATCAGTAGACAATCCGGATTTTGGCGCCATAAAGAATGAGGGCATCATCTCGAAGCTCGTCGATGGGTCGAACCGTGGTCCACCATTGCCATAAACGAGATCGATGATTTGATTATACATTGTTGCGCATTTTTCAACGAGGCCGCTATCAATGGGCACGTCATCGTCAAGCACATCCTCGGTCTCACCAATTGCATACGGCTTGTCGTCCTCTCTTATACCAAGCAAGCGATAGCGGTGCGTGCCTTCAGCGATGATATCCATGCGGCCATCCTCGTACTTCTGCGTGACAGCGGCCACTCGGGCGGCGCAACCTATAGGGAACATGTGTCCCTGCTCAACGAGGTTGATGCCAAAGATTTCGCCGCCTGCAAGACATTCAACAATGAGTGCCTTGTAGCGTGTTTCATACACGTGCAGAGGCACCTGTGCTCCCGGAAACAGGACAAGGTTTAATGGAAAGAGTCCAATGTTCATACTGCGATAGTCAAACGATCAGCGTGCGTACTTTTTGAATCGTTCGTTGATGCGACCCCAATGCAGGGCGTTAATAAAGTTGTCGATGTACTTCCCGCGCTCGGGGCCGTCTTTGTGGTAGTACGCATGTTCGAAAACATCACAAGCTATCAGCGGCACGCCGCCCCAAACAGCGCCATAGTGATGTTCGTCTACGAGGACGTTTAGCAGTCGACCAGAATACAATGTGTCGATGCACAAAACTCCCCAACCGGACAGCTTAGCCGACACTGCAGTTGCCTTAAAGTCTGCCTTCCATGCATCCATCGAACCAAACTCCGATTCGATAGCCGCTGTAACGTCGCCACCTCGCGTATGATCGCCGTTGCCACCAAGAACCTGCCAGTACACATCATGCAACACAGTGCCTGCGTGGTTCCATGTCTGCCTGCGCTTTAGCTCACCGAACTCGCTCCAATTTCCGTTCGCTTCTTTTTTGTCGGCATTTGGCAGAAGCGACTCGATTTTGTTTAGAGCAGTTACGTAGCCTTTGTGATGCTTGTTGTAATGCCAATCCGCCGTCTGCGGCGAGACTACATCTTTCAGCAACTCAGGTGCTTCTGCGTCGCTGTACGGACGTGCGTTAAACTTCCACTCCTTTGACATAGCCACTCCTTGTAAATGTCTGTTGTTACACGCCGAATGACGATCCACATCCGCAGGTCTTCGTCGCATTTGGATTGGTAAACGTAAAGCCTTTGCCCATTAAACCGTCGCTGAAATCGAGTGTGATGCCCATGAGGTAGAACATCGACTTTGTGTCGATGAACACTTTCACTCCGTCGGCATCGAGTACCAGATCATTATCGCGCGACAGAGCGTCGAATCCGAGCGTATAGGACATTCCCGAACAACCGCCGCCCTTAACACCGACACGCAACCCATAGTCAGCAGGTATCTTGTTTGTTTCCTGGATGTTGCGTACTTCCTTCAATGCTTTCTGCGTAAGAAGGATGTTGTCTTGGTCATCGGCACCAGTAATACCCGTAGGTATCGATAGTGCGTCTGCACCCATAATTGCTACACTCATCTTAGACTCCTTGTAATTACGAATTGATTTCTGTAAGGCTTAGCGACACGATTAATGGCGGTTGCGCCAGCTCCTGTACGGTCATTGATGCGAACGTCGATGTTATGCGTTCCTGAAGTACGGCAAGGGGCTCGCGAATGGTGCAGCTTCCATGCGTCGCACACCCATGGTCACCTTCGTCCTGACATTCCACTAACCCACTCTTGCGGCCATCAACCGCCACTATTACATCCGCGACACTTAGACGATCTGAAGCAACGGCAAGTTCATATCCACCGCGTACTCCATGATATGAACGAACATAGCCAGCATGTACGAGTTGCTGTAGTACCTTGGCAAGTAACGTAAACGAAATATCGAATCGTTCGGCGATGTCCTTGGCCGACACGATCGTGCCCGGCTGTCGTGCCATTTCCTGAACGGCCAACAGAGCATATTCGATTCGTTTGGAGAGCTTTAGCATGGTTATTGATCGTAGTCTGCAACGACACCGGCTGTGACGGGATGCGACTGACACGTGAGAACGTAGCCTTCTGCCATCTCGTCGTCAGAAAGTGCCTCACGTTCGTCCATTACAACTTTACCCGATAGAACAAGAGCACGGCACGTGCAACACGCACCGATCTGACAAGCGTATGGCGGGTCGAGATTCTCGCGTTGTGCAGCAGACAAAATCGTCTCATCTGGATGCACATCAAACGTGTGCTGCTTACCGTAGAGTTTTATCGTGACTGAATGCGTTTTTACTTCTTCCACAATTGGTGGTGTCTCCATAGCCGTCTTCTCTACCGTGAAATACTCTCGGTGTACATGTTTGTCGTCAACACCGTTTTCCTTTAGCACTGCCATAACCGATTCCATCATTCCTGAAGGACCGCACACAAAAAACTCTGTTTCGGATTTGCGATCGATCTTCTGAAGTAATGCCGCCACCATTGGCTTGTCCATAATCCCTGCGATCGCAATTACCGATTCTACATCAGGCAACGCTCCAGACACAACCTCTGGCGATGCCAGTACATGAACCACTGTGAGCGTCTCAGGATGAGACTGTTCCAACGCACGAATCTGCTCGCTAAATATCACCGATGCACGATCGCGATTCGCATAAAACAGCGTGACCTTACTCTTCGGCTCAACACGTAACACGCTTTTCAGAATCGACATCAGAGGTGTTATGCCGCTACCTCCTCCGAATAACACATAGTCCTTTGCGTGTTCACCACTCAACTCTTTCGTGAAGTTGCCCATCGGCGGATAGACCTCGATTGCATCCCCCGCCTTCACGCCTTCGTTTAACCATGACGAAACGACGCCGTCGTTTACGCGCTTCACTGCAATGGTAAGGGGCTCGTCGAAGAAAGGGCTAGAACACAACGAGTAATTGCGTCGATGGCTAACGCCGCCGACATCCATCCGCACCGTCAGGTACTGTCCTGTCTTATACTGAAACACTGGCAACAGCTCTTCAGGCACGGTAAACGTAATCGCTATTGCGTCCGGCGTTTCACGTCGGACCTCTGAAACGGTCAGCTTATGGAATTGAACGGCCATGGTTAGAACAACCCAATCTGAAAAAGAGCCGCTTCCGACATCATCGTTTTATCCCAAGGCGGATCGAACGTAATCTCGACCGTTACGCCATCAACACCATCAAGTGCCAGAAGAGTCTTCTCAACCGATGCGGGGAGTTCCTGCGCCGACGGACAGTTTGGTGTGGTTAACGTCATAACGACATGAAGTTTGGTAGGCTCTACCTGACGCACTTCGTAGATGAGTCCGAGTTCGTAAATGTCAACAGGAATCTCAGGATCGAATATCGTCTGTAGTGCTTCGATAGCACGGTCGCGCAGGTTGGTTGTGCTCATGCCGATGCGCCTATTCGTGACATTGCATCGTACGCTGTTGCATACATCTTAACTTGCTTTAGCATCGAAAACAGACCGTTGGTACGATTCTGCGATAGATGTTCATGAAGGCCAATCGACTCGATAAACGTGGGCTCTATCGAGAGCACCTCTGCTGGTGTGCGGTCATTGTAGACGCACATCAACAGCGCCAGCAGCCCCTTAACAATAGTGGCATCACTGTCGGCCTCGAAATGGATACGCCCGTTGTCGAACGTGGGGTGAAGCCACACTTGCGCCTGACACCCTTTGACTTTGAAAACTTCTGTGCGGAACTCCTCGGGGAATGCGGGGAGTGCACGACCAATCGCAATGATGTGTTCGTACCGGTCTTCCCAACTGGTGAGCGCCTGGAAATCGTCAGTGATAGCTTGCATTGCTTCGAGTTGGTGGGCAGGCCTCATCGCAGCATCCTCACAGCTTTGTTTGTTGCTACGACGAGCTGATCTATTTCCGATTCGGTTGTGTACGCGGCGAACGATGCCCGTGCCGTAGAGGTGAGGCCGTAGCACTGCATCAATGGCATGTTGCAATGGTGTCCGACACGAATTGCTACTCCTTGCCTGTCTACAAGCGAGCCTATGTCGGCAGCGTGTACCCCATCAACGACAAACGAAACGATGCCGATTTTTTTCGGCGCTGTACCGATCACACGCAGCCCATCGATGGTCTGAAGTCCAGTCGTGGCGTGTGCTAACACAGTGGCTTCATGACGAGCCATCGCATCACGATCGAGATCGGTAAACCAATTTATTGACGCCGCAAGGCCGACAACACCTTCGATGTTTGGTGTGCCTGCTTCGAATCGCACGGGTACATCGTTGTACGTGGTGTTGTCGAAGCTAACGGTGGAGATCATCGCTCCCCCACCTTGGTACGGCGGCATTGCATCGAGAAGAGCATAACGTCCGTACAGAACTCCAATACCTGTCGGCCCATACAGCTTGTGCCCGCTGAATGCGTAGAAATCACAGCCAATGTCCTGAACGTCTACGGGCACGTGCGATACTGCCTGCGCTCCATCAACAACAGTGACGATGCCACGGCTACGCGCCCAGTTGCAAAGCGCTTTCACGTCGTTGATCGTGCCAAGTGAATTCGATACGTGTGTGACGGCAAGCAGCTTCACGCGGTCGATGCCTTCGATGTCGTCCAGACCATTTACACGTTCTGTGCCATCAGGGTTGCCAATGCCGAGCGCTCCGTTTGCGGCTACGTGTACAACGCGCACAGTTGCGCCAACGCTTTCACACAACATCTGCCAAGGCACGATGTTAGCGTGATGCTCCATCTCCGTTAAGAGCACAACATCACCTTTGTGCACATTAAGACGTCCCCACGTTTGCGCTACGAGGTTGATGGACTCAGTCGTGCCTCGCGTAAACACAATTTCCTCCGGACGTGATGCGTTCAGGAAATCGGCTACGGTGCGGCGGCCATCCTCGAAGAGCTCGGTAGCTTCGGTGCTTAATGCGTGGGCACTGCGGTGAACATTGCTGTTATGATTTGTGTAGTAGTTGACAATGGCGTCTATGACGGCTTGGGGCTTCTGCGACGTTGCTGCGCTATCGAGATAGACGAGTGGACGGTTGTCATAGACCGTGCGACGCAGTATGGGGAACTGCGCGCGAACACTAGCAACGTCAAAGTCTACTATGGAAGCAGTGGCGATCATAGGTCGAGAAAATCTATGGTAGTAGAGGCGATCATAGATCAAATGGATGTGCGCCAAGTTTGTCGGCAATGCGTCTATCAACTACCGTGCGAAGCGCAGCGTGTGGTACGTGCTCGACGATGTCGGCCGCGAACGCGTACACGATTAGCGCGCGCGCGTCATCGTGGCCAATACCTCGCGACCGCAGATAGAACACCGCTTCTTCATCAATCTGACCAACCGTTGCACCGTGCGAACACTTTACATCGTCGGCGAAAATTTCGAGCTGTGGTTTGGCATTGATTTGTGCATTGGGGCTCAGAAGCACCGAGCGGTTCGACTGATACGCTGTCGTCTTCTGCGCATCCGGACGTACCATAATCTTGCCGTTGAAGACGCCCGTCGAGCGTCCATTGTAGACACCCTTGTACTCTTCTTCGCTGTGGCAGTGGGGCGCTACGTGGTCGACAAGCGTGTGATTATCGGCGAGCTCGTTGTCTGACAGAACAGAGAGACCGTACAGGCGCGTTTCGGCTCCACTCTCTACAAGCTGAATTTCAAGTTCGTTGCGAGTAAGTCGTCCACCAAGACACAATGTCACGCATGTTAACGAAGCATGGTTGTGCACTACAGCACTCGTGTGTCCGATGTGTGTGGTCGAACCCAGACTCTCGTCAATAATCTTCACGTACGTAGGCTTGCTATTGCCTTCGGCTACAATCTGCGTTACGGTAGATAAGAATAATGCGTGGCTGCCCAAGGTGATGTGCTCTTCGATAAGTGTGCACACTGCGTTGGGCTCAACAACGACGAGAATTCGAGGTGAGGATACGATATCCCCATTGCGTGCATCGGTAACAACACGAATGTTCAGTGGCAGTACCTGCGAACATCCGTCACGGACACGAATAACAATTCCGCCATCCATCATCGCCGTGTTTGCTGCCACGAATGGATGTGTGTTGACAGGAGCGAGCGTGTCGATCCACGTTGCTGTTTCTGGATGTTTCAGGATGTATGCATCGTTTAGGACCTGCACATCTACCGACTCGTCATCCGGCAACAGCGATGCTGTTTCATCTAGTCGACCGTTGATAAGCTGGATACGATACGCGTCGAACTCGGCGGTAACAACACCGTGGTCAGCAAGAGCAACACCGCGGTCGGCAAGAGCAACAGTTGAGTTGGAAACAGCGTCCGCGTGTGCAGTCGTATAGTCTGCACCTAGCGATGGAAGAACGTTCGTGTACTTCCATTCTTCGTGTCGAGTTGTTGGCACACCTTGGTGCTGAAAAGCTTCGAGCGCCTTGCGGCGGACCGCGTGCAGCGGGCCAGCCGCTGACCCATTCAGACGCGATTCAATCTGTTGAAAGGTATTGTCAACGAGCTGTTGGAAGCGTTCTACCGACATCGTTAGGCCTCCACCGCGTCGGTGCGGATCCAGTCGTAACCACGGTCTTCGAGTTCGAGCGCAAGGGTCTTGTCGCCGGACATCACGATACGGCCGTTCATTAACACGTGCACATGATCTGGCACGATGTAATTCAGCAGACGTTGATAGTGCGTAATCACGACGAAGGCATTGTCTTTGGTGCGCAGAGCATTCACTCCTTCGGCAACAATGCGCAGAGCATCAATGTCGAGTCCGGAATCTGTCTCGTCCATCACACTCAATACGGGTTCGAGCATCGCCATCTGAAAAATCTCATTGCGTTTTTTCTCGCCACCGGAAAAGCCTTCATTCAGTGAGCGACTGAGAAACGACGAATCCATTTCCACCAGCTTAAGCTTCTCGCGCATGCGAGCAAGGAATGGGGCCGGTGCAAGGGGCTCGAGTCCGCGTGACTTCCGTACCTCGTTCACAGCGGCCTTCAGGAAGTTCGCGGTAGACACACCTGGAATCTCTACCGGGTACTGAAATGCCATGAACAATCCCTGCCGTGCACGTTCCTCAGGTGACAGATCAAGAAGTGCTTGTCCGTTAAAGAGCACACTACCTGACAAGACTTCGTAGTCGGCACGACCTGCGAGGACGGATGCGAGGGTAGATTTCCCGGATCCGTTCGGACCCATGATTGCGTGTACTTCGCCGGCGTTAACCGTGAGCGATACTCCCTGAAGAATCTCTCTACCTTCGATGCCTGCGCGGAGGTCCGTTATTTCTAGCAATGCTGCCATGATTATCCTACTGATCCTTCCAACGAAATCGCTAAAAGCTTCTGAGCCTCGACAGCGAACTCCATTGGTAATTGATTAATGACTTCGCGGACGTAGCCGTTCACAATCAGAGCGACGGCTGCTTCCATCCCGATGCCGCGTTGCTGACAATAGAACAAAATGTCTTCGCCGATTTTTGATGTGGTTGCTTCGTGCTCAACCATGGCACCTGCATGTGCAATCTCGAGATACGGAAACGTATGCGCGCCGCACTTATCGCCGAGAAGTAGCGAATCGCACTGCGAATGATTACGCGCGTTCGATGCGTTCCGTCCGACCTTCACAAGTCCGCGATACGAGTTCTGCGATTGTCCGGCTGAAATACCCTTAGACACAATGCGCGAACGCGTGTTCTTGCCCAGATGATACATTTTGGTACCAGTGTCTGCCTGTTGCATGTGGTTCGTCACAGCAACCGAGTAAAACTCACCGACGGTATTGTCGCCCTTTAGAATTACACTCGGATACTTCCATGTAATTGCAGAGCCCGTTTCGACCTGAGTCCATGAGATCTTGCTGTTGCGACCTTCACAGATCCCGCGTTTAGTAACAAAGTTGTATATCCCGCCACGCCCCTGTTTGTCACCTGGGTACCAGTTCTGCACTGTCGAATACTTTATCTCGGCGCTTTCGTGCGTAACAAGCTCAACAACTGCAGCATGTAATTGGTGCTCGTCGCGTTGTGGCGCAGTACAACCTTCTAAGTAGCTGACGTAGCTGCCTTCGTCGGCTATAATAAGTGTGCGCTCGAACTGACCCGTGTTACGTGCATTAATGCGGAAGTACGTACTGAGCTCCATTGGGCATCGAACGCCTTTTGGAATGTAGACGAAGGAGCCGTCACTAAATACCGCGCTGTTGAGCGCAGCATAGAAGTTGTCAGTCGGTGGCACCACCGAACCGATGTACTTGCGCACGAGGTCGGGGTGGTTGCGGACAGCTTCGCTCATCGGACAGAAGATGATGCCGACTTCTGCGAGTTTGTCTTGAAAGGTTGTCTTAACGGAAACAGAATCGAACACGATGTCTACGGCAACACCGGCAAGCAACTTCTGTTCTTCGATTGGGATGCCGAGTTTGGCAAACGTTGCAAGAAGTTCAGGGTCTACCTCATCGAGTGAGGCGGGTCCGACTTTCTTTGTCGGCGAAGCCCAATAGATGATGTCCTGAAAGTCTATTGCAGGATAATGCACGTTTGCCCAGGTCGGCTCGCGCATTGTAAGCCAATGCCGATATGCTTTAAGTCGCCACTCGAGCATCCATGCAGGTTCTTCCTTTTTCTCGGAAATGAACCGCACTACGTCCTCGCTAAGTCCTTTAGGAAGCAGGTCCTGTTCGATGTCGGATGTAAATCCGTACTTGTATTCGTTAAGGACTACTTCGTCAAGGATCGGTTGATCACTTGCCATAGCGACTAATATACGACTAATTTAGTCCTGATTTGCGTGCGCCTTGCACGTAACCGGTGCCGATAGGCGCCAGTGACGGATGTCAGCGCACGATCTTGAGGAGTCGCACAGAAATCCCGTCCGATACCACATAGGTTCCGATGGCAAGGGGCTCAAGATTTAGGTGGATCTTGGCCGGGTACATCGCCTGATCGTAGGCGTTACAGGTTAGGACAATTTCGCCGCGTAAGTCAGTGATAGTTACGGTGGACGGAGCTGTAACCGTGACGTCAGCTATGTGACTTGCAGGATTTGGTGCCACGAAAAACGTGACGCGTTCGACGTCCTGAACGGTCACCGGGTTCGTGGAAACCTCTACGACGGCAATGTGTGAAGTGTCCGTACCACATTTGCCTGCAACAATGACGCGGTACTCGCCTGCATGTGCGAGCGCAACCGATGGGATGCGTAATTCTGCGCTGACAGCATTCAGCACGACTTCGTCGTTATGCAGCCACTTGTACGTAATGTCGAGCCCCTGAGCCCGAACCATTAACGTCAGCATGTGTCCGACTAAAATTTGCTTGTCAATAGGTTGTTCGGTTATCGTAACGTCAGCGTCAACCACAACCTGCGCGGGTTTTGATGTCACGAAGCCACAGGCACTTGTGACAACAGCTTCGTAGCTACCGGCCTTCGATGCAGGAATATTCGGCAAGCTCAGTTGCGGGGAAGTTGCGTTGGGTATGACAGCTCCGTTTCGCTTCCATTGGTACGTATTTCCTTCACCCGTAGCAGTGACGTTTAGCACAACTGACTCACCGGTGCAGACGTGACTTGATTCCGGACCAATCACGATGGCTGTAGGTTCGCGGAGGGTGAACGTTCCTGAGGCTTGCGACACGTGTCCGTGGGACGAGATAATCCGAAGGAGATACTGTGTACCAAGGACAAGTGTCGTTGGTACTTTCCACGACATGCTGCGATTTTTTAGTGCCGTACCTGCTGACGACCAAGTGATTCCGTCTGAGCTAATCTCTAACTGAAATTCCTCTGCAACGCCAAGTTCGAGGGTTGCCCATGTCACGCTCAAAGTTTGGTTCGTACAGACCCTTTCCCCGCCCCTTGGTGTGAGAAGGTCCAGCGTACCATACGCCCACTTGGCAACAAAGCCCTCGGCAGTACCGATAGGTCCGGCGTTCTGAATTGTGCCACCGCTCCACGTTATGCTACTTGCGTCCGTCGACCCAGCAATGTATGCGTCGCCGCGACTATCTTCAGCTAGTGCCGCTGCCATCTCAGTACCGCGCCAACCGAAGGTGGTGAAGCAGGATATACCTGATATCGCACCACGTGCAATGAACAAATCACTTGCACCCGAAACATCACCCGACGTGCCTCCACCTATACCAGAAAGGTCACGCGACGTTGTCGACCCAAGTAAGGTCCAGACATTATTGGCTGAGCTCACAGCCTGAAGGATTGCATCATTACCCGCACCACCCAAGAACGATGAGGCCTGAAGCGACATACCCTTAGGGTCAAACAGTGCCAAAAAGCCGTCGCTACCCCCCTGGAGATTCGCCTGTGCACCGCCAAAAACGGTCGGTAAATCTGGTGACGACGACGAGCCTGCTATGAACAAATCACCACGAACGTCGGCGTGGATGACATTGCCGTAATCGTCGCCGGCACCGCCAAAGAAGCTCGATGCAATTAGGCGGGCACCATCTTGCGACATGATCGTAAGCACTGCGTCTGCCAAGCCTCCGTTGTACGTGTTGTCGTACGGACGTTCATTCCAAGGCAACCACCACTGTGAACGCACAGGGAAACATTCGTACGTCGTCGAGGCCGTGTATCCTGTGAGCGCGATGCCACCGTCACCAGTTAACGTCATTGCGCGGAATGCATCCGTGCCATCGCCACCGAAGTATGTACTGAACGCCAACGAGCCACCGTTCGGCGACATCTTTAGAACAAAGGCATCGACGCCTCCGTTAAAAGAGCGATCGTAACCATTGTTAGTAGGAAATCCGTACTGAGAATTCGTTGTGCCGCACACATAGACAGATCCCGCGCCATCGACGAGCACTGCAGTAGGACGTTCGTCTTTTGAACCGGGGATGTACGAACTAAAAAACAACGAGTCGAGATCGGATGACAGCTTAAGAACGAAGCCGTCTATCTCACCGCCGTGCAGTTGGGCGAATGCGCCAACGGACATCGTTAGGTTACGTGTGGAAGTTTCACCGGTGACGACGATTGTGCCATCGGGCATAACAGCCATTGCGGTGGCCTTGTCGTCGTTAGCCCCTCCGTAGTACGTCCAGTACTTCAGAGTGGACAAGTCGGACGACAACACAGCGATAAATGCATCCTGGCCTCCGGGTGCGTCCTGCCGCAAACCCGGAACCGTTGCGTCCTGACCAGAATTCGTATACCCGCAGACTGCGATGTCACCGCTTGGGAGGATCTTCATACCTGTGACAGCCTCAACAGCGTTGCCGCCAATGACATGGGTGCGAACGTGAGAGCCGCCGCCGATGCCAGCCGTGAGCGACGATGCACATACGAGCGCTACCACGCCTAACAGGCATAAGCCATGAATCGTCCAACGCATAAAGCTCCTGACCCCAAAAAACACACTAAGGCAAAACCAGACGACCCTTTACAACAATCCGAGGGTGAAATGGTTACATAGGCTTGTGTGGTTGCGAGTCATTATCGTGACACGACGAACGGGAGGTAGGCCTGACGCCCTCCAACGCGAACATCGAGCACGTACGCTCCGACTGCTAGCGTGCCACACTGCAACTCGGCGACAACCGAGCCATTTGAGTGCGCAAGGTAGACGGGAGGGACAGTTGTCATTGCGCCCTGGATGTCCACGACACGGATGACCACGTCTGCGAAGTCCGTAGGCTCAATAAGGATCTTACAAATTTCCGCCACTGGCATTGCGCCTATCAGAGATACCCTACCTGACGGAAGCAAGACCTCGCGGACAGTGGTCGCAGGTGTAACCGAGACCTTGGCGACTGCTGACTCAATCGTGCCGCAGTCTGTGATGACTGTTACACTGTAGTTCCCGGAGTCTGCAAGAGTCGTTGATTGCCGTGAATACTCACGCAATGTGGCGCCCGGTATGTCCGTGCCGTTCTTCTTCCACTGATAGCGAGAGCCGACAATTGAGGATGTCACAGACAAGAGCAACGGTTTACCCACCTCGATACTATGTGTTTGTGGCTGTACGGCTATAGTGGGACTTGTTGTGACTTTAAGTGTCACAGGCGTTGCAAAGACAGGAGCTCCGCACCGGCCGATAACTTCTCCCACGTATGTCCCAGCATCTGTAGATGTGGTGGCAGGAAACGTTAACGTCGCCGACGTTGCGGTTGGAATCAGCGTGCCGTCCTTGCGCCACTTGTATTTCAAATCGTCACCCGTTGCAGTTAAACTGAGCACGGCCTTGGCCCCAATACACACAGCAGCGGAAGCCGGCTGGCTCGTTATTGAAGCGGGTGCATCTAGGCGAAATGTTGTCGTGGTCATCGTTGTATGGCCACGAGACGACGTTACGCGAAGCATATAGTTGCCAGATTGCAAACCTTGTAGTTTCCATGAGTAGCTACTAGCTGTGAGATCCTTCACGACTACCATCCACGTCGCGCCGCCATCCGACGTTACGTCAATGCGATACTTATCCGTAACTGCCATTTCGCCAGCAAACCATGATACTGATTGATTTGTACCAATGCACCACATCTCTCCGCCCGACGGGGTACTAAGTGCAATCGTACCTTTTGCAGTCTTAATCACAAAGCCGTCCATCTTTCCATTTTTAGTCTGTTGCACCGCATTCGTTGGGAATCGGAAATCCGTCGAAGTCGTGATGCCACATGCGTACACGTCATCGTTCGCATCAGAAAAGACATTCGTGACTACATCCGTGGCGGAACCTCCGATCAAGTCGGCATACTTCAGTGCACCGATTGTGAAGACGGCTACGTAACCATCGTTAGCACCGCGGCGCTGGCCGGACGTGCCGACGCCTTCAACCTGGAAATCAACTGATGTTGTAACGCCACCAACAACTGCTGCGTTGGTTTTATCCTTCGTTACAGAGCGCACTCTGTCTTCTCCGGTGCCTCCATAGTACGTGCAGCCTACGTTCTCCTTACCGTCAACTGAAAGCGCAAAGAGGAACACATCGCGTCCGCCAATCTTCGTCTGCTTGAATCCGCCGGATGCAGGAAGATCAGACGAGGTGGTTTCACCCACCAGATATGCGCGTCCGAGGTCATCGACAAAAATTCCTTTGCCCTCATCGTCGCCAAGACCACCGATGTAGGTTGAATAGACGAGTGTGCCGCCGTTCTTATCAAACTTTGTTATAAACGCATCTGTAATTCCACCTCCGAAAATGCGGTCATATGGTCTTTGGTTCGGATTGAACATGCTGGGTACTGGGAACGTTTGGAAGTTGCTCGATGTGGTGAAGCCCGTCACGATTGGCGAGCCGGAGAGTTCGACCACTACCGCAGAAAATTCTTCTATTCCCTCGACGCCGAAATACGTGCTGAAGACGTATGAGGCACCACTGGACGAGATCTTCGTTAAGAAGCCGTCTATTAGTCCCCCAAACGTTTTCTTGAAGCCTGCATTCGTGGGGAAGGAGGCCGTGGAATTTGTACCGCCGCAAACCAACACCGACAGATCACCATCGAGAGCGATGCCTAGTGCGATATCATCCTTATTGCCGCCAATGAACGTGCTAAACACCAGTGTGGTTAGGCTCACATTGAACTTCGAGACGAATGCATCGATCTGTCCTTTGTACACCTGACCAGCAGCACCGCCGGTTATCGGAAATCTTGATGACAATGTTGTGCCCGCAACGTAAATATTATCGGATGCATCAACAGCTACAGCCTTAATGCTGTCTGGGTCGCCTCCGCCAATAAAGGTATAGCGCTTAAGCGTTGTAAGTGTAGCGTCATACACAGCAATAAAGCCATCGGTGCTGCCAACAATGGACGCTGAATACCTGCCAAGTGCGGACGGAAAGTCAATCTGCGACGTCGTGCCCACAACCAACGCTTCACCCGAGGCAAGTAGGCGTACGCTGGCCGGGAAATCGTCTTCTGAACCTCCCAAATAGGTGCCATATACTGTTGGATCGATGACAAGGGGCTTAGATGGGTCGAACGCGCCTTCGAATCGAACGGTATTGGCTTCTTGGATAAAGGAGGCCGAGACTTGTTGTCCGTTTTGAAACGCCCGCAAGTTCCTGAAGGCCATGTATGATTGCGTTGATGTACCAGCGTCATCGCGGCCGATAATCGCATGTTCGATGCCAATCGAACGCATCATCGTCAAACCTTCGAACGACAACTTCACGATTGAAGCGAGTTCAGCACGTTCGGCTAGAATGTCAAACCGTACGCTCTCCTCTTCAATCTTGTATTGAATGTCCACGCCCGGATACACGTTCTTGACAACAAATCCGCTTATGAGGTTCGTCGCAATAGCAGTAGACGAATTGGTTGCTGCGTTTGCATTCTTGAAGAAGGTTACTGGAATCGCTGTTGCGTTACGCACTTCGACGGAGGTGCTCTGCGGTTGGGCATTGATCCACGTTGCAGCGGAAACGACACCGCTTCGGCGCCCGTTTTGCATACCGCGATGGTCGTACACCATTCCTGTCTTCGTTACCCACACATCAACGTCGCTACCCATCGCAAAGGCG
This sequence comes from Candidatus Kapaibacteriota bacterium, assembly GCA_046595995.1. GTDB lineage: Bacteria > Bacteroidota > Ignavibacteria > Kapaibacteriales > Kapaibacteriaceae > JAWXBR01. Next base: position 16,753 of record JBKJNB010000011.1, read on the forward strand.
ATAACGTGCGATGGCCATTGGCCGTTATTCAGCACATAACCAGTTCCGCGTAAGTTGGGAGCTGCGTATGCCGTAGTACCCAGTAATACGAAAACAATTGAGCTTAATAGCATTACACGATTGTACGTCCGTTGTAGCAATTCCACCATATTGTTCCTCCAAATCATAACTTCGTTTGCGCGATAACGATGCGTAACGTAAACATTGTTTGCTTTTTACAATTCCACAATGATACGACTAGCTGTTAACATTGACCACATTGCGACCATCCGTGAGGCACGCGGTGGCCTTGAACCCGACCCTGTACACGCGGCTGTCCTCGCGGAGTTAGCCGGAGCATCGGGTATCGTGTGCCACTTACGTGAAGACCGACGTCATGTGAACGACCGCGATGTGCGTGTTTTGCGCGATGTCGTCGGCACAAAGCTCGATCTTGAAATGGGTGCGACAGAGGCAATTATTGCTATCGCTCTCGATGTCGTGCCCGACCTTGTGACGTTTGTACCCGAGAAACGCGAAGAGCTAACAACAGAAGGGGGTTTAAATGTTGCAGCCAACATCAACTACTTCGGTGACGCAGTTTCGCAGATGTCCGCCAAAGGAATACAGGTGAGCTTTTTTATCGAACCTGAGCGCACGCAAGTCGAGGCCGCGGCTCGGTGCGGAGCGGGTATTATTGAACTTCATACAGGCAAATACGCAACGGCTCGCACACATATTGAGGCCGAGGCCGAGCTAACACGGCTACGAACTGCTGCCGAGCATGCAACAGAGGCTGGACTGACTGTCACTGCTGGGCATGGTCTGGATTATCGCAACATCGGACCGATCTGCACGATTCCACAACTCGAGGAAGTTTCTATCGGGCATAGCCTAATTGCACGTGCTGCATTCGTTGGCATCGATCGCGCAGTCCGCGAAATGATCGATCTCTTACGTTTGTACGCTGCGACGTGAGTCTAACTACTCTCTTCCGACTAAGGTAGCTTTCACGTAGTCGCGGTTCATTCGTGCAATCCAATCAACGCTAATACCCTTCGGACACGCAGCTTCACACTCATAGTGGTTCGAGCAACCTCCGAATCCCTCAGCATCCATGTGCAAGACCATGCGCATCGCGCGCGTAGATCGCTCTGCCTGACCCTGTGGTAGCATAGAGAGGTGACCAAGCTTCGCTGCCGTGAACAGGCTGGCCGATGCATTCGGACACGCGGCGACACATGCACCGCAGCCAATGCATGACGCAGCATCCATTGACAAGTCTGAATCGATCTTCGATATGGGCAACGTGTTGCCATCCAGGGCGTTTCCGGTGTTTACCGAAATGAAGCCCCCCTTTTCGATAATACGGTCCAGCGGCGTGCGGTCTACAACAAGGTCCTTAACGATAGGAAAAGCCTTAGCCCGCCATGGCTCGATATAAATTTCATCACCGTCCTTGAACGAACGCATGTGCAACTGGCATGCAGTAGTGCGTGTAACCGGTCCGTGGGGCCGCCCATTAATCACCATCCCGCACGTACCACAAATGCCTTCACGACAATCGTGATCGAATGCAACAGGTTCTTCTCGCTTTGCCATTAGTTCTTCGTTGAGAACATCAAGCATTTCGAGGAAGCTCATGTGCTCACTTACGTTGTCGATGTCGTACGTCTTCAGCATTCCTTCTGCACTAGGGCTAGATTGGCGCCAGATATGTAATCGTAGTTGCATTATTTATAACTCCGTGTAGCCAATTCGACCGACTCGAAGGTAAGGGGCTCTTTGTGAAGGATTGGTGCACCACCGTCGCCAGTGTACTCCCACGCCGCCACGTAGCAGAAGTCCGAGTCGTTCCTCAAAGCTTCGCCATCTTCTGTCTGATATTCTTCTCTGAAGTGCCCACCCGCCGATTCTTTCCTGTGTAGTGCATCAAGGCACATGAGCTCTGCAAACTCCATGAAGTCAGCAACGCGCAATGCGTGCTCGAGCGTCTGATTGAGCTCTTCGCCAGTACCAGGAATTGCAAGGTTCGACCAGAATTCATTTCGCAGTGCAGGAATTAGCTCAAGCGCTTTCTTCAGTCCCGCCTCATTGCGCGCCATACCGCAATAGTCCCACATAATCTTACCGAGTTCGCGGTGGAATGACGCTGGAGTTCTATTACCCTTGATTGCGAGCATGCGTAGCACTTTGTCCTGCGATGCAGCATGCGCAGCTTGAGCTTCAGACATGTGCTCGTCAACTTTGTCAAAGCCCCCTTTCGCCAGATAGCCCCCTAGCGTATATGGCACCACGAAGTAACCATCGGCGAGACCCTGCATAAGAGCAGAAGCGCCGAGACGATTAGCTCCGTGGTCCGAGAAGTTTGCTTCTCCAAGAACGAAAAGGCCAGGAATTGTACTCATCAAATCGTAGTCAACCCACAGTCCACCCATGGTGTAGTGTACCGCCGGGTAGATGCGCATCGGAACGTTATAGGGGTCTTCGCCTGTGATGCGCTCGTACATCTCAAAGAGGTTAGCGTATCGGTCACGGATGACGTGTTCGCCGAGGCGCTCAATTGCATCGGCGAAGTCGAGGTATACACCTTTGCCTCCCGGACCCACACCGCGTCCGCTATCGCATGCTTCCTTCGCAGCACGTGAGGCAATGTCGCGCGGAGAGAGGTTGCCATACGAAGGATACTTGCGTTCGAGATAATAGTCGCGTTCATCTTCGGGTATCTGATCTGGCGGCCGACTATCGCCCTGTTTCATCGGAACCCAAATGCGTCCGTCATTGCGCAGTGATTCAGACATCAGCGTAAGCTTCGACTGATAGTCACCACTTACTGGAATACATGTGGGGTGAATTTGGGTGTAGCAAGGATTGCCGAACGCCGCACCGCGTTTATACGCCCGAAAGGCAGCGGTGACATTGCACGCCATGGCGTTGGTAGATAAGTAAAAAACGTTACCATATCCTCCAGTGCACAAAAGCACGGCATCGGCCATATGTGTGCTTATGGCTCCAGTGACGAGGTCGCGCGTTACAATACCACGTGCTCTGCCATCAACAATTACGAGGTCGAGCATCTCATTCTTGCAATGCATCTTCACACTGCCAAGTCCGATCTGGCGTTCGAGCGCTTGATACGCACCTAGCAGAAGTTGCTGTCCTGTCTGTCCACGAGCGTAGAACGTTCGCGACACCTGTGCACCACCAAACGATCGGTTTGCCAGGTACCCCCCGTACTCGCGAGCAAACGGCACACCTTGTGCAACACATTGGTCGATGATGTTCACGCTTACCTGAGCAAGCCTGTAAACATTCGCTTCGCGTGCACGGAAGTCGCCGCCCTTTACCGTGTCATAAAAGAGGCGATAAACGCTGTCGCCGTCATTCTGGTAGTTTTTTGCCGCATTGATACCACCTTGCGCTGCAATCGAGTGTGCACGTCGTGGCGAGTCGTGATACGTAAAAGCCGTGACCTTGTATCCGAGCTCTGCGAGCGAGGCCGCGGCCGACGCCCCCGCGAGACCCGTACCGACGACAATAACGTGGTACTTGCGCTTGTTGGCCGGATTAACAAGCTTCAGGTGAGCTTTGTAATCGTCCCATTTCGATTCGAGCGGTCCGTCAGGAATGTTGCTGTTCAGTTGCATGGTGCTGCGATTACTCGATTACTTTACAAATCCAAAAACGATGGCCAACGGAATCGAACTAAAGGCCAGGAAAATCAGCACCGATAAACCACGGCTACCATTGATGAACAACGTGTTGTACTTCGGATGGTTTATGCCAAGCGTCTGTAGCGCACTATTGATTGCGTGATTCAGGTGCATAGCAACGACGAGCATTGAAAGCAGGTAGATCACAACAATGAGTGGTTGCTGAAAGCTGTGAACGACCATGGTATAGACATCTGGACGCCCGTGCGCATCGATACCCCCATAGTACTCTGGATGTACACTCCCCCATGTGAAGTGCGCCAGGTGATAGAGCGCATACAGCAAAATGAGCACACCCGTTAACAACATCGTGCGTCCGGCAATCGACGATGAACGATTCTTATACTGCTTGTAACTCGACGGACGCGCAGCTCGGTTGAGCCGTGCCATGCGAATCCCCGACCAGATGTGGAGAACGAAGGCGGCCAGCAACCCAATACGCAGAGACCACAAAAGGACGCCATGTCCTAGTGCACGCAGCCAAATGCCGTATTCGTTCATCGCATCTGGGCCGACGAAGATCAAAAGGTTGCCGGAAGCGTGAGCCAAGAGAAAACCGACGATCATTATCCCTGTGATAGCCATCACCCACTTCGTGATGATGGTAGATCGCCATAACTCACCGAACGATCGCATATGGTGTCCTGGAGGTATGCGTGCGAAAAACGTCTCCGAAATTACGGAACGACCGTAACTTGCACGCCATGGCATTCCTTCAAATCGAATCTGTCACGAAACGATTCGGCGCACACGTCGCTAACGACAACGTCTCGTTCGACGTAGAACGCGGACGCATCTTCGGTCTGCTCGGCCCAAACGGCGCCGGCAAGACCACGCTCATCCGCATGATTACCAACATCATCGTTCCCGATTCCGGAACGATTATGATTGATGGCAATGTTGTTTCTCCACTGCAACAAAACGTCATCGGATACCTTCCGGAGGAACGCGGACTATACAAGAAGCTCAAAGTTGGCGAACAGCTCACATACTTCGGACGCCTTAAGGGGCTCTCAGCGACAGAGTCGCTGAGACGGGGCCTTTGGTGGTTGGAGCGTCTTGACGCAGTAGGTTGGGAAAACAAGAAGGTACAAGAGTTGTCAAAAGGCATGCAGCAGAAGGTTCAGTTCATTGCCACAATTCTCCACGAACCAACCTTGCTTATCCTCGATGAACCGTTTAGTGGTCTCGACCCCGTGAACTCCGACTTGTTGATTCGTGTGGTTAAAGAGCTTCAAAACAAGGGAACCACAATCCTGCTTTCTACGCACCAGATGGATCAGGTCGAGCGGCTTTGTGATGACATTGTGTTGATGCACAAGGGCCGTATTGTGCTTGAGGGTAGCGTTGCGGAAGTAAAGAGCCGCTTTAGAAGTGATCGCGTTATTCTTGAGTATGAAGGCAATGACACAACATTGAGGGACCGACATGCGGCACATATCACGCAGGCAACAGAAGGTCGAATGGAATTTCGACTAGAGGAAAACTCTGTTTCGTCAAACAGCCTACTAGCTGACGCACTTGCGTCAGTGCAAGTCCGCAAGTTCGAGGTCGCCTCGCCGTCGTTGCACGACATCTTTATCCGCACTGTAACGACCGTCTAATGCGCTGGCTCCGGATTATTGCCGTTGTCTTGATCGTGCTCACCATTCTTATGTGGTGGCTATCAAGCAGAACCGTCGATGTGAAGTCCGATGGCTTCGTATTCCTTCCCCTTCGAACATCTGTTGCGGCTGCAGTAGACAGTGTGCATGCACATTGTGCTCTGCCAACACCGTGGGTTGTAAAAAGTGCCGCACGCGTCATTGCACGCATAACCGGACGTCCAGTTCAGGCCGGCTGGTACAAATTCGAGAACGCAACGACGCAATTCGACGTGCTCCGCTCGCTGTTTACCGGGGACAGACGTCCGACGGTGCGCTTAACAATACCCGAAGGCAGCACATACCGCACGATTGCGTCGATTATCAAACGCGACCTTCAGGGCGATTCTGCGGCTTTTGTACGGTGGTGTGAAAACGATTCCGTTTGCTCACGCTACGGCGTACTGGCCTCAAGCATGGAAGGTTATCTGAAGCCCGACACCTACGAATTCTTCTGGCGCAATGACGAGCGACGGATCGGCGATAAACTTGCCCGTGCATTTACTGCGATGTGGCTGGATCATTTTGAGGGACGATTGGCAAGCACAGGCTATACCCGACATGAGATTGTAACCCTTGCAAGTATTGTGCAAGCTGAAACGGGTGTGAACCAAGAAATGCCTCGCATCGCTGGCGTCTATCGTAACAGGCTTAAACGAGGAATAAGACTAGAAGCTGACCCGACGGTGCAATATGGCCTGGGTATAAAACGAAGGCTGATGTATCGTGACCTCGACAAACCTCATGCGTACAACACGTACGTGCATTCTGGGTTGCCTCCCGGACCAATCAATTGTCCAGGACGCGAAGCCATTGCCGCCGCGCTCAATCCCGAATCGCACAATTACCTCTTCTTTGTTGCACGAGGTGATGCAACCGGCCTGCACAACTTTGCCACGACAGGTGCCGAGCACGTGCTAAACGTAAAACGCTACCGGGCCACACGTTAATCCACCGTCCACACCTTAGACGTAAAGCCCCTTCCATCCCTTGCCATAATCCTAAACGCAAATGGCTTACTAGGGTCCTTGCGTTCAACTTCGAATTCTTCGTACCAGCGCGTGATTGGTTTTTCGTTCGGGTTCACGGGGCGCATGTTGCCATAGACTTTTTTAGGCAAGGCTGCATTTCCTTCGAGAACGACGAGTTCGGGACGATTGCGCGCACGATCGCCCCAGAAGATTACAACTACGCGCTTCCCTAGTCCGCTTCCAATGTCTTTCACGTCTGCTATCTCGGGCGCAGGGTGGCTTCGGACGCGAAGATTCGACACGAGCCCTTCACGCTGGTTGTCTACATATCGCTCGAACGTGAGAATTTTTTGCGTGTCTTGTATGCTTGGCACAAATCGAAGTGCATCACCAGTTGTTTCTACTCGCACTGCCCCTAAGTCTCGAATCATGGCTTTCACGTTTGGTATGTCGGGCAGTTTGGTCGCAAACACATACTCTACACCCGGATAGATTTCGGTGGGTAGGTTCACTGCCGGAAGTGGTTCGGCGGCAACCGTAAACGACACGGTGCGTTTTTGTCCGTCACGTCGTTCCGCCGTGACTTCAACAGTCGCAGTTCCACTACGCGGCGCCTTCCCTTTTATGACGAGACTGCGTTCTGCGGCGTCGAGTGTCAGTTCTACTTCATCCGAAAGTTCAGCGCCTGACGTCCGTATGGTTGGCATACCGGCGAGGTCGCGCGTAGGATCTGCACCACCCACAACAATCTTGTTTAACCATTCTTTTGTTGCGAGCAGTACGATTTTATCTTTTGATGGGCCTAGCCAGAACTGTCCTCCGCCAAGCGGATCACCAAGACTTGTCGATGGAATTGTGGTCGTCGTAGGAAGCAATGCTGTTGCTCCATTCGCACGATCCGCTTGCACCACCGTTGCAAGAACAAACTGCGTTGTGCCACTTACACGAAGTCCTGGTGGGAGTGTCGTTACACTGCTTGCGCCCTGATTTGTGGGCAGTATGGGCGCACCAGAGCCTTCGATTGTAACACGAAAAGTTCGATCGGATGGGGTAAGAAGGGACGGACGCCAACGAAAGAGGATCGACTTACTATCCGGACGCGGTTCGACGCTGAACATACCATTCTCTGCGTCGCCTGACTGAACGGTGATTGTCTGTCCGGTTTGCACGTCTTCAATCCTCGCACTTACATGCAAGTCATCGACGTTACCGATGTACTTAATGAGGTTTGTAGAGTCGAGCGCGATTTGTGCGACGCCACCCAGTGTATCACGACGAACTGTTTGCTGCAGGCGTACGTTTTGAGGCTGCAGTTCAAGTCGCAAGGATGAGAGCGCGTCGTCGATCGGCGTGGGTGCGGGTGCTCGGTCAGGTAGGAGCAATACCAGTGCTACTAGATACAGCACAAAGTAAATATCTATACGACGTCGCTCAGCTGGACGGGCGGGAGGCATCATTGCGGTCCAGAATGTTGCGCGATAGAATCCGCTCAAGTTCTTCGCGCACAAGGTGCTCTACCTCACGTCGCTCCAAAGCCTGCAGTCGTTCGCCAAGCGTTCCTACACTCGAAGAAAATTCTTCCAAGCCCTTCGTGGTCCTAGTCATTGCGGCCATTAGGTCGGGATTCGGTGCGACGGCACTAACTGCGGCGTTCACGCCATCGCGCACAGCTGCAAGCATCTGGTCCTGCCGCTCTACTAGGTCGGTTAGTGTTGCGGCAATCGTTTCGAGCTGCACGCCCATCGCTGCATAATCGCGTCCAATCTCGCCCAGCTCCCGCAACAACTCATCAGACGCTGAGGTTGCCGACGCATCGAGCATCGAGGGCTCTGCATCTTCGGGTGGTGTAAAGAACATCACCACGAAGAGTAACATCAGCAACAGAGCTTCGAGGATTACACCTGCAACCAGGAAAGCGGGGTCTTCAACAACCCCTGTTCTGTTCAGACCGACAATAACGAGCAGAAGCGCGGCACCGAAATACACGAATGAACTAATTGTCGCATACGCGTGCCGGTTTACGATTTCCTGCATCCAGAGGGATGTGCCAGACCATACACCAAGGGGGTGCAGCACAATAACGTTGCGCTTCGTAAGGCGGAAAAGCTCGCGCTCTGTAGTACAGATTTGCCAGCACGTACGTAGTGTGGCAGTAGCGCTAAGCTGCCGCTCGAACCGAAGTTCGCGATATATCTCGCGCAAAAGTGCGCGGCCTTGCACGCTTGAAAGCGTTTCGAGTTGGGTCATGCGTAGTTGTAACGAACTGGATTCGTCAGTGTCAATGATACGATTTTTCCTCGCTAACACTCTTGCGGACTTGTAATGAGACTGCATGCGTGGTATTGTTGGCGCTCTGCACTCATAGGAATTCCATGTTCAGATTCGTTACTGCCTTAATTTTCGGCTTCCTGACAGGTATAACGTCGTATTCAAGTGTAAACCCTACCACCCGACCTCCGCGCATTCCCCAATCCTTCGTTCGAAACGTTGGCCAGGTGGCGTTTACTTCGGGCAGGCTGGCGTCTCACGTCGACGCAGTCTTTAACGCAGGAAGCACAACGGCGTTCATACATGCATCCGGCATGCATGTTGTCCAAAGCCGACCATCACAACCAGCCGACGCGAACAGAGACGGCGGTGCTAAAAACCGCGACGCTACAAAAGACGACGTCGCGTACGATTTGTACCGCATGGACTTGTCGTTAATCGCTTCGAACAAAAACGCGCGTATCGAGTGGCTCGACAAACGAGCAGACTTCACGCGGTTCCTGACACGTCCGGACGACTTACCCAACGGACGCGTAGCAGACCATCACAAGCAGTTGTACTACCACGATGTCTGGCCCGGTATCGACATGCGTCTGTACATCGTTGAGGGCGGCATGGAATACGATTTCATTGTCCATCCTGGCGCGGACCCAAACCGCATCGCATTCTACATGGACGGGGCTCAGGAAATGGGGCTCACGTCTAGCGGGGGAATTCAGGCGCGCACGCCGCTCGGAACGATGTCCGATGCAGCCCCTTACAGCTATGTGTACCGTGGTATCGAATCAAAGAGTACCAAGGTCGAGTCACGATTTGTTGTCGATGGGCGCAGCGTTCGTTTTGCAATCGGCGCATACGACCACACACAGATCCTAGTGATTGACCCCCGCCGCATTTGGGCTACGTATTTCGGATTTAATTCTGACGTAAGCTATTTGAACGGAGCAATCGATCCGTTCGGGAACGTGTTGTTGTCGGGTCAGACCGGTGCCACGAACCTTCCTGAAGTTGCCGGGGTTTTGCAAAAGCGATACAAAGCAAACAGGGACGGCTTCGTTGCAAAGTTCGATGATGCAGGTCGGTTTTTGTGGTGCACGTATTTCGGCGGATCTGGTAAGGACCGTATACAGGGTATATGCACAGACCAGACTGGCAACATCTACACATGCGGCACGACTGAAAGTGAATTAGGCACGCTACCGCCATCACTCGGAGTTGGGAGTGCCCCATTTGGTGACCCGGATTCGCTTGGCATCTCGAACGGATTCGTTCTTGGTTTGTCCCCGACGGGCGCGTGGGTCGACCACTGGTTTCTCTATGGCCGCGCCGAAGATCAAGCCGTTGATATCACCTTCCGCAACGACCGTCTCGCTGTTATCGGAACGAGCAGAAGTGTGCGCGTATGCGAACGGATAGGCACACCGTATCGGCATGACGACCAGAATAATTTTAACAACGAAGACATCTTCGTCTGCCAGTTTAAACGACATGCAACCATTCCGAACCGATGGCTGGGTGAGTGGCTCACATTTGTCGGCGGCGACCTCGGTGATCAGGGCGTTGCTGTGGCAATGGATGATCAGGGCAGCGTATACATCGCGGCGAATACACAAGGTGCGGGCACACAAGTAACGGATGGATCGACATTCCGCGGTGCCCTCGACGCTTATGTTGCGAAGTTTAGTTTCGCTGGCGGAGTAGTAACCCACGACTGGGGCGGTTATGTCGGGGGCAATGCACTGGACGATGCCAGAGACATTGCAATTGATGCAAATGGTGCCGCTATTGTTGTTGGCGTTACATACAGCACGAATTTTCCGTTGAGGAACCCATTGCTCGGTATTCGCGCGGGCGTTAGTGACGGCTTCGTCTATAAGGCTGCATCCGCAAATGGTGCGATACAATGGTCCACGCTATATGGCGGTGGATCTTTTGACGTCTTAAACAGCGTTGCGGTCGATCAGTTAAATCGCGTTTGGGTCTGCGGGTCAACAGTCGGTTCAAATAATATCCCTTTAACAGCCGATGCCTTTCAGTCGACGTTGTACAACACTGGCATGTGGCTCCCTGCGCAGGGAATCATGGGCCAAATTCGTGCAGACGGCCAGGCAGTGTTGTACGGATCGTACTACGGCGCTCCACCCGATAACCCATTGCCGGCTTTCAACACGCCACCCTTACTGGCCGACAACGATGATCTTGGGTCAACAGACGCGGTCGCAATCGCTTGCGATGCTAATGCGAATGTATTGCTCGTCCATTTGGCACAGACTCTTCACATGGACACAACAGCAGGTGCGTACCAGGATTCGTCAAAACTGAATCATACGTATCATAGGAATTTGATTCCATTCTTAACGTTGTTTACGAATTGTACAGACTCAGTAACTGCAGCAGTAATCAACGGCTCTCCCGCTCTTTGTGATACAGAGACTCGTCAGATAGTTGGTCCAACGGGATTTGCATCCTACCTGTGGTCTACCGGAGCAATAACAAAAAACATTACTGTCTCGGATTCTGGTCGCTACATTCTCACAGCAACAACCGCCGAGGGATGCCGTTATCGCGACACTGTGTTTCTTACTAGGAACACAAAACCGATTGTTGATGCTGGTCCAGAGCTATCACGCTGCAAAGACACCGTCGTGACACTCTCCGTATCGGTGACTGGCGGCACGGCGCCGTATAAGTTTAAGTGGAGTCGTGTCGAGTCCGGACCCGAATACATCGACGTCGACACGGCACGAGCACCGAAGGTTAATCCACCAAGCACATCGCGTTATGAGGTTGTGGTTACAGACGCAATGGGATGTGTAAGCAAGGACACTGTTCGAATTGCCATCGTCGATCCAAAACCAACTGTACCCGCTGCTGTTGTTGACTTTGGTGTGCTCGATGCGTGTGAAGCGACGAAGGACGCAGATGTCGTGATTACGAATCCGATGCCTTACGAGCTTCGCGTTGACGCTTTCGCGAGCGACATTGCAAGCATCGTCACATCACTTTCGCCACCACCAATTATTCCCGCGAACGGATCGATCACGCTAAGCGTGCGCATTTCGCCGACACAGGTCGGTGTTACGACAGGCACGCTTCGCTTTAGCGGGTCGCCCTGCTCGTGGAGTATCTCAGTTCCCTATCGCGTTGAAAAAGCGCGTCTGACGGCGGCAGTGTCACCGAGCACACTCGGCTTTGGTGCAAGCGCAGACTGTGAACCGGTGCAACGCGATACGACGGTGGTGATTCGCAATGGCAGCCCCGACCCCATGACGGTAAGTGTTGGTACAGTTTCACCGAACGGACAGCCATTCACAATCATAAGTCCGACAACATCTACAGTCATCGCGCCGAACGACACACTCGTTGTAATAATTCGTTACGCACCAACGGGGTCGGCGTCGTTTTCTGCAGTCGCCAGTTTTCCGTTCACAGCGGGCTCATGCAGTGATACGCTAAACGTAAATCTCAACGCGACACGCTCGGCTGTAACCATAGTATCAGCGCCCTCAATCGTTGATGTCGGAACACTCGGAGGCTGTCAGGATGCTGTCGACACGGTTCTAACGCTCACCAACAGTGGTGACGTTCCTGTGACTGTAACTCTTCCGACGCTCGCTGGTGTGGCATTCACACCACCCGGACCACTAGCCCTTGCTGTAGGCACATCGGTTGTCGTTGCTGTTCGCATTACCCCTGCAGCGCAGGGTCCGTTCTCGAGTGTAGGTAGCCTGCTCGCAGAACCATGCGGCATTGTGCGCACGTTAACGTATTCAGGTACGAAAGCCGGAGCAACAGTTACCGTTCCAACGCAGATTGATTTCGGCGAGCTATCTGGATGCAACGGACCTGACTTCGCCACACGTACGTTTACAATCGTGTATGATGGTGCAGGCAATGCGAATGTCGTGACAGTAACGCATGGCCCCTCGATTCGGACAACACTGGTATCGGGAATGCTCTTGTTGCCCGGCGTTGCACAGGGCTTTGACATAACGTGGTCGCCTGTTGCAGACGGTGCATTCGTAGACAGTCTGGTACTTGTCGTCGAGCCGTGCAGTATTCGCCGCGTTATACGGCTTGTCGGCGAACGTACAAATGTGAGTCTCACTGCGTCGACGCCACTTGTGAATCTAGGTGCCATAACTGGACCTGAAATTGGGCAAGTAGTGTTTGTAAACAATGGTACGGATACGATTAGCGCAGTCGCGGCTGCTCTAACTCCCGATGTATCGGTAACGTCTACAATACCGACGATACTCTCGTCTATCCTTCCCGGAGGTTCGATCAGGGTGAATTACGAACTGAATTGTAACGGTCGCACCGATGTGCTCGACAGTATTCGAGTTAGCGCTCTTACGCCATGTGTATCCGATGCAACAACGGCGTTCGTTGGTACTTGTAGTGCGGCTGCGCCAGCTTCTTCGCACATTGTTATCGATTCGGCCCGTGTAAGCACTGGTGACACCTTCCTCGTCTCGCTGCGCATCGTCAGGTCTACTGGTCTTAACGCAGTCAATGCGCGCGCATGGACCGCACGCGTCTCTTACAACCCGGGTGTTCTTGTTGGCACTGGCGCCACGCCGGATTGCTTCACAGGCACATTCGCCCCATGCTCCATCGATATTCAGGGCACGCGTGGCAATGATACCGTTGGCGTTCTCAACCAGTTGAACTTCCGTGCCGTACTTGGCACCGACTCCGTAACCGACCTCACGCTTGAATCGTTTATGTGGACCGATGCAACGGTCGATCCGATTACAACAAGCAACGGACGTGTTACGCTCATCGACATCTGTCAAGAGGGCGGTCCGAGACTTCTCAAACCCAAGGGAAGTCCGCTTAGCATTACGTTGAGGCCGGCGCCTGTTGTTCAGCACGTAACGATTTCTGCTACGGAGCTGGGTACAGACATCGCGCACTACACCATGCATAACATCATTGGCACTCGTGTTGCATCGGGCGAGCTTGTGCCCGATCCTGGTGGACGGTCGGACGTGACCCTCGATGTGTCATCGCTCGCCGCAGGCACGTACGTCTTTTCTGTCGATGCCAGAGGCCATGTGTTCCGCCAGATCTTTTTCATTAACCGCTAATCAGGAGATAATATGACCATACATCGCTCCATCGCTTTGTGTGCAGCAGTACTTCTGACCTGCGGCACTATCCATGCTCAACGCGTGCTATCATCGCCCGACCCTGTAGCCAAGCCTGCTCCACCGGTCGATGCAAACGTTCCAAATGCTGTGGTTCGTCTCGGAATCACTGGCGGCTACAACCTCGGGCTACATAGTGCTGATGCAATGAAACTCCCCACTATCCCAAGTTGTTGTCCAGGCTACACAAGTACTACCGGAGGGGGCGTTGCACTGGGGGCTGAAGCCGCATTCGTTGCAAGTGAAACCATCGACATACTCGCACGCCTTATTTATCAGACTGCCGCGGCAACAATGACAACGGACGAACCCACGACAATTAGAGACGCAAATGGCACTCGCGAAACAGCACTGCGACATACGCTTACTTCGTCTTTGGGCATGCTGTTTTTAGAGCCTGGCGTAGAGTACCGACTTGCCAGCGGACTTGGCTTCATGGGTGGCATTCGCGTAGGCATTCTGATGAACGCTACATACACGGAGAAGGAAGCGTTCGCTGACCCCAGTGTGCCATACGACTACTCCGATGGCAGTGGTGTAAACAATGCTTCTGAAGGTGACTTGCCAGAGAAAAACGCGATGCAGTTCGGAGTGTTCATCGGCGCCCGCTATCACCTTGCATTGAACAGCGCCAATACGTTTCACCTCGTGCCCGCATTCGAGTTTGCACCGCTGTTCTCAAACATCGTGAAGGAAACGTCGTGGAGCGTTTCCTCCTTCCGAGCGAGTGTGGGTCTTACTGTTACACTCAATCGCTACGAAGCGTTGGGCAACCCATTGAAACCTTAGGTCCCTGCCCTACCCATACATCCGTAGTTTTGTAGGCTATGGCAGACCTTAAGGACGAGATCGCGCGCCGCAGGACGCTGGCTATCATTAGCCACCCTGACGCGGGTAAAACAACGATGACTGAGAAGTTGCTACTGTATTCGGGAGCGATTCATCAGGCTGGTGCAGTCACTGGCGGTAAGCACAACTCCACGACTTCGGACTGGATGGAGATCGAACAACAGCGTGGTATCTCTGTTAGTTCGAGCGCAATGCGTGTCGAATACAACGGCTGTCTGCTGAACATTTTGGATACTCCTGGTCACCAGGACTTCTCAGAAGACACGTATCGCACACTTATGGCGGTTGACGCAGCAATCATGCTGCTCGACGCTGGTAGAGGTGTTCAGGAGCAAACAATAAAATTGTTTAAGGTCTGCCGCGATCGCGGCATTCCAATTATCACGTTCATGAATAAGATGGACCGTCCAGCACGGAATCCACTCGAGCTCCTCGACGAAGTAGAGAAAGTACTTGGCATCACGGCTATACCTCGCACGTGGCCTATAGGAGACGGACAGGAATTCCGCGGCATCTATGACAGAGACTCGAAGGAGTTCTTTTCATTCGAAAAAACCGTGGGCAACCGATACATGTCGCCTGTTCGCGTAAGTGACATCAACGGTCCCGAATTGCGTTCTGCATTGGGCGAACGGCAACACGACAAACTCCTCGAAGATCTTGAGTTTGTTCAACACGTCATCCCTTCGTTCGAGCAGCAGGACTTCCTAAACGAACGGTGTACGCCCGTATACTGGGGTTCTGCCATTAACACGTTTGGTATCGAGCACTTCCTTCAGCAATTACTTGCCCTTGCTCCGCCCCCGCAGCCATTCGAAATGTCAACCGGTATTATCCTGCCCGAAGATCCTGAGTTTACTGGCTTTGTTTACAAAGTGCAGGCGAACATGAACAAGTCGCACCGCGATCGAATTTCATTTCTACGCATTGTGTCGGGAAAGTTCGTGCGGGGCATGTCTGCGCATCATCCACGCACCGGCAAAGACGTCAAGCTCAATTATCCTTTTGAAATTTTTGGTCGCGAGCGTACGATTATCGACGAAGCGTATCCTGGCGATGTAATCGGACTCACGAATCCCGGCCTGTTTCAAGTCGGTGACACGCTATCAGAGAAAACTAACGTTACTATTCCATCCTTTCCTCGCTTCGCCCCCGAATTGTTTGCAAAGGTCTATCCTGCATCGGGTTCATTCAGTAAGTCGTTCCGCAAGGGCATCGATCAGCTTAAAGAAGAAGGTGTTATTCAGGTCTTTACCGACTCCGAGGGTTCTCCTGTACCTCTCGTTGCAGTTGTTGGCGAGCTGCAGCTCGAACTCTTTGCATGGCGCATGGAGAGCGAGTACAACGAGAAGATAAAAATGGAGCGTCTTCCGTACACGCGCACACGATGGTTTGGCAACGATGTAAGGCCGGCAACGAACACCCCTATCGTGTTCGACGAAAAGGGTCGAGCAGTTGCGTTATTTAAGACCGACTGGGAGATGCAGTACACAATCGACAGAACACCTGGCCTCGAACTGGTGGGCTAGCCCCCAGCGCGTTAGCGCGCCCCTTACACATCCGCGTTAGCGTGCCCCTACCCGCTACTCTCGTTCACAATCGTTACGCCGCTACTCGTGCCGAGACGTTCTGCACCAGCGGCAATCATCGCAAGCGCAGTCTCATAGTCGCGAATTCCGCCGCTGGCTTTCACGCGAACGTTCGAGCCGACGTGTCCGCGCAGAAGTGCAACGTCTTCGAAGGTGGCTCCCGACGATGAAAATCCTGTAGACGTCTTGATGAAATCGGCGCCGATCTGCGTGACCATCGAGCACATGCGGAGTTTTTCGTCCTCGGTGAGCAGGCATGTTTCGATGATAACCTTTATGAGTGCGCCACGCTCGTGTACGACGTTGCAGATTGTGAGCATGTCTGAAAGCACCTCATCGTGCCTACCACTCTTAAGCGCGGTGATATTTATCACCATGTCAATCTCACGTGCACCGTCGTCGAGTGCTAGTATCGTCTCATGAAGTTTCGATGTCGTATGCGTTGCGCCCAGCGGGAACCCCACCACCGTGCATACAGAAACATCCGTCGCCGAAAGTGCGCGATAAGCGTGTGCGACGTGCCACGGAAGGATGCACACACTTGCGAACTTGTATTGCGCAGCCTCTTCGCAGAGACGGCTTACCTGTGCCTCTGTGCAGTCAGGTTTTAGTAAGGTATGATCGATAAATGCGGCGATATCTGGCGTCATTGCAGATCAATCTCCTTTCCAAGGATGTCCGGCGGACGATACTTGTGTGTACCGAAGGCAGAAAACAATTGGTTTGTCGTGAAAATGATACCTGCTATGCGCTTGTCATCAAGATTGTAAGCGATATCGAAACGATAGATCGCATCGGCTCCGGACGCGGTAAGATTGTGAATGCGTATCCCCGCTCCAATGGCATGATGAAGCTGGGTGCGTTGCAGCGATGTGCCCTGTTGCCAAACGGTGCCAATGTCGTAGAATGCTACCCCACTCAGACCAAATATCCATGCCTTCCAGCCCGGAAACCAGCGTAGTTCTGCGTTACTAACAAAACGATTGTCACCTGCGAGTTTGTTGGCGTCGTAGCCACGAAGACCCGATTGAAAATCGAGAACAAGCTGACGGTATGCATTCCAGTTCCAGGCTGTTTGAACCCGAAATCGTGAAGCAATCACAATGTGCTCTGAAGCGCGCCAGTGGCCAATGCCAGAAGCATCGAGAAACGTGTACCTACCGCCTGATCTGTTAAAGCCTGACGCGCCACCAATACTTCCGAACAGATAAACATCGTCGGTAACGAGTCCACTCTGCTCTGCGTCGCCGCGGACGTACCACATCGCTTCGCCGCCGTTGCCCATAGAGAAGACGCGACCGATTGTAGCTGAGCCCCATGCGCCTTCTTGTAGATCTTCCGTTTCATAACCGTTTAGAAACGCGCTGCGCTTGAATCGTTGCCGCAAGGATGCAAACGACACAAGAATGTGTCCGGTGTTATCGAACGCCTGTCTTGATTCTGGTACGAAACGAAACACGTCGTTTGCGCGAATACTTGCGCTGATGAATAACTGGTCGCGCACACTGTAGGCTTGGGAGATCCAAGTGTACACACTTCGCTCATGAAATGGCAGTAGCTCTGGCGTTTCTGAACGCACGTACGTAAAGTCTTCTCCAAAAGCATTGAACAAATCGACGCCGAATGCCCACGGCGTATGCGTTGTGCGATAGGGTTTGTAGAACGAAAGTTGCTGTTCTGTTCGGACGCGATTTGCAGTAAGAGCAGCTAGAAGTCCGACCTCTGAGCGGAACAGTCTGCGCTGTTCGACTACAGCCATTCCTTCCCAACCGATGTCGTTCTCGGTGCGATAAAGCCCCTGCAGAAGAATGCGTGTGGCTGAGCCTAGAAAATTCGTCTCTTCAAGCTTGCCACCAAGATTACTTATGCCACCACCGGTTCCCAAAAGTATTGCGGGCCTAAGCGACCAGCGGTCTTGCGTGTACACAAGCACGTCCATTACGTCGGGCACACTGGTGGGCTCTGTCGTTACACGCACATCGCTAAACAGTCCAGTTCGCCGAAGATTTCGTTCGGTTTCTAGAAGCAGTATCGAATCGGCCTCGTCACCTTCGGCGAACAGGAGCTCGTCGTCTAGTATATACTCGCGCGTCACTGTATGTAAAGCGTTGGCCAATCGTGCGGCAAAAAACCAACCGGGCTTTGTGGGGTCGAAGACATCGCGTTGGTCGTACGTGATTTTGCGAACAACGAAGCCCGTGAGCGAATCGTCGACGGGTCGAGCGTGTGAGCAAACGCTGCACAACAGGAAACAGATCGTGCTTAAGACGGAAAGGCGCAGTGACATGTCAGCGATGTTACGCAGAACTACCGCCCGCGAGCAAGCACAGAATATACTTGCGGTGTCGTTGTGCACGCGCCTACCTTCCGTACGAGCTCCATACATTCCTCACGAGAAACGCCACGTATGCGCTGCTTGAGCTCGAGAAGCACGGAGGTCGAAACGCTGAGTTCAGTAAGACCAAGTCCGACAAGTAACTCCGTGGCTGCAGCATGTCCGGCAAGCTCACCACACAGACTAACCGGCTTTTCGTACGCGCGGGCGGCGTCAACGGTCATACGCACAAGCTTCAGCACTGAAGGGTGCAAAGCGTCGAAAATATCTGCGACAAGTTCGTTCGTTCGGTCTGTTGCAAGCGTGTACTGAGCCAGATCATTGGTGCCAATACTTAGAAAATCTGCCACCTGGGCGAAGGCATCGGCGAGCAGGGCGGCGGCCGGTGTTTCTATCATCACACCCACGGGCATGTTCGCATCGTATTCAAACCCTTCTGTGTCGAGCCTCTGCATGCAATGCTGTATGAGTTGTTTGGCCTGTTCGAATTCTTCAACCACACTAACCATAGGAAGCATGAAGCGAACGTTGCGGTGGACACTTGCCTTCAGGATCGCACACACCTGTTGCTCAAAAATGTCCGGACGGTATAGTAAGAAGCGTATGCCGCGCAGACCCAAGGCCGGATTGTCTTCGTGGTGGGGTATGCCCTCGCGAAACTTGTCACTACCCACGTCAAAAGCACGGAACGTAACGGGCTTCGGGAAGGCACGATCTGCGATGTCTGTATACCATTCTGTCTGCTCCTCGTGCGTAGGGTAACGTCCGCGCTCAACGAGCATGTACTCCGTTCGAACCAGACCCAAACCATCGGCGCCCATCATAACGGCAGCATCAACCTGTTGCGGATTGTCGACATTCGCATACAGGCACACCGTCGCACCGTCTGTGGTAACCGCAGGCTCGTGTATCAACGATCCAAGCTTACGTCTGTATTCTTCGGCCTGCTCTTGCTTTGCCGTATACTCCCGAAGCGTTTCATCCGACGGGTCAACGATTACAACACCGGCATATCCGTCTACGATAATCGTAATGTTATTTACGATATCACTTGTTGCGTTTCGAATGCCAATTACCGCTGGAATGCCCATATCACGCGCCATAATGCACGCATGTGAGTTAATTCCTCCGACCTCGGTAACAAAGGCCAGCGCACGAGTTTGCTTAAAGAACAACATGTCCTGCGGCGTTATACTACCCGAGACAACAATGCTGTTGCGAGCGGCTGCATGCGACAGCGTCCGATTGCGGAGAATCGCAATCAGTCTCTCTTTCACATGATCGAAATCCTGAGCTCGGTCACGAAGGAACGAATCGCGCGCATTGTACAGAGTGTTTTGATGTTGGTCGAACTCCTGCACAACTGCTGTTTCTGCAGGAGTGCCGGTCTCTATGCGGTGTACGATGTTGCCGGAAATAATCGGGTCGCCCACGATGAGAAGGAACGATTCGATGATGGTGCTGACGTTGTTAGACTCGTGGCGGGCGAGTTCGATGGCGTGAACAAGTTCGGCTGCGACTGATTCAAGTGCACTTTTAAACCGTGCAACTTCCTGCGGGATACGTGCGTGCTCGATGCGTTCATGACTAAGTGAAGGCGAGTCGATGCTCAGCACAAATGCTCGGCCTATGGCTATGCCTGCGGACGCAGGAATGCCCTTTATTATACGTTGCCCCTGTGGTGCAGCAGAACGCAGCATCAGTTTTACTGGTCTCCATAGAAAGACACCATCAGCCATACGGCCTCCGAAGAGTCTGTCAAGAACCCGTTGCTGTCCCCCGACATCACGGTTCTCCGAATCCCGATGCAAAGAGCTCTTGCATCGCCGCAGCTGCCGCGGCTTCATCAACGCCTTCTGTCTGCAGACCCAATTCACAGCCTTGTTCAGCAGCCAAAGTCATTACGCCGATGATACTCTTTGCATTGATGTTGAATCCATCGCGAACCAGATAAATCTCACACTTAAACTTCGCTGCGAGCTTTACAAGCATGGCAGCAGGCCTGGTGTGAACTCCTGCGCGATTGGTAACTCGAACCGTCGTCTCGATCATTGGTCTACACCACTTTCTCTGAAAGGTTCCGCTGCTTTACGGAGCCTGTTCATTAGCGCTTCATCGAGCAGAACGGCGTCGGTGCAATGTACAAGAATTTTGTTCAGGTGCAAATCATCGGCGCGCCGTAGTTCTGCGAAGAGTGTTGCAACAGACAACGGACGCCATGGCAGGTCAATGTCAGGCTGCTCCGTCGACAGCACCATGGCCTCCCCCGTGGCCTCCTCTTTAAGCATAGCAACCGTACTACAGAGTACTACCGTTGCGCGCGGAGCGTAGTGTCTGTGGCGCGTTCCGGGCGACATGCCCGTCTCCTGTTCCGAGTCGGCGAGTGTGCTGCCGACCACTGCTTCGATTTGGGATCGGCTAATTACTCCCGGACGTAATACCCTTACTCGGCCAAGTTCCACGCGCACGACTGTCGACTCGATGCCCTGCTCACACGAACCCCCGTCTACAACCGCGGCAATACGCCCACCAAAATCGTCGAGCACATGATCTGCCGTCGTAGCGCTCGGGCGCCCTGAGATATTTGCAGAGGGGGCAGCAAGGGGCTCCCCGACTGCGTCAATAATTGCCCTCGTAATCGCAAGAGCAGGCATGCGAACGGCAACCGTGTCAAGTCCTGCCGTTACAAGATCGCTAACGCCCTTTCTCGGCAGAACAAGCGTGAACGCGCCGGGCCAGAACGAGTCGATTAGTCGTGCAGAGATGGCATCGACTTCAGCAATGGCGTACACGTCTTCACGGTGGGCAACGTGCACAATCAAAGGGTTGTCGGCAGGACGTTGCTTCACGCGGAAGATGGCCGCAAGCGCTGCGTCATTGCTGATACACGCGGCAAGTCCGTACACAGTTTCCGTGGGTATAGCCACGAGAAATCCGTAACGAAGAAGCTCTGCCGCCTCGCGTACAGACTCAGCAGGGTGCGTTAATGCATCGAGGCGCTTCGTTACCATGCATACCACGTGTGTGTAAACGTTACCATGCATACCACGTGTGTTTTAACACGATGCGTGCCATCGGGTCGAGTGGGTATCCGCGAACGTATGGCTGCAGTAGACGGTAGTGCATTTCATAAAACAGAAGCGCAGATGGGGCAAGAAAAGCAAGTCGCGCCTCGGCCTCAGCATAATACCCATGTCGCACGGTCTCGTTCGGTTCGTTGACGCCCTGGCGAATAAGCGATGTAGCCAACGAGTCATTAATGCGTGTACTATTCGGATAAGACGCGGCGTTCGAATCGCGAGGCAACAGGTCGCCATTAAACAAGGTTAAGAATGTTTCTGCATCGGGATAGTCTCCGTACCACCGCGTGCCCCATAATAAGAACTTGCCTTCTTCAGCCATCGACAGGAATTGTGCGAACTGAACGATCTCTATGCGAACGTCAACGTTCAGATTCTCCTTCCACATTCGCTGCAATGCTTCCGCGCATTGCTTAAGGCGAGGTTCAGGGTATATCGTCAGCACAAGCCCCTCTAGCCCCTTGCCATCGGCATGACCCGACGCGGCAAGTTCGGCACGAGCGCGTGTCGGGTCAAAGTTCAGTCCTTTAATGCCCTTTGTCTGATACGCTGGCAACACGGGTGGTGTAATCCCACCTTCTGCAGGAGCCGATGGTGCATTCTGCAATACGTATCGAACAATGCGGTGCCGGTCGATGCTCAATGCAAATGCGCGTCGGATGCGGTCGTCGTTAAACGGCGCTCTCGTGCATAGAAAATCGACGAACCATGTACACCATGCAGGTGTGGCCTGCAACTGATACTGTGCAAACTGTTTGTGCATGCGCACCGACCCATCGGTTAACGATCGGTTGATGATAGATGGGAATATCTCTGTTGGTATCGTAAAACATTCATCGAGATCGCCCTGGCGAAAAGACAGGAACTGAACGTTGTCGTCCTTGATGAACGCAATGTGAACCGAATCGAGAAGTGGTAATTGGTTTCCGTGTGCATCATGTTGCCAGTATCGGGGGTTCCGCACAAGAATCATCCATCGGTCCTCTTCCCAACGGTCAAAGCGGAACGGACCGGTACCGACGGGATGGCGATTGAAGTCAGCACCGTAGTGCTCCACCGCCTCTCGCGGCACCACACATCCAAACCCATTTGCAAGGGTGAGAAGGAAAGGGGCAAAAGGGGCTTCGAGACGAATTGCGATCGTTGAATCGTCGAGCACAGACATGCCTTCTGGCCACGCGTTTTGCGTGCGCTCGCCAGCTTTACAAGCATCGAAGTAGCGAACAGCACCAACAACGCGATCTTGAAACGCCCAAAACGAAACACTGTTTGTGCGCGGATCGCATGCGCGCCCAAACGAATACGCAACATCTGTTGCAGTCATCTTGCGGCCAAGCCCATTCGGGAAACACACGTTATCGTGAAAGATTACATCGGTGCGCAGATGAAACGTGTACACACGCCCATCACTGCTAACATCCCACGTTCTGGCGAGTTCGCCGACCACACCGAGCGTCGAATCGAATGTGATAAGGCGATCGAAGATGTTCAGCGCAATGTCATCGGCCAGTTTGCTGCTTATGCGCACGGGGTCGAGTCCGTTCGGCGAACCTCTGAGCATATTCAATCGAAACGTGCCGCCAAGGTGCTTTCCACCGGCTGCCGGACGCAGCTCGTGAGTCGGAAGTCCGGGCCGGCACCCTAATCCCCACACAAACAGCAGGACAAGAAAGATTAACTTCGTAGTCTTCATCATTGCAATGTACACCATGCAGCCACCACAGTCATGAGACCCGTCACTACGTTTGTCGTCTCACCAACGATGCCCCCAGCCCTGAGCCCCCTTAAGGAGCTTGCCTATAATTTCTGGTGGTGCTGGAACGCCGATGCAGTGGATTTATTCCGCCGTATCGACACAGCACTATGGGAAGAGGTGCATCACAACCCAGTAGCGCTGCTTTCGAGACTGTCACACCAGCGCCTGCAGCAGCTTGCAGAACGCGCCGAATTCGTAGGGGCAGTCAACGCAGTACACGCGACGTTCCGAAAGTACATGGAAGAGCACGGCTGGTATGCCTCGGTCGATCCGCGTCCGTCGCAATACATCGCTTACTTCTGCGCCGAGTTCGGACTTCACGAGAGTTTTCCGTCTTATTCGGGTGGGCTCGGCGTACTTGCTGGCGACCACTTGAAAAGCTCGAGTGACCTCGGTCTACCGCTTGTTGGCGTTGGCCTATTGTACCAGGAAGGATACTTCCGTCAGTACCTCACACAGAGCGGGTGGCAAAACGAGGAGTACATCGAACAGGACTTCTTCTCGATGCCTGTGACTGCTGTTTCGCATGCCGACGGCGCTCCGGTTATGATTAGCGTAGAGATGCCGCAGGGCACGTGTTACGCTCAGATATGGCGGCTGAATGTCGGACGTGTGCCGCTCTATCTCCTTGATACAAATGTTCAGCAGAATGTTTTGCCCGGATTTCGAGATATCACAGACCGCCTGTATGGCGGAACGACCGACACTCGTGTGATGCAGGAGATGATGTTGGGCATTGGTGGCATGCGTGCACTGCACGCGTTGGGAATTGACCCTGCTGTGTGCCACATTAACGAAGGTCATGCAGCGTTCAGTATGCTCGAGCGCACAAAGCAATTGTGTGAACGCGAAAGCCTAACATTCGAAGAGGCATGGCAGATTACACGAGCATCGAGTGTGTTTACAACCCACACGCCCGTGCCTGCTGGCAATGAAGTCTTCGACATCGACCTGTTACATCGTTACTTCCCCGCCTATGTCGCGACGCTCGGTATAACGTGGGAGCAGTTTCTTACGTTGGGTTCGCCGAATCTTGAAGTGGCATCGACGCAGTTTTCCATGACTGTTCTCGGTCTTAAAGGTGCTGCGTACCGCAATGGCGTAAGCGAACTTCATGGTCATGTTGCACGCACCATGTGGAAGAGTGTATGGCCACACGTCGGATTAAATGAAGTACCCATCGGTGCGGTAACGAACGGTGTACATACGCCCACGTGGGTTGCACCAGAAGTGGCCGAGATCTATGACAGGTACCTCGGACTTCAATGGCGGACAGAACCACACGAACCAGAAGCTTGGGCAAATGTCGATTCAATCCCGAGCATGGAGTTGTGGCGTGTACACCAGCGCCGCAGGGAACGCCTCGTGCTCGGTGCGCGAGAACACATCCTGCATAAACATGATGTGTCGTTAACACAAGAGCAAATCAACAGCATTAACGAACACCTCGATCCGGATGTGCTCACGTTAGGCTTTGCAAGACGGTTCGCGTCGTACAAGCGTGCTGACCTACTCATGCGAGACATGGACCGGTTCTCACGGATCATCAGCAATGCAGAGCGTCCGGTGCAAATCGTCCTGGCGGGCAAGGCACACCCTCGCGATACCGAAGGCAAAGAACTCATTGCATCGGTGATTCAGAAGATTCGCAAGCACGAGCTCGACCATCGCATTGTATTCCTAGAGGACTACGAAATGTCGATAGCACGACTCATGGTAAGGGGCTGCGACGTCTGGCTCAATACACCGCGGCGTCCGTACGAAGCCTCGGGCACCAGTGGTATGAAGGCTGTGCTGAATGGTGGCTTGCATTGTTCGATTCTCGACGGTTGGTGGGCCGAGGGATATGACGGTCACAATGGCTTTGCAATCGGACGCGGAGAAATGCTGGAGCCTGAAGAACAGGACGCAGCTGACAGCGAAACACTCTATGATTTGCTCGAACACGCCATCGTGCCTATGTATTACGAAATGGG
This sequence comes from Candidatus Kapaibacteriota bacterium, assembly GCA_046595995.1. Classification (GTDB taxonomy): domain Bacteria; phylum Bacteroidota; class Ignavibacteria; order Kapaibacteriales; family Kapaibacteriaceae; genus JAWXBR01. The sequence continues at coordinate 42,065 of JBKJNB010000011.1, forward strand.
CAAGTCACGTGTGCCAGAGCGGTGGGTTCAGATGATGAAACGCAGTATTCGAACACTTGCGCCACAGTTTAGCGCGCTACGTATGGTGCGTGAGTACACAACGACCTCGTACATGCCGGCACTCGAAGCAAATCGCTCGATGACTGAGCAAGGCTCGGAACGTGCGCGTGCTACCGTTACTTTTCACAACCGTATCGCATCGGTCTGGAACGACGTTAGCGTCCACAACGTTGCCGTCCATGGGGCGACCGGGGCACACGTAGGCAAGATCATGCACGTCTCCGCTCACGTACAATTAGGCGCACTCTCTCCTGATGAGGTTGTTGTTCAAGCTGTGTACGGACGTGTCGATGCGAAGAGCGAGATATCACCCGCACATACAACGACACTGCATCCCGTCTCGAATGATGGCAGTAAATGGGTGTATCAAGGCGAGTATGCGTGCGAGGAGAGTGGAAAGCAGGGCTGCACAGTCCGTGTATTGCCTAGCCACCCATCGCTTGTACATTTAACCGATGCCAATCGCGTTGTGTATGCTCACTGAAACTTTTTGCTAGCGATCCAGTCGTTCGGTTACACATCGGAGTCATTCATGTCCCTCGTTCGATCATTCCAACTCATCGTCGTCATATTGTTCAGCATCACTGCTGCAAACGCTCAACTAGCGTATGTGACGTTTCTTCACAACAGCCCAGACGTTGGTCTTAAGATCATCGATCTGTACATTACGCAACAGGGTGTTACCACATTCGTTGACAATGTACAGATCGATGATCTTAAGACCAACGTCTGGGCTGTTGTGAAGAAACGTCACATACGCTAG
>JBKJNB010000035.1:0-10898 GCA_046595995.1 Candidatus Kapaibacteriota bacterium
CTTGAACATGGCGACCCGACACCACCTGCTGCACCTGCTGCACCTGCTGCACCTGCTGCACCTGCTGCACCAGTTGCACCTGCTGCGCCGGTTGCGTTGCCGGTAGCGGAGCCAGTAGCAGAACAGGCCATGATTGCTGAGAGTGTGCCTACAGAAATTGAGGCTACACCAACTGAAGCAGCCCCTGTTGTAAGCGCAGCTACAGAGCCAGTAAGCGAGCCAACACAGGCCAGCGTTACGACACCTGCCGCGGAACAGAAGGCAAAGGCTGATGCCGGACCCGCTGTTGGAGCAAAGATTGACCTGAAGGCGGCAAAAGCCAAAGGCAAACAGCCGCCTGGCGGCTGGAATGAGAAAGAACTTAAGGCAAGCGCGCAGACGACAATGCGTGATGGTGGGCAACAAAAGCCCCCTCAGCCGAAGGCGCCCCCTCAGCCCCCTCCACCACTTGCAGAGCCTTCGAAAGAGGTCGCTGCTGCAATGGACGCGCATGCCGAGGAGAAGAAGAAACGTCCACGCAAAAACGTAATAGAAGTCCAGCTGCAACAAGGTCCAGGTGGACATCAGCTTAAGGGGCTCACAGTTCTTGGTAAAATCGATCTCGCGCCGAAGGTTGAGCCACGCGCACGTCCGACGCGCGACGACAGAGGCCCGCGCCCAGGCGAACGACCACGCGATGGTGCAAACAAAGGAACGATTGGTGACGCGATGGCAGCACGCGGACCTCGTCCGACGGGCAGTCCGTCTACCGGCGCTGGACCTGGTAGCAGCGGTGGAGGAATGGGTCCGAACAAGAAGCCCGCATCCGCAGCAGCCAAGGCCCTCGCCGACAAAAAGAAACGCAAGAACACGAAGGGCATGCGCGAGCAGGTTTCTTCTACAGATGTCGACCGCGCAATACGGGCAACACTATCCGGACTTGAAGTAGCAGCGGGTAGCCGCAACAAGTCGAAGAAGATGCGGCGCATGGTTCGCGAAGAAAAAGAAGCACAACGTCAAGAGGACCTCGCACGCGAGTCGAGCGTTCTTCGCTTGTCAGAATTTGTTACGACAGCCGATCTTGCAAACATGATGCGCGTTACAGCGGCCGACATCATCATGAAGTGTATGGCTCTTGGGTTAATGGTGTCGATTAATCAGCGCCTCGACAAAGACACGATTACACTTATCGCGAGTGACTACGATTTCGAAGTCGACTTTGTCGATGATCAGAGCTCACAAGACGTAGAGGATATTGAAGACGACGAAGAAACGCTAATGCCGCGCCCACCGATTGTTACGATCATGGGCCACGTCGATCACGGCAAGACATCGCTTCTCGATTACATCCGCAACGCTAACGTAGTCTCGGGCGAAGCTGGTGGCATTACGCAGCACATTGGTGCGTACAGTGTGAAACGTCCGGACGGACGTTCCATTACGTTCCTCGATACGCCGGGTCACGAAGCGTTTACCGCTATGCGTGCTCGCGGCGCGCAGGTAACGGACATCGTTGTGCTTGTTGTTGCTGCCGATGATTCCGTAATGCCTCAGACGATTGAAGCAATCTCGCACGCTCAGGCTGCGAACGTTCCAATCGTTGTTGCTATTAACAAGATCGACCGTGCAGACGCAAACCCCGATCGCATTCGACAACAGCTTGCCGATCACGGCGTGCTTGTCGAAGAGTGGGGTGGTAAGAACCAGGCTGCAGAGATTTCTGCGAAAACTGGTCTAAACATCGAAACACTTCTAGAGAAGATTCTTCTCGAAGCAGACATTCTGAACTTGAAGGCCAATCCAGATCGCGCTGCGCGTGGTACGGTTATCGAAGCGCACGTCGATAAGGGTCGTGGTAACGTGGTTACGGTTATCGTTCAAAAGGGAACGCTGAACGTAGGCGACATCTTTGTGGTGGGTCAGCACGCCGGTCGTGTTCGCGCCATGTTTGATGAGCGCGGCGTGCGTATCGAATCTGCTGGTCCGGCAGAGCCAGCACAGGTTACAGGGTTCGACGGATTGCCGAATGCCGGAGACATTCTTCTTGAAATGGAAACGGATGCAGAAGCGCGCGATGTGGCAACACGTCGTCAGCAACTCCGTCGCGAACAACAATTCCGCGGCATGCGCCACCTTACGCTCGACGATATCTCTGCACAGATTCAACAGGGTGGTGTGAAGGAATTGCGTCTTGTTGTTAAGGGTGATGTTAGCGGTTCAGTCGAAGCACTCTCCGATTCCTTGCAGAAGCTCTCGACACAAGAAGTCAAGGTTCGCATTCTGTACAAGGCAGTGGGTACGATTACCGAAAGCGACATCATGCTTGCCTCCGCATCGGATGCAATTGTTGTCGGCTTTCAGGTTACCATTCCAACGCAAGCACGCAAGGTTGCTGAAGTCGAAGAGGTTGATGTACGTCTGTACTCGATTATCTATGACTGTATCAATGAAGTTCAGCTTGCACTCGAAGGCATGCTTACGCCTGATATCAAGGAAGAGATTACCGCAGTTGTCGAGGTACGTGCAACATTCAAGATCAGTCGCCTCGGCGTGATTGCAGGTTGCTACGTGTTGTCAGGCAAAATCACACGTAACGATCGCGTACGTGTTCTGCGCGATGGCTTCGAGATTTACAAGGGCACTCTGAATTCGCTTAAGCGCATCAAGGATGATGTACGCGAAGTGGATACCGGATACGAGTGTGGTATCGGAATTAACGGCTTTAACGAAATCGCAGTTGGTGACATTGTCGAAGCCTATAAGACAGTTGAAATCAAACGTAAGCTTGCATCATAAGCCGTGTCAATCCGCACCGAACGTGTGGCCGGCGAAATCCAGAAGGCACTCGCCGGTCCCTTACAACGCATTGCCGGAGAAACCCAAGCCGGTTTCATTACGGTTACCGAAGTACGGCTATCACCCGACCTTCAGATAGCACGCGTTTATCTGAGCGTGTTCGGCGGCAAAGCGACACCCGGTGATGTACTGCAGTACATCGAGGATGAAGAAGCGGGCCGTTTACGACATCACATTGCAAAGTCGGTTCGACTGCGGTACGTACCTCAGTTGAAATTCTTTATCGACGATTCATTAGATCATGCGCTGCGAATTAATGCACTGCTCGACAGTGTTCGTACACCAGACGAGCCAGCCAAAGAGGATGGGGCCCCGGGTGTTGTCTGAAATGCCCCTTTTGCAGCGCCCCATTGCCGACACACTGCCCGCGTGGACAGAATCAGCTCGGACTACGGGTGCTGTAGCGCTCATTGACAAAGAAGAAACATGGACTTCATTCGACGTCGTTGCAAAACTTCGTCGCATGACTAAGGTTCGACGTGTCGGCCATGCCGGGACACTAGACCCTCTCGCCACCGGATTGCTCGTGTTATGTTTTGGTCCGGCGACCAAACAAATCAGCTTAATCCAGGATGCCGACAAGACATACGAAGTCGTTGTTAAACTTGGAGCTACGACGCCTACCGACGATAGAGGAAGCGAAGAGTCGAAGGTTGAGGCCTCCGGCGCCACTGATGCCGACGCGGATGCCGACACACACATTGAAGAGCCTTCAGAGGCTCGCATTCAAGAGGCACTGCAACAGTTCGTTGGTACGATTGAACAAACGCCGCCAGCGTTTGCCGCTATTCGCCACCAGGGACGTCGGCAGTACGACCTAGCCCGCGAGGGCATTGCATTCGAGGAGCGCAGACGCACGGTTACCGTGCATGCCATCACAGACTTTAAATACGAATGGCCGTACGTGCACATGACGATTTCGTGTACGAAGGGCACATACATCCGTTCGATAGCACGTGACCTCGGCGCAGTACTTGGTGTTGGCGGTTATGTGTGGACACTCCGCCGAACGGCGATTGGAATAATGAACGTTGTCGATGCTGTGACGGTAGACGAAGTACGCGATGCATTGATGGTGAGCGCATGACAGTTGTTAATTATCAAAGCGATGAAATCGTTTTCGATAGGAACACGGTGCTAACAGTCGGCACATACGATGGCGTGCATTGCGGTCATCAAGGCATTCTCAAGCAGATGCGTGAGCTTGCCGACAAAAGTGGTGGACGTGTGGTCGTAGTAACATTTCACCCGCATCCGCAGATCGTTTTGCAGCGTGAAGGTCGTGAGCCGGTTCGGCTTCTAACGAGCATCGACGAACGGTGTGAGATGCTAGAGGCAATGGGAGTTGACGTAACGGTTATCATCACATTCACACGCGAGTTTGCAACAACACCGGCCGAGGAATTCGTCCGCGATGTTGCAAGAAAGGTTGGCGTACAACAGTTCTTCGTAGGTCACGATCACATGTTCGGTAGAGATCGTGGCGGGAACGAAGAGTTGTTGCAACGACTGAGCATAGAATTGGAATTCGAGGTAAAGACACTCGAGCCATTACAGTGCGAAGGAGAGGTTGTTAGTAGCTCAAAAATTCGGGCGGCTTTGGTTTCAGGGAATATCGAGTCAGCAAATGCCATGCTTGGTAGACCGTACAATCTTTCGGGCACTGTAGTGCAGGGTGACGGACGTGGCCGTACGATTGGGTTTCCAACAGCGAACATCGAACCGGTTAATGCAAACAAACTCGTGCCAGGCAATGGCGTATACGTCGTGTCGTACGAGTTTGAAGGAAGGATCGTGAAGGGGCTTGCAAACATCGGACGCAGACCAACCTTCACAACGGATACTGAGACAACAATCGAAGTCCATTTTCTCGATCTAGACGAAGACTTGTACGACCGCACGATTACGATTCATTTTCATGCGTTTATACGCAATGAAAAGAAATTCGAAAGTGCTGAAGCACTCACAGAACAAATCGAAAACGACAAACAACACGCATACGAACTAACTGTAACACACTAATTCATTCATCGGAGAAATCATGGTCTCAAAGAGCAGGAAAGCAGAGATCATTGCACAACATGGTGGTAGCGCTGAGAATACAGGCAAACCCGAAGTGCAAGTGGCATTGCTGACCGAACACATCTCCCTATTGTCTGCCCACTGCGAGCAGAACAAGAAGGATCATCACAGCCGTCGCGGACTAATCATGTTGGTCAGCAGGCGTAAAACCTTGTTGTCCTACTTGTCCAAGAACAACATTCAGCGCTACCGCAGTATCGTGGCAGCATTAGGCCTACGTAAATAATCGTTGATCAGCGGCGCCCTAGTGGCGCCGCTGATCATTCTTGTAGACAGTCGACAAAATCACGCAGGGGGGGGTGGACGGATATCGGTCGGGATGCCCAATCGATATTCGTTCTCCTACCCCACAACAAGTGCTCATTCACAAATGGACGTAGGATGCATACAGTAAAAAGAATGCTCAACGGCAAGGAACTGTCACTGGAAACAGGACGCTTCGCAAAACTTGCCGACGCCGCCGTCATGGTACGGTACGGCGACACAATGGTATTGGTAACCGTAGTTGCCAATACAGAACCGAAGGACTTAGACTTCCTTCCGCTCACATGCGATTATCGCGAGAAGGCTGCTTCGGCCGGTAAGATTCCTGGTGGCTTCTTCCGCCGCGAGGCACGTCCGACAACCAAGGAAGTCCTTGCGTCGCGCCTCATCGATCGCCCCATTCGGCCCCTTATGCCAAAAGACTGGCGTCACGAGACTCAGATAATTGCAACGGTGTACTCGTACGATCGCGAAAACGAATCGGACGTGTTAGCAACGCTCGGCGCATCGGCTGCGCTAACGATTAGCAACATTCCGTTCAACGGTCCGATTACTGTCGTTCGTGTTGGGCGCGTTAATGGCACGCTGATTATCAACCCCACACTTTCAGAAATCAAAGAGTCAGACATCGACATGCTTGTCGCTGGCTCCGATACATCAATCGTAATGGTTGAAGGGGCTTCGAAAGAAATCTCAGAAGAAGATTTCGTCGTAGCAATGGAGTTTGGCCACGAAGGTATAAAGGTTTTGAACGGACTTCAGCTCGAACTTGCTGCGTTGTGCGGCAAGCCAAAGCGCGAAATCGTGAAGGCCGAGATTCCGGCAGAGATAAAGTCAACGATCGATACTGCGGTCACTCCGCTTATCCAAGAGCAGATCCGCAAGGAATCTGCAAAAGAAGCGCGTAGTGCGTTCCGAAAGCACATTCGTGTTGTTGCAATGGAAGCTATTGCACCACTCATTGCATCGAATGAGCTGTTTGCTGCAATGAAGTTCGATAAAATAGTTGACGGTCTGGTAAAGAAGATCGAAGCGCGTGAAATGCGCGAGATGATTCTTACCGAAGGCCGACGCCTCGACGGACGTAAGACAGACGAGATTCGCAACATCGCGGTTGAGACGAACGTATTGCCACGCGCGCACGGTTCAGCACTCTTCACACGCGGCGAAACACAATCGCTTACGACAGTAACGCTTGGTACGAAGCGCGATCAGCAGCTAATTGACGGACTCATGCCGACGTATGAGATTCGTTACATGCTGCACTACAACTTCCCGCCGTTCTCTACGGGTGAAGCCGGACGTTTCGGCTTTACAAGCCGACGCGAAATCGGTCACGGTGATCTTGCGGAACGCTCGCTCGAAAACTTCATACCAAACGATGATGATTTCCCTTACACCATTCGCGTTGTATCGGACATCCTCGAGTCGAACGGCTCATCGTCGATGGCAACAGTTTGTGCAGGCTCGCTTGCACTCTTCCAAGCAGGCGTTCCGATGAAGAAGGCCGTTGCTGGTATTGCAATGGGTCTCATCCTCGAAGATGGACGTGTAGCTGTGCTTAGTGACATCCTGGGCGATGAAGACTTCTTGGGTGACATGGATTTCAAAGTCACTGGTACCGCAGAAGGTATCACTGCTTGCCAGATGGACATCAAGGTCGAAGGGCTTAGCGTAGACATCATGCGTAAGGCGCTCGCGCAGGCACACACAGGTCGTATGCACATCCTTGGCATTATGAACGAAGCGATGAGCAAGCCAAACGAAGAGATATCTCCGTTTGCTCCAAAGCTTACAACCATCTACGTACCTGTCGAAATGATTGGTCTCGTAATCGGTCCGGGCGGCGAAACCATTCGCAGCATCGTCAAAGAAACCGGTGCTGAAATCAACATCGATGACGACGGTAAGGTCACGATTGCAGCAGTCAATTCAGAGAACGCACAAGCCGCAGTAGACCGCATCAAAGCGCTTACACGTCCTGTCGAGCTCGGCATGGTCTACCAAGGAACTGTTAAGGAAATCCGCGAAGGTCTCGGCGCATTCGTAGAGTTCCTTCCGAAGAAGCAAGGTCTCTTGCACGTCTCACAACTCGATTATAAACGAGTTGAGAATGTAAGCGACGTACTTAAAGTCGGCGAAGTCCTCGACGTAAAGGTCATCGAAGTGCAACCAGACGGCAAGGTTCGTCTATCGCGCCGCGCAACCATGCCTCCGCCAGAAGGTTGGACAGAAGAGCCACCACGCTCACGTCCACCAAGCGGTGGCGGCTACGATCGCGGCGGCCCACGTCGTGATGGCGGCGGACGCGACGACCGTGGTCCACGCCGCGACGACCGTGGCGGCGGACGCGACGATCGGGGTCCACGCCGCGACGACCGTCCACGTGACGACCGTCCACATGACGACCGTCCACGTGATGATCGTCCACGCGACGACCGTCCACGCGATGATCGTCCACGTGACGACCGTCCACGCGACGACGGCGACCGTCCACGTAACGAGGGTGGTGGCGATCAGGGCTCGAACGGATAATCAGCTCAGATGAACCGACGGTCAACTCGAAAACAGAACAGACATGACATTAACAAAGGGGCTCCGAAAGGGGTCCCTTTTTCTTTGGCCAGAAGGATCGATCGAGGGACGAGAAATTTGTTGGTCGTTGTTGCACAAAGTGGTACGTTGTGGCTGAACGTTGGCTCTCACCTTGGTTGTTCACTGACACCTTAGCCGCTAGCTGTCACATTATCCGGAGTACATAACACATGTCTACCGTCAGAGGCATACGCATAGATGCCGACATTCAACAACGTCTGCAGAAAGTAGCAGAAGGTATGGATCGCACCGAACAATGGGTTATTCGAACGGCACTCGTTGCCTACCTCGATGAAGCCGAAGCCGATTTGCGTGAACAAGCCGAAGACACAGCACGCTGGCAGGAGTATCTTAAAACTGGTGAATCGATTCCGCACGAAGAGGTAATGGAATGGCTAAGAAAAAGATCGATGGGGATAGCGGCGAAAACTCCACAATCGTCTGGCTCCACCAAGCGATAGCCGACGTCGAACGATTGACCGACGCCATTGCAGTGTACTCCGATGATGCGGCGCGAAGGGCGACGGTGGTGATATGGGATGGTGTAGCTCTCCTAAGTCGCTACCCCCGCTTGGCGCCACTGTTGCCTGAGGGAGATCAACGGCAGTTGCCGGTCAAATTTGGCGTTAGTGCAATCCTCATTCGGTACCGTATCACAAACGACGGATCAGTTGTGATAACTCGCGTGCTTCACTCTCGTGAGGATCGATGAGTAGTGCGCCAAGAGTTGGCCGCAGTAAAGCACAAATCCCTATGTTGCGCACCCTTGTTTGTGCACTCATAGGTCATCCGAATGCGAATCGATTCGACGGCTTCAATCGTCAGCTTGTTCTTCCTTTACGTATTTGCTGCAGCCCCTTGCGCGCAAGCGCAGACCGATCCAACAGGTCTTCTTCTGCGCGCGCAACCGGTGTATCCAACGACGATGCGGGGGAGCGTTGTCGAGACCCTGCATGGGACTACTGTTGCAGACCCCTACCGTTGGCTCGAAGACGATCGTGCGCCAGAGGTGGAAGCTTGGGTAGCTGCGCAAGCAGCCACAGCGCAGCAGTATCTGTCAAACATTCCATTCCGACTGTCGGTGCGCAATCGCCTGGCCGAACTCAACGATTACGAAAAAGTCTGGTCTCCGCGAACAGTCGCTGGCACGACGTACTTCATGCGTCAGGTTGGCAATCAGAATCATGCGGTGTTATACCGCCAGCGTGGATCTGCAGCACCAGAGGTGTTGCTCGACCCAGCAACGTGGTCGACAGATGGTACGGTGCGTTTATCGAATTGGGATGTAGAGCAAACAGGACGTTGGATGTCGTTTGCACGTTCGAACGCAGGGTCAGACTGGCAGCAGGTACTCATAATGGACCTCGCAACAAAGAAGGTATACGCCGATACAATCAACTGGGTTAAGGTCTCGGGTACATCGTGGTGGAAGGATGGCTTCTTCTACGGACGTTACGCAGCACCAGCAGGAAAGCAGTCCGAGCTGTCATCGGTGAACAATGGTCACATGGTGTACTATCACACCGTTGGTACACCGCAGTCATCCGATAAACTTATATACGAAGAGCCTGGCGAGCCTGAACAATTCAACTTTGTATGGGTGCCTGATAACTCGGACTTGATGTTTCGTGCTGCAAGTAAAGGGTCAGACAGGGGCTCACGCATCTGGTTCCGCGCGGCCGACAAACCCCTCGACCCGTGGAAAGAAGTATTCATGTCTACGACTGCGTCGTTCGACATGATTGATGTGCGGAATGATACTATCTACGCACTGACAAATCTGAATGCGCCGAATGGACGTATCGTGCGGATGATAAACTTGTATGGCATCCCACGCTTCGAGACGATACTACCAGAATCGAAACACGTAATTCAGGGCGCTTCTGTAGTTGGCAATTATCTGCACATCACGAAGTCGGTTGACGTTAAGGACGAGGTCGACGTATATCGCATCACCGACGACCCGCGGAACACGCTGCAACACGTGCGGCAGATCGAACTACCGGGCCCGGGGTCGGTAGGAGGCTTCTGGGGCCGGCGCACAGACACGATGCTGTACTACACATTCACGTCGTACACACACCCTACAACCATTTACACATACAACGTCAACGCTGGTACGTCGAACATTTGGCGAAAAGTAGAAGCGCGGTTCAATCCCGAAGACTACGAGGCACGCCAGGTCTTCGTACCGAGCAAGGATGGTACGCGTGTGCCCATGTTTGTAATGCACCGAAAGGGATTGCAGTACGACGGGACTGCACCCACCATTCTCTATGGTTACGGCGGGTTCAACGTCAGCGAATCGCCCTCCTTCAATCCGTTACGCATTGCGTGGCTCGAACGCGGCGGCGTATATGCCGTAGCGAACCTCCGTGGTGGCGGTGAATATGGTGAGTCTTGGCACGAAGCGGGTATCAAACAGAAGAAGCAAAATGTGTTCGATGACTTCATCGCTTGCGCAGAATGGCTCATCAACGAGCGTGTTACCTCGAAAGCAAAGCTTGCAATCAATGGTCGATCGAATGGCGGACTGCTTGTGGGTGCTGCAATGACGCAGCGTCCGGATCTATTCCGCGTTGCAGTGCCCGAAGTCGGCGTAATGGATATGCTGCGCTATCACATGTTTACGATCGGCTGGAACTGGGCTGCGGATTATGGCACTGCAGCGGATGAAAGTGAGTTCAAGGCACTACTCGCGTATTCGCCCGTACATAATGTGCGAGAAGGAATCGAGTATCCGAGCACGATGGTAATGACGGCAGATCATGATGACAGGGTGGTGCCTGCTCATTCATTCAAGTTTTCCGCCGCACTACAGCACGCGTATATATCGAGCGGAGGAACGCGTCCGATGCTCATGCGTGTCGAAACGCGCTCCGGTCATGGTGCTGTAAACACATCCGTTATGTTAGACGGCGTGGCCGATAAGTATTCCTTTATGTGGAATGAGATGGGAGTTTCGCCTAACTTCAGCACAAAGTAGTTACTCGTCTGTGTTGTGTACGCGTAACTGCACTCGCTCTACGCGACGTGGTGTGCTCTCGAGAATCGTGCAGCGGTAGTTCGGAATATCCACTACGTCACCCTGTGCCGGGATACGTCCGGCTAGGGAGTTAATT
>JBKJNB010000102.1:0-10431 GCA_046595995.1 Candidatus Kapaibacteriota bacterium
CGGTCGAGGTTCGCGTGATGGAGACAGAATACGGGGTCATTGGGCGATGAATTCTGAACCATGTTGCCCCCAATAATCGCTCCGCCGACCCTTGGCAAGCCCCCTACCCAGAGGTGGACAACGTTATGCTGCTGGCTGCGCCGCAAGGGAGTGGCGATAACGTCCATCATACCGTCCTCGCACTGCTCACCAGCCGTGCCGCGCCAGCCTTCGAGAGAATTACGGAAGCTAATTGCAGAGTCTACAGAGCTATCCCAAGGCGCAGAGTCATACGTGGCAATGGCAAGCGTTTGGTCGATTTCGGCCGCGGAAGGCAGCACAATTGTACTGTCCTTAAAGATTCCAAAGGCCCGAACGAGATAGGGCACCGGATTCGGATCGGTATCGACGTCTACAAAAATCGAGTCGATGTCGCCCGTGTCGAAGATGCGGATCTGAAACGAGTCCTTGCGAAACGGTCCAGTCATCACAGCATACCCCTGCGCTGGGTCACCATTCCCGCCCATAAAATCGTCAGCAAACACACTTGTTACACTCGTGGGCTCGGTCCAATCCCAGTACGGGATGGCAATGTCATTTCCCGTTACGTCTTTCAGTGCCTTTTCGAACATGTTCAAGTACACGCGATGCCACGGTAGAAAAGTAGACGTCATGTGCGCCGGGTACATCTCTGCGTGCCCAGCACCCGGGGTGCAGTAAAACGCTTGCAAATGCCAGTACACAAACTGGTCGTAGTAATTCATCGAGTCGTCAAACGGCGACGTCGTGGCCTTCAATTTCTTTAGGGCGTCGACGAACTCGGTGCGCTCTTGTGCGGATAGCGCAGTCACGTTCTTGCGAACGCGCACGATGGGGTTTACACTTGGCTCGGTTACCGAGCACCCGGTTCCGATGAGTATCGACGCGATGGCCGCGACGATAAAGTACTGCGATTGCTGACGCAACATAGAATTCGCTCTCTCGATAGATGGAAAGGGGCAGAAGGGGGTGAAGGCGACAAGACAAGATAGGGTATGTTTGCCGCTCACACTCGGCGGTTTAGTCTGACACTCCCTTGAGGCATTCATAATGGTTCGCACTACAATGATTATCGTTCTTCTCGTGATTGCTATGTGCACGTACGTGCATGCACAAGACGAGCTCATCGAACCGGACGAGGTTCACTCTATTGGTGGTGTTCTAAATGACACGCTTGTGATGGCCATCTCGCCAATCGATATCGGCGGCCGCACTATTACTTCGCGTCTATACAACGGAAAGTGTCCGGGTCCGACCTGGCGCCTCAAGCGCGGCGAACTACTGCGTGTATTTCTGCGTAATCAGTTGCCTGCGAATCCCGATCAGGATAGTGCAGACCAAGGGAACTACCCGCAACGGTTAAACACAACAAATCTTCATGTACACGGCCTAAACGTATCACCAAGCGATAGTGGTGATAACGTGTTGCAGTCTATCCTTCCGGGCGAAGACTTCCAATTCCACATTCAGCTGCCAAACGACCATGCAACAGGATCGTACTGGTATCATCCGCACCATCACACGTCAACGTACGGGCAGGTAGTTAGCGGTCTTGCAGGATCGATTGTTGTCGAAGACGTAGACGATCCACTCGAGACCGATCCGGCATTGCTTGCAATTGAAGATCGCATCTTCGTGTTCTCTGTGTTTTCCTATGATACCGCAACGAACACGCTGCCCTACCCTCGTCGGCTCACATCTGCAACGGCGTTTCGACCATATTATAATGCCATTGTGTCGAAGGCCTATGTCAATGGCATGAAGAATGCCAAGGTCACGTTCAGACCGGGCGAGATTCAGCGGTGGCGGTTTATCAATGCCACGTTCAACATGAACATGGATTTGCGCTGGCTGAAGATTGACGGCACGGACACGACGGAGGTTCAGCGCCCTGAAATAGCTGTTGATGGACTATACTTTGATCGCCCAGCGCTCACTTCGCGGGTACTTGTTACAACGGGCGGACGTTCAGACGTCCTGGTACAAGCGCCATCGGATGCAGGACGCTACATCCTGCAAATGTTGGTGCGCAGCTCGCAAATGGAGCTGCAAGAAACACGCGAACTCATCTCCATTGTCGTTGCAGGCGACCCAATCATTCCACCGATGACCATGCCCTCGAGACTGCCCGTTGCTATTGCACGGGGTCCGGTTCATGATTCGGAAATCACAGGGAATCGTACCGTTACGTTCTCGCTTGGTGACTTCAGCCAGATTGCGACAGACTCGACGGCCATGACGCGTATGTTCAAGATCAACAACACACCATTTGATCACGATGTGGTAAACATCTCGGTAAAAGCGGGTGATGCAGAAGAATGGATCATTGATAATCAGAGTGATGATTTCCATCCATTTCACATCCATGTAAACGAGTTTCAAGTTCTGGAAAAGAATGGGGTAAAGCTCGATCCTCCGAGGTGGCAAGACGTCTTGTTACTTGACACACTTAGCACGTACAAAATTCGACACCGCTTCGGCGAGCACTACGGGAAAACGGTGCTGCACTGTCACTACCTCAACCACGAAGATTGGGGTATGATGAACATTATCGAGATACTACCGAAGCTTAGTGGTGTCGACGATGCTGCAGCCAGGTCGCCGTTGGCATTCCCGAACCCTATTGTCGGACGCATCGATCGTGTGTCGGTGCGCATTCCAGAATTCCTCGACGGACGCACCGTTGTCATCACCCTACATGACATCGTAGGCACGCATGTCGCGACGCATAGCATCGATGCTTCAGTAACGCGCATCGCATCACTCGATGTATCGGCGCTAGGTGCAGGCACATACTTCATTCGCGTAGACGGTGGCGGCGCCTATCGCGAAACTGACATGCTTGTGCTTGTGCGATGAGGCCCCGCCGTAAACTTCTGTCGGTAGCTGTGCTCGTTGCCGCTCTGCTCTCGACACTACCGTGTTGGGCAGGCGACGATGCTCTAAAGACCCCTAGAGGACTTCAGCCCCTTCCAGCAATTGTTATGTCGGATGGACGCACAATCGATGTCGTTCAACTATCAATGGAACGCCCCATCGTACTCGTGCGCTTTCTCGGAAGCCTATGCAGCCATTGCATGCAGCAAATCGTTGCGATTAACGAACACGTCGATGCGCTGCGAAAGCTGAACGCGAAAGTCATTGCGTTCTCGAACAATCCTCCGGCGAAATGCGCAGAGGTTACACTGCAGTATCACATCGATACTAATGCAATTGCTATTTGCAGCGACACCAACAACAACTGCGCGCGTGCGCTTGGCGCTTCTATTCAGGAGCGTGACGGATCGACAACAGATCTTCACGCGATACTCGTTATGAGCAAGGGGCTCGTGCTCTTCGAGCACTTTTCGACGACTCCACTCATGTCGTTGCAGGGCGTCCTGAAAGCTCTTGCAAACGCTGAGCACTGAGTTAGCCAGAACAATGATTATGCCGAAAAACCGACTGATCTCAGGCATACTCCGGGAGTACACATGAATTCACTCACTGTGACAATGCTACAGTGGCGAGTCAACCGGGCATCAGATCTCCAGTTCGATTGTGCCTAACACGGGGTCCTGCCGCACACCTAGATCAATGCCACTCTTACTAGCAATCATGTAGACATAGATCGTGACTTTGCGCTTTTCGCCCGGAACACGCATGTGCTCAGAAACGAGAAGGGTTGCATAATTAATGACACCGTCAGCGCGGAATATTTCGATGCTGTCCCGGATGTCTAGAAACATCACGGCGCTCGAACCGATTAGCGGTTGTATAAGACCGTTACTCGGGAACGAGTCAACCTTAATCCTGAATTCCACAAGCACAGGCTTTGGAGCAGATGCTGCGGTGTCCGGAACGATGTCCATGCTAAAGTCCATCCAGAACGCCATCGGAGACACCGTTGTGTCAACGAGTATCGATGGATTCCCTTTGAACCTGAACGTGCCTGTTGCCGTGTTGAACTCCGGACTAATGCTAACGGGCGTAACCTTTATCGCTGGGGTAATCGGCGTCACCTTACGTGGCGTGTCCGTATCGAGCGGCGACGCACACGACCAAAGCGTTAGTGCGAGCAGCGAGGGTATGAGGAGTGTTTTCATAAACATTGTTATTACCGGCATTGTGTTGCGTCTTGTTGTTACCGGCGTTGCGTTGCGTGTTGTTATTACCGGCGTTGTGTTGCGTGTCATAATCGTACTGCCATTCCGTAGGTCAGGCCGACCTTGCTTGATGTAAACCATGTGTCTTGAAATTTGTAACCAAGCATAGTGCCTTCTACACCCACGACGAACGATAGAGGTCCAGACGGCGAGTATTGCATGCCGACGGTGCCACGTCCCAACGGACCGTACTGCGTGCCGCCACCAAATGCCTGAATGAACGGAGAGAATGCGGAAGAACCTATGTGATCGAATGTGTAGCGATATAGGCCGCCGGCCCAGAACGTGGTAGGCCGTTGTTCGTAGCGAATAATTTGTCCGTTACTCGTGCCTTCAAACGACTGCGCGAATGACTCCCATCCGAATTCAAGTCCAATCGCGTGATTCGGAGACAGCTCGCGGAGTCCGGCCAGTGCGATGTCCTGATACCACAGACCTTTATTAACAACGTTTACATCATTAAGCGAAGAAGACGCAAAACCTCGTACCTGCACCAAAATCGAAGGAAACGGGGTGTACACCATCGTAGCTGGCATTATCTGCGTTTCGATTGACTGCAGGTCGCGTGAGTTATCAAACGTCATCGTGTTCGTCAAATCGACCGAACCAATAGCCATCGACTGCGGACGCTGATACAAGTCAGCATTCGAAGCAACAGGTGGCGTCACCACTGGGTCTGCTGGGGGCGTAGGGGGCACCTGACGGGGCTGCGTCTGCTCTTCAGCCAGGCGTTCCTGCGTGCTCACAAGGGCACCGCGCAGGCGGCTGTTTTCAGCGCGTAACGTGGCAAGCATTCCTTCGGCATAGCTTGCTGATGCGTTCTGTGTTGTTACTGCGTTCTGTGCACTTGGTATGGCGTCGTTCGTAGCATTCTGATTCGTAGGCGCGTTGCTCACAGCCATCGTTACACCGACTGCTGCTGCGGCTGCAAGAATTGGTAGTCCGAGTTTCATCAGCCACGGAAGTAAGAAGCCGCCCCCTGCCGCGCCAGCGGCAGCCCCTGCCATGGGTGCTGCAAAGCCGAGCCCAGAGAATACGGTGTTCGTTAGATGCGCAGGTGGCACAAGAGCCATGCGATCATGCTGCACGGCTGAGCGGATGGCGAGTTGTTGTTTGAATTCAGTTCTCAAATCAGCGTTTACAGACAGCTCGCCGAACAATGACGGTTCGTCGTGCGCGTTGAGCTCGCCGTCGAGCAGGTTGTGAATCCACGTGTTGTGTTGTTGCATGATTAATCCTTCGACATTTCGTTGAGATATGGCTCCAGAATTTCTTTGATCTTCTGGCGGGCGCGAAAAACGCGCACTTTGACAGTCTCTAACTTGATATTCAACATGTCTGATATTTCTTGATAAGGAAGGCCATCGTACTCTCGTAGCACAAATGCCTCGCGCATGTCGTGGGGCAAGAGCTCGAGTGCCATCGTAATTAGCTGCATCATCTCCGTGCGCTCAGCTTCGCGCGTTACGCCAGGGTTGTAGAGCAACTCATCAAACTCCACAGCGGCCGACTGCGCCCGCTTCTTCTCATTCAAGCACAGGTTTCGGCAAATCGTCAGCGCGTAGGCGCGTACGTTACCGAGGCTTGGGTGACGTTCAGCACTTTGGTAAAAGCGCAAAAACGTCTCCTGGAAGATGTCGTAAGCCTGGTCTCGGCTTCCCAACACACGCAAGCAGTAGGCAAACACGTTTGCCGAGAGACGCGCATACAGCTCACTGAACGCTTCTTCGGACCGCTCTGTGCTCATCAAAGCATACAGTTCACTGTCGCTATATTCGCTCGTGCGGCTCTTCATGGATATCTACTAACAACTGACGGATCAAATAGTTACGTGGACCGACCATCACCGATTGACAACATTCGTTATTGCCTTTATCGATCGCGGAGACGTACAATTTCGGTCGAAGTCCGCGTATCCGGTGCAATCATCGTCCGAAGTCCGATGCGAATGTCCATCGCATCGATCGAATCCTTCCTCCTGGACCGCATTCCCTGGATCGTCAGCCGTATCGAGCGGGCAGCCGAGGCGCGCACGGCGTTGCCGGTGCCGAGGGCTGGGGAGTATTATTTGAGGGGCGAGCTGAAAACCGCGACCCCATTTATTCCGGGAGAGAATGATTCCCGGCAACAATTGCGTAAGTGCTATAGAAATATGGCCCAGACCTATTTCCCGACGATCATCGCCGACGTCCTTCCGAGCATGGGCGTTCACGGACTCCGTTACGCCGGACTGAAGCTCAGGAGCATGCATCGTCGTTGGGGGAGCTGCACGGGTGGGGGTCTCGTTACGCTGAATGACCGACTTGCGATGACACCCGACCATTGCATTCGAGCCGTAATCGTGCATGAGTTATGCCACCTAGTGCACATGGACCATGGCAAGGCGTTCCGAGCAATGACGCGGGACATTATGCCAAACATCGACGAAGCGGATGCTGCCCTCGATCAGTGGTCTGCGATTATGGCGCTCGAAGCACAAACGAAAAACGGGGAGTCCACAAATAACAGGACGCCCACACATAACAGGACGCCCACAAAAAACGGGGCGCAAGGCCCCGTTGAAGATCGAACATTGTTGTTGCGAGGCACAGAACACGCAAAGCTGTCGCGTGACGACGCCACAGCTTTGCTTTCCAGCGCTTACGCCGATGCGTTCACGCAGAGTTGGTCGAATGATGCAGTGAGCGCCGTTGCAATCATTTCAGGCGTGCGGCCTTCGATATGATGGCGAGGCATGAATGCTACGAGTTCACCGTCGCGCAAAAGCGCAATTGATGGCGAGCTCGGTGGCATGCCCGTGAAGTATGAACGTACGCGCTCTGTGGCTTCCGTGTCTTGTCCGGCAAATACCGTAACGAGATGATCGGGTAGTGAGCCGTGTTTTAGGGCTAATGCAACGCCTGGACGTGCTCCGCCTGCGGCACAACCGCATACCGAATTCACGACGACCATCGTCGTACCAGATTCCTTAATTGCTGCATCGACATCGGCAGCGGTTTTCAATTCTTTGATGCCGAGACTGGTGAGTTCTTCGCGCATCGGATTAACATACATCGGGTCGTAAGCCATTAAGATTCTCCATTGTGTTCTAATACATTCCGTAGGTATTCCATACCCAACGGACCGGCGACAGCCGGAAATTCATTGTCAAAATCATCACGCTTGCTCGCATCCATTTCAAACGCCTTTGTAAGAAATGGCACTGCTGCAAGGGGCTGGCCTGCGGCGCAAAGGGTTTTCGCTGTGAAGTAGAGTCCGTCTGCCGATGTGGGGTCGAGACGCAACACTTCGGCAAATGCCTTCATTGCTTCAACGACTTCACCAGCTTCAAGTAGCGTCGATCCGAAATCGAACCAGCATTCCTCGTCGGACGGTGCTAATGCCAACGTTTTTCGGTAACACGTAAGCGCTTGCTCGAGATCGCCCATGTTGTAGAAGGCGTCGGCCTTAGCGTACCAGAGGTCTGCGTATTCCGGTTCGAGTGCAAGTGCTGCGTCATAATCCTCGATGGCCTTAGCATAACGCTCAGAGGCATCGTGGCACGTGCCACGTCCGTACAGCGATGGCACATGGTTTACGTCGAGTAGTAACGCCTTCGTAAACATTTCAATTGCTTCGTCGAATGCACAACGTTCTTCGAGCGACGTGGCAAGGTTGTGTGCAATCTGAACGTCTGCCGAATCTAGGCGATGTGCCTCGCGATATGCTTCGATCGAGGGATCGAGTCGGCCAGTTGCAGCATGCGCATTTCCTAGATTGTAAAAAGCGTTAACAAAGTCGGATTTAACGGCAATGGCGAGTTCGTAACATTCAACTGCCTGACGATGAGACCCTTTGCGACCCATAATCACGCCGCGATTGAACCACGCGTTTGCTTCGAACGGGTCTAGATCGAGAAGCTTGTCATACGTCTCAATAGCTTCGTCGAGGCGCTCGCTGCTTTCGTAGCAGAAGGCCACTTCAAACAATGCGTCGCGCTGAAACTGCTCCTGACGTGACAGGTATTGGAAGAGGCGTAGTGCCTCGTCATACTGCTCGCGTTTTTCGAGAATCATTGCTTTGGTAAACAATGCATCTGAGTTATCGGGTTCGATGCGTAAGGCATGTTCGATAAGCTCGGTTGCTTCGGAAAGCTGCCCGAGTTGTTCGTGCGCAATGCCTTTGTTAACGCTTAGTTCAACGTCGACCGGGTCGAGTGTATGCGCGCTCTCATACGCAGCGAGCGCATCGGGCCAACGACCGAGTGAACCCAAAGCAATGCCGTATTTGTGCCACGCATCTGCCGAGTACGGCACCTGTTCCTTCCACATGCGCGCGAAGGTGAGTGCGTCCTCGAACTTCTGCGTTTCTAAGCAGTAGTGGACGATCGTTTCTAGTGAGTCGGCAGAGGGCATGCCATTCTGCCAATCACCACTTGTATGGGATTCGCGAAAACGTCGGAGAGTCTCGTCCAATTCCTGGCGATTCGGTTCATCGGCTTCGTCGTCGTATTCAAACTCAAGCATGGTGGACTCCCATAAAATGAAGCCGCACTCCGACACCACAATTATACTAACGGCGACGCTGTCATTCAAGTGATGGATCGTTTATGGCGCTCTAGCTAGGCCTAAAGGCCAGACATAGAGACTAGGCGTCAATCACATCGAACACAAGAAACTTGAGATACTGCGTTTCGGGCATCGCCAGGAGAACGGGGTGGTCCGGAGCCTGTTCACCTCGGTGCAGAAGACGAAGGCGTTTCCGCAATCGTGCAGCCTCGCGGTACATGATGTCCATAAGGGTGGACTCGGGCACAAGCTGGGTGCAACTGGCTGTAACGAGGATGCCATTCGTGCTAAGGAGCTTCATTGCAGTACGATTTAGTTCGGCGTATCCCGCCAGTGCGCCCTTGATTGCACTTCTTGCCTTGGCAAACGATGGCGGGTCGAGCACTATAACATCCCACCGTTCCTCGCGCTCGATACGTGCTCGCAGGTCGTCGAACACGTTTGCCTTCTCGAAACTTGCATTCGTAAAGCCGTTGAGTTCCGCATTTCGACGGGCAGCCTCGACTGCCGGAGTCGAGCTGTCTACGCCAATTGCAACTGTGGCGCCACCCTTCGCAGCATTAAGCGCAAAACCGCCAACATTGCAGAAGCAGTCAAGTACACGCTTCCCTTGTGATAACGCTCCAACACTGCGCCGGTTTATCTTCTGATCGAGGAAGTATCCGGTTTTTTGACCGCCGTGGAGGTCTATGCGGAGCTTAATTCCGTTTTCAACAATGTCAACCGTTTCCGGAACGTGCCCCCAGACAATGCCTTCACGCATTGCAATACCTTCTTTCGAGCGCGTTTGCATGGTGTTCTTCTCCAAGATGCCCTCGACGTCTGGGAACACAGCTCGAATTGCCGCGACGATTGCATCGATTCGAATGTCCATGCCTGCTGCCAGCATCTGCAGCACAAACACATTATCGTAACGATCTACAATAAGTCCACTCATCAGGTCGGCCTCCCCGAACATCACTCTGTACGCACTCTCGCCAGGCAGCACGCGTTCACGTAACGTTTGCGCTTGCTGAAAGCGTCGTGTAAAGAAGGCGTCGTCGGCCTCCTCCACTTCGCCGCCGAGCATACGCACCGCAATCTTTGAGATGGGGTTGTAGAAGCCTGTGCCGAGCGATGTGCCATCATGTGTAACCACGCGTACAAGCGTGCCCCCAGCTGCCTCTGGTACATTCACCAGTTCATCGCGATACACCCAGAGATGTCCCGCCTTTATCCGTGCCTCTTCGCGGGGCTTCAGCTGAAGTTCAATCATTAACAAAATTACGGCTACGCAAGTCGATCCCGACGTAACTTCTGCACACTTGAATTGTTGGTGCAGAATCATGCGTCGCCTCCTCTTCGTGGTGGTCCTACTGCTTCCCCTGTGCTGCTTCGCGCAGAGGGAAAATGAGGTCTGGTACTTTGGTGAAGGTGCGGGATTGACGTTTGCTTCGGGGACTTCGACCCCTATCCTCGGCCCCTTGTCAACCCAGGAAGGTACTGCCACTGTTTGCGACCCCGTCACAGGTGGTTTCCTGTTTACAACGGACGGAAAGACAATCTTCGATCGAAATCTGTCGCCAATGCCAAATGGTATGGGGCTAACAGGGGGCTGGTCGAGCACGCAGAGTGCGCTCATTGTGCCGAAGCCCCGCGACTCTGCGAAATACTATGTGTTTACAGCAGGCGACCTCAGTAATGGCGCGTTAAACAATCCTGGGCTTCGCTATTCTATCGTC